>NZ_JBFTRV010000001.1:0-604085 GCF_056399665.1 Massilia sp. 01N410 | reverse complement strand
CATCCGGCGAATCGTTTTGTTCGTCAGCAGCAGAGAAGCGAGATTATGCAGTGTTTCGCAGTGTTCGTCAACTCATCCTTTTCTTCAGTGTGCACTCGGTGTTGAATCTCGACGTGCGCTGCAGAAGCAGGAGGCGCACTATAGCAAACCGCACAAGGGTATGCAAGGGGCATAAACTACCCTGCTTTCGCAGCCATGACGCGACGTAGCGCCGTGTCCGGATCCAGACCTGCCATCAGCAGATTGACGATCTCTTTCTTGTCCTCGGCCGAGACCCGGGCGCATGCCTCGCGATGCGAGCAGTAAAAGGCATACCAGGCGACGTCGGCCGGACGTTCCTTCCGCGGCTTGAATCGCTTCGGCACCGCGGCCCGTGCTGCCTCTGCGTATGCCGCCAGCGCCGCATCGACGCCCGTCCAGTCTTGCGCCGCCACGGCCTCCCTTTCGATCTCCCATCCAGGGTCCATGGTCGCCCTGTCGACCGCCAGGCAAGCGAGGTTCGGATAGCCCTTCGCCTTGCAGAAGGACTCGACAAAGGCGAGCTTCATGCCGATCCCGACCGGCACTTCGCGGCCGAACATCGCATCCTTCGGATACATATTGCGCCCGAGCGTCAGCAAATCCTCGTGGGCGATCGGCTCTCCCCGCCCGGATTTCGCATGCTGCGCCAGGACTTTTACCAGCAGGGAACCGACTTCGATATCGGTCAGGGTGAGCTGAAAGGGGGTGTTTTTAGTGTCCGACATTTGCATTCCATGGTTCGATTGCTCAGCCGGCGAGGCCGAGCTCGGTAGCAATCTGGTCCCGCAAGACGTACTTCTGGATCTTGCCCGTCACCGTCATCGGGAAGGCAGACACGAAGCGGATATAGCGGGGTATCTTGTAATGGGCAATCTGGCCGCGGCAGAAATCCTGGATCTCTTCGGCGCTGGCCTCCTCCCCGGGGCGCAGGATAATGCAGGCGCATAGTTCCTCGCCGTATTTCTGGTCCGGCACGCCGACGCACTGCACGTCCATGATTTTCGGATGGCGATACAGGAATTCCTCGATCTCACGCGGATAGATGTTCTCGCCGCCACGGATCACCATGTCCTTGGAGCGGCCCACGATAGCCGCGAAACCGTTCTCGTCGATGACGGCCAGGTCGCCCGTATGCAGCCAGCGCGCCGCATCGATGGTGTCGCGCGTCTTTTCCTCGTCGTCCCAGTAGCCCAGCATGACCGAATAGCCGCGGGTCAGCAGTTCGCCTTTCACGCCTCGGGGAACGATACGGCCATTGGCGTCGACGATCTTCACCTCGAGGTGAGGATGGACGCGCCCGATGGTCGTGACCCGCAGCTCGACCGGATCGTCGACCGAACTCTGGAAGGACACGGGCGAGGTCTCCGTCATCCCGTAGGCAATCGTGATTTCGTCCATGTGCATGTGATTGATGACCCGGCTCATCACCTCGGCCGGGCACGGTGAGCCCGCCATGATGCCGGTCCTTAGCGTCGACAGATCGTATTGCTTGAAATCCGGATGATCGAGGATGGCGATGAACATGGTCGGGACGCCATGCAGGCCGGTACAGCGTTCCGCCTGCACCGTTTCCAATACCGCTTTCGGATCGAAGCTATCGCCGGGGAATACCATGGCCGCGCCATGCGTGACGCAGGCGAGATTTCCAAGCACCATGCCGAAACAGTGGTACAAGGGCACCGGAATACAAAGACGGTCGCGCATGCCCAGCTTCATCGCCTCGCCGATGAAGAAGCCATTGTTCAGGATGTTATGGTGGCTCAGCGTTGCGCCTTTCGGCGCTCCTGTCGTGCCGGAGGTGAACTGGATATTGACCGGGTCGTCGAACTGCACCTCGCTCTGCACCTTCGACAACAATGCCAGCGCCTCGGCGCCGGGCGGCGCCAGCAGCTCATCGAAATTGGCCATGCCGGGCGTCCGTTCGGTGCCGAGGCGCACGACGTGGCGCAGGTGGGGCAGCCGCAGCGACTGCAGCGCACCCGGTTTGCAATGTTGGATTTCCGGCGCAATCTCCTGCACCATGCCGATGTAATCGCTGGCTTTGAATGCGGGAGCCAGAATCAGGGCGCTGCACCGCACCTTGTTGAGCACATATTCGAGCTCGGAGCGGCGATAGGCCGGATTGATGTTAACCATGATCAGGCCGGCGCGCGCGGTCGCGAACTGCACCAGCACCCATTCGGCGCAGTTCTGGGCCCAGATACCGACCCGGGCGCCGGGCTCCAGCCCGAGCCCGAGGAGACCGGCGGCCAGGCGTGTCACCCGCTCGTCGAATTCGCGGTAGGTCCAGCGGATATTCTGGTGGCGCACGATCAGCGCATCGTTATCGCCGAAACGCGCGGCGATCGATGCGAGATGAACCCCGATCGATTCCCCGATCAGCGGGACCTCATGTGCGCCGTGCACGTAGCTCAAGCTTTGCTGCATGGTAGTCTCCTCGTAGTCAACCCGGCTATATTCTATTGCGAGATGGCGCCCCCGGTCCCTTATGCTATCGTTTTGCGATGAACAAGCCCGCAATCTCCCCTCCCCCGCACCAAGACGTCTGGATCGCCCACCCGCAAGGCCGCACCTTCACCCGCATCTGGAACGGCGCCGCCGATAAGGCGCCCATCGTACTTTTCCATGATTCCCTGGGTTGCGTGGATCTGTGGCGGGATTTCCCCGCAAGGCTGGCCGCCGCCACCGGCCGCAGCGTGGTTGCCTACGACAGGCTGGGATTCGGCCGTTCCGGCCCCAGGCAGGATAAATTGCAACTGGATTTCGTGGCCGATGAGGCCGAACGCTTCTTCCCGCTGATCCGCGAACGGCTCGGCCTGCAGCGCTTCGTCGCCTTGGGCCACAGCGTGGGCGGCGGCATGGCGGTCCATTGCGCCGCACGCTACGCGAACGACTGCAGCGCGCTGATCACCGTCGCGGCCCAGGCGTATGCCGCCGACGAAACCCGGCAAGGCATTCAGATCGCGAAGGAAGAATTTAAAAACGCGGACCAGTTCGAGCGCTTGAGCAGGTATCACGGAGAGAAAGCCAAATGGGTGCTGGACGCCTGGACCGGCACCTGGCTCGATCCCGCGTTCGGAGGCTGGTCGCTCGCCGACGTCCTGCCGATGGTGACCAGCCCGGTGCTGGCCATCCATGGCGTACGCGACGAATACGGCTCGGCGCACCATCCCGAGATGATTGCGCAGCGTTGCGGCGGGCCGTCGCGCATCGTGATGATGCAGGATACCGGCCATGTGCCGCACCGGGAGCGGCCGGATGAACTCGCCGCGCTGGTCGCCGGGTTCATCGTCCAGGCGGATTGAGTCCGGCGCCGCCCGTCAGGACGAGGAAGCTTCCAGCAGCCTGCGCAACTGGGCCGCCTGGTAAGCGCCGAAGGTGGCGCTGAAAAGGCAGCGGATCAGCGGGTCGTCGACCACATCGGCATCCGCCAGTTCGCGTTCGGTTTCGGCGTCGAACACGGTATCGTTGATGCGCATGTACATCGACGTCAGGGACTCGCCGAGTTCGAGTGCCGCATAGAGCTTCGCTGCAGGAATGTCGGTGGTCCAGGCCAGCGGTGCGGCGTCCTCGTCGAGACAGGCGCCGCCGTCGGCCTCGAGCCGGTAGCGCAAGCGCGTCGCCGCGCCCGTGTGGTCGTAGACCGACAGCTGCCAGACGCGGGGGCTGTCGAAATAGCCGGATGCGGCCTCGACTTCGGCGTATTTCACGGGCAGGGTGGTGCGGCAGTATTCCATGACGCGCGCATGCTGGGCCTCCGTCAGGGGCGCAAAATGGCGCGCGATATCGGCCGTCGACGGCGGCGTCGCAATACCCTCGTAGACGTAATCGACATCCTGGCAGCCGACCGGAATCACCCAGCCCAGGGGCGGCGCCGGCTGCAGCGACGTGGCGTCGAGCCGCACCGACATCCCGGGTTCGAGCCTCACCACCTGCGCCTGCGGCAGCGCCGCCGCCACCTCCCGTCCGAACTGTGCATACGAAATCGGAAAGAACGCACGGTTGTACCACGACCACGGTTCCTGCAAAAACTGGCAGGAGCTCGGCACGACATAGCGCGGATTCAGGGCCTTCAGTTGGGGCAACCACTCTTCCGGCAGGGCTGGCGGCGCCGCAACGGCACGCGAGGGCGCCAGCACTTCGAGTTCGCGCATGGTCTGGAACGGCCACAACACCATGTCCCAGGGCCCCTCTCCGACCAGTTTGGCGAGGGTTTCCTCGTCGATCCAGGAATCGACGACGTTGAGGAGGTTCAGCCCGGCCGCCTTCACCTGGAACATCGAGTCGACGTCGGCATCCATCGCCTCACGCGGCACGACCTCGAAGGCGCCTACCTCGACCGGCTCGTTCAGCCGCAAGGGATGCACCCGTTCGAAGCCGAGCTGGCTCACCATCTCGAACAATTCCTCGAAGATGCAGTAGATGTACAGCGGCGTCGCGCGGTCCAGCAGGTCGAGGCTCTCCAGCGAGCAGTGGTCGTCGTGAAAGTGTGAGATGAACACGGCGTCGAAACGCAGGCGCCGGATCTGCTTCTGGTCGAAGCGGACGTCGGGAAAGGCGTGGCAGTTGCGGCTGAACGGATTCTCGAAGATCGTATCGAATGCGATGCGGGTGCCCCCGCATTCGACCACGTAGCCAGCGTGAAGGATGCGCGAGATCGTCAGCGATGAAGTCGACATGCTTGCCTGACGCCCCTCTCAGTCCAGGCGCTTGAGGCGCTGGCCGAGAATGCCCCATTTGCACTCGACACCGTCGACGCTGCCGCACAGGGCCCAGCCGGTACCGATCTTTTCCACCGTGACGGGGCTTTCGATTTCCCGGGCCAGCTTTTCGGCCCACATGCTTGCGGCGCCGCGGCCTTTGAAGAGTTCCTTGCCTTCGTAGATCACGGTGGCGTCGAATACGGGAGTAGCGAAGATGGTCATTTGCTGTTGGCCCTTGCCTTGTGCAGTTTCTTGTAGCTGTCCATCAGGCGTTGATGCCTGTCGAGACCTTCGAGTTTCATGCTCGTCGGGCTCAAGCCGAAGAACCGGACGCTGCCGTCCACCGAACCCAGCACCGCGTCCATGCGCGGATTGCCGTACATGCGGCGGAAATTGACCACGTAATCGTCCAGTTCCAGCTCGTCGTCGAGCACCACTTCCAGTACCGCATTCAGGGCCTGGTAGAACAGGCGGCGTTCGACGGTATTGTCGTTGTACTGCAGGAAGGCGCCCACCAGTTCCTGGGCTTCTTCAAACTGCTTCAAGGCGAGATTGATCAGCAGCCTCAGTTCCAGCACGGTCAGCTGTCCCCAGTCCGTGTTTTCGTCGAATTCGATGCCGATCAGGGTGGCGATGTCGGAATACTCGTCCAGCTCGTTGTTCTCGAGACGCTCCAGCAATGCGGCCAGGGCATCGTCGCCGAGGCGGTGCAGGTTCAGGATATCTTCACGGAACAGCAGCGACTTGTTGGTGTTGTCCCAGACCAGATCCTCGACCGGATAGATTTCGGAGTAGCCGGGCACCAGGATGCGGCAGGCGGTGGCGCCCAGCTCGTCATACACGGCCATATAGACCTCCTTGCCCATGTCTTCGAGAATGCCGAGCAGGGTCGCTGCTTCGTCCGCATTCGAATTGCTGCCCTCGCCCGAGAAATCCCACTCGACGAAATCGTATTCGGATCTGGCGCTGAAGAAGCGCCACGACACCACGCCGCTCGAATCGATGAAGTGCTCGACGAAGTTGTAGGGCTCGGTCACGGCTTCGCTGGCAAAGGTCGGCGGCGGCAGATCGTTCAAACCTTCGAAACTACGGCCTTGCAGCAATTCCGTCAGGCTGCGCTCGAGCGCCACCTCGAAGCTCGGATGCGCGCCGAAGGAAGCAAACACGCCGCCCGTACGCGGATTCATCAGGGTGACGCACATGACCGGATACTGTCCGCCCAGCGAGGCATCCTTGACCAGCACCGGAAAGCCCTGCTCTTCCAGGCCCTGGATCCCGGCCACGATGCCGGGGTATTTCGCCAATACTTCCTGCGGCACATCGGGCAAGGCGATTTCGCCTTCGATGATTTCGCGCTTGACCGCCCGTTCGAAAATCTCGGACAGGCACTGCACCTGGGCTTCGGCCAGCGTATTACCGGCGCTCATGCCATTGCTGGCGTAGAGGTTTTCGATCAGGTTGGACGGAAAATACACGGTCTCGCCATCCGACTGCCGCACATACGGCAGGGAGACAATGCCGCGCTCGACGTTGCCGGAGTTGGTGTCGTACAGGTGGGAGCCGCGCAGTTCGCCCTCGGGATCGTAAATGCCCAGGCAATACTCGTCCAGGATCTCGGGCGGCAGCGCATCGTCGGCGCCGGGCTTGAACCAGCGCTCGTCCGGATAATGCACGAAGGGGGCGTTGGCGATTTCCTCGCCCCAGTAGGCGCCGGCATAGAAGTGGTTATTGCTCAGGCGTTCGATGTACTCGCCCAGGGCCGAGGCCAGTGCGCTTTCCTTGGTCGCGCCCTTGCCATTGGTGAAACACATCGGCGAATGCGCATCGCGGATATGCAGCGACCAGACATTCGGCACGATATTGCGCCAGGACGCGATTTCGATCTTGATGCCCAGTCCCGCCAGCAGGCCCGACATATTGGCGATGGTCTGCTCCAGCGGCAGATCCTTGCCCGGGATATAGGTGCTCGATTCGGCCGACGACTGCACGGTCAGCAGGGCTTGCGCATCGGCGTCCAGGTTCTCGACTTCCTCGATCACGAATTCGGGACCGGTCTGCACCACTTTCTTCACGGTGCAGCGGTCGATCGAACGCAGGATGCCCTGGCGGTCCTTTTCGGAGATATCCGGCGGCAGCTCGACCTGGATCTTGAAGATCTGCTGGTAGCGGTTTTCCGGATCGACGATATTGTTCTGCGAAAGACGGATGTTTTCGGTCGGGATGTTGCGGGTGTTGCAGTACAACTTCACGAAGTAAGCCGCACACAGGGCCGACGAGGCCAGGAAGTAGTCGAAGGGGCCAGGCGCCGAGCCGTCGCCCTTGTAGCGGATCGGCTGGTCGGCGATCACCGTGAAGTCATCGAACTTGGCCTCGAGGCGCAGCTTGTCGAGAAAGTTGACTTTAATTTCCATGGAAGGAGTCCAAATTTTGTGCTCAAAGTGCAAAAAACAGAGCCCTGTCGAACAGGGCTCCATGAGTCTAGATACTGCCTGAAGTAAAACTTCGGTCGCCTATTATATTTCGGAACAGGCTCCAGGACGATGCTTCGGCAAAGCACGATGTCCGTTCGGGACGACACGGAGTTTGCGTGTGCCGTCGCCAAAGACACCCGTGTATGATCGTTCGCACGGATAGGCGGCCTGCGGGGGAATCGCATGGGCAAGTATTTGTACGATGATTTCGATATCGAGCGACTCGTGCCCGGCTTCTGTCCGCCGCCACAGGATACGTCGCGCGCCGACCGTGCGGCGCTCGACGCCGCGGATGCAGGCATGCGGCGCTGGGTCAGCCAGGCTGCGGGTCCGCTGGTGCCGGGAACCGACCTGCACCGGACCGAGACCTGCCGCATGTTCCGCGACACCTTCAATCCTTACCGGCCCGCGGTGCTCGACTGGCCGGCGCTCGACCCGGCTGCGTTGGCGCGCATCGTCGCGCTGCCGATCTGGGATATCGCGGTCCAGACCGAAGGCAAGGCGCGCCTGCGCATGGCCGCCTACGCCGGCACCGTCTCGAACCCGGACATCCGCTGTGCGCTCGCCCTCAATGCCTGGGAGGAAAACCGGCACAAGGAAGTCCTGTCGCGCATGGTCGAAGCTTACGGCATCCAACTGGCGCCCGAGGCCCCCTATGCCTTGCCCGGCGACACGGAGTGGGCCTACCTGGTCACCGGCTACAGCGAATGCATCGACAGTTTCTTTGCCTTCGGCCTGTTCGAAGTGGCGCGCCGCTCGGGCCTGTTCCCCTGCGAACTGGTGGAAACCTTCGAGCCCGTCATGCAGGAGGAATGCCGCCACATCCTGTTGTTTGCCAACTGGCTGGCCTGGCACCGGGCCCATCTCGGCCTCTGGCGGCGCCTGCGTTTCGAGGCCAGGGTCGCCCGTGTCTGGGCCTTCCTGGCCTGGGAGCGCATCGGTCTGGCACGCTCCATCGACGGCGACGACGCGGCCGCGCCGGACAACAATTTCACGCTGAACGGCGCGCAATCGGTGGCGGCCGAAGCGCCGACCTTGCGCGAGTTGCTGGCGCTGTGCCTGCAAGAGAACGAACGCCGCTTCGCCGGCTACGACCAGCGTCTCCAGCGTCCGCTCACGGTGCCGCGCATGGCGCGCCTGGCGCTCCGGCTGCTGCCCCGTAGCAAAACCCGCGCCGCCGCCCGGCACGCCGAACGCCCGCACTGAGAGCCAGCGATGCCAGCGACGATTGCCCGCTTGCCGGCCTGCATCCTACCCCAGGTAGCCGGCGCCTTCGAACCAGGCGAGCGCCGCCCGCAGCGCCTCCGCGTGGGCGCGCGGCCGGTATCCCAGCTCGCGCTGGGCCTTGGCGGAGGTAAAGAACATCCGGTTGCGCGACATGCGCAGGCCGTCCACGGTCAGGAAGGGCTCGCGCCCGCTCAGGCGGGCAATGCCCTCGGCCGCATGGGCCAGCGGAATCAGAGGCGCCACCGGCAGCCTGACCCGGGGCGGACGGCGTCCCATAAGGGTCGCGATCTCGCCGAGCAACTCGCGCAGCATGAGGTTGCTGCCACCCAGTATGTAGCGCTGGCCGATACGTCCGCGCGCGAGTGCCAGCAGGTGGCCCTGCGCCACATCGTCCACGTCGACGAGGTTCAGGCCGGTCTCGACGAAGGCCGGCATGCGTCCGCGCGCCGCTTCGACGATGATGCGTCCGGTCGGCGTCGGCCGCAGGTCGCGCGCGCCGATCGGCGTGGACGGATTGACGATCACGGCCGGCAGGCCTTCCTCGGCCACCATCCGTTCGACCAGGCGCTCGGCCAGGATCTTGCTGCGCTTGTAGGCGCCGATCGCCTGCTCGGGCGCCGCCGGTTCGTCCTCGCAGGCCGCCACGGTGTCCGGTCCGACGCGCAGGGTGGCGACGCTGCTCGTGTAGACCAGGCGCCCGACGCCGGCGGCCAGCGCCGCCCGCATGACGGCAGCCGTCCCTTGGACGTTGTTGCGCACGATCTCGTCGGGATCGCGCGCCCACAGGCGATAGTCGGCCGCCACGTGCAGCAGGCAGGAAACGCCGTCCAGCGCACGCTCGACGGCGGCCTGGTCCCTGACGTCGCCGACCGCGAGCTCCGCATCGAGCCCATCGAGGTTGGCACGCGGACTGCTTGCACGCACCAGCAGGCGTACCGGGTGGCCTTGCACGAGGGCCGCGCGCGCCACGGCGGAACCGATGAAGCCGGCCGCGCCGGTGATCAAGATCCTTTCCTGTCCAGCCATCGGCACCTCCACGCGGCGCCCGAAGCCGGCGTCCGTGAGCCGATTGTAATCAAAACATCGCTTAACCGCCTTCATGGAGAGCGCCCATGCGAGTCATTCTTGCCCAACCGCGCGGATTCTGCGCCGGCGTCGTCCGCGCCATCGAGATCGTCGAGCGCGCGCTCGACCGGCATGGCGCGCCGGTATATGTGCGCCACGAGATCGTCCATAACAAGACCGTGGTCGACGGCCTGCGGGACAAGGGCGCCGTGTTCGTCGACGAACTCGAGCAGGTGCCGCCGGGCGCCGTGACCGTCTTCAGCGCCCACGGCGTGGCGCGCAAGGTCGAGGCGGACGGACAGGCGCGCGGCCTGCACGTGCTGGACGCCACCTGTCCGCTGGTGACCAAGGTCCACATCCAGGGCCGCCAGTACGTTGCCGGCGGCCGCACAGTGATCCTGATCGGCCACGCCGGCCATGCGGAGGTCGAGGGCACGATGGGCCAGATCGACGGCCCGGTCTTGCTGGTCCAGAACGAGCGGGAAGCAGAGACGCTCGAGCTGCCGGCCGACACGCCGCTGGCCTACATCACCCAGACCACGCTGAGCGTCGACGACACCCGCGGCGTCATCGCGGCGCTGCAGCGGCGCTTCAGCGACATCGTCGGGCCGGAAGTGCGGGACATCTGCTACGCGACCCAGAATCGCCAGCGCGCCGTGCGCGAACTGGCCAGGCAGGTCGATGTGCTGCTGGTGGTCGGCGCCGCCAACAGTTCGAACTCGAACCGGCTGCGCGAACTCGGTGCCGAATGCGGGATCCCGAGCTACCTGCTGGCCGACGGCAGCGAGCTCGATCCCGCGTGGGTGGCGAGCGCCGCCACGGTGGGCATCACGGCCGGCGCCTCGGCGCCCGAAGCGATGGTCGAGGATGTCATCGACACCCTGCGGCGCCTGGGTCCGGTCGAAGTCGCGACCATGGACGGCCCGGTGGAACGCGTGGAGTTCCGCCTGCCTGCCGAACTGGCGGACTGCACCGCCTGAACGCCTAACGGAGGTTTCATGGCAATTCCCCTTCTCCAGAAAACCCTGGTCGGCGCCTACGTGCTGCGCAAGCACCTCGCCGGCCAGAAGCGCTATCCGCTCGCGCTGATGCTCGAGCCCTTGTTCCGCTGCAACCTGGCCTGCTCGGGCTGCGGCAAGATCGATTATCCGGACGAGATCCTGGACCAGCGGCTGTCGCTCGAGGATTGCCTCGGCGCGGTGGACGAGTGCGGCGCCCCGGTGGTGTCGATCGCCGGCGGCGAACCCTTGCTGCACAGGGACATGCCCGCCATCGCCGCCGGCATCGTTGCGCGCCGCAAGTTCGTCTACCTGTGCACCAACGCGCTGCTGATGGAAAAGAAGCTGGACCAGTACCGGCCCAGTCCCTTCTTCGTCTGGTCGGTACACCTCGACGGCGACGAAGAGACCCACGACCGCGCGGTGAGCCAGCGCGGCGTGTACAAGCGCGCGGTGGCCGCGATCCGGCGCGCCAAGCAGGCAGGCTTCCGCGTCAACATCAACTGCACGCTCTTCAACGATGCCGAGCCCGAACGGGTCGCCGCGTTTTTCGACGCGGTCGGGGAACTCGGCGTGGACGGCATCACCGTCTCGCCAGGCTATGCCTACGAGCGCGCCCCCGAGCAGCAGCACTTCCTGAACCGCAACGCGACCCGGCAACTGTTCCGCGACATCCTGGCACGTGGCGAAGGCGGCCGGCGCTGGCCTTTCAGCCAGTCCAGCCTCTTCCTCGACTTCCTGGCCGGGAACCAGACCTATCACTGCACCCCCTGGGGGAACCCGGCGCGTACCGTGTTCGGCTGGCAGCGGCCCTGCTACCTGCTGGGGGAAGGCTATGCGCCCACCTTCAAGGCACTGATGGAAGAGACCGACTGGGATGCCTACGGCACCGGCCGCTACGAGAAATGCGCCAACTGCATGGTGCACAGCGGCTACGAGGCCAGCGCGGTGGCCGACACCTTCGTCCACCCGCTGAGCGCCGCGCGGGTCGCCCTGAAGGGCGTGGCCACGAGCGGCCCGATGGCGCCGGACATCGCACTCGAAGGCCAGCGGCCCGCCCAGTACGTCCATGCGCGGCACGTCGCCATCAAGCTCGAGGAGATCCGCGGGCGCAAGGCGGCACAGGCGCCTGCGGCCGGCACCGCCGGGCCGGCCTGACATGCGCGGGAGCGCCATCCGATGCTACTCTTGAGCGCCGTCGCCGGTTCACTCCTCATCGTGCTCGCCACGCTGTATGCGCTGGCGGCGCTGCTGTGCCGTCCCCGTACCTGGCCGCGCGCACGGGCCGGCGCCCCCGGGGCGCGGGTTCCCGTGAGCGTGCTGAAGCCGCTGTGCGGCGCCGAGCCCCGCCTCGAACAGAATCTCGCCACACTCTGCACGCAAAGCCACCCACGCTTCCAGGTCGTGTTCGGCGTGCGGGCGCCCGACGACCCGGCCATTGCTGTGGTCGAGCGCATCCGGCTGCGCTATCCCGCACTCGACATGGCACTGGTGATCGACTCGCGGGTGCACGGAAGCAACCTCAAGGTCAGCAACCTGATCAACATGGCACCGCAGGCCCGCCATCCCTGGCTGGTGCTGGCGGACAGCGACGTCGCCGTCGAGCCCGACTATCTGGAACGCGTCACCGCGCCGCTGGCCGACCCGCGGGTCGGCATCGTCACCTGCCTCTACCGTGGCCGGGCGACCGGCGGCTTCTGGAGCCGCCTGGGCGCGCTCTTCATCGACACCTGGTTCGCCCCCTCGGTCGCCGTGGCGAGCCGCGGCGGCAGCAGCGATTTCGGCTTTGGCGCCACCATCGCCCTGCGCACCGAGGTGCTGCGTGCCATCGGTGGCTTCGACGCCTTGAAGGACAGGCTGGCGGACGACTTCTGGCTCGGCGAACTGGCGCGCCGGCGCGGACTTGCGACGGCCCTCTCCGACGTGCGCGTGTCCACCGACGTCACGGAAGCGAGCCTGGGCGCGCTCTGGCGGCGCGAGCGGCGCTGGATGCAGACGATCCGTTCGCTCAATCCGCCCGGCTATGCGTTCTGTTTCGTGACCTTCACGCTGCCGATGCTCGCACTCGGCCTGTGGCTCTCACCCGGCGCCTGGAGCTGGGCCCTGGCTTCGGTCGGCCTGTGCGCACGCCTGGGCCTGCAAGCGCGCACGGCGGCGGGCGCCGGAAACTTTTGCATGGCGCCGCTGCGCGACTGCCTGCTGCTGCTGGAATGGCTGAGCGCGTTCATCGGCGCCACCGCACAATGGCGCGATCACCTGCTGTGTGTCGACCGACGCGACCGCCGCGAGCGCGGCGCCGGCGCACCGCCATCCTCCCTCGACAAACCCGAACCCGGACGGAGCCCCCGATGACCACGAACCCGCAGCGCAAAACGCTCTTCCTGCAAGTGCCGTCCTTCGACGGCTTCGACGGCGGCGCCGGTTCGCGCTACCAGGCCAAACGGGAGATCCGCTCCTTCTGGTACCCTACCTGGCTGGCCCAGCCGGCCGCCCTGGTACCTGGCAGCCGCCTGCTCGACGCGCCGGCGGATGGACTGACGGTTGAACAGACCCTGGCCATCGCCTGCGGCTACGAGCTGGTGATCATCCACACCAGTACGCCCTCCTTCCCCAGCGATGCGCGCTTCGCCGAACTGCTCAAGGAGAACAGGCCGGCCATCCTGGTCGGCATGGTGGGCGCCAAGGTCGCCGTCGATCCAGGGCCATCGCTGGCGGCGAGTCCCGCGATCGACTTCGTGGCGCGCGAGGAATTCGACTACACCTGCCGCGACCTGGCCGCCGGCCTGCCCTTCGCGGAAGTCGACGGCATCAGCTGGCGCGACAGGGATGGGAGCATCCGCCATAATCCGCCGCGCGCGATGATCGAGAACATGGACGAACTGCCCTTCGTCGCTCCAGTCTACAAGCGGGACTTGAATATCCGCAATTATTTCATCGGCTACCTGAACTATCCCTATGTCTCGCTGTACACCGGACGCGGCTGCCGCTCGCGCTGCACCTTCTGCCTGTGGCCGCAGACCGTCGGCGGGCATCGCTACCGGATCCGCTCGCCGGAAAGCGTGCTGGAGGAGGTACGCTGGATCAAGGAGAACATGCCGGAAGTGAAGGAGATCATGTTCGACGACGATACCTTCACCGATTTCCGCCCGCGCGCCGAGGAAATCGCGCGCGGCCTCGGCGCGCTCGGCGTCACCTGGTCGTGCAATGCCAAGGCCAACGTACCGTACTCCACCCTGAAGATCATGAAGGACAACGGCCTGCGCCTGCTGCTGGTGGGCTACGAATCCGGCGACGACCAGATCCTCCTGAACATCAAGAAGGGCCTGCGCACCGACATCGCGCGGCGTTTCGCCGCCGACTGCCGCGCCCTCGGCATCACCGTGCACGGCACCTTCATCCTCGGCCTGCCCGGCGAGACACGCGAGACGATCGAAAAATCGATCGCGTTTGCCAAGGAAATCAACCCGCACACGATCCAGGTGTCGCTGGCGGCGCCCTACCCCGGCACCCGGCTCTACGAGCAGGCGGTCGAGAACCAATGGATTCCGCCCAACCGGACCATCAACCTGGTCAACGAGAGCGGGGTACAACTGGCCGCCCTCAGCTATCCGCACCTGTCGAGCGAAGAGATGTACCACGGCGTGGAACGCTTCTACCGCAGCTTTTACTTCCGCCCCTCGAAGATCTGGGAGATCGTGCGCGAAATGATGAAGAGCTGGGAGATGACGAAGCGGCGCCTGCGCGAGGGCGTGGAATTCTTCCGTTTCCTGCGCGCGCATCAGGCATGAATGCCGCACCCGGCCCCGGCCTGATCATCACCGCCGACGATTTCGGCCTCCACGCCAGCGTCAACCAGGCGGTCGAGCGCGCGCATCGCGGCGGCGTCCTGTCCGCCGCAAGCCTGATGGTCGGCGCGGCTGCCGCAGGCGATGCGCTGGCGCGCGCGCGCGCCTGTCCCGCGCTGCGGGTCGGCCTGCACCTGGTGCTCGCCGATGGCGAACCCTGCCTTCCGCGCTGCCTGATCCCCGACCTCGTCGACGCCTCCGGCCGCTTCGGCTCGCGCATGGTGCGCGACGGCTTCCGCTTCTTCTTCCTGCCCCGGGTCCGGTCCCAGCTGGCGCTCGAGATTCGCGCCCAGTTCGAAGAATTCGCCGCCACCGGACTGGCACTCGACCACCTCAATGCACACAAGCACTTCCACCTGCATCCCACCGTGCTGTCCCTGATCCTGGAAATCGGCCGCGAATTCGGACTGCACGCGGTACGCCTGCCGCTCGAAGACGGCCTGCCGTTCTGGCTGAGGCCCTGGCTGCTCCTGCTGCGAGCCCGGCTGCGGGCGGCCGGCATCCGCCACAACGACTATATCGTCGGCCTTCGCCTGTCGGGACGTTTCGATGAAGAGGCACTCCTGGCTGCGCTGCGGGAACTGCCTGCTTCCGGCGTCGGCGAACTCTATCTGCACCCCGCCCTGGAGTCGGGCGCGGCGATCGCCGCTTCGATGACGGGCTACCGCCACGCGGACGAATACGGCGCACTGGTGTCGCCACGCGTCCGCCAGGCGCGCGACCGCCTGCGCGCACGCGGCTTCCGCTTCGGCGGCTTCGCCGACCTCGTGTGCGCATGAGGCGGCTGGTCATCGGCGCAGCGATCGCCGGGCTGGCGCTGCTGTGCGCGCTGGTCGCGTGGCAGGGCTGGCGGGACGTGCTGCGCGCCTTTGCCCATGCCGGCTGGCCGCTACTGCTGCTGGTACCCGTCCGCCTCGGCACGCTGGCGCTGGACGCCTGGGCCTGGCGAATTCTGCTCGAACCCTGGTTCTCCCTGCCGACCGGGCCAGGGCGCGACACCGCACCCGATGCCGCGCCGCCGCGTCCGCCCGGCCTCGCTTACCTGCTGTGGGTCGCTTCGGTACGCGAAGCCATCAACCGCCTGTTGCCCGCCGCCGGCGTCGGCGGCGAGCTGGCGGGGGTGCGCCTGGCGCGCCTGCGTGTTCCCGACACCGCCGGCGTCACCGCCAGCGTGATCGTCGAAGTGCTGATCACGATCGCCGTGCTGTACCTGTTCTGTGGCCTGGGCCTGGTGCTGATGGCGCATGTGGCCGCCGGCATGGGCCAGGTCTGGGTGATCGGGGCCAGCCTGCTGCTGTCGCTGCCACTGCCGCTGCTGGCCTGGTGGCTGCTGCGCGGCGGCCAGGCCTTCCGGCGGCTGGAGGCCCTGGCGCTGCGTCTGTCCGGCGACCGCATCGTGGCCGGCCTGGGCCTGGACGGCGCCGCCCTGGATGCCGCCGTCGCCCGGCTGTTCGGACAGCACGTCCTCCTGCTGCGCGCGCTGGGCTGGCAGCTGCTGTCCTATTTCGCGGGATGCTTCGAGACCTGGTATGCGCTGCGCCTGCTCGGCCATCCGGTGGGCCTGCCGACGGCGCTCGCGATCGAGTCCCTGACCCAGGCGGCGCGCCATGCCGGCTTCATGGTGCCGGCCGGACTCGGTGTGCAGGAGGCGGCCACCATCCTGTTCGGCCACCTCGCCGGCGTGGGCGGCGAGGTGTCCCTGTCGCTGGCCCTGGTCAAGCGCATGCGCGAAATCCTCATCGCCATTCCCGCACTGTTGTCGTGGCAATGGTTCGAAGCGGGCCGCTGGCGCCGGGAAAGCATCAAGGGGCCGCGTTGTGCGCCGCCAGGTAGCTGATCAGTCCATCGACGCCGCCCGCAGACAGCCGGGCTGCGAACTGGCGGCGGTAGACCTGGATCATCCAGGCGCCCATCATGTCGATGTCGTAGATCTTCCAGCCGGCGCCGGTCTTGCGCAGGCGATAGGCGATCGGCATGACTTCGCCACCGGTCACGACGCTGGTCTTGACCACCGCGTCGCTGGCGCCGGCCGGCAGCGGCGCCGGCTTCGCATAGCTGAAGCTCGTGTCCTGCTCGCGGATCTGGGTCAGCTGCAGCGCATAAGTGCGCGCCAGCAGGGTCTGGAACTGGGTGAACAGCGCCTCGCGCTGGGCCGGAGTCGCCGAGCCCCAGGCCGGACCGACCGCGTACTGGGTGGTCAACATGAAGTCGGTGGACGGCAAGAAAGTTTGCCGGACCACCTGATAAGTCCGCTCCGGATCGCCGGCGCGGGCGCCCGCGTCGCTGCGGATTGCCGCCATCACGCCCTCAATCGTGGATTTCACCACTTGCTCGGGCGAGCGGCTCGCCTGCGCCGATGCCAGAGGGTCCGGCTCGGCCTGCCCGGCATGGGCGCCAGGCAAGGCCGCCAGGCACAGCACGGCGATCGACAATAGCAAGGAGGGCCTCGAAAGCTTCATTCTGCGTCTCCCGATGAGTGGCCCGACGCGGGCCGCACCAGTGTAGCGCAAAGGGCGGCAAGGGCCCGCTTCGGTGGCCCGGCGGCGCGGCGAATCGTGCGATGCGGCGGCGTGTTCTCGGGTTTAATGAGCCAGACTCCATTATCACGAGCACATGCTGACCACACTGATCGCCAGGATCGTCGACCTCTCGGTGCGCTACGCCTGGGCCGTCGTGGCGGGGTTCGCACTGCTGGTGGCCGGTGCCTGCCTGTATGTCGCCGGCCATTTCGCCATCACCACGGACGTCGGCCGCCTGATGGATCCGGATGCGCCCTGGGCGAGACGCGACGCCGCCGTCGCCGCAGCCTTCCCGGGTCGCAGCGATACGACGCTGGTTGTCGTGCGCGCCCCCGCGCCCGAGTTGGCCGCGCAGGCGGCGCGCGAACTGGCGGCCAGCCTGCGCCGGCAGCCGGACCGCTTCCGTTCTGTCAGCCTTGGCGAGGGCGAGGACTTCTTCCGTCGTAACGGCCTGCTCTATGTGCCGGAGGCCGAGCTGGGCCGCCTGACCGATGGCCTGCGCGATGCCCGCCCCCTGCTCAACGCCCTGGCCCGCGATCCCTCCCTGCGCGGCCTGGCCAACCTGCTGTCGGTCTCGCTGGGCGCGCCGCTGCAGAGCGGCCAGATCGGATTGCCCGGCATGGCGCCGCTGCTCGCGCAGAGCGCCGACGCGGTCGAAGGCGTGCTGGCCGGACGCCAGGCCGCGCTCTCCTGGCAGAACCTGGTCGACACCGGCCCGGCGGGCAGTGCCTTCAGCCTGGTCGAAGCCATTCCAGTGCTGGACTTCAAGGACCTGATGCCGGGCTCGGCGGCGGCGGCAGCGGTCCGGGCCAGCGCGCGCGAGCTGCGCCTGGCCCAGCGCTACCAGGCGAATGTCAGCTTGACCGGGCCGATTCCGCTGTCGGACGACGAATTCGCCTCGCTGCAGGAAGGCTCATTGGCCACCAGCGTAGCCGCCTTGCTGCTGGTGCTGGCCCTGCTCTGGTATGCGCTGCGCTCCGGGCGACTGATCCTGGCCGTTTGCCTGACCATGGCCGGCGGCCTGGCCCTGACGGCGGCGCTGGGCATCATGATGGTCGGCGCACTGAACCTCATCTCGATCGCTTTCGCCATCCTGTTCGTCGGGATCGGCATCGACTTCGGCATCCAGTTCGGCGTGCGCTTCCGCGAGATGCACCAGCGCCGCACCAGCACCGCGCAGGCCCTGCACGAGGCCGGTCGGGCGATCGCGCTGCCGCTCCTGCTGGCGGCGATCGCCACCGCCTTCGGTTTCCTCGCCTTCCTGCCGACGGCCTACCGCGGCGTTGCCGAGCTGGGCCAGATCGCCGGCTGCGGGATCCTGTTCGTGGCGCTGCCCTCCTGCCTGACGGTACTGCCGGCGCTGATCCGGCTGCTCGATCCGCCGCCCGGCCGGACCGCGCCGGGCTTTCCCTGGCTGGCGCCGGTCGACCGGGCGCTGCAGGCGCATCGCAAGCCGCTGCTGGCCGGCACCCTGGCCATGGTGGCCGCCGGATTGCCGCTGCTGGGCAATCTCGAATTCGACTTCAATCCGCTGCACCTGAAGGATCCCCGCAGCGAATCGATGACTTCGCTGCAGGCGATGTCGCGCAGCACCGACATCGGCCTCGACAATGTCCAGGTGCTGGCGCCCTCGCTGGAGCAGGCCCGGACCGTCGCCGCACGCATCGAAACACTGCCGGAAGTCGCACAGGCGCTGACCCTTGCCAGTCTGGTGCCGGAGCAGCAACCCGCCAAGCTCCAGCGCATCGCCGCGACCGCGGCCGTCCTGACGCCGGTACTGTATCAGCAGCCCCTGCCTCCGGCCACCGACGGCACCCGCGTGGCGGCGCTACAGGCCGCCGCTGTCTCGCTGCGCAACGCGGCACTCGACCATCCCGGCCCTGGCGCCTTTCATGCCACACGCCTGAGCCATGCCTTGGCTGCGCTGGCGCGTGCCGATGCCGCCGCGCGCGATCGTGCCGAGGCCGCCATCGCCGCCCCGCTCCGGCTGGCACTGGACGGCCTCAAGCTGGCGCTGCAGGCCGCCCCGGTGACGCTCGCCAGCCTGCCCGGGCAGCTGAAGCACAACTGGATGACCCCGGATGGCCGCGCGCTGGTCGACGTCAGCCCCCGCCGCGCCACCGGGGCAAAAGCGGACAGTGCCGCCGAGGAAAGCGCACGCCTGCGCCGCTTCGCGCTGGCCGTGCAGCGCGTGGCGCCGGACGCCAGCGGCGGCCCGATCTCGGTGCTCGGTGCGGCCTCGCTCATCGTCGATGCCTTCGTGCAGGCAGCGGTGCTGGCCGTGCTCACGATTACACTGCTGCTGTGGCTCGCCTTCCGCCAGTTCGGCGACGTGCTGAGGACCATGGTGCCACTGCTGGTCTCGGGCCTCGTCACGCTCGAAGCCAGCGTCCTGCTGGGCATATCCCTGAACTTCGCCAACATCATCGCCCTGCCCCTGCTGCTCGGCGTGGGCGTGGCGTTCAAGATCTACTATGTCATGGCATGGCGCAGCGGTGAAGCCGCTCTGCTCCAGCACGGGCTGACCGAAGCCATCGTCGTCAGCGCCGCCACCACCGGGACTGCCTTCGGCAGCCTGTGGCTGTCCGGGCATCCTGGCACCGCCAGCATGGGCGAGCTGCTCGTGCTGTCCCTGATCTGTACGCTGATCGGCGCCGTCTTCTTCCAGCCTATCCTGCTTGGCCAGCCGCGCGCGCGGCAGCGTCAGGCCAGTAGCGCACGCGCGCCTTCGTCCACCTGAAACGTCCAAGGCCAGAACCGTATGCGAACACACATCCAACCCTCCGCTGCGCCACCCGCGATCCGCCTGGCCGCTCTCGCCGGCCTCGCCGCACTGGGTGGCTGCGCCACCGGCCCGGGCAGCAATCCAGCCGATCCTCTGGAGCCGCTCAATCGCGTCACCTGGCGCGTCAACGACGCCGTCGACCGCACCGTCGCCCAGCCGGTGGCGCGCGGCTACAACCGCGTCGTGCCGAGTCCGATCCGTACGGGCATCGCGAATTTCTTCGCCAACCTGGGCGATGTACCGGTCATGTTCAACAATTTCGCCCAGCTGCGCCTCATGGACGGCATGTCCGACCTGATGCGAGTGGCCGTCAACAGCACGTTTGGCCTCCTGGGCTTCCTCGACATCGCGACGCCGGCCGGGATTCCCAAACACAACCAGGACTTCGGCCTGACCCTGGCCCACTATGGCGTGGCGAGCGGTCCCTATCTGGTGCTGCCGCTGTTCGGGCCCAGCACCTTCCGCGACGCCGCCGGCTTCGGCGCCGACCAGTTCGTTACGCCCGTCAACTACGCCCGCCCCGCGGTTCGCAATTCATTGTGGGGAATCAACTTCGTCAGCGAACGTGCCCGCTACCTGAACGCGACCAATCTGCTGGAACAGGCGGCCCTCGACAAATACCTGTTCGTACGCGACGCCTGGCTGGCGCAACGGCAGTCCAAAATCGAGGAAGAGCAGCCGCGGGCCCTGCCCGACTACGAGGCGGACCAGAAGAGCAATGCGACCGGAGGCGGCACGGCGGGCGACCGCCCCGCCGGCAAGAACAAGTGACTCAACGCGGCGGCGCCAGCGCCCCGCCGAGCCGCACGGCCAGGCGCAGCAGGGAACGCCGCGCGCGCCAGGCATCCAGCGCCAAAACGGCCAGTGCGGCGGCTTCATGCGGTGCCGCCGCGAGGCCGCGCAGGAGCGCCGGGATGTCGGTGCCGCCGCCAGGGCGCATCGCAGCCAGGGCGCATGCGGGCAGGCTGCGCCAGGCGGGGTCCAGCACCACCCGGCAGGCTGCGAACGGCAGGCCATGACGCCTCGCCGCCAGCGCCGCCGCATGCGATTCCATGTCGACCGCGCGCACGCCCGTCTCTTGCCACAGCCTTGCCTTGTCCCTGCTCGTGGCGAGCGGGAAATCCAGCCCTGCGAGCAGGCCTTCGCGCGCCTGCGGCAGCCGGGCCCGCAGTGCACGCGACCAGGCGCGATCCACGGGAAACGCCCCGGCCGCGCTCCACACGCTTGACGCCAGCAGGCAGTCGCCCGGCCGCAGTGAGGGATCGGTGGCGCCGGCGCAGCCAAAGCTCAGGATGCCGGCCCAGTCCCCGGCGCGCCCGCGCTGCCCGGCGAGCAGGGCATCGAGCCCATCGGCAATCCGCTGCGGTCCGGGCCCGCGCACGGTGGCCACGCCCAGCCTGGACACGATCGCCGCTTCGAAGCCCAGGCCGCAGACGACGATGACCCTGGCATCCCGCTCGCCCGTGTCCCTCACATGCCATACCCCGGCTTGCCGCCGCCGCTAAAGCGCAGCTTGCGGTAGCGCGCCAGCGCCCACAAGGGGAAATAGCGCGCATAGCCGTGGTAACGCAGATAGAACACGCGTTCGAAGCCGGTCGCGGTGTGGTGTTGCTCGTCCCACAGCCCATCCTCGCGCTGCCGCTCGAGCAGCCAGGCGATGCCGCGGGCGACGGCCGGCGAGTCGACCGCTCCCACCGCCATCATCCCGAGCACCGCCCATGCGGTCTGCGAAGGTGTCGACTGGAATGGCCGGTGGCCGTCGTAGCCGAGACGGTAGCTGTCGCCGTCCTCGCCCCAGCCGCCATCCTCGTTCTGGATCGATGCCAGCCATGCGACGGCGCGCACGGCCGCCTCGTCCTTCATGTCCAGGCCGGCGGCGCCGAGCGCGCACAGCACGCTCCAGGCGCCATAGATATAGTTCATGCCCCAGCGTCCATACCATGCGCCGCACGCTTCCTGCTCGTCGAGCAGCCATGCCAGCGCACGCCGGGCCGGCGCCTTCCGGTCGCGGCAGGCAGCCGGATCGAGCTGGGCCAGCATCGACACGCAGCGCGCGGACACGTCCGCAGTGGGCGGATCGAGGAGCGCGCCGTGATCGGCGAAGGGAATGTTGTTCAGGTAGAGGTGGGTGTTCTCCGGGTCGAAGGCACCCCAGCCGTGCCCGTGGCGCCCGCCGCGGCACTGCATGCCGAGTACCCATTCGCGGGCGCGCTCGACCGCGTCCTGGAAACCGGGCTCGGGCTGGAGCCGGTCGTAGCGATGCATGGCCATCGCCACGACCGCCGTATCGTCGACGTCCGGATAGTGCGCATTCGCATACTGGAAGGCCCAGCCACCGGGGCGCAGGCCGGGGCGGCGCTCCGCCCAGTCGCCGTGCAGGTCGACGATCTGCAGGGGACGCAGCCACTCGAGGCCGCGGCGCGCCGCCTCGAGCGCTTCCGGCGTGCCCGTTTCGAGGAGGGCATGGCTCATCAGCGCGGTATCCCACACTGGGGAAAAGCAGGGCTGGCAGTAGGTTTCGTCGCCACGGTCCACCAGCAGCCTGTCGACCGCACGGCGCGCACGGACGGCATCCGGATCGTCGCGCGGGACGCCCATCGCATCGAACATCATGACGGCGTTGACCATGGCCGGAAAAATGGCGCCGAGCCCGTGCTCGCCGTTGAGCCGCTCGCGTACGAAACTGCTGGCGCGTGCTATCGCGCGGCGCCGCAGGCGGGCCGGCATGCCGGGCTGCAGCAGTCGGACGCAGGCCTCGGCCTTGCTGAAGAAGGCGAACCAGAACGGATTCTGGTGCGGCGCGCAAGCTGCCGGGCCAAGCTCGCGCGGCGGCGCCAGGAACAGCTCGTCGATGCCGACCCCGCGCGGGTTGCGCGCGCGCGGCTTGAGCGCGTCGAGCACCAGCAGGGGCGTCAGCACGGTGCGGGTCCAGTAGGAGACCTTGGACAAATGGAAGGGGAACCAGCGCGGCAGCAGCGCGATTTCGACCGGCATGACCGGCACGGCGTCCCAGCACACGACACCGTACAGCGCCAGCAGGATGCGGGTAAACACGTTGCTGCGTTCGGCGCCGCCGCGCGCCCGGATCGCCTCTCGCGCCCGGACCATGTGCGGCGCATCCGGCGAATCGCCGATCATTTTCAGGGCGAAATAAGCTTTCACGCTGGCGCTCGGGTCGTAGGCGCCGTCATGAAACAGCGGCCAGCCGCCGTGCGCGCCCTGCTTGCGGCGAAGGTAGCGGCCGATTCGCGCTTCCAGCGCCGGGTCGGCCGGCTCGCCCAGCGCGTGCACCATCAGCACGTACTCGGCAGGGATGGTGGCATCCGCTTCCAGTTCGTAGACCCAGTGCCCGTCCGGCCGCTGCTCGGCCAGGACCGCCCGGAGCGCGCGCTCGATTCCCTGCTCGAGACCGCGGCTGCGCGCCTCATGCGCGACCCCGCCTGCACCCGCCGTCCCCACATGCAATGCCCGGAACGCTGAATATCGCATCATGATTCCTTTACAGAATTGATGGGCTATAGAACGGCATGCCGCAGCAGGATGCCGAGCCGTTCGAGGCTGCCGACCCTGACCGCGCCGCGAGGCCCGGCCCAGCCCCGCTCGAGCATGCGCGCCAGCAGCGCCTGGTACACCGCGCCCATGATGCGCGGTGTCCGCACGCAGCCGCCGCGATGACCGCGCATGACATTCGTGGCCTCGTCGAAATAGGCGCGCGCCTGGCCGGCTAGCCGGACACAGGCTTGCGGAAGTGCGGGATCGGCTGCGATCGCCGCCGCCTTCCACCCGCCGTCGCCAGGGCCAATACCCGCTTCCATCAGCAATTCACGCGGCAGATAGGCGCGACCGATGCCGGCGTCCTCGTCGATGTCGCGCAGAATATTGGTCAACTGCAGGGCGCGCCCAAGGTGATGCGCGAGCAGGATGCCGTCGTCGTCCGGCAGGCCGAACACCCTGACCGACAGCCGGCCGACCGCACTGGCGACGCGGTCGCAGTACAGGTCGAGCGTCGCCGCCGGCGGCGCGCAGCTAGGCTCGGACTGTGCGTCCATGAGCATGCCGTCGATGACGGCGTCGAAATCGGGGCGTGCGAGTGAGAAAGTGGCAATATCACGCTGCAAGTTCGCCAGATGCGCCGGGCCGGCGCCGTCGATGCATGCGTGCACGTCCTCGCGCCAACGCTCCAGCGCCGCACGCTTTTCGGCAGGCGGCGCCGCGCCATCGGCGATGTCGTCCACCGCGCGGCAGAAAGCATAGATATCGAACATGGCGGCGCGGCGCGGCCGCGGCAGGATGCGGAGGGCCTGGTGGAAAGAACTGCCGGGCCTGGGAGCCGGCTGGACGGTCACCTGCGACAGGTTCATATGCCCTCCTCCTGACGAGACCACATGCGGCAGACGAGATGGATCGGGGGAATTCTAGAACATCCTGGACATTCGGGGCGGACGACTGGACCACGCCTCAACTCACGACAATCATTCCGGACATCGTTTCATGGCCGGATCCGCAAAAGATATCGCAATGAAACGGGAACTGACCGGCCTTGTCCGGCGTCAGGCGGAGCCGTGTCACCATACCGGGCAGGATATCGCTTCGCACACCGAAGTCCGGCAAATTGAAACCCATCGGGACGTCCAGCGAAGTGAATTCGAAGCTGACCGGTACGCCAAGCGCGAGCCGGATCTCATCCGGCTCGAACGTGAATCGCCGGGCGCGCACTTGCACCAGGCGCTCCTGCTCGCGCCTCGCGCTTGCGGGAACCAGCATGCTCAGGGTAGCCGCCGCCGTGCCAAGCACGAACAGGCGCCGCTGCAGGCAGGGTTTCATGACGAGCCTCCCTGGACGGGGAATTCCTGCAATTGAAAGGCCTGCCCCGCCTGCTGCGCGGCCACCTCGCGGTATCCCAATCCGCGATAGGGATGCCCGGCATCCCATGGCAGCGGTGCGCGCTTGGGTTGCGATCCTGGCGCCGGCAAGGGATAGATCAGGGAACGCGCCGCATGGTGGGCAATATGGCCGGTCATGTGATGATTTTCTTGATGAATATGGCCGTAGAAAACAGTGACGTTCGCGCGCGGCATCAACAGCTCGACAGCCGCCGCGCCATCCCGCGTGGCCCAGTCCCATTGTGGATACAGGTCGAACAAGGGACGATGCGTGAACACGACGACCGGCAGGTTCGCTGCTGTCTTGCCGAGGTCGCTGGCCAGCCACGCGAGCTGGGCGTCGCCGATTCTTCCTGCGGGGTCGGAGACATTGTCCAGCACAATGAAATGCACGCCCTTGTGGTCGAAGCTGTAGTGGGTGTCGCCAAAGAATTCCTGGAAGGCGGCACCATGGTCCAGCGATGCGTCGTGCTCGCCTGGCATGAAATGCAGATCCTTGACCTTCAAACCGTCGATGATCCCCTTGAATTCGCCCAGCCTCTTGCGGCGCTCCACCGGATCATCGGTCGTGTGCGTCAGGTCGCCGGTAAAAACGATGAAATCGGGCGGCGGCTCCAGCTTGTTCACGGCCGCGACTGCTTTCGGCAGCGTCCCGCGGGCATCGGGATTGGGCGGTCCCTCAAAACCCCAGTGCGCGTCCGACAGCTGAACAAAATAAAAATCCTTTTCTGGTGTACCTGCGCTGGCCCAGCCGGCCAGGCCGGACGCAAACACCACGCCACCCAGCCCTGCCAGCTTGAGGAAATCGCGCCGGTCGATAGTGTGTTCCATTGCTTCCTCCATGTTCATCCCCGATTCGATCGGATCGGTAAGCCGTATACCGGCGGCAGCGACGTCTTATTCCCGGACCACCCGACGAATCGGGAATAAAATCCAGGCGAGCGCAGTCTTGATGGGATGACAAGCGAAGGATGCGTATGGACAGCTCGGCCCTTGAAGTGCGATTCCGGGAATTGATCCTGCCGCATCTGAATTCGGCCTTCAATCTCGCTTGCTGGTTGACCCGCAACCGCGAGGATGCGCAGGACATCGTGCAGGAGGCCGCGATGCGTGCGTTCAAGTATTTTTCAGGATTTCATGGCAGCGACGGACGCGTGTGGCTGCTTCGCATCGTGCGCAACACCTTTTACAGCGGATTGCGTGAAAAAGGCGTGCCGCCAGAGACGGCATTCGACGAAGAACTCCACGGCCTGGACGAAACCCGTGGGAATCCGGAGGCCCGGCTGATGCAACAGGATTGCGATCGGGCCGTACAACAGGCGCTTGCCGCCCTGCCTCTTGAATTTCGCGAGGTCGTCGTCCTGCGCGAACTGGAAGAATTGTCGTACAAGGAAATCGCCGAGATTGCCGGTATTCCGATCGGCACGGTGATGTCAAGGCTGGGACGGGGCCGCAAGCTTCTCGCGAGAAACCTCGGCGAGGCTATCGGAGGGAATGATGGAGCATAGCGAGATCCAGCAACTCTTGCCCGCCTATGTCGACCGGGAGCTGGGCATCGTCGACACGCTCGCGGTGGATCGTCATCTCGAGACCTGTCTCGCGTGCCGGCGCGAGATCGAGGAACAACGCAGCGCCGGCATGCGGATACGTGAGAAAGCGCCGTATTTCAGCGCACCGCCGGCGCTGCACGCGCAGGTCGTCACGGGCCTGCCGTCCAGTCGGATGCCTCGCACGAGCCCGCTTGCACGGCGAAGCTGGTGGCCGCAAACCGCCGCGGCGCTCACCGTGGCGCTGGCAGCGGCCCTGGCCTGGGTTGTCGGCGAGTACCGCATGGCGCGGTCGCCGCAACAGATCCTGACCGATGAACTGGTCGCAAGTCACATACGGTCCCTGCAAGTCGACCACCTGACCGACCTTGTCTCGTCCGATCAACACACCGTCAAACCCTGGTTCAACGGCAAGCTGCCCTTCGCTCCCCCAGTCATCGACCTCGCAGCGCAAGGATATCCGCTGATCGGTGGCCGGCTCGACTATCTGGCGGGCCAGAATGTCGCGGTCCTCGTCTACCGCCGCCATCGCCATCCGATTAATGTGACGATCTGGCCAGGCAAGGATCTGCCTACAAGGCCGCAGATGACAGACAGGCAAGGCTATCACCTGGTCCGGTGGAGCGCTGGCGGGATGAATTTCTCGGCAGTGTCGGACCTTGGCGAAAACGAGCTCATGCAGTTCGTGGCCTTGCTGCACACCTAAGCGCACACCAGCGTTTCGGCGCCATTGCACGCGTTATTACAATTATTTTCGAATGTAACGTTTTCAAACTTTCGCGTGCGCACCTCAGCAAGTAGTCTAATAGGCTCGGCACCAGCATGCGCTTGTCGCGCAGCAATTACAGCCGGTCGAACACACAATTTCAAACGGAGTATTCCTTGTCCGAAACAAACATTCCCCAACCGGCAACGGTCATCAAGATAATCGGGGTTGGCGGTGCCGGCGGCAATGCCGTCAGCCATATGGCCTCCTCCGGAGTGTCGACCTTCGAATTCATTTGCGCGAATACAGACGCGCAAGCGCTGTCGAACACCAAGACCGAAAAACGGATCCAGCTCGGCGAGAGCGGACTCGGCGCAGGCAGCGACCCGATCGTCGGACGCGAAAGCGCCACGCGCGAACGCACCATCATCGCCGATGCGCTCAAAGGCGCCGACATGGTGTTCCTCACCGCCGGCATGGGCGGCGGCACCGGCACCGGCGCCGCGCCCGTGATTGCCGAAGTGGCGCGCGAGCTGGGCATCCTGACCGTCGGCGTGGTGTCGAAGCCCTTCGAATTCGAAGGTCCGCGGCGCATGCGCGTAGCGGAAGAAGGCATCGCCACCCTGGCCCGATGCGTCGACTCGCTCGTCATCGTCCTCAATAGCCGCCTCGAGGAAGTCCTCGGTGGCGACATCACGCAAAAGGAGGCGTTTGCCGCCGCCGACGATGTGCTGAGCAAGGCGGTGACCGGGATTGCCGAAATCATCACCGTGCCTGGAATGGTCAACGTCGATTTCGAGGACGTGCGCACGGTCATGCGCCAGACCGGCATGGCCATGATGGGCTCCGCCCAGCACAGCGGCGAAGACCGTGCCGTCAAGGCGGCCGAAGAAGCCATTGCCTGCCCGCTGCTCGACGGCTCGAACCTGCGCGCCGCGCGCGGTGTGCTGGTCAACATTGCCGCATCCGAGGAAACGCTGAAGCTGCGTGAAACGAAGGCGGTAATGAACGCGATCTGCTCGCAGACCGGCGACGAGGCCATCATCAAGTTCGGCGCGGTCTACGACGAGTCGCTGGGCGACGCCATGCGCGTGACCGTGGTGGCCACGGGCCTGAACCGGCCCAGCGACTTCGCACTCGGCGCCAAGCGTTCGCCGATCACGCGCCCGGTGTCCCAGTCGCAGTCGATCCTGCGTCACGCCGCCGTCCAGGCGCCGGTGAGGCCGGCGCCGTCGCAGCTCGAGTCGCGCACCGGCCAGGACGTCCAGAGCCGCTGAACGTCAGCGTCGCCAGGGCCAGCGCCAGCGCAGGCCCCGGCGCACGTCCGCATACGCCAGCGCCGCCTTGATTTCGATCCGCCAGCTCGTGCCGGCGCCGGGCGCCGTGCGCAGGCGCGCGTCGGCATGGATGCGCCGGGCGCGCTCCTCGATGCCGCGCAAGCCCCAGTGGCCCTGCTTGTCCCTGGCGCCGGCGTCGATACCGCGGCCGTCGTCCCGCACGGTCAGCACCAGGGCGCCTGCACCGTACTCCACGACCGCTTCGTGCAGTTTTGCATCCGCATGGCGGAAGGCGTTGCGCAAGGCTTCGCGGCCGATGGCGCACAACTCCTGCTCGACGATCGGATGCAGCGCCCGCGCCCTGCCCACGCAGCGCAGCGTGAAGTGCTGGCCCGGCCCGGCGTCCTGCTCCCCCGTCGTGCGAAGATAGTCGCACAGCGAGGGCTCGTGGTGCGCGCCCTCGCGCAGGGCTGCGACCTTGTCGCGCCCTTCCTCGATGGCGGCCTTGGCGTCGCGCAGGCTGCGCCTCAAAGAGTCCGCCAGCGCGGACTCCGATGCGGGCAGGATCGTCGTCACCTTCATCACGAAACCCTGGAAAGTCTGCAGCACGGTGTCGTGCAGGTCGCGTGCGATGCGTTCGCGCTCTTCCATCCGCGCACTCATACGCTCGGTCAAGGTCCGCGTCAGGAAGCGCAGGCGCAGGCGGTAGCCGAGCCAGAGCAGCAGCAGGCCGGCCAGCACGCACGCCAGCTTGAACCAGGCGGTCTGCACCAGGGTCGGCGCCACGTGCAGGTCGAGAGTCCGTTCGCCTTCGCTCCACACGCCGTCCTCGTTCATGGCGCGCACCCGGAAGCGGTAGTCTCCCGGCGCCAGCCCCGTATAGGTGGCGCTGCGTTCGGAGCCGGTTTGCCAGGCACGGTCCACGCCGTCGAGGCGGTAGCTGAAGACGATGCGTTCGGGCCGGCTCAGCGCAGGCGCGGTGAAGTCGAAGCGCAGGCGCGTGGTGCCGGCGCGGATCAGCGGCGGGCGCGTCAGCGGGTAGGCAAGCTCATCCCCGGTCACCGCCAGCAGCAAGGGCTGCGGCGCCAGCGGATTGCGTTCGCGCCGCGACGGGTCGAGCTCGACGATGCCGTCGGTGGTCGTCACCCACAGGCGCTCGCCCACCAACCTCAACGACGCTACACCCGCCGCAGTGCCCGAGTAGCCGTCGCGCGCGTCCAGCAAGGCATAGCGCAGCGGCGCACCGCTATCCACCGCCCGGCGCCAATCGCTTGCTTCGACACGCAGCAGGCCGATGCCGCCGTTCAGCCAGCGGGTGCCGTCGGCCGCCACGAAGAAGCCGGTGACACGGCGCAGCACATCGTCGCGCTCCACGCGCAAGCGCCGGAAGCGCCCTTCGTGCAACACTGCCACGCCAGCTTCGCCGCCCACGACGAGTTCGGGCGCCGTCGACAGGCAAGTCGCCTGGCCGATGTTGCCCAGCGCAGCCTGGCCGTATTCCCCCCGCAGGCGGCCACCCTCGAACAGCACCAGGCGGCCATCGGCCAGTCCGCGCCACATCTGGCCGGGCTGGCCCGCCGTGCTGAAGACGAATTCGGCGCCAGGCAGGTCGGCCAGCGGCCGCCAGGCGTGGCCGTCCCAAAGCTGGACCGGGACGTTCACCCCGCCGAGCCAGACCCGGTGGCCGTCGCCGCGTGCCCAGGCCGCCATCGGCAGCGGTCCCGGCAGGTCGATAACGGTCTCGACACCGGCGCGGCGCACCGTAATGCCGTCCTCCCTGAGGAGCACGACCGCACCGTCGGGCGCAAGCGTGGCACCGCGATACTTGCCCGGCAACGCCGTGAGACGGCGCGACGCAGGATCGTAGCGCCATCCCCGCATCTCCTGGGGAGCGACCACCCACACGCTGCCGTCGGCGTCGGGCGCGACATGGAAATCTCCCTTGATGGCCGGCAGCCCCAAGGGGCGCAAGGTATTCCGGCGGAAGCGCTCGATACCGGTCGCAGAACCGAGCCAGATATCGCCTTCACGGTCTTCGAAGATCACGCGCGGCGCCAGCGAGCTCAGCTGGCCAGGCTGGTCGAGCCGGCTCGTCGTCGCCGCAGCCACGTCGATGTAGCTCGCCTGGCCCACGCCGGCGTATGCGGCCAGGCAGACGCCGGTCGGACAGCGCAGTGCCCACAGGTTGCCGGCCCGGTCGAAGATGGCGGTACTGCCCGATCCCTGGCTGAGGTAGCCCGGTCGCGCGGTAGCACCGGGCGCCGGCGCCGATACGAGCGCAAGATAGCTATCCGCTCCAACCCAGAGCCGGCCGTCCTGCGAGGTCCGGAATCCCAGCATCTTTTCGGAAGCGTCGCGGTTTGGTGCAGTCAGGCTGGCGGGGACGCAACGCTCGGCGTCCCGGTCGTAGCGGAACAGGTGACGGCCATTGGTGGCCCATAACCGGTCGTTGCGATCAAGTGCGATCGTCAACGGCGCATCGGGGCAGCCTTGCGCCGCTCCCAGCTTCGACCAGCGCCCCTGCTGCAGGCGCCGCAGACCGGAGGATGTGCCGACCCACAGCGCGCCTTCGCCGTCGCGTACCACGTCATTGGTCCTGCTGACGGGACTCTCCTTCGTTCCCGGAGCGAGATGCTCAAGCCGGCCGTCCGCGTGCAGTACACTCAGGCCCGGGGCCTCGTAAGCGATGTACAGGTCGCCGTTGGGCTGGGGTGCCAGCTCCCAGATCCGGGGGCTCAGCAAGTGCTCGCCGTTGGCTGCGACGAAGGGGTGGAAACGCACGCCGTCGAAGCGGTACAGGCCGTTCGGCGTCCCCAGCCACAGCCAGCCATCGGGCGTTTGCGTCATGCGCTCGACGTGTACGGGCGCGCCGTCGCTCGCGGTCCAGACGGCATGGTTGTAGTCGGCCAGAACGACGGAATGGCCCTGTGCGCAAGCAAGGGAACTCAATGCGATGCCCATCAGCGTGCTGCACAATCGTCGCGTTCGGGTCATTGCCCTGCTTTTCCTCATTCTCAGGATTCCGTCTTTTGTTCTCGTGAACATGAAAAAAAGCCCCTGAAATCAGGGGCTCGTGTTGCCGTTACTGCCTAAGCTTTTCAGCCGCCGGCGAGCCTGGCGTCATTCCCATTCTATCAATGGATGAGCTAGCCCGTTGATTCGATGAAGCTTTTTTCACTACAAACTGATCCGTACCATTAGCAGTAGCATGTTGCACTTCCGCATGGCGGGACACTACGCCAGACCTGGGACTTCTGGTTGATCAAACAACACGCAGTTGCGACATCCGCTAATTCGGATTGCTCCTTTCTATGAGGAGCTGACGGTAGCTCATCAGTGAATCCCGGTTGATGAGCAACCGACAAGCAACCGTCGCTGGGAAGCGACATCGAGCATGACCAGCGGCGGTCGCCATTCAAATTGGTTCCGGCGCAAATTATGTACGCGAGCAGGCCACGCACGATTGCGGCGCGAACTGAGCCGGAAGTCGGCGATTTCAACGGCAGAGCCGACAACTCTGCAGAGATAGATCAACTGGCCGCGGATTCTCCCGTAGCTCTTGTCCACTTGCGAAGACGCGTAGGCCTGGGCTGAAAAGCGGCTCCAACCTTTGTCGTCCAACACTTAAGCATCGCGTCGTCCGACTCTACCGACCGCAAACCAACGGTAAGGCAGATCGCATCATCTAGTCAGCGCTACACGAGTGGATCCATGGTTTCGTCTACACCGATTCTGACGAGCGGACGGATGTCTTCCGCCAGTGGAACGACGATTACGACCGTGGCCGTCCCCGCCAAGGGATCGGCGACATAGCACCGCTATCCAGGCTCTCTACCGATGGCGACAATCTCCTGCAAATGCACGCTTAGAGAGCAGAGCCGTAAACCTCGTGCCGGTTGCGTCCGCCACGCTTGGCCCGATACATCGCCTGATCCGCCCTGCGCACCGCCTCGTCGCCAGCCATACCTGGCTCGAGAAAGGCGACACCGACGCTAGTGCCGGCCGCCACGTCGGCCGAGCCGAGTGGAAATGGCGCCTGCATCACCGCAACAAGCTTGCGCGCCACGGTTTCTGCGGTCTTGCGGTCGGGCAAATCCTCCAGCAGCACGGCGAATTCGTCGCCGCCGAGGCGTACCACGAGGTCCGTCTCTCGCACCACGTGCTTGATGCGCTGACCGAACGCCTTGAGCACCACGTCGCCTGCGTCGTGGCCATAGGTATCGTTGATCGCCTTGAACCGGTCAAGGTCGAGGTACAGCAGCGCCACTGTCGCATGACGGCGCTTCACGCGCGACGTCACCAATTCCAAGTGGTGGTAGAAGAAGGCGCGATTGGCCAGCCCGGTCAGACTGTCGTAATGCGCCAATTGCTGCAGCTGTCGTTCAAGCAACTTACGATCAGTGATATCTTCGTATAACCCGAGCAACGCGACGGTGCGTCCGTCAATGTCATAGAGCGGTATTTTGCTTGTACGCAACCAGGTCTCACTGCCATCATCACGCAGCTGACGCTCCTCGAAATTGATTTTTGGCTCGTTGGAGCGCATCGTCTCGATGTCGTCATTCCGGTACAATTCCGCGCTTGCCCGCCAAGCCAGTTCAAAATCGCTCTTGCCAACGATGTCTTCGGGTCGCGCCAAGCCTGCATCACGAGAAAACGCCTCGTTACAGCCCAGATATCTGAGCTGCGAGTCCTTCCAGAATACCCTCTGGGGAATGTTGTCGATGACCAGTTTGAGCATCCGCTGAGAGTCCGCAAGGCGCCACTCGATCAATTTTCGTTCAGTGATGTTTTCGGCAATACCGAGAACACTGATCACCCGATCGTTAGCTATTACCGGAAGCATGATCATGCTCACCTCGATGCGCACGCCAACGTTATCGATCAGCGCCGATTCGAAGGACACCGAATCCCCATTCAAGACCTCCGCAAACGCCTGGAGAAAGCGCGACAGATTCTCCGGCACGATCATCTCCTCGATGGGCTTCCCGATCAGGTCTTGCTTGCTCAATTTAAAATCATTCAAGGCCTTCGCGTTTGCACTCAGGAAGCGGTGTCGGTGATCGAGGGAATAGGCCGCAAAAGGGTGTTTTTCGAAGATCGTGTCAAAGCGCATGACTTCTGCGCGCCGGCGCGAGCGCTTGGCCACACGCCGCATCCACGCTGCAGTGAGGTAGGCGAGTCCGATCGACGCCATAAAGCCCGCCAACAGGATCACTGCGCCGTAGGGATTGTAATAACGCTCGCGGTACACAGCCTTTGCGAAGAAAAACAGTTTCCACGTGCGGTTAGCGAACGTAAGGTCGGATTGGCGGGCCACAGGAAAATCACGGTCGCCCAAGCGAAAGTGCGGTCGTTTGTCGCCGTCATACAACTGATTCTCGGGGCGCACCGATCCATCGTAAATCTCAAGGTCGAATGACCGACGAAATCCCGGCCCCATTACCCGCTCCACTGCCTCGTCAACATCGACAACTAAAAAAACAAAGCCGCGCAATGCTGCGCGCCGCTCGGCAATCGTAGTTGGCGGGAGCGCCGTGCGGTAGACGGGCGAGAAAACGGCGACCACTGGCGTTGCATTCGAGCTGCTCAGGTAGGAATGCGGTTGCGTAGAGGTGGGCAAGCCGGAATCGCGGGCCACCTGCATTGCCCGCCGGCGTTCAGGTACTTTCGACAAGTCGGGCTCCCAGGCACGCAGCGCCTCTGCACTTCGCGGATACATGTACCAGTATGAGAACAAGGCATTGGTATTCAGGCTGGAGCCTGGCACCTGCTCAACATATCCAATCGAGCGAAGGCCCGGATGCTCGGCAAGCACATCGGCGGTGCGCGCATATCTTACGAAGCCAGCTTCGCCAGAATCACCGGCGGCCGCGACGTAACCCGCCAGGTCCCGGCTTAAATGCGCGTAAGCGCCGATGCCCTGCTCAAGTGCGTACTGGTACTGGGCCGCGTCGGTCGCCGCGTGAAGCGCGGTACGTTCGCCAGCGAGGCGATTTTCGAGTTCGAAAGCGGAGAACGAAACGGAGCATCCAAGCAGCAGTACTAGGAAGGCAGGTAGAAGTGTGCGATTTCGATCGGTATCTGGCATTCGATTGCATCAACTCCATAAAGCGCGGACCGGGCCATTCCTTAGCCCCCCAAGTTGCGGCAAAGAAAAAGACGGATTCAAGCGCCTCGTCGTCTTGCAATCTTTTTCGAACAATATAGCACCTGCATTGTCGAGGCCCCGACACGCGCTGCCACTTGTAGACTAAGCGGCAAGAACAGTGTTCTGTCCCGGTCTAATGGCGCCGAATGCCAGATTGGGCGGCCATGATCGAAAATTGACAACGTTTCAAAGAACTTGCGCGCCAGACAGGCGTAGCGCACCGGCATGTTGTAGCACTCGACGAGCACACACATAAAATTTGTCGCATTAGCTTGATTTCACTTTCAAGCGCGTTCTTTTTTTCGGCGGCATTAGGTTGCAAATGCCTTCCGTTCCGACAAAATGGTTGAGCTACTGATTTCTCTGCATTGCAAGCAATCGAAATGTCTTTAACTTTCCACATTGCACAGCTTTCGCAGGCAGCGCTGCTGGAAACTGTCGAGTGCATCCGAGATGAGGTTATCGTCTGCGGATAGGACACCGCTGTCGAGCAGCAGCCGCAGCTTGGCAATACAATCGCCCTGGCGAAGCGCCAGGGCAAGGTTTGACTCGCCAGGATCAGCTGCCTGCGCAATGGCGTCTGCGACGTCCTGCGGAAAATCCCAATGTCTTGCAATCGCCGCCGAGAGAGCCCGACTACAGGCCAGCAGCTTGACACCAAACTGGCTGGACGCAGGAACCTTGCCTGGCTCGCACACACGCTCAGCGAGCCGGAACGCGACGACCAGACCGACGTTCTGCATCAGGCCGGCCAGATAGGACTCGAACACGCCGGTGGTCAGGCCCGGCGCCACCAGGCTTGCGGCAAGCGCGCATTTTTCGGACTGGCCCCAGATCTGGGGCGCAACTCGCCGCAAAAATCCACCGGACTGCATTTTGATGACAGGCCGAAAACCGATACGGGCAAGTAACATGCGTAATCCATTTTGCCCAAGCATCATGATCGCGGCTTCGACGGTCTTGACTGCGGTCAAGGGCCGATAGTAGGCGCTGTTGGCCTCGCGAATGACTTCCGCAACCAGCACGACGTCTTGCTCCACCTGGCGCGACAGCTCCGCGACCGAGACCTCCTCGTCGCGCAGGCTACGCAACAGGCGCGGAATCACCTCGGGCACGCGTGGCACCAGTTCGGCCGCCTCGCCCGGAGAGTCGCACAGGCCTTGCACCTGATCGAGAATCGAGGTTTCCAACTCGGCAGGCGCGTTGAATCCCGCGGACGCGGTCAGCCATCGATAGTAGGCGGCATCGATCTCGGCGCAAGTACGCTCCGCCTGCCGCGCCTGCGCCGTGCCATCGGCATCCTGGCCGGCACCTTCGTTCGTCCCCGCTTCAGCGTTGCCTATCAAACGCGAAATCCATTTTTTCATATCGACAAGGTCTCGCTCAAGAACCCAGCATGTTTCAGTGCACCTGCGAAGCCGCTCGTCCGAGCGCGCGTGCTCGACGCATCTCGATCAGAAAAGCCGAATATTCCCATGTTCATCCCAATTCACGTGCGTAATGCCTGGCTCTTCCTGTTCAAGCTGTTGCAACTCGCACTGGTGCGGCGCGCATTCCTCCTGGTCGGCGCGGACTTCCGACGCTTGCGCGGCAGGCTGCCCCGGCCTAGACTGCATCAGGCAGTCCCGCCGCTCGAACGCTTCCCGCACCGTTGCGACCAATTCCTCGTGCTCCCATGGCTTAGCCAAGTAACGAAACACCTCGGCCCGGTTGACTGCCGCGATGATGTCGGCGTAATCCGTGGTCGCGCTCACGACGATGCGCGTCGCGGTGGGCTGCAGCCCCTTCACCAGCTGCAGCACGTCGGCGCCGTTGAGGCCCGGCATGCGAAAGTCTGAAATCACGACATCGAAGTCCTGGTCGCCAGCACGCAGAACGGCGCTTTCGGGATCGTCGAATGTTTCGATCGTGACGCTCTCCTTGGGGAATGCCGAGCGTAGCGTGCGCCTCAGCGCATTCAGTACGCCAGGCTCGTCGTCAAGAATCAGAATACGGCGCATGCGCTGCTCCAGACCTGATGAAGAGTTGAAGTTCGGTACCCGCCCTGTGCTCGAATTCGGTAAGCTGTTTCAGCATCCGCTCGCTCAGCACGTGATCTGTCGACAGCAGCAAGGCGCCTTCTGCGGACAGCAGGTCGCGGCTGAGCACCATCCCCGGCTTGAGCTGTGTTATCCCCATGGCAATCTCCGCGACTTCCTCGGAGATACTGCGTCCGGTCCGGATATCGTAGAATGCCCCAACCACGCCTGGGTCGTAGCGCTTGCCTCTGCTTTCCACCACCAGATCGGTTGCCCGCCTGGCGTCCATCTGCTGCTGAACAAGCAGGCCCTGCTGCAATGCTTCGAAGTCGTGGGCCACCGCCAAAATGCGCGCCGCGAGCGGTATGTCGAAGCCAGCCACGCCGTCGGGAAAGCCGCTACCGTCGAAACGCTCGCGATGGGCGCGCACGATGGCGGCGACTTCGCGCAATTCTTCGAGAGGCATGAGCAACTGCTCGCCAAGCAGCGGATATTTGCGGTAGCGCCCCAGGTTGTCCCCCCTCAGCATTGACTCCGGCATGCCGAGCAAACTGTCTGGAAACCCGGTCTTGCCGATTTCATGCAGCAGGCCCGCCACGAACACGTCCTGCGCTTCACGCGGGGTCAAGCCCATCCGCAGCGCGATCCGGCGCGCCAAGTCGGCGATCCGCCGTCCATGCCCCGCGACAGCTCCCCCGCGCATTTCGATCAGGCTCGACAGGACTTTGATCAATGTGAGGAAATTCGACTTCAGCCGCTCGTGCGAAGCCTGCAAGGAGTTCTGGGCCGCACTCAGCTCCGCTGTCCGATCACGCACACGTTGTTCGAGCGTTGCGTTCAGATCACGCAGCGCGTCGTTCTGCTGCCTCGTCAGCACCACACAACTTGGTGCAAAGCATGAGCAGGTGCGATAACTGCCACGACACTCAGTCTATGATGGGCTTGAACGCCTGCCGAGTTTGAAAAGCGATATTCTTTACGGCTATAGAGTATCTAGGAAGATGGTGGCGATTCATGGCCAGTGCCACGTCTAATCCTAATAAAATCTCTTACTTGGCAATACTTTGGCATACCCGAACTTACTCGCCCGGATAAAAAAACCGTTGATCATTCTGGCAATGATCAACGGCTCATTAAATTCCAACTTAGAATCAACTAGTTAGAGAACTCCCGTCACTCCCACTCGATGGTCGCCGGCGGCTTACCCGAAATATCATAAACAACGCGATTCAAACCACGAACCTCGTTGATGATCCGGTTCGACACCCGGCCCAGCAGATCGTGCGGCAGATGCGCCCACTGCGCCGTCATGAAGTCCAGGGTCTGCACGGCACGCAGCGCCACCACGTATTCATAGGTACGGCCATCGCCCATCACGCCGACCGACTTCACCGGCAGGAACACGGCAAACGCCTGCGACGTCGCCTCGTACCAGTTCACCGGCGCTTTACCCGCGTCGATACCCGGCACCATCGGCGCCACGAACGGGGTATTGCGCAGCTCTTCGATGAAGATCGCATCCGCTTCGCGCAGCAGGTCGGCGTATTCGCGCTTCACTTCGCCCAGGATACGCACGCCCAGGCCCGGACCCGGGAACGGGTGACGGTACACCATGTCGTGCGGCAGGCCCAGGGCCACGCCCAGCTTGCGCACCTCGTCCTTGAACAGCTCGCGCAGCGGCTCCAGCAACTGCAGGTTGAGCGTTTCCGGCAGGCCGCCCACATTGTGGTGGCTCTTGATGGTCTGGCCCTTCTTGCCCTTGCCTGCAGATTCGATCACGTCCGGGTAGATCGTGCCCTGGGCCAGCCAGCGAGCGGAAGTCAGCTGCTTGGCCTGTTCCTGGAACACTTCGACGAATTCGCGGCCGATGATCTTGCGCTTCTGCTCGGGATCGGTCACGCCGGCCAGGTGGCCCATGAACTGGTCGCTCGCGTCGATGCGCAGCACCTTCACGCCGAGGTTCTTCGAGAACATGTCCATGACCATCTTGCCCTCGTCCTTGCGCAGCAGGCCGTGGTCGACGAAGACGCAGGTCAGCTGGTCGCCGATGGCGCGGTGGATCAGGGCTGCGGCCACGCTCGAGTCGACGCCGCCGGACAGGCCGAGGATGACTTCGTCGCTGCCGACCTGGGCGCGGATCTTCTCGACGGCTTCGCCGATGTAGTCCGGCATGTTCCAGTCGCTCTTGCAGCCGCAGATCTCGTGCACGAAGCGGCCGATGATGGCTTCGCCTTGCGTGGTGTGGGTGACTTCCGGGTGGAACTGCAGCGCGTAGAAGCGGCGTTCTTCGTCGGCCATGGCGGCCACCGGGCAGCTGTCGGTGGAGCCCATCAGCTTGAAGCCTTCCGGCATTTCCAGGACCTTGTCGCCGTGGCTCATCCAGACCTTCAGCATGCCGTGGCCTTCATCGGTGACGAAGTCGTTGATGCCGTTCAGGAGCCTGGTGTGGCCGCGGGCGCGCACCTCGGCGTAGCCGAATTCGCGCACCTTGCCGTTTTCGACCTTGCCGCCCAGCTGGGCCGCCATGGTCTGCATGCCGTAGCAGATGCCCAGCACCGGCACGCCGAGTTCGAACACGGCCTGCGGCGCGCGCGGCGAGTCGCCTTCCAGGGTCGAGTTATGGCTGCCGGACAGGATCACGCCGGAAGCGCCGTAGTTGCGGACGAAGTCGTCGCCGATGTCGTAGGGGTAGACCTCGGAGAACACGCCGGCGTCGCGCACGCGGCGGGCGATCAGCTGGGTAACCTGGGAACCGAAGTCGAGGATGAGGATTTTGGAATGCATATGGTCTTCTGATAGCGAATACAAAAACGCGGCCGCAGGGGCCGCGTCTCGGGATCTTTATTCGGAGCGGTAGTTCGGCGCTTCCTTGGTGATCTGCACGTCGTGGACGTGGGATTCACGCATGCCTGCCGAAGTGATCTCGACGAACTCGGCTTTCGCACGCAGTTCTTCGATGCTCGCGCAGCCGCAATAGCCCATCGACTGGCGCACGCCGCCGACCAGCTGGTAGATGATGGCCAGCACGCTGCCCTTGTAGGCGACGCGGCCTTCGATACCTTCCGGCACGAACTTGTCGGCCTTGCTCGAGGCTTCCTGGAAGTAGCGGTCGGCCGAGCCTTCGGCCATCGCGCCCAGCGAGCCCATGCCGCGGTAGCCCTTGTAGCTGCGGCCCTGGTAGAGGATCACTTCGCCCGGCGCCTCTTCGGTACCGGCGAACATCGAGCCCATCATGACGGTGTGGGCGCCGGCTGCCAGCGCTTTCGAGATATCGCCCGAGAAGCGGATGCCGCCATCGGCGATGCAGGGTACGCCCGTGCCTTCGAGCGCTTCGGCCACGTTCGAGATCGCGGTGATCTGCGGCACGCCGACACCGGCGACGATACGGGTGGTGCAGATCGAGCCCGGGCCGATGCCGACCTTGACGGCGTCGGCGCCGGCTTCGACCAGCGCGCGCGCGGCGGCCGCGGTAGCGATATTGCCGCCGATGACGTCCACCTGCGGGTAGGTGTCCTTGATCCACTTGACGCGGTCCAGGATGCCCTGCGAGTGGCCGTGGGCGGTGTCGACCACCAGCACGTCCACGCCGGCCTTCACCAGCAGTTCCACGCGTTCCTTGTCCTTGTCGCCCACGCCCACTGCCGCGCCCACGAGCAGCTTGCCTTGCGCATCCTTGGATGCGTTCGGGTGTTCATGCGACTTCAGGATGTCCTTCACGGTGATCAAACCGCGCAGTTCGAAAGCGTCGTTCACGACCAGCACGCGCTCCAGGCGGTGCTTGTTCATCAGGCGCTTGGCCTCAAGCGTGTCGGCGTCTTCATTGACGTAGACGAGCTTTTCGCGCGGGGTCATCTTGGTGCGCACTTCCGCGTCCAGGTCTTCCTCGAAGCGCAGGTCGCGGTTGGTGATGATGCCGATCACCTGCTTGCCTTCCACCACCGGGAAGCCGCTGAAGCCGTGCTGGTGCTGCAGGGCGATCACGTCGCGGATCTTCATCGTCGGCGGGACCGTGATCGGGTCGCGCAGCACGCCGGCCTCGAAGCGCTTGACGCGCGCCACTTCGCGAGCCTGGTCGGCGGGACGCAGGTTCTTGTGGATGATGCCGATGCCGCCTTCCTGCGCCATCGCGATCGCGAGACGGGCTTCGGTCACGGTGTCCATTGCGGCCGACAGCAGCGGAATGTTCAGCGAGATATTCCGGGTCAGTTTGGTTCGCAGGGACGTGTTGGCCGGGAGGATGTTGGAGTAGGCCGGGACGAGCAGCACATCATCGAAGGTGAGTGCTTTCTGAAGAAGACGCATAGTTTTATTTCCTATAGGCGCAAAAGCGAATTATACAGAAACTCCCGTAAAACGTCTTCATGGGGCCAAAAAAGGCCCGAATGCACCTGAAACCCATCCATTCGGCGAAAAACCACGCACGTTGACATGCCCGGCGAATCATGGCGAAATCAGGGTAAAGATAACGCAAGGAAACATCATGAACCCAAGCTGGCTGCGCCTCCTGTCGATTGGCGCCCTCGCCCTGCTCCCGCAGCTCGCCCATGCCCAATACAGCTGGATCGATGAAAAAGGCGCGCGCGTCTTCTCGGATCGCCCGCCGCCGCCCGGCACGCCGCCGAGCCGTATCCTGAAGGTGCCGCGCGGACTGGAACCGGCGCCCGAGCCGGCGTCCACGCCCGGTGCGTCCGCCGAAAAGCCGTCCACGCCGGGCTGGATGGAGCGCGAGGCGGACTACCGGAAGCGTTCCGCCAGCCGGGCCAAGGAAGAGGGGGAAGCGCTTGCCGCAGACAAGGCGCGTGCGGCCGGATGCGATGCGGCGCGCGCGGAACAGGCACAGTTAAATGCAGGCGTACGTCTGGTGCGCATCGACAAGAAGGGCGAGCGCGACTACGTATCGGACGAGGAGCGCGCGCAGCGGCTGGAAAAGGCAAGGCGCACTCTGGCGCAATGTCCGTAATCTAGCGCCCCACCCTACTTCCTGGCGGCGCGCCTGCGCCTGGAATCCTTCGGATCCGCCACCAGCGGCCGGTAGATCTCGACCCGGTCGCGCTCGCGCAATACCGTGTCCAGCGACTTCTTCTTGCCGTAGATGCCGACCGTCTGGGTCACCAGGCTGATTTCCGGGAAGCGCGCCAGCACGCCGCTGTGTTCGATCGCCTGGCCGGCCGTGGTGCCGGGCGCGACGCGCATCGGATGGATGAACTCGTCCTTCGGCGTGGCGTAGACGATAGTGACCTGCAGCTCGCCGGCCGACTGGGGCGTTTTAGATTCCATACACCTGCTCGGCACGCTTGCAGAAGGAATCGACCATGGTGTTGGCGATCATGCCGAACACCGGCCCGACGATCTGTTCCAGGATCACGCTGGAGAACTCGTACTGCATGTCGAAGTCGATCTTGCAGGCGTCCGCGCGCAGCGACTTGAAGGACCAGACCGCTTCCAGCATCTTGAAGGGCCCGTCGACCAGGTGCATTTTCATCTGGGTCGGACGCTGGTTGTGGTTGGCAGTGGTAAAGCTCTGTTTCACGCCGTGGAAGTTGATCTGCAGGGAGGCGGTCAGGTTGTCGCCCGTCCGTTCGATGAGCTTCACACCGCTGCACCAGGGGAGAAATTTCGGATAATCCTCGACCTTTGCGACGAGGTCGAACATTTGCTCGGCGCTATAGCCCAAGAAAACTGATTTGTGCACTACTGCCATTTGTCAGCCGTTTGTTATGATGTTGGATTAACAGTAGTTTAACCGACGCGCGCATTTTAGCTATTTCATGAGTATTATTGATAATAAGAAAGCCTTTTTCGACTACTTCATCGAGGACCGCTACGAGGCCGGCTTGGTGCTGCAAGGCTGGGAAATCAAGGCGATCCGCGAAGGGCGCGTGCAGATCAAGGAAGCCTACGTCGTCGTCCGCAACGGCGAGCTGTTCCTGTTCGGCGCCCACATCAGCGCCCTGACCGCGACCTCCGCCTGGAGCCATCCGGAAGCCCTGCGCACCCGCAAGCTGCTGCTGCACAAGGCCGAGATCGAGAAGCTGGTCGGCAAGGTCGAACGATCCGGCTATACCCTGGTCCCGCTCAACCTGCACTTCAAGGGCGGCCGCGTGAAGTGCGAAGTCGGCCTGGCCAAGGGCAAGAAACAGCACGACAAGCGCGACACCGAACGCGACCGCGACGCCAAGCGCGAAATCGAAAAGGCGATGAAGAGCAACCGCCGCTGAAGCTCAGCGGAAATACGGCGGCACGTTCGCGGCGATCTGCGCGAATTCGGCGTCGGTCAGCGGCAGCTTCCTGAAGGCGGCCCAGGATTCGCGTGGCCGCAGGTTGGCGCCCTGGGCCGCATCGGTCCCGTACAGCACCCTGCCCGACCCGACCTGGCGGATCGTGTCCGCGACAAGCCGCGCAAGTTCCGGGCTGATGTCGCGATCGACGATGGAGGCGATGTCGAAATACAGATTGCGGGTGCGCGGATCGCGCCGGGCGACGCTGCTCGCCAGCGCCGCCATCGCTTCGCGCGCCGGTGGGTCCTCGTAGCCCGGCCCGCTGCCGGCGAAATGCGCCACCTGCACGACCACGTCGGGCGCCGCCGGCAGCAGCTGTTCGACGAAGATCCTGGCCTGGCGTGCACCGTAGGGCCTCTCCTTGCTGATGCTGGCCCGCATGTGGACAACGATCGCCATGTGCGCCGCGTTGGCGGCGGCGAACACCTCGCGCAAGCGCGCCACGTGGGCAGGATCGTCGAGCTGCACGTCCGAATTCCCGAAATGGAGCTTGATCCCGCGTCCCATGTCCGGGGTGGCGGCGCAGCGCTTCAGCTCCTGCAACGCGTAGTCCTTCAGCGGATTGAAGCTGCAGAAAGCGATCAGGCGGTCCGGATAGCGCGCGGCCTGGGCGGCGGTCCAGTCGTTTTCGCGGCGCACCTGCCCGGCTTCGTCCTCGACCCGGCGGCCCGGCTTGCCGTACCAGAAGGCGACCGACAGCAGGGTCGCCTTGCGGATGCCGGCGGCGTCCAGCAGTGCGATCACGTCCTTCGCGCCCAGCGGCTGCAGGCCGGAGTCGGGGCCGGCCAACGCGATGTCTTCGGCGCTGAAGATGTGCTGGTGGTAGTCGCCGACCGGCGTCTGCGCCCCGGCGGCGCCGGCCAGCATCAGGGCGGTCAGGACGAGGCTGCGTGCGCGCATATGCATGGCGTTCTCCGGTGCGGAAAACGCCAGTCTAGCGCCAGCGGCGCCGCCCGCACATCACTTTTGGGTATGCACGTCGCGCGCCGCCAGGCCCGCCAGGCGCGCCGCCGCGTAGCTGCCGGCCAGGCCCACCGTCACGCCGCAGGCCAGCTTGAAGGCGCTGCCGAACAGCAGCGGCGCGGCCAGTCCCGACACCAGCGCGAAGGACATCATCTGGATGAAGGCCAGCATCGAGGAGGCCAGGCCGCGGTTGTCCGGGAACAGGCTCAGCGCGCCCACCTGGATGGCCGGCATGCTCACCGCCAGGCCGAAGGTGTACACCATCAGCGGCAGCACGGCCCAGGGCACGGCGACGGCGGCGCCGGCCCAGGCGGTATAGCCGACGTTCAGCACGCAGGCAAGCAGCATCAGGCCGAAGCCGATCGCGCGCATCGTTGCCGGCGCATGGCTGCCGGCGCGCTTGCCGCCCCAGGCCGAACCGATCACCATGCCGCTGATCAGCGGGATGAACATCCAGGCGAAAGCGGTTTCGGGCAGGTGCAGGATCTCCATCACGAAGTTGGCCGCCGAGCCGATGTAGAGGGACAGGCCGCCAAAGGCCAGGCCCACCGACAGCGACAGCAGCAGGAACTGCGGATGGCCAAGCACCTTCAGGTAGTTGCGGGCGATGGCGACGCCATGGAAGGCGTGGCGCTTTTCGGGCGGCAGGCTTTCCGGCAGCAGGCGCCAGCACAGGACCAGCATCAGCGCGCCGAACAGCGCCAGGAACCAGAAGGTGGCGCGCCAGCCGAAGGTGACGTGCAGCCAGCCGCCCAGCACCGGCGCGATAGCCGGCGCCAGGCCGAACACCATCATGATGTGGGACATCATCTTCTGGGCCTGGGCACCGCTGAAGCGGTCCTGGACGATGGCCTGGCCGATCACCGAGCCCGCGCCCGCCGACAAGCCCTGCAGCGCGCGGAAGGCGAGCAGCCAGCCGAAGGTGGGCGCCAGCGCGGCGCCGACCGAGCCGAGGGTGTACATGACCAGCGCCACCATGATCACGGGACGGCGGCCGAAGGAATCGGACAGGGTCCCGTAGAACAGCATCATGAAGGCGAACGTGAACAGGAACACGCTCAGGGTCTGCTGCACGGCCACCGGACCGACGGCGAAGGCGCGCCCGATCGCGGGAATGGAGGGAAGATAGGTATCGATCGCCAGCGCGCCCACCATACCCAGGCAGGCCAGGATCACCGTCAACAGTCTTTGCATCTACATCGCCTTCGCTAAACCAAAGGCGGGATTGTAACGACAATCAGTTTACATGGTAGAGGGACATGCCAAAACGCTCGGTGCGCGGCATCCAGTTGCCCTGGTAGTCGGCCGACACCAGCACGCGCTCGGCGCGTCCGACCAGCAGCTTGCGCGGCACCAGGCCGATCATGCGCGAGTCGGCGCTGTTGTCGCGGTTATCGCCCAGCATCAGGTACTGGCCGTCCGGCACCCGCAGCGGGCCGAAGGTGCGCGGCGCAACCACGTCCGGGAGCACCTGGATGTGGCGGCGCCAGCCCTTGCCGCCTTCGATCGATTCGGACAGCTGCAGCGCGCGCAGGGTCGCGCCCTGGATCGAATCCAGCGACTCCGCCACCATGCCGTAGTCCGCGCCCTTGCCGTTGATGTAGAGGCGCTCGTTGCGCATTTCGACGGTGTCGCCGGGCAGCGCCACCAGGCGCTTGATCAGGAGAATACCGTCCTTCGGCGAACGGAAGGTGACGATGTCGCCGCGCGCCGGCTCGCCCATGCGCGCCAGCACCACGTCGGTGAGCGGCACCTTCAGATCGAAGGCCATGCGGTTCACCAGCACCACGTCGCCTTCCAACAGATTGGGGTGCATCGAGGCCGAGGGAATCGGATTCCAGTCCGCCACCGCCGAGCGGAACACGCCGAACAGGACCAGAAAGGCCAGGAAGCCTTTGTTGTTGCGGACGAAGTTCTTCACTGCGGGCTCCTTGGAATTGTTCTCATCCACCTTATACGATGGTTTGGCGGGAGTATGCTTAACAGAAAATTAAAGCGCAGGTATGCATGCCGCTGGGGGCACACCGTGCCCACCCTAGCGGGGTTTCCCGATATGCCACGCGCCCACCGCCACCGGTATCCCGAGGCAGATCACGGCCGCGACATCCCACCAGCCATCGCCCAGCAGTCCCGCCACCAGCCCGACCGCGGTCAGCACGCCGAGGAGGATCGGCATGCCCCACAAGGAACGGAAGGCGCTCATCGCGGCTCTCCTTCGCGCGCCAGCGCAGGCTGTCCCGCCGCCCGTACGCGCGCCTCATCCCCAGCCTTCGCCTTGGCCGCGCGGCCCCGCCTGAGCCACAGGTACAGGCCGCTGCCCAGCACGACGATGGTCGCCAGGTCGAGCAGCGCCCACAGGAATTTCATGCCGGCGCCGCCGTAGTCGCCGAAGTGCAGCGGCTGCGACAGCAGCAGGGTGCTCAGGTACCAGGGCAGCGTGCGCTGGTCCGTCACCTGGCCGGTACCGGCGTCGACCAGCACCGGCTTGACCAGCTTGGCGGTCAGGGCCTGGTCGCCGCGCATGTAGACGCCATAGTGATGCGCGCTGGCGAAGGGGGTGCCCGGGAAGGCGATGAAACCGACCTTCATGCCCGGCTGCAGCGCCTGGGCGCGCGCCACCGACTCTTCCATCGACGCCAGCTTCGCGGGCGGCGGCAACCCTTCATAGGGCTTGACCATGGCCGCGATCTCGGTCGACTGCCAGACCTGCAGCAGCACGTCGGCCAGGGTGTTGACCACGCCGGTGACGCCCACCACCAGGGCCCACACCAGGGTCACGATGCCGAGCAGGTTGTGCAGGTCCAGCCATTTCAGGCGCGCCGTACGGCCGTGGCGGACCGCGCCGAATTCCAGCTTGCGCATGAAGGGCGCGTACAGCACCACGCCGGAGCCGATCGCAAGGACCAGCAGCAGACCCATCAAGCCGAGGAAGAGCTTGCCCGGCACGCCGGCGAACAGGTCGACGTGCAGGTGGAACAGGAAGGCCATCACCGCCCCGCCCTCGATCGGCGGTTCGGCCACATAGCGCGCGGTGCGGGCGTCGATCGCGATCGAGACGAAGTCCGGATCGTTCGCATGCCTGCCCATGGTCAGGAACCACAGCGCCGGCTGGTCGGCCTCCTGCGACATATACATCATCACTTTGTCCGGATAGCGCGCCTTGCCGGCGGCGATCACGCTGTCCAGGTCGGCGCGCGGCGGATTCGCCTGTTGTTGCGCCGTCAGCGCCGGCGGCTCGACCTCGTTACCCAGCAGGCGGCCGATCTCGTGGTGGTAGATCAGCGGCAGGCCGGTCAGGCAAAGCAGCAGCATGAAGACGGTGCAGACCAGGCTGCTCCATTTGTGGATCCAGGACCAGCGGCGGAGGTTTGCGGGGGACATGAAGGACGGAGACGGTGGCGCGAGCTTGCGGATGAGGCTAAATAATAATAGTTCTCATTTACGAAATCAAGCGCGATGGATATAATGAGAATTATTCTCATCAAAAGCAAGAATGTCATGAAGAACCACGCACTCCCCCGCACCACCCTGACCCCGGCCGCTTTCGGCGCCCTGCTGCTGGCAAGCTCCATCGCCCACGCCCAGACCGCTCCCGCTTCCCGGGACGCGCAATCCGGCACCCAGCCCGGCATCGCCACCGTCGTCGTGAGCGCCTCGGCCGACGCATCGGCCCAGGGCCTGTCCGCGGCCTATGCCGGCGGCCAGGTGGCGCGCGGCGGGCGTCTCGGCCTGCTGGGCAATGCCGACATCATGGACACCCCCTTCAATGCCACCAACTACACCCAGGCCCTGATCCAGGACCAGCAGGCCCGCAGCGTGGCCGACGTGGTCCAGAACGATCCTTCGGTGCGGGTGGCGCGCGGCTTCGGCAACTTCCAGGAGCTGTACGTGATCCGCGGCTTTGCCGTGAACTCGGACGACATGGCGTACAACGGCCTGTACGGCCTGCTGCCGCGCCAGTTCGTGGCCTCCGAACTGCTGGAACGCGTCGAGATCCTGCGCGGCGCGAACAGCTTCGTCAACGGCGCGGCCCCGGGCGGCGGCGGCATCGGCGGCGCCGTCAACCTGGTGCCGAAACGCGCGCCGAACCACCCGCTCGACCAGGTGACACTGGGGGTGGAATCGGGCGGCCAGGTGCTTGGCGCCTTCGACGTCGCGCGCCGCTTCGGCGAAGGCGATCGCGCCGGCATTCGCGTGAACGCCGTGCGCCGCGACGGCGACACCGCCGTCGACCGCGAATCGCGCCAGCTGAACGTGCTGTCGGTGGGCATGGACTACCGCGGCAACAACTACCGCCTGTCGGCCGACGTCGGCTTCCAGGAACACATCCTCGACAACGCCCGTCCCAGCGTGACGGTCGGCGCCGGCCTGGCCGTGCCCGCCGCGCCGGAAGCCGGCCACAACTTCGCCCAGCCCTGGACCCACTCCAACGAGCGCGACACCTTCGGCACCCTGCGCGGCGAGGTCGACCTGGCCCCGAACCTGACCGGCTGGGCCGCCTTCGGCGCCCGCAAGGGCAGCGAGTTCAACGCGCTGACCACGACCACCACCACCGACAACAACGGCGGTCTGAACATGGGCCGCTTCGACAACGTACGCGACGACCGCACCCGCACCGGCGAAGTCGGCGTGCGCGGCGAGCTGCGCACCGGTCCGGTCAGGCACACCATCAGCGCCAGCGCATCAGGCTTCGAGATGAAGTCCTTCAACGCCTACGGCATGAGCGACTTCGCCGGCTGGCCGACCAATCTGTATCGCCCGGTCGACGTGACGGCGCCCTCGCCCACCTTCTTCACCGGCGGCTCGATGGACCATCCGCTGCTGACCCACAAGTCCATCCTCGGCAGCTACGCGATCGCCGACTCGATGGCCCTGCTGGACGACGCGCTGCGCATCACGGTCGGCCTGCGCCACCAGCGCATCAAGGACACCAGCTACGACTACACGAGCGGCCTGCAGAACGCCGCCTACGACGAAAGCGCCAACACCCCGGTCGCCGGCATCGTCTACAAGCCGATGAAGAATTTGTCGCTGTACGCGAACTATGCCGAGGCGCTGCAGCAGGGCCCGACCGCTTCCGGCTCCACCGTGGTGCCCATCAACCAGGGCCAGGTCTTCGCGCCCTACACCTCGCGCCAGAAGGAAATCGGCGTGAAGTACGACAGCGGCAAACTGGGCATGACGGCGGCCGTCTTCACCACCGCCCAGCCGATGGCCTATGTCGAGAACCGCGTGTTCGGCATCTTCGGCGAGCAGCGCAACCGCGGCCTCGAGCTGTCCGTGTTCGGCATGCCGATGCACGGCCTGCGCGTGCTGGGCGGCCTGACCCTGCTGGACGCCGAACAGCGCCGCACCGCCGGCGGCGTCAACCAGGGCAAGGATGCGATCGGCGTGCCCGGGACCCAGCTGAACCTGGGCGCCGAATGGGACATCGCGCAGGTGCCGGGCCTGTCGCTGAACGCGCGCGCCGTCACCACCTCGAAGCAGTACGCGGACGCCGCCAACACCCAGCAGCTGCCGTCCTGGAGCCGCTTCGACCTGGGCGCGAACTACCTCACCCGCATCATGGACCGCGACGTGAGCTTCCGCGCCCGCATCGACAATGCCTTCGACCGCAACTACTGGGCCTCGGCGGGCGGCTATCCGGGCGCCGGCTACCTGGTGCTGGGCGCGCCGCGCAACGTGAGCGTGTCGGCCAGCGTCGATTTCTGATGGCTTAGAGCGGCTTGACCTCGTCCTTCAATGCCGCCAGCGCCATCTTCTCCACCAGGCCCGGCGCAAGAAGTTTGAGAAGCCGGCCAAGCTTGCCCTTGGCCGTCATCACGACTTCGCGCCGGCGCGCTTCCATGCCGTCGACGATCAGGCGCGCGCATTCCTGCACCGTCATCGCGCCCTCCTCGCGCAGGCCGCTGCTGCCCATCTCCTGGCCCAGGGCGTTGAAACCGCGGTAGCGGATCCGGGTATCGACCACGCCCGGATAGGCGATCGTGACCGAGACGCCGGCGCCCTTCAGCTCCGCGCGCAGGGCCTCGAAGAAGCCGGTCATCGCGAACTTGCTGGCGCTGTAGGCGGTGCGTCCCGGCACGCCGATCAGGCCGGCCAGCGAAGACACGGCGACGATCCGTCCGCGCGCCGCCTTCAGGTGCGGCAAGGCGGCCTGGGTGCACCACACGCTGCCCCACAGGTTGATGCGCATGAGCTCTTCGTACCAGCCGAGATCCGGCACTTCCTCGAACAAGGCATGGGCCGAGCGGCCGGCATTGTTGACCAGCACGTCGATGCGGCCGAAGCGCTGCACGGCCGTGTCGATCAGGCGCCGGCACTGGTCCGGGTCGGCGACGTCGGTGGGCACCGCAAGCGCCTGTGCGCCGAGGGCCGCGCACTGGCCTGCCACCTGCTCCAGCTTTTCGCGGTCGCGCGCGCCCAGCACCAACGCCAAGTTTCGACCGCCCGCGGCACCGTCCCGCGCCGCCAGCCGGCGGGCGATCTCGGCGCCGATGCCGTCCGAGCCGCCGGTGACGACCACCACCCGCATTACTTTTGCACCTTGACGATCTGCAGGGCGCTCGCGATCAGGCCGCTCATCTCGCCCAGATTCGCCGGCACGATGATGGCGTTGTTGGTCTTGGCCAGGTTGCCGAAGGCGTGGACATACTCTTCGGCCACGCGCAGGTTGACGGCGTCGACGCCGCCCGGGCTGCGGATCGCATCGCCCACCTGGCGCAGCGCGGTCGCGCTGGCGTCGGCCAGCGCCACGATGGCGGCCGCCTCGCCCTGGGCGCGGTTAATGGCGGCCTGCTTCTCGCCTTCGGACCGGGCGATGGCGGCCTCGCGCTCGCCGCTGGCGATGTTGATCGCTTCCTGGCGGCGGCCCTCGGAGGCCGCGATCAGGGCGCGCTTCTCGCGCTCGGCGGTGATCTGGCGCTGCATCGAGTGCAGGATCTCGGCCGGCGGCGTCAGGTCCTTGATCTCGTAGCGCAGTACCTTCACGCCCCAGTTGGCGGCCGACTCGTCGATCGCGTTAACGATGGTCGTGTTGATGTGGTCGCGCTCCTCGAAGGTCTTGTCCAGCTCCATCCGTCCGATCACGGAACGCAGCGTGGTCTGGGCCAGCTGGGTGATGGCCTGGATGTAGTTCGAGGCGCCGTAGGAAGCGCGCATGGCGTCGGTCACCTGGAAGTACAGGATGCCGTCCACCTGCAGCTGGGTATTGTCCTTGGTGATGCAGACCTGGGGCGGCACGTCGAGCGGAATCTCCTTCAGGCTGTGCTTGTAGGCGATGCGGTCGACAAAGGGCACGACGATGTTCAGTCCGGGCGCGAGCGTGGCGTGGTACTTGCCGAGCCGCTCGACCACCCAGGCGTGCTGCTGGGGCACCACGTTGATGGTCTTGAACACGAAGACCAGCGCGATGACGAAGATCACCAGTGCCACCGTACCGAATGAAAATTCCATGAGCATCCCTTATAGATGAGTTGTAATCTTAAGCAAATCTTATGAATGCGAAACCGCATTCGACACCACCAGCCGGCTGCCCTGCACCTCGACGATGCGGTACTCGCCGGCCTGCGGCGTGGCGCCCTGGCCAAGCTCGACGTCCCACAGCGCGCCGCGGTACATCACGCGGGCGCGGCCGTTGTCCCAGCCCGGCACCGTCACGCGCTGGCCGATGTCGAGGTTGACGTTGCGGTCGCGCGCGGCGTCGTGCCTGGCCGGCCGGCCGAAGCGCGAACGGTGCAGCAGCGCGGTCGCCAGCACGCCGACCCCGGCCGCCGCGATGGTCTGCACGGGACCGCCGGCGCCAAGCAGGGCCACCAGCCCGCCGATCGCCAGTCCGATGGCGATCATCAAGAGATAAAACGTCCCGGTGAACAGCTCCAGGATCACGAGCACGCCGGCGGCGACGAGCCAGCCCATCCACTCAGCCATGGTTTCCTCCTTCTCTTCCCACTTGCCTGAAAAAGTCGAAAACCCCCGTCTCCCGGCTTGGGTGACGAGGGTTCGCTATGTCTTTTGCGGTTTCGATGATGACTTGAATAGACAATTCATTATCCCTAGTCTATCGCGTCTGTACGAGGAGTCAACGTTATAGTTGCTTCTGCACCATTTTGGGGACGAAAATTGATATGCAAAGGGGGTTTGATATCAATTTTTCGTCAATTTTTGATACCATACGGAAATCTATCCTTCCCTTGCCCTACCCCTCCATGTTGACCGTCGTAAGCCTTCTGCTGGTAACGATGGCGCTTTCCGCCGTCATGCTGCTCGTGCTGTTTTCGCTGCGCGACAGCGGCGCGCTCGGTATTCGCGAGTGGTGCGCGGGTAACGCCCTGGCGGTGTTGTCGCTGCCGCTGTTCGCGGCACGCGGAATCGTCCCTGCATTCCTGACGATCGAAGTCGCGAACGCCTTGTTGCTCGGCACCGCAGTCATGCTCATGGCCGGATTCCGGCGCCACCTGGGCCTGGAGATTTCGTGGTTGCGCCTGGGCGGGTTCGTGGCGCTGGGCCTGTTTCTCATTGTCGCCCTCCACCATGGTATCGACACGCTGCCGGGACGCGTAATTTCGATGTCGCTCCTGCACAGCGCGTTGCAGCTCGAGCTGGCCATGCTGCTGCGTGAGGCGCTCAAGAGATCGGCGCGGCGCTATCCGATCCTGTTCACGATGTACGCTGCGCTTGCGAATGCCGCCGTACAGCTGGTGCGCGCGCTGGTGTATGGCGTCCAGCTGGCCGGCGTTGTCCTGCCGTGGAATGAAGTCGCGGTCGGCATGGTGTTTTTCGCGGCCGGGGCGCTTGCCCTGCCGGGCTTGACACTTGGCGCCGTCATGATGGCGAACGCCGACCTGATCGCGCGTGCCCAGCACGCGGCCAACCACGACCACCTGACCGGCGCGCACTCGCGCCGCGCCTTCTTCGCGGTGGCCGAGCGCGAGCTGGCGCGCGCCCAGCGCCGCAGCAGCCCGCTGTCGCTGCTGCTGTTCGACGTCGATTACTTCAAGCGCATCAACGACACCCACGGTCACGCCACCGGCGACCAGGTGCTGGCCGACATCGTCGAGCGCACCGGCGCGGTGGTACGCAGCATCGACACCGTCGCCCGCCTGGGCGGCGAAGAGTTCGCGGTGCTGCTGCCCGATACCGCCGCCGAGACCGCCCTGCTGGTGGCCGAGCGCCTGCGCCGCGGCCTCGACCGCACGCCGGGCGAGGACGACCACATCGGCGTCGGCTACACGGTCAGCATCGGCGCCGCCACCCTGCATCCGGGCGAGAGCATCGATGCCATGCTGTCGCGCGCCGACGCCGCCCTCTACGCGGCCAAGGCCGGCGGCCGCAACGCGGTGGTCGATGCCCGCGCCGTGCTCGCGAAAATCGCATTGCCCGTTTAGCCAGTTCAGCCTGACACGACCGACATGCTCCTCGGCGCCAAATACGCAGCCCTGTTCGCACTGACGGCGCTGGCCGAAATCCTCGGCTGCTACCTGCCCTGGCTGGTGCTGAAGGCCGGCAAGAGCGCCTGGCTGCTGCTGCCGGCCTGCGTCTCGCTGGCACTGTTCGCCTGGCTGCTCACCCTGCACCCGAGCGCCGCCGGCCGCACCTATGCGGCCTACGGCGGCATGTATATCGCCGTCGCCCTGCTGTGGCTGCGCTTCGTGGACGGGATCGCGCTGACCCGCTTCGACCTGGTCGGTGCCGGCCTGGCGCTGGCGGGGATGGCGGTGATTGCGTTTCAGCCGCAGGCTTGACCCGCGCCCCCAATGAAAAACCCCCGCCGTTGTGCAACAAGGGCGGGGGTTCTGGCGAACGCTAACTTGCTTACATCGCCGCCAGCTTCTTCCAGGTATCGATCACCGAGTCAGGGTTCAGCGACATCGACTCGATGCCCTGTTCCACCAGCCACTGCGCGAAGTCCGGGTTGTCCGAAGGACCCTGGCCGCAGATGCCGATGTACTTGCCCTGCGCGCGGCAGGCCTTGATGGCCAGCGAGAGCATGGCTTTCACGGCGGGGTCGCGCTCGTCGAAGTCCTTGGCCAGCAGCTCCATGCCGGAGTCGCGGTCCAGGCCCAGGGTCAGCTGGGTCAGGTCGTTGGAACCGATCGAGAAGCCGTCGAAGTACTGCAGGAACTGCTCGGCCAGGATGGCGTTCGACGGGACTTCGCACATCATGATCACGCGCAGGCCGCCTTCGCCTCCACCTTCGCCGCGTTTCAGGCCGTACTTGGCCAGCAGCGCGATGACCTTCTCGGCCTGGCCGAGGGTGCGCACGAAGGGGATCATGATCTCGACGTTGGTCAGGCCCATTTCTTCGCGCACGCGCTTCATGGCCATGCATTCCATCTCGAAGGACTCGGCGAAGTCTTCGGCCAGGTAGCGCGCCGCGCCGCGGAAGCCCAGCATCGGGTTCTCTTCGTCCGGCTCGTAGCGCGAGCCGCCGATCAGCTTCTTGTACTCGTTCGACTTGAAGTCGGACAGGCGCACGATGACGGGCTTCGGCCAGAAGGCGGCGGCGATGGTCGCCACGCCTTCGGCCAGCTTGTCGACGTAGAAGGCTTTCGGCGAGGCGTGGCCGCGGGCGACCGACTCGACGGCCTTCTTCAGGTCGGCGTCGATGTTCGGGTACTCGAGGATGGCCTTCGGGTGCACGCCGATGTTGTTGTTGATGATGAACTCGAGGCGGGCCAGGCCGACGCCGCCGTTCGGCACCGACTGGAAGTCGAAGGCCAGCTGCGGGTTGCCGACGTTGAGCATGATCTTGGTCTTCAGCGGCGGCAGTTCGCCGCGCACTTCTTCCGACACCTCGGTTTCCAGCAGGCCGTCGTAGATCCGGCCTTCGTCGCCTTCGGCGCAGGAGACGGTGACGAAGGTGCCGTCCTTCAGCACTTCGGTGGCGTCGCCGCAGCCGACCACCGCCGGCACGCCCAGCTCACGCGCGATGATCGCCGCGTGGCAGGTGCGGCCGCCGCGGTTGGTGACGATCGCCGAGGCGCGTTTCATGACCGGTTCCCAGTTCGGGTCGGTCATGTCGGCCACCAGCACGTCGCCCGGCTGCACGCGTTCCATCTCGGACGGATCGCTGATCACGCGCACCGGACCGGCGCCGATCTTCTGGCCGATCGCACGGCCCGAGGCCAGCACGGTGCCGGTGCCCTTCAGCTTGAAGCGCTGCTGGGCGTCGCCGGCCTTCTGCTGCGACTTCACGGTTTCCGGACGCGCCTGCAGGATGTACAGCTTGCCGTCGCGGCCGTCCTTGCCCCACTCGATGTCCATCGGGCGGCCGTAGTGCTTCTCGATGATGACGGCGTACTTGGCCAGCTCGACGACTTCCTCGTCGTTCAGCGAGTAGCGGTTGCGCAGCTCGACCGGCACGTCGACGGTCTGCACCGAGCGGCCCGCCTTGGCTTCCTTGGTGAACTCCATCTTGATCAGCTTCGAGCCGATGTTGCGGCGGATGACCGGCTTCTTGCCCAGCTCGAGCATCGGCTTGTGCACGTAGTACTCGTCCGGGTTGACGGCGCCCTGCACCACGGTCTCGCCCAGGCCGTAGCTGGAGGTGATGAAGACCACGTCCTTGAAGCCCGACTCGGTGTCGATGGTGAACATGACGCCCGCCGCGCCGGTATCGGAACGGACCATGCGCTGCACGCCGGCCGACAGCGCGACCTCGGCGTGGGTGAAGCCCTTGTGCACGCGGTAGGAGATCGCGCGGTCGTTGTACAGCGAGGCGAACACGTGCTTCATGGCTTCCAGCACGTTGTCGATGCCGACCACGTTCAGGAAGGTTTCCTGCTGGCCGGCGAAGGAGGCGTCCGGCAGGTCTTCGGCGGTGGCCGAGGAGCGCACCGCGAACGAGACCTCGGTGTCCGAATCGGCCACCAGGCGGTCGTAGAAGGCGTGGATCTCCTGCTCCAGGCGCGGCTGGAACGGGGTCTCGACGATCCACTGGCGGATCTCGGCGCCGGCCGCGGCCAGGGCGCGCACGTCGTCGACGTCCAGGCTTTCCAGGCGCTGCGCGATGCGCTGGCCCAGCGAAGGACCGCCATCGGCGCTGTGGCGCAGGAAGTCGCGGAAGGCGTCGGCCGTGGTGGCAAAGCCGCCCGGCACGCGCACGCCGGCTTCGGCCAGCTGGCTGATCATCTCGCCCAGCGAGGCGTTCTTGCCGCCGACCGACTCGACGTCGGTCATGCGCAGGTTTTCGAAGGAAGCGACGTAGACGCTTTCACCCGACGCCGCGGGGTCAAGTGTCTTCAATGCTGCAGTAGACAGGTTAGTCATGATGAAACACCTTTTTTGATGATGGAAATCTTTCGCTGGCGGTGCCGGGCGGCGGTGTTTTCTTGTTATTCTTCGCGCCGTGCAGCACAATCCAAAAACCGTTGCCGAGCATTTTACCGCGCGCCGGCCTGATTCACAGTGCGCCGGCTGCAACTTTGTCATCATCTTAGCAAACAGGCACCATGACCTCTTTGACCACCCCCACCACCCCGAGCGGCGCGCGCACCGTGTTCTTCGTGTCCGACGGCACCGGCATCACGGCCGAAACCTTCGGCCACGCGGTGCTGAGCCAGTTCGAAATGCGCTTCCGCCAGATCCGCCTGCCCTTCATCGATACCATCGAGAAAGCGTATGAGGCGGCGCGCCGCATCAACGAAGTCGCGCTGTCGGACAACCAGCGTCCGATCGTGTTCTCGACCCTCGTGAAGCACGATCTCTCGGCCGTGATCCGCGCCGCCCAGGGCATGCACATGGACCTGTTCCAGACCTTCGTCGCGCCGCTGGAACAGGAATTGGGCGTGAAGTCGACCCACACCATCGGCCGCATCCACAACGTGGTCGACAGCGAGGAATACAAGAGCCGCATCGAGGCCATCAACTTCTCGCTGGCCCATGACGACGGCCAGTCGCACAAGAACCTGGCGGATGCGGACGTGATCCTGGTCGGCGTCTCGCGCTCGGGCAAGACCCCGACCAGCCTGTACCTGGCGATGCAGTACGGGATCAAGGCCGCCAACTATCCGCTGATCCCGGACGATTTCGAACGCGGCCGCCTGCCCTCGGCACTGCCGCCCTTCAAGCACAAGCTGTTCGGATTGACGATCACGCCGGAGCGCCTGGCCGAGATCCGCAACGAACGGCGGGCCGGCAGCAAATACGCGTCGCTTGAGAATTGCCGCTATGAGGTGAACGAGGCCGAGACCCTGATGCAGCGCGAGGGGATCCGCTGGCTGTCGTCGACCACCAAGTCGATCGAAGAGATTTCGACGACCATACTCCAGGAGATCAAGCCGGATCGTCGGGAGTACTAGGCGGCGGAGGGGTCAGAGTCCGGTTTTCGCGTGTGCGCTCCGACCCCTCGGCCAACGCTTAGAAAAAGTGCCGCCAGTCTTCCAGCCAACCCGGGAAGGCGCCCGCCTCCATCGGATTGGCAATATGGTAGCCCTGCGCATACGTGCATCCCAGCCCCTGCAGGAAGTCCCAGTCCTGGCGCGTCTCCACGCCCACCGCCACCGACATGCGGTCCAGGCTGTGCGCGAGTCCCAGGCAGGATTTCAGCACGGTGCCCAGCGGGCGCTTCTTCGATGCGCCGTCGACGAAGGAGCGGTCGATCTTCAGTTCCGAGAACGGGATCCGCGCCAGCAGCTGCAGGTTGGAGCGTCCGGTGCCGTAGTCGTCGATCGCCAGGCCGAACCCCATCATGCGCAGGCGCACCAGGCGTTCGATGAAGTCGACGTCGAATTTCAGGATCGACGATTCCGTCATCTCGAAGGTGAGATAGTCCGGCATCACGCCGTGGCGCTTCATGCAGGACGACACCTGGCGGATGAAGTTCGGATGCGCCAGGGTCTCGGGCGCCAGGTTCAGCGAGATCGAGATCGGGATGCCCTGGTCGTGGTACTGGCGGCAGCGCTCGACCGACAGCTCGATCATGGTCCAGTCGAGGAAGTCGACGCGGTTGTTCTGCTCCAGCGCGTCGATGAAGGCGCCCGGACCCAGCACGCCGTGCTCGGGATGGCGCCAGCGCGCGAAGGTCTCGAGGCCCTTGACCTGGCCGGTGGCCAGCTCGATCTTGGGCTGGAAGAAGGGTTCGAACTGGCGCTGCTGCAGGCCGGCGCCGACTTCGGCGAAGCTGAACGCCGGCGTCCTGGCCACCGCGCGCGGCCGCGCCGCGGGCTGGAGATTGTCCAGCAGGGTCTTGAGCTTGGCGCTGGAGACCGGCTTGGCGATGGTGCCCAGCAGCTCGACGCCGTAGGCCTGGGCCAGGGTCTCGACCGAGAACAGCACGCTGGCCGGCTGGGCGCCGACCACGATCAGGCGAACGCTCGACTTCAGCGCGGCGATCGCGCGCAGCAGTTCGAGGCCGTCCATGCCGCCCATGGCCAGGTCGATGACGGCGACGTCGACTTTCGGCGTGAAGCCGGCCTGCAGGGTGCGCAGCGCGGTGGGGCCGTCGGGGACGTCGGTGACGCGGCTCGCGCCCAGCTGGCCGAGCGCCTCGATCAGCGCGCGGCGCTGCACCGGTTCGGCTTCCGCCACCAGGAAATGTAGGTTCTGTAAAGCTGACTGCATTGTGTCCATTTCGACTCCGCTTGCCCAGCCCCAAGGGTACATGGCGCAGGCGGTGCCGTCTATGCCCGGCGCTGCGGCTGTTGCCTGGTTTGCCGTAATTGCTCGAAAAAGCACACCGCCGCGCAGGCCGCCACGTTCAGCGACTCCACCTGGCCGGCGTGCGGCACGGCGACGCGCCGGCTGGCGAGGTCCAGCAGCTCCTGCGACACGCCCTGCCCCTCATGGCCGAGGATCCAGGCCACCGGCCCGGACAGCTCGACGTCGTACAGGCAGTCGGCGGCATAGCCGCTGGTCGCCAGCACCGGCACCTGCGCCTTGCGCACCACAGGCGCGAGCTCCACGTTCTCGAAGATCTCCAGCACGAAGTGGGCGCCCATTGCGGCGCGCAGCACCTTCGGCGACCAGCAGAAGGCGGTGCCGGGGCTGCACCATACCTGCCGGATGCCGGCGGCGCCGGCGCTGCGCAGGATGGAGCCGACGTTGCCGGGGTCCTGGACGCCGTCCAGCAGCACCGCCGATTCGCCCAGCACATCGGGCACCCGCGGCGCCGGGGTCTCGACCACGAACACCAGGTTGACGCCGTGTTCGACCTGGCTGATGGCGCCGAACAGGGCGTCCGGCAGCGCGGTGACGAAGCCGCGATCGGCCTCGACGCGGGCGACGATCGCCGCCACCTCCGGATTCGACAGCGCATCCTCGGACACCACGCAATGCGCAGGCAGGCCCTTGAGGTCGAGCCAGGCCTGGCACAGGTGGACGCCGTCCAGCAGCGAGCGGCCGGCCTTGCGGCGCGCCTGCGAGCTGGTGGCGAGCTGCTTGAGGTCCTTGTAGAAGGGGTTGTCGCGCGAACTGACGGTCTTCATGCCGGATCGACCTCGAAATGCGCCAGCAGGTCGGCCTGCAGCAGCGCGCGCACCGGCGCGAAGGAGCGGCGGTGCACCGGGCATGGCCCATGCTGGCGCAGGCGCTCCAGATGCAGGGCGGTCGAATAGCCCTTGTGCTGGTCGAAGGCGTACTGCGGCCAGGTTTCGTGCAGGGCCACCAGGGCGGCGTCGCGCGCGGTCTTGGCCAGGATCGAGGCGGCCGAGATGGCGTGCACCTTGTCGTCGCCCTCGACCACGGCGTGGGCGCGGATCGCCTCGGGCAGCTGCGGGCAGCGGTTGCCGTCGATGAGGGCGATGGTCGGCAGGGTTCCCAGCTGCTCGACCGCGCGGCGCATCGCCAGCATGGTCGCCTGCAGGATGTTCAGCGTGTCGATTTCAATGTGCGAGCACTCGGCGATGGCCCAGGCCAGCGCCTGTTCGCGGATGATGGGTGCCAGCTCGTCGCGGCGCGCCTCGGTCAGCTTCTTGGAATCGCGCAGGCCCTCGATCGGCCGCCTGGGGTCGAGGATGACGGCGGCGGCGAACACCGGGCCGGCCAGCGGGCCGCGGCCGGCCTCGTCCACGCCGCAGACGACGTCGGAAATGGTGAAGGGACGGCCCCTGGCGGGCAGTCCCGGATAGAAATCGAACTTCTTCTTGCTCATTATCCTTGTCCTATGACCTCGAGCACCGCCTGGGCGCTGGCCTCGGCGCTGTTGCGCAGCAGGCTGTGGTGCATGTCGAGGAAGCGCTGCTGCAGGCGCCGGCGATTCGCCTCGTCCGTCAGCTGGAACCAGACCGCGTCCGCCAGGGCTTGCGGCGTGGCCGCGTGCTGCAGGAATTCCGGCACCACGAACTCGCGCGCCAGGATGTTCGGCAGCCCGATCCACGGCAGGTAGCCCATGTTCCGGATCAGCAGCCACTCGGCCTGCACCACCTTGTAGGCGATCGCCATCGGCTTCTTGAACAGCGCCACTTCCAGCGTCGCCGTGCCGGAGGCCGCCAGCACCGCGTCCGCCGCCGCGATGGCCGCGTGCGACTGGCCGTCGATCAGCTCGAGCACGCCGGAGCCAATCAGATCCTGCAGCCCGGCCTTCGCCATCATCTGCATAAAATACGCCTTCTGGCGCCCGCCCGCCATCGGCGCGATGAAACGGATGCTCCTGTCGCGCCGGGCCAGCAGTTGCACGGCGCCCGCGAAGGGTCCGCTCAGGTACTTGATCTCGGACATGCGGCTGCCCGGCATCACGGTCACGACCCTGGCGTCTTCCGGGATGCCGAGCTGGCGCCTGGCCGCCGCCACGTCGGGCTGCAGGGGGATCTGTTCGGCCAGCGGGTGGCCGATATAGGTCGCCGGCACGCCGGCCTTGCGGTAGATCTCTTCTTCGAAGGGGAAGATCAGCAGCATGTGCGAGACCGCGCGCTGGATCTTCTTGATCCGCCCTCCCCGCCAGGCCCAGATCTGCGGCCCGACGAAGTGCAGGGTCGGGATGCCGCTCGCCCGCAGCTGCTCTTCCAGGCCCAGGTTGAAGCCGGGGTAGTCGGCGCCGATGAAGGCGGCCGGCCGCTCCTCGATCAAGCGGTCGCGCAGGCGGTTCTGGATGCCCTTCAGTTCGCGGTAGCGCATCAGCACCGGCAGCAGGCCGCGTACCGTCAGCGTGTCCATCGGCACGTCGGATACCAGGCCCTGCTCCAGCATGCGCGGGCCGCCGATGCCCGAGAAGCGGACCTCGGGCAGATGCGGCCTGAGGCCGGCCATCAGGCGCGCCGCCAGCATGTCGCCGGAGACCTCGCCCGCCACCAGCGCCAGATGAACAGGCGCGGTCAAATCAGCGGACGATGCCACGGCTGGTGGCGCCGAGGAAGTCGAGCATGGCCTGGATCTGCGCCACGCCCTCGCCGCCCTCGGCCGCCTCTTCCGTCATTTGCGCCTTCGCTTCTTCCAGCGTCTTGCCGCTGCGGTAGATGGTCTTGTACGCGGCGCGGATCGCGTTGATCTGCTCGCGCGTGAAACCGCGGCGCTTCAGGCCTTCGATGTTGACGCCGTGGGCCTCGGCCGGATTGCCCGAGACCAGCACGTACGGCGGCACGTCCTGGGTCAGGCTGGTGTACATGCCGATGAAGGCATGGGCGCCGATCTTGCAGAACTGGTGGACGCCGCAGTAGCCCGACAGGATCGCCCAGTCGCCCACGTGGACGTGGCCGGCCAGCTGGGCGTTGTTCGAGAAGATCGTGTTGCTGCCGACCTGGCAGTCGTGCGCCAGGTGGACGTAGGCCGAGATCCAGTTGTCGTCGCCGAGGCGGGTCACGCCGGCATCCTGCGCGGTGCCCAGGTTGAAGGTGACGAATTCGCGGATGGTATTGCGGTCGCCGACTTCGAGGCGGGTCGGCTCGCCGGCCCACTTCTTGTCCTGCGGCGCCGCGCCCAGCGAGGCGAACTGGAAGATCCGGTTGTCCTTGCCGATCGTCGTGTGGCCTTCGATGACCACGTGCGGTCCGACCACGGTGCCGGAACCGATGCGCACATGCGGGCCGACGATCGAGTACGGGCCGACCTCGACCGAGCTGTCCAGCTCCGCCTTCGGATCGACGATCGCGGTCGGGTGAATCCGGCCGCTCATTACTGCCCCGCTGCCGCTTGGGGGTTAGCCGAACCGGCCGCCGATTCGTTGGCGCGGATCGTGCACATCAGTTCCGCTTCGACGGCGACCTTGCCGTCGACGCTAGCCTGCGCCTTGTACTTCCAGATGCCGCGCGAGCTGCGCAGGATCTCGACGTCCATCCTGAGCTGGTCACCGGGGCCGACCGGGCGCTTGAAGCGGCAGTTGTCGATGCCGACGAAGTAGACCACCGAGCTCTCGTCCGGCTTCACGCCCATGGTCATGAAGGACAGGATGGCGGCGGTCTGTGCCAGCGCCTCGACCATCAGCACGCCCGGCATCACCGGCTGGTGCGGGAAGTGGCCGTTGAAGAATTCCTCGTTCACCGTGACGTTCTTGATCGCGGTGATGGTCTTGCCCAGCTCATAATCGACCACGCGGTCGACCAGCAGCAGCGGATAGCGGTGCGGCAGGTATTCCTTGATCTGGGTGATACCAAGAGTTTTAGATGCGAGGGTCTTGGCGCCTTGGTTTTGTTCGGTCGTCATTTTTGTTCTGCGTTGTCAGTCAGGGTTTTGATTTGCTTTTCCAGCGTGCGGATCTTCTCGCGCATCGAGGACAGGTTGCGCACGATGGCGGCGCTGCGCTCCCACTCGGAATTCTTGGCCAGCGGGTAGAAGCCGGTGTACTGCCCCGGCTCCAGCACCGAGCGCGAGACCATGCTGCCCGAGGAGATATGGACATTGTCCACGATTTCCAGGTGGCCGAGCACCATGGCGGCGCCGCCGAAGGTGCAATTCTTGCCGATCTTCGCGCTGCCCGCCACGCCCACGCAGCCGGCCATGGCCGTGTTGGCGCCGATATGGCAGTTGTGGCCGATCTGGATCTGGTTGTCGAGCTTGACCCCATCCTCGATGATGGTGTCGGCCATGGCGCCGCGGTCGATGGTGGTGTTGGCGCCGACGTCGACGTCGTCGCCCAGGATCACGCGGCCGGTCTGCGGGATCTTGATGTAGACGCCGTTCTCCTTGGCGAAGCCGAAGCCGTCGGTGCCGATCACCGCGCCCGAGTGCAGGATGCCGCGCTTGCCGATTTTACAGCGCGCGTGGAAGCTCACGTTGGCGAACAGGTGGGTGCGCTCGCCGATCTCCGCCTCGCGGCCGATGAAGCAGCCGGCGTCGATCACCGCGCCGGCCGCGATCCGGGCGCCCGCCTCGACCGTCACCTGCGGGCCGATATGGGCCGTCGGGTCGATCTGCGCGCTCTCGTGCACGCTGGCCGTCGGATGGACCCCGCAGGGGGGCGGCACTTCTTCCAGCGCGGCAAAGTACTGCGCGGCGCGGGCAAAGTAGGCATAGGGGTTGGTGGTGACGATGCGCGCGCCTTCGTAGGTGGCGGCGACGGTGGCGTCGTCCAGCGGGGCGACGATCAGTGCCGCCGCCCGGCTTTGCGCCGCCAGTGCGCGCAGTTTGCTGTTGCTTAGAAAGCTGATGTGCGAAGCGTCGGCGCTGTCGAGGGGTGCGATGCCCCGAACCTCGAGGTTCGGGTCTCCCACCAGCTGTCCGCCGAAGCGTTCGACCAATTCACCCAGTCGAGTGCCCATCTGGTCGTTCCGTAAAAAAGTGAAGTCAATCTTGATAATGATACGCCGGCCGGGCGCATCCGTCCGGCCGGCGTTCGTCTTGTGCGCTGCCGCTTATTTGTCGAGCAGCTTGAGGATCTTGTCGGTGATGTCGATGCGCGGGCTGGACCAGATGGCTTCCTGCAGCACGACGTCCAGGTGTTCCTGTTCGGCCACCTGTTCGATCAGTTTGAAGGCGCGCTGCGCGATGGCGGCGCGTTCCTCGTTCTTCCGCTGCAGCAGGTCCTCGTTGAACTCGCGCTGCATGCGCTGGACGTCCTTCTCCATGTCGAGCAGCTCGCGGGTGCGGCGGGTGCGGTCGATGTCGTTGAGCTTCGGCGCGTCTTCGTCGAATTTCTCGCGCGCCGTCTTGAAGCGCTTGACCATGTCGTCGACCTGCTTCTGGCGCTTCGAGAACTCGGCCTGGATCTTCTCGTCCGCCGACTTTGCCAGGCGCGACTCCGTCATCAGCCTTTCGGTGTAGATGAAGCCGATCCGGCCGGTCGGCGCCTGCACCTGCGCCTGTGCATTCACATGCAGCAGCGCGCCCGCGCAGACGGCGGCCAGCGCCAAGGTCCTGGGCAACGAGGCTATCGATTTATTCAACTTAATCTCCAACATGAGCTCCAACATGAGCTCCAACATGAGCTCCGCAATCCTTGTCAGAAGCCGGTACCCATCTGGAACTGGAAGCGTTCCAGGCGGTCGCCCGGCTTGGCGTTCAAGGGCTTAGCATAACTCAACTTGAGCGGACCCACAGGGGAAATCCACGACAGGCCGATACCCGCCGAGTAGCGCAGCTGGTCGAGGCGCATGCGCTGGCCTTCCTGATAAACCTGGCCGGTGTCGGCGAAGGTGAACCAGCGCAGCGAGCGGTCGGTGCCGCTGCCCGGGAACGGGAACTGCAGTTCGGCGTTGCCGATCACGCGGCGCGCGCCGCCCAGGGCGTCCAGGGTGTAGGGGTCGACCAGGCCCAGCGACGAGCTCTCGTAGCCGCGCACCGAACCGATGCCGCCGCCGTAGAAGTTCTTGAAGACCGGGTAGGCGTGGCCCTTCAGGCCGCCGCCGATGTCCAGCTCGCCCTTCAGGGCCAGGGTCATCCAGCGGGTCAGCGGACGGTACCACTGGTGTTCGTAGATCGCGCGGTAGTACTTGGCGTCGCCGATCAGGTCGATCTCCAGGTTGGCGCGCTGGTAGCGGCCGCGGGTCGGCGTGATGGCGCTGTCGCGCGAGTCACGGCCCCAGGCCACGGTGAACGGGATCGCATCGGTGGTCGCGGTGCCCACGCCGGTCTGCTTGGTCAGCTTGTCGCTCGAGTTCTGGCGCACGAATTCCTTGTACAGCGTCGGCGAGCTGTCGTCGGTTTCCAGCTTGGTGCGTTCGAGGCCGGCGCCGAAGTAGACGGTGTCGGTTTCGGAGAACGGCACGCCGAAGGTCAGGTTGCCGCCCATCTGGCGCACGGTGTAGGAACCGATGTTCAGCGCCGGCGGACGCGAGGTGCGCAGGTAGAGCTGGAAGGCGCGCGACACGCCTTCGTCGGTGAAGTACGGATTGGTCTGCGCGAACGAGATCGTGCGGTTGTACTTGCTGGTGTTCAGTTCGACGCCGACCGTGTTGCCGCTGCCGGCGAAGTTGGCCTGGGTGACCGAAGCCGTGAAGGTGAACTTCTCGGCCTGCGAGAACGCGCCGCCGATCATGAAGTTACCGGTCGGTTTTTCGGTGACCGCGATATTGACGTCGACCTGGTCGGTGGTGCCCTGGTTTTCCGGGGTCTCGACGGTCACGTCCTTGAAGTAGCCGAGGCGGTCGACGCGGTCGCGCGACAGCTTCACGCGGTTCGGGTCGTACCACGAGCTCTCGAACTGGCGGAATTCGCGGCGGATGACTTCGTCGCGGGTGATGGTATTGCCCGAGATCGTCATGTGGCGCACGTAGGCGCGCTTGCCCGGATCGACGATGAAGGTGAACTTGACTTCGTGCTTGGCCTGGTCGATTTCCGGGTTCGCGTTCACATTGGCGAAGGCGTAGCCGAAGCTCGCCAGGCGGTCGGAGATGCGCTTGTTCGAGGCTTCGAGCAGCTCGCCCGAATAGGTCGCGCCCGGACGCAGCAGGATCAGCTGCTTCAGTTCCTGTTCGCGGCCGAAGGTCTCGCCTTCCATCTTGACGCCGGTGACGGTGTACTTCTCGCCCTCGGTGATGTTGATGGTCAGGTAGATGTCCTTCTTGTCCGGGGTGATCGCGACCTGGGTCGATTCGACGGTCGCTTCCAGGTAGCCGTGGTTGGCGTACCAGGACTTGATCGACTCGAGGTCGCCGGTCAGCTTCTGCTTCGAATACTGGTCTGCCTTCGAATACCAGGTGAACCAGCCCGAGGTATTCAGCTGCAGCAGTTCGCGCAGCTGCTTGTCGGAGAAGGCCTTGTTGCCGACGATGTTGATGCCCTTGATCTTGGCGGCATCGCCTTCGTCGACGTTGAACATGATCGTCACGCGGTTGCGCTCGATCGGGGTGACCGTGGTGGTGATCTTCACGCCGTACAGGCCATGCGACAGGTACTGGCGCTTCAGTTCCTGCTCGGCGCGGTCGACCGATGCCTTGTCGAAGATCTTGGTTTCGCCGACGCCGATTTCCTTCAGCGCCTTGACCAGCATGTCCTTCTCGAATTCCTTGGTGCCGGTGAAGTCCACGCTCGAAATGGCGGGACGTTCTTCCACCAGCACGACCAGCACGCCGTTCTCTTCTTCCAGGCGCACGTCCTTGAAGAAGCCGGTGGCATACAGGGCCTTGATCGCAGCGGTGCCCTTGTCGTCGTCGAAGGTTTCGCCGACGCGTACCGGCAGGTAGCTGAACACCGTGCCTGCCTCGGTCCGCTGGATGCCTTCGACCCGGATGTCCTTCACGACGAAGGGAGCGACGGCTTGAGCGTGGCTGGCGCAAAGCGCCAGCACGGCGGCGCCGATCAGGCTGCGACGGGAAGGCATGGCGAAGCGGGGCAAGGCAGGACGATCAGAGTGTAATTTCATTGGTTAGATCAATGGGTCAGTCATTGGACGAACTTCGTATTCTGCGCCCGGTATCAGAGCAGCCGCACCAGGTCGTTGAAGACGGCGAGCGCCATCAGCATGAGCATCAGGCCGAACCCGGCGAGCTGCGCGATCTCTCCGACACGCGCGGACAAGGGGCGCCCGGTCAAAACTTCCAGCGAATAATACAGCAATTGGCCGCCATCCAGAACGGGAATTGGTAACAGATTCATTACACCCAGGCTCAGGCTGATGAAGGCCAGCATCTCGATATAGGTCGCAAAGCCAGCGTCCGCGGCCTGTCCGGCCACCCCGGCGATCGTGATCGGACCCGACACGTTTTTCAGCGAGACCTCGCCGGTCAGCATCTTCCCGATCATCTTCAGGGTGGTGACGGCGCCGTCCCAGGCGCGGCCGGCGCCCTTGGCGACCGCCTGCAACGGGCCGGCCTGCAGTTTCACCATCTCCGGCATCTGCGCCACCAGCAGCTTGATCACGCCTTCTCCCCTCGCCGGGTCGCGGTCCGGGGTGATCGCCAGGTGGAGGGGTTGGCCCTCGCGCAGCAGGTCCAGCTGCAGGGTCCGGCCCGGCGCCTTGCGCACGGTGGTGATGACGTCGATGCCGTCGTTGACCGGCTTGCCGTCGATGGCGGTGAGCAGGTCGCCGTGGCGCAGGCCGGCGCGTTCGGCGGCCCCGCCCGGGATCACCTTTTCCACGCTCGGACGCGGGCGCCACATCTGCATGCCGAGCTGCTCCATGACGTCGGTCTTGCCGTCCGGGTCGAAGCGCGCCAGCGTGGATGCGGGGATCACGGCGCGGTAGGGTCTGCCGCCGGCGCCGCGCAGGGTCAGTTCGGCGTCGCGCTTGTCGATCGCGGCGCGCACGATCTCCCAGCGCATGTCGCTCCAGGCCGCGACCGGCTTGCCGTTCACCTCGGTGACGGCGTCGCCGCCGCGCACGCCGGCCACGTACACCGGCGTGTCGGACTGCATGGCGCGCAGGCGCGTGCCCGGCTCTTCCTTGCCGACCATGAACAGGCCGGCCATCAGCAGGATCGCCAGCGCGAAGTTGATGGCAGGACCGGCGGCGATGATGGCCATGCGCTTCCACACGTTCTGGCGCGTGAACTCGCGCGCTTCCTCGCTGGCGTCCAGCGGGGCGGTCGACGGGTCGCGGCTGTCCACCAGCTTGACGTAGCCGCCGAGCGGCAGCACCGACAGCGCCCATTCGGTCTGGTCGGCGCCGAAGCGGCGCGACCACACCACCCTGCCCATGCCGATCGAGAAGCGGCGCACCTTCACGCCGCACAGTCGCGCAACCCAGTAGTGGCCCAGTTCGTGGACGATGATCAGCGGGCCGAGGCCAAGCAGGAAGCCGATCAGGATGTGGCTGAACATGGCGTCAGGCCCGCGCCAGGCTGTCTGCGATGCGGCCGGCGGCCAGGCGCGCCTGCGCGTCCTGGGCCAGCACCGCGTCGATGCTCGATGCCGCGCCATGCGGCACTTCGATCATCACGCGACTCACCACGCGGTCGATGTCGCGGAAGCCGATGCGGCGGTCGAGGAAGGCCTGCACCGCCACTTCGTTGGCCGCGTTCAGCAGGGCCGGCGCGGTGCCGCCCGCGCGCAGGGCGTCGAAGGCCAGCGCCAGGCAGGGGAAGCGGCGGAAGTCCGGTGCATGGAATTCCAGCGCCGCCATGCTGGTGAGGTCGAGCTGGGCCACGCCGGACGCGATCCGCTCCGGGAAGGCCAGCGCGTGGGCGATCGGGGTGCGCATGTCGGGGTTGCCGAGCTGGGCCAGCACCGAGCCATCCACATACGACACCATCGAATGGATCACGCTCTGCGGATGGATCACCACCTCGATCAGGTCGGCGGGCGCGCCGAACAGCCAGTGAGCCTCGATCACTTCCAGGCCCTTGTTCATCATGGTGGCGGAATCGACCGAGATCTTGCGGCCCATCGACCAGTTCGGATGCTTGCAGGCCTCTTCCGGCGTCACGTGTTCGAGGGTCTCGACCTCGCGCTTGAGGAAGGGACCGCCGGACGCCGTCAACAGGATTTTGGCCACGCCGGCCGCGTCCGGCTTGCGCGCATAGTGGCTTGGCAGCGACTGGAAGATGGCGTTGTGTTCGCTGTCGATCGGCAGCAGGGTCGCCTTGTGCTCGCGCACGGCGTCCATGAACAGCTGGCCGGACATCACCAGCGCTTCCTTGTTCGCCAGCAGGACCTTCTTGCCGGCGCGGGCGGCGGCCAGGGTCGGCGCCAGGCCGGCGGCGCCGACGATGGCGGCCATCACGGTATCGGTGCCGCTGCTGGAGGCGATCTCGCACAGGGCCTGCTCGCCCCAGGAGACGTCGGTCGGCAGGTCGGCGATCAGCTGACTCAGGCGCGCGGCAGCGCCGGGCGAGCCGACCACCGCGCGCGCCGGGCGGAACCGGCGGCACTGGGCCGCCAGCTCGTCGACGCGGCTGTGAGCGCTGAGCGCGTAGACTTCATAGTGTTCGGGATGACGCGCGAGCACGTCGAGGGTCGAGACGCCGATCGAGCCGGTGGCGCCCAGGATGGTAACGCGTTGCATTGTGTGCTCCTTCAGAGCCGCTTAAAGACGCGAGCCGATGAGGGCTGCGAGCGGCAGGACCGGGATCAGGGCATCGATCCGGTCGAGGACGCCGCCGTGGCCGGGCAGCAGCTTGCTGCTGTCCTTCATGCCGGCGCGGCGCTTGAGCTGGGACTCGAAGAGGTCGCCGACGATGCTGGCGGCGACCATCAGGACCAGGATGGCCAGCAGGGCCGGCCAGCCGTAGCCGCGCTGGACGCGCGCGGCGAAGGTGCCTGCGAAGGCGGCGCCGCCGTACGCGACGGACAGCGAGGCCAGGACCAGCACGGCGATGCCGCCGCCGATCGCGCCTTCCCAGGATTTGCCCGGCGAGATCGACGGCGCCAGCTTGCGCTTGCCGAAGGCCTTGCCGGAGAAGTAGGCGCCGATGTCGGCCACCCACACGATCGCCATCACCGACAGCAGGTACAGCGGCGAGGACGAGAACAGCACCACGATGGCCACGAAGCAGCCGAAGATCGCGAAGCCGTAGACCAGGCTCAGCAGCGTGTTGGACGGGCTGCCCAGCGGCGGCAGGCCGAACTTGAGCGAGGGCGTGAAGCGGGCGATCCACAGCGCCAGGCTGAGCGCGGCCCAGAAGGCGGCGTTCAGGTGGCCGGTCAGCACCGAGACGGCGAACACGGCGGTCCAGACCAGGGCGATGATGTGGGCGCTGCCGGTGCCGGGATTGAAGAGGCGCACGCATTCCCAGACGGCGGCGCCGAAAAACACCGTGGCCACCACCGCAAATGCCGTGAAGTTGTTGAAATACAGGACCGGCAGCAGGACTGCCAGCAGGACGATTGCGGTAATGACGCGGGTTTTCAGCATCAGCGTGCGGCCTTGGTTGCTACCTGCTCGCCGGTACGGCCAAAGCGGCGTTCGCGGCTCTGGTAGGAGGCGATGGCGGTGTCGAGCGACTCCGGCGAGAAGTCCGGCCAGAAGGCGTCGGTGAAGTACAGCTCAGAATAGGCCAGCTGCCACAGCAGGAAGTTCGAGATGCGCTCTTCGCCGCCGGTGCGGATGAACAGGTCCGGCTCCGGCGCGTAGGCCATCGCCAGGTGCGGCGCCAGCATCTCTTCGGTGAATTCGGTCACGCCCGGATTGGCGGCCACCATCTTGCCGGTCGCCTGCATGATGTCCCAGCGGCCGCCGTAGTTGGCGCACACGGTCACGGTCAGGCGGGTATTGTTGGCGGTCTTGCGCTCGGCGTTGGCGATCATGTCCTGCAGCTTCGGATCGAAGCGCGACAGGTCGCCCACCACCTTCAGGCGGATGTTATTGGCGTGCATCTTCGCCACTTCGCGCTCGAGCGCGGCGACGAACAGGCCCATCAGGTAGGACACCTCATCGGCCGGACGGCGCCAGTTTTCCGAGGAAAAAGCGAACAGCGTCAGGTACTCGACGCCGCGCTCCACGCAAGCCTCGACGATCTTGCGCACGGCGTCCACGCCCTTGACGTGACCGGCCACGCGCGGCAGCAGGCGCTTGGTCGCCCAGCGTCCATTGCCGTCCATGATGATGGCGATGTGGCGCGGTACCGCCGGCGCGTCGGGAACTGCGGTGGTCGAACTTTTGAAAATCATAAATCAGGCCGGTATCGGCGGTAAAAACAAGGCGCCGGCACGGGCGGACCCGGCCGGCGGACAGTTTGCGGCTGCGGGCACAAAGGCGCCCCGCCCCCGCAGTTTACACCGTCATGATTTCTTTCTCTTTTTCGGTAACGAGCTTGTCGATGTCGATGACGGACTTGTCGGTCAGCTTCTGGATCTCGTCCTGGGCGCGGCGCTCGTCGTCTTCCGAGATGGCCTTGTCCTTGATGAGGCGCTTCAGCTGTTCGTTGGCGTCGCGGCGCACGTTACGCACGGCAATCTTGGCGTCTTCCGCTTCCGACTTGGCCAGCTTGACCATTTCCTTGCGGCGCTCTTCGGTCAGGGCCGGGGTCGGCACGCGGACCATTTCGCCGAAGGTCGACGGATTCAGGCCGAGGTCCGAATCGCGGATCGCCTTCTCGATGGTGCTGAGCATCTTCTTTTCGTACGGCGTCACACCGATGGTGCGGGCGTCGATCAGGGTCAGGTTGGCAACCATCGGCAGCGCGGTGGGCGAACCATAGTAATCCACCATCACGTGGTCGAGGATGCCGGTGTGGGCGCGGCCGGTGCGGACCTTGGCCAGGTCGGCCTTCAGGGTGTCGATGGACTTGGCCATCTTGTCCTGGGCGTTTTTCTTCACGTCAGCGACGGACATACTGCTCTCCTGTGTTTTGCTAAATAAGGAATGTTAAACGTGTACCAGTGTACCCTCGTCTTCGCCCATGATCACGCGCTTGAGCGCGCCCGGCTTGACGATCGAGAACACCTTGATCGGCAGCTTCTGGTCGCGGCACAGGGCGAACGCGGTGGCGTCCATCACCTGCAGATGCTTGGCGATCGCTTCGTCGAAAGTGATCTGCTCGTAGCGGGTAGCGTGCGGATCCTTCTTCGGATCGGCAGTATATACGCCATCGACCTTGGTTGCCTTCAAAACAATCTCGGCCGAGATTTCGGAGCCGCGCAGGGCGGCCGCGGTATCGGTGGTGAAGAAGGGGTTGCCGGTGCCGGCGGCGAACACGACCACCTTGCCCTCTTCCAGGTATTGCAGGGCCTTCGGACGCACATAGGGCTCGACCACCTGCTCGATGCCGATCGCCGACATCACGCGCGCGGTGATGCCCTGCTGGCGCATGGCGTCGGCCAGGGCCAGCGCGTTCATCACGGTGGCCAGCATGCCCATGTAGTCGGCGGTCGCGCGGTCCATGCCCTGCGCACCCGGAGCCACGCCACGGAAGATGTTGCCGCCGCCGATCACGACCGCCAGTTCCACGCCCAGCTTCTGCACCTCCGCCACGTCGGCCACCATGCGCTCGATGGTGGCGCGGTTGATGCCGAACTGGTCGTCGCCCATCAGCGCTTCGCCAGACAGTTTGAGGAGGACTCGTTGGTAGGCTGGTTTGGTCATGAATGGGGCTCCTGGATGTTAGATGATTCGAATTCGGGGTACTACTATGAAAACGGGCCTTTCGGCCCGTCTTCTTTTTACTGCTGCTTACTGCTTGGCTGCGGCCATCTGGGCGGCAACTTCTGCTGCGAAGTCGTCGACTTTCTTCTCGATGCCTTCGCCCACCACGTACATGGTGAATGCCTTGACGGTGGCGTTGTTCGCCTTCAGCATCTGCTCGATGCTCTGCTTGTCGTTCTTCACGAAAGCCTGGTTGAACAGCGACACTTCCTTCAGGTACTTCTGCACCGAACCGTCGATGCGCTTGGCAACGATCTCTTCCGATTGCGGCTGCTTGCCTTCGGCGACGGCCTTCTCGGCGTCTTCCTTGGCTTTCAGCTGGGCGACCGAACGCTCTTTCTCGATCAGCTCGGCCGGCACTTGCTCAGCCGACAGGGCGACCGGCTTCATCGCGGCGATGTGCATGGCGACGTCTTTGCCCACTTGCTCGTCGGCGCCGTCGTAGTCGACGATCACGCCGATGCGCGCGCCGTGCAGGTAGGAAGCCAGCTTGCCGGTGGTTTCGAAGCGCTGGAAGCGGCGAACGGTCATATTCTCGCCGATTTTGCCGATCAGTGCCGTACGCACGTCGTCGAAGGTCTTGCCGTCGACCGGCAGGGCGGCCAGGGCAGCGACGTCGGCCGGGTTGTTCTCGGCGACCAGCTTGGCAGCCAGGTTGGCCATGGCCATGAACTCGTCGTTCTTGGCGACGAAGTCGGTTTCGCTGTTGATTTCGACCAGCGCGCCGATGTTGCCGGCAACGTAAGCCGTCACCACGCCTTCGGCGGTGATGCGCGAAGCTGCTTTCGAGGCCTTGCCGCCCAGCTTGACGCGCAGGATCTCTTCGGCACGTGCCATGTCGCCTTCGGCTTCGTTCAGTGCCTTCTTGCACTCCATCATCGGGGCATCGGTCTTGGCGCGCAGTTCGCCAACCATCGCTGCAGTAATCGCTGCCATGTCATTTCTCCTAAATAGGTTTGTTCTTGCTGAATCTGCTTGCAAAAAAGGGCGCTCGATCCAGGCTCGGCGCCCCTTCTTTCACTCCAGCGGGCTGACGCCCGCCGGCATTATGCTTGCTCGGAAACTTCGACGAAGTCGTCGCCAGCCTTGACCGCCTCGACGACGTCGTTGGTGGCGTTGGCGCGGCCTTCCAGGATCGCATCGGCAACGCCGCGTGCGTACAGGGTGATGGCCTTCGAGGAGTCATCGTTACCCGGGATCACGTGGGTAACGCCTTCCGGCGAGTGGTTGGTGTCGACCACGCCGATGACCGGGATGCCCAGCTTGCCGGCTTCGGTGACGGCGCCCTTGTGGTAGCCGACGTCGACCACGAAGATCGCGTCCGGCACGCCCTGCAGGTCCTTGATGCCGCCGATCGACTTCTGCAGCTTGTCCAGCTCGCGCGAGAACATCAGGGCTTCTTTCTTCGACATCTTCTCGACTTCACCCGATTCGATCGCGGCTTCCATGTCCTTCAGGCGCTTGATCGAGGTCTTGATGGTCTTGAAGTTGGTCAGCATGCCACCCAGCCAGCGCTGGTCGACGTACGGCACACCAGCGCGCTGGGCTTCAGCGGCGATGATGTCGCGGGCCTGGCGCTTGGTGCCGACCAGCAGGATGGTGCCGCGGTTGGCAGCGATCTGCTTGATGGTTTTCATCGCATCCTGGTACATCGCCATGGTTTTTTCCAGGTTGATGATGTGGATCTTGTTGCGATGACCGAAGATGAACGGTGCCATTTTCGGGTTCCAGAAACGGGTCTGGTGGCCGAAGTGAACACCGGCTTCCAGCATTTCGCGCATAGTAACGGACATTTGATTCTCCAGGGTTAAGTCTTGAATAACGGCCGGTACACCTGTGTCAGGCACCCTTGTCGGCCGCATTCGCGATTCAATAAAAAAGACGTTTTTTACAACATTGCTCGATACGAACACGAGCAACCCGAGATTCTAACGGGATTTGCCTCCGATTTCAAGTTCATACGTGCCGCCCGATCACATATAATGGACGGATATCCCCTTGCAGAACTGAATTCGCGTCACAGACAAATTATGTCCATCACCATCAAGACCCAAGAAGAGATCGAAGGCATGCGCATCGCCGGCCGCCTCGGCGCCGAAGTGCTCGACTACATCACCCCCTTCGTCAAGCCGGGCGTCACCACCGGCGAACTCGATCGCCTCTGCCACGAATACATGGTCCAGGTGCAGGGCACCGTGCCGGCCCCGCTGAACTACGCGCCGCCGGGCTACCCGCCCTTCCCCAAGGCCGTCTGCACCTCGGTCAACGACGTGATCTGCCACGGCATCCCGGGCGACAAGGTGCTGAAGGCCGGCGACTCGGTCAACATCGACGTCACCGTGATCACCAAGGACGGTTTCCACGGCGATAACAGCCGCATGTTCCTGCTGGGCGAACCCTCGATCCAGGCACGCCGCCTGTCCGAGATCACCTACGAATGCATGTGGCTGGGCATCAGCAAGGTCAAGCCGGGCGCCCACCTGGGCGACATCGGCCACGTGATCCAGCAGCACGCCGAGAAGAACGGCTTCTCGGTGGTGCGCGAATTCTGCGGCCACGGCATCGGCAAGGTCTTCCACGAAGAGCCCCAGGTGCTGCACTACGGCCGCCCGGGCACCGGCGAGGAACTGAAGGCCGGCATGATCTTCACGATCGAGCCGATGATCAACGCCGGCAAGCGCGACATCCGCGAGATGCCGGACGGCTGGACCATCAAGACCAGGGACCGCAGCCTGTCGGCCCAGTGGGAGCACATGATCCTGGTAACGGAAACCGGCTACGAGGTGCTGACCACCTCGGCCGGCACCCCGCCGCCGCCGGCGATCGTGCTGAACAAGGACGCCGTCCCGGCCTGAATCGCTGCATGAGATGAGCGGCACCATCGCCACCGAACCGCAGGCCAGCCTCCAGACGCAGCTGCGGCAGCGCCTGAAGGACGAGCGCCAGCGCATCATTGCCGACTTCCGCGAGAACGGCAAACCCGAGAAGCTGCTGCGCGGCCTGCGCCACAGCGTCGACGGCGTGCTGGGCGACGCCTGGCGCGCGGCCGGGCTGCCGCTTGAAACGGCACTGGTCGGGGTCGGTGGCTACGGCCGCGGCGAGCTGTTCCCGCACTCGGACGTCGACCTCCTGATCCTGCTGGGCGATCCGCCGGACGCCCTCACCCAGGCCAGGCTGGAGCAGTTCGTCCAGCTGCTGTGGGACCTGGGCCTGGAGATCGGCCACGCCATCCGCACCGTCGACGAATGCATGAGCGAGTCGGCGGCCGACATCACGGTGCAAACGAGCCTGCTCGAGGCGCGCCTGGTCACCGGCAGCCAGGCCCTGTTCGCCGAGCTGCAGCGGCGCTATGCCGAGGCGATGGATCCGCAGGCCTTCTTCCACGCCAAGACCGCCGAGATGCGGCTGCGCCACGCCAAGTACGAGTTCACGCCCTACAGCCTGGAACCGAACGTGAAGGAGAGCCCGGGCGCCCTGCGCGACCTGCAGGTGATCCTGTGGGTGGCGAAGGCGGCGGGACTCGGCAATTCCTGGACCCAGCTGGCGATCCGCGGCCTGATCACGCGCGCCGAGGCGCGCCAGCTGATGGAGAAGGAATACGCCTTCAAGGACATCCGCGTGCGCCTGCACCTGCAGACCCGGCGCCGCGAGGACCGCCTGGTGTTCGACGTCCAGACCCAGATCGCCGAGACCTTCGGCCTGACCTCGACCGGCCAGGGCCTGGAAGCGCGCCGCGCCAGCGAATACCTGATGCAGCGCTATTACTGGGCCGCCAAGGTGGTGACCCAGATGAACACCATCCTGCTGCAGAACATCGAGGCCCAGCTGTTCCCCCAGGCATCAAGGCCGATGCCGATCAATCCGCGCTTCAACGAAGTCAACGGCTTCATCGACATCGCCGCGGACGACACCTTCGAGGCCAACCCGTCCGCGGTGCTGGAAATCTTCGTGGTGATGACGGAACGTCCCGACATCAAGGGCATGACGGCGCGCACCACGCGCGCGCTGTGGCATGCGCGCACCTTGATCGACGAATCCTTCCGCGCCAATCCCCTGCATCGCGCGTTGTTCCTGCGCATCCTGCAAGCCCCGGTCGGCCTGGTGCACGCGTTGCGCCGCATGAACGACATGGGCGTGCTGGGCCGCTACCTGCCGAACTTCCGCCGCATCATCGGCCAGATGCAGCACGACCTGTTCCACGTCTACACGGTGGACCAGCACATCATGATGGTGGTGCGGAACATGCGCCGCTTCACGATGACGGAACACGCCCACGAATACCCCTTCTGCAGCCAGCTGATCGCGAACTTCCGCGACCGCTGGCTGCTGTACGTGGCCGCCCTCTTCCACGACATCGCGAAAGGCCGCGGCGGCGACCACTCCGAACTCGGCAAGCAGGACGTGCTCGAATTCTGCCGCGACCACGGCATCTCGCAGGAAGACACCGAGCTGGTGGTATTCCTGGTCGAGCAGCACCTGACCATGTCGCAGGTGGCGCAGAAGCAGGATTTATCCGATCCGGACGTGATCGCGGCGTTTGCCGGCCTGGTGAAGGACGAACGCCACCTGACCGCCCTCTACCTGTTGACCGTGGCCGATATCCGCGGCACCAGCCCCAAGGTGTGGAACGCCTGGAAGGCCAAGCTGCTGGAAGACCTGTACAAGATGACCCTGCGGGTGCTGGGCGGCGAACCGCCTTCGGCCGACCGCGAACTGCGGGCGCGCCAGCAGGAAGCCCTGGCCACGTTGCGCCTGTTCGGGCTCGGCCCGCACGCCCACGAGAAACTCTGGGAACAGCTCGACGTCGCCTACTTCCTGCGCCATGACGCCTCCGACATCGCCTGGCAGACCCGGGCCCTGGTCGACAAGCTGGGACGCGACAAGCCGGTCGTGAAATCGCGCCTGGCGCCGATCGGCGAAGGCCTGCAGGTGACGGTGTACGTGAAGGACCAGCCCGACCTGTTCGCGCGCATCTGCAGCTATTTCGACCGCAAGAACTTCTCGATCCTCGACGCCAAGATCCACACGACCCGGGACGGCTACGCGCTCGACACCTTCCTGATCACGGACGAGAATTTCGCCAACAACTACCGCGACATCATCAGCCTGATCGAGCACGAGCTGTGCGAGGTGCTGACCCGCCAGGAAGCGCTCAGCCCGCCGCTGCGCGCCCGCCTGTCGCGGATGTCGCGCAACTTCCCGATCATCCCGACCGTGGAGCTGCGCCCGGACGAGCGCGGCCAGTTCTGGCTGCTGTCGATCGCCGCCAACGACCGCAACGGCCTGCTGTATGCGATCGCCAGCGTGCTGGCGCGCTACCGCATCAACCTGCATACCGCCAAGATCATGACGCTCGGGGAGCGCGTCGAGGACGTGTTCCTGATCGATGGGCAGGCCTTGCATAATCAGCGGGTGCAGGTGCAGTTGGAAACCGAGCTGCTCGACGCTTTGAAAATTTAACCAACGTAGTCCCCGCCTGCGCGGGGACGACGGTTCAACTTTTACCACTTATGACCGAACCCGTACGCCTCTCCAAACGCATGTCCGAACTGGGCCTCTCCTCCCGCCGCGAAGCCGACGACTGGATCGCCAAAGGCTGGGTGCGGGTCGACGGCAAGGTCGTCAACGAACTGGGCAGCAAGGTGCTGCCGCACCAGAAGATCACGGTGGAGCGCCAGGCCGCGGCCGAGCAGAGCAAGCGCGTGACGGTGCTGATCAACAAGCCGGTCGGCTATGTGAGCGGCCAGGCCGAAGACGGCTACAAGCCGGCCGTGGTGCTGGTCAAGCCGGAAAACCGCTGGAAGGACGATCCCTCGCCCGAGCAGTTCCACCCGACCCAGCTGCGCTCCCTGGTGCCGGCCGGGCGCCTGGACATCGACTCGGTCGGCCTGTTGGTGCTGACCCAGGACGGCCGCATCGCGCGCCAGCTGATCGGCGAGGACACGGCAATCGAGAAGGAATACCTGGTGCGGGTCCAGTACACCAAGCCAGGCAAGCTGCCGGACGCCGAGCTCAAAAAGCTCAACCACGGCCTGTGGATGGACGGCAAGCCGCTGCTGCCGGCCAAGGTGCGCTGGCAGAACGACGACCAGCTCAGCTTTACCCTGAAGGAAGGCCGCAAGCGCCAGATCCGCCGCATGTGCGACATGGTCGGATTGAAGGTGATCGGCCTGAAGCGGGTGCGGATCGGCCGCGTCAAGCTGGGCGAGCTGCCCGCCGGGCAGTGGCGCTACCTGGGTCCGGACGAGCGCTTCTGATAATCGATCCGGCCCTCGCCGGCTTCGTCCATCCACGGGTCGAGCGGGCGCAGCCCTTCGAGCACGGTCTGCGGCCCGTCGATGCTGCCGCCGCTGTCCGGGTCCCACAGGATCCTGAGCTTGGAGCGGCCCTTGCGCATGTCGATGCGGGCGTAATCGACCCAGGCGTCATCGCCATTGTATTCATAGGTCGTGGTCCAGCCGGCGGCCTTCAGCGCATCGGCCGTCTGGCGCAGCGCGAACGGGGGCAGTCCTTCGACCGTGCCCGGCTCCAGCCTGGGGTCGCCCAGCACGGATAGATACCTGACAAATTCTGAAATCCACGTCATCGCTGCCTCCCAATACGGGTTGACGTGATTTCAGTCTATCAGCCGCTATCGGGCTTTGACGTTAGCTAACTCACTTTGCATAAAAAATGCAGGGTGAATGAAAACGCCTGGAAATTATTGCGATTTGTCGATATTTTGCGTCAGATCAGGATTCGGTGAAGGTCCTCCAGGCTGACCGGCTTGGTCAAATGATGGCTGAAGCCACGGTTGCGGGTCTGGCGGCGGTCCGAATCCTGGCCCCAGCCGGTCAGCGCGATGATGCGCATGTTGGCGAAGCGCTCGTCCTGGCGCAGGCGGCGCGCGACCTCGTAGCCGTCCATGCCGGGCATGCCGATATCGAGCAGGACGCTGGACGGCAGAAAGCTTTCCGCCATCGCCAGCGCGGCGCGGCCGTCGTAGACCACGCGCACGTCGGCGCCGTCGGCTTCCAGCAGCAGGCCGAGAGTATCGGCGGCATCGCGGTTGTCGTCCACCACCATGATGCGCTGGCCGGCGAAGGGCGCGTTCGGCCGCGCCAGAGCCAGGCCCGGGCGCTCGCTGCGGCCCTCGTCCACCGGCGCCAGCGGCAGGCGCACCAGGAATTCGCTGCCCGCCCCGCTGCCGCCGCTGTGCGCCTCGACGCTCCCGTGGTGCATCTCGACCAGGCTGCGCACCATGGTCAGGCCGATCCCGAGACCGCCCTGGCCGCGCCCGACCGCGCGGTGGGCCTGGGCGAACATGTCGAACACCCGTCCCAGCGACTCGGCCGGGATGCCGATCCCGGTATCGCGCACCGAGGTCAGGACCTGCCCATCCTCGCGCCAGACCTCGACCCAGATGCGGCCGCCCGGATCGGTGTACTTGGCGGCGTTGTTGAGCAGGTTGGCGAACACCTGGGTCAGGCGCACGCGGTCGGCCTGCAGCACCAGCGGCTCCTCCGGCAGGGCCACCGCCAGCTGGTGGCCGGCGCGCTCGATCGCCAGCTGGCTGGTCTCGACCGCGCTGTGGATGATCTCGCCGATCGGCACCCGCTCCAGCCGCAGGTCGATCTTGCCGCGGGTGATGCGCGAGACTTCCATCAGGTCGTCGACCAGGGTCACGATCTGGCGCACCTGGCGCCCGACCATCTCGACCACGCGGTCGGACTGGCGCCGTCCGTCGGGCCGGCGCATCAGCTGGACCGCGTTGCTGATCGGCGCCAGCGGGTTGCGCAGCTCGTGGGCCAGGGTCGCCAGGAACTCGTCCTTGCGGCGGTCGGCCTCCTTCAGCGCTTCCTCGGCCTGCACGGCGCCGGTGATGTCGAGCGAGATGCCGACGTAGCCGCGGTGCTGGCCGTCGCCCGTGTACCAGGGCGCGGCATGCGACTCGAACCAGCGCCAGCTGCCGTCGCGCGCCGGCACCCGGACCCGCTGGGTGTAGGCGGCGCGCTGGCGGATGCCCTCGCAGACTTCCAGCAGGTAGGCGTTCATGTCGTCCGGCTGGACGATGGCGCGCCAGCAGTCGGCCTCGCCGGCCGGGCCGCCCTCGTCGGGGCCGCGCTGGTTCAGGTACATCAGGCAGCCGTCGGCGTCGAACTGGTAGATCAGGGCCGGCGAGGCGTCGGCCAGCGCGCGGAACCGGGCTTCGCTCTCGCGCAGCGCGTCCTCGGCGCGCTTGCGCACCGTGATGTCGTGGAACAGGATCGCCACCCGCGGCGCCTCGCCGCCGCCGACCGGATACACATAAAAATCGAACCAGCAGGACAAGGCCTCGGCAAAGCACTGCGAGCGCGCACTGACGCCGGTGCGCGCGACCTGGGCGCAGGCATCCAGCCAGCAGGGCTCGTGCTCGGGCCTCACCTTCAGCTGGCCGGGGCCGACGTAGTGAATGCTGGTCATGCGCACCGCCGCCGGATTCGCTTCCGAATACGCCAGTCCGACCGCGCGGCCGTTCTCGTCGTGCTGCACGGTGGCCAGCAGGAAGCCTTCGTCCATCGCCTCGAACAGCATGCGGTAGCGGCGCTCGCTCTCGGCCAGCGCGGCCTGGGTACGGCGCCGCTCGTCGATGTCGATGTTCATGCCGAACCACTTGCGCAGGCTGCCGTCCGGGCCGAACAGGGGCGCGGCGCGCACATTGGTCCAGCGCCAGCCGCCCATCGCCACGTGGACGCGGAATTCCATGTTGATCCCGCGCCGCATCGCCAGCGCGGCGAGCCATTCGCGGCGCACGTAGTCGCGGTCGTCCGGGTGCACGGCGTCGAGCCAGCCCTTGCCCATCGAGGACGCCTCGCGCTGCCCGGTATACGCGCACCAACTGGGAGAAGGGGCGACGAAGTTGCCGTCCGCATCGGTCTCCCAGACCGCCTGGCCGAAACCCTCGACCAGGGCGCGGAAGCGCTGCTCGCTCTCGGCCAGGCGCGCCTCGGCCTCCTTCAGTTCTGTGACGTCGAGGATGAAGCAGACGCAGCGCGCGTTCGCGCCCTCGCCGGAAATGCGGGCCGGCGCGTACAGGCCCCACCAGCGACTGCCGTCCCGGCGCAGCATCTGCTTGGTGTAGGGACGCGTGACCCCGATGTCGCGCAGCTCGTAGCCCGAGCGCAGGGTCAGGTCCCAGAACTCGGGCGCGGTCGAGGCCTTCCAGTTCTCGAAATCGCGCAGCTCTTCCCCGCTGTAGCCGGTCATGCGCTGGTAGGCTTCGTTCACTTCATGGATGGTGCCGTCGAGGTCGAAGTAGGCGACGCCGACGGTGCTGATGCTGAGGGTGGCATCGACCAGGGCCTTGTGTTCGCGCAGCGCGCGCTCGGCGGCGCGGCTTTCCTCGACCTCCCGCTCCAGCGTCTGCTTGCTTTCGAGGACGGGCCGCATCCGCTGCTCCACTTCGCGTTCGAGCCGTTCGGGGTCCGGATTGTCGCGCAGGGCGCCGCCGGCCCGGTGCGCGGCGGCGGCGAAGCCTGCCAGTTCGCGCAGCAGCTCGAGGTCGTGGGCATCGAAGTTCTCGCCCTCGTCGGCCAGGATCGCCATCAGCGCGCCGGCCGGACGCCCGCGCACGCGCCACGGCACGCCGAGGGCTTCCGCCACCTTCACGCCGGCCTCACGGACCGATTCGAACTCCCGTTCCGGGTGTTCGAACAGCACCGCGCCATCCGCCTGCACGCATACGCCGCAGGGGCAGGATTGCAGCGGAAAGCGCTTTCCCACCTGGCCGTCGCCGCCGCCCGCCACCGCACACCAGCAGATTTCCTCGCCATCCTTGCCGGGTTCGCGCACGGCGATCACCACCGCGCTCGCACCGCACAGCGCGCGCGCCGTCTCGGCTATCCGCTGCAGCAACAGCTCGGGCTCGTCGGCCAGGCACTGGGCCAGCAAGGCCAGCGCACTGCGCTCGGCGGCCGGGTCGCGGCCCTGGACATGCACACCGCGCTCATGAAGCAGTCCCGCGATGACGGCGTCATCGCGGTATCCAACGGCAGAACCTGGGGAGGAGTCAGCCATAAATGAGGATATAAGGTTGTTGTGAGTATCTGGTACCTCACATTTGAAACCAAGAATACTTTACAACTCGATAATCTCCAATGGGAATTCAATCGTACAGGATCCTGCTTGCATAAAGACGAGCTCGAGCGGCAGCGGCGGCGAAAACGCTCCGACCCCGGGCCTGCGCCGGGCGATTGCCCAGGACAAATGGTAGCGCTGCCAAAGAGAGGGAAATGCTGCCGCAAGCGTTTGCGGCAGACGGCGCATTCTTTGTTGCTTGACTGTATTCAGCGCACCACGTCGAGCTCGCCGATCGCGCGTTCGAGGTCTTCCAGGCGCACCGGTTTCTTGAGATGGCGGTCGAAGCCGGCCGCCAGCGCGCGCCGCACATCGTCCGGCTGGCCATAGCCGGTAACGGCCACCAGCCGGATCCCGCCCTGCTCGCCCAGCGCGCGCGCCACCTCGTGGCCCGAGATGTCGGGCAGGTCGATGTCAATGAAGGCGATCTGCGGCAGCGCGTTGCGGGCCAGCGCGATGCCGCCATGGCCATCGGCGGCGCAGCTCACCGCGCAGCCGCGCGAGGCCAGCAGTGCGCACATCATCTCGCGCAGGTCCTGGTTGTCCTCGACCACCAGCACCCGCAGGCCGTCCAGCGGCGCCGCCTCGGGCGCGGGCGCCTCGACGGCGGCCACGGCCTCGGGCGCCAGCGGCAAGCGGATCGTGAAGGTGCTGCCCTGCCGCGCGCCACGGCTGACCACGGCCACCGAACCGTGCTGCTGCTCGACCAGCGACTTGACCACCGCCAGCCCGATCCCGAGGCCGCCCTTGCTGCGGTTCGCCACCTTGCCCTGCACGAACACGTCCCACACGCGCGGCAGCAGCTCGGCCTCGATGCCCTTGCCGTCGTCCGCCACGACCAGCTCCGCCATGTCTTCGCGCCGCCGCGTGCTGACGCGGATGTGGCCGCCGGCCTGGGTGTACTTGGTGGCGTTCTCGATCAGGTTGCCGATCACCTGCTGCAGGCGGGTCGGATCGCTGTTCACCCACACCGGCTCGAGGTCGAGCTCGACGTGATGCTCGCTGGTGGCACCCCGGGTCTGCAGGGTCAGCGCGGCTTCGCGCACGGCGGCGGCCAGCTCGAGCGGCGCCAGCGCCAGCACCACCTTGCCGCTCAACACGCGGTTGGCGTCGAGCAGCTCGTCCACCAGGTGCGCCAGGTGGCGGCTCTGGCGACCGATGATCTGGTGGGCGCGTTCCGCCGCCGGCCCGCTCGCCCCCATCTGGATCAGGGCGATGGCGGAGCTGATCGCGCCCAGCGGATTGCGCAGCTCATGGCCCAGCATGGCCAGGAATTCGTCCTTGGCGCGATTCTGCGACTCGGCCACGCTGCGCGCCGCCTGCACTTCGGCCAGGTGCTTGCGGCGTCCGGTCTCGGCCTTCTGCAGGCGCCTCGAGACGGCGTGCAGCACCTGCTGCAAGCTGTTCAGTTCGGTGATCCGCAGGTCGGCCGGCGGCGGCAGCCAGCCTTCCGCCATGCCCTCGGTGGCGGCGCCCAGGTATTCCGTCGCCGCCAACAGACGCCGCGCGAACAGGATCGCCCCCGCCAGCGCCAGCGCCACCGCGCACAGCAGGGTCGCGGCGATCAGCGACACCGCACGCGCCGCGGTGGCCGCGAGTTCGCTGGACGGCACCCCGATCGCTGCGGTCCAGCCGGACAGGGCCGAGCGGGCCAGCGCCACCGTCATCGGCGCACCTCTGGCATCGGCGGCATCGGCCTGGACCGCGCCGGAGCGCAACGCCGCCAGCAGGTCGGGACGGGCGCGCGAAGCGATCTCGGCCAACCAGGCGCCGTTGCGGGCCAGGGTCGCGCCGTCGCGGTCGAACACCGCCACCTGCCAGCCGGCCGGAACGTCGCGCGGCAGCAGGCTGTTCAGGTGGGAAATGCCGAACCACTGGTCGAGCAGGACCCGGCGGCCGTCGTCCAGCACCAGCGGCAGCTCGACCGAGATGATGTAGCGGTGGGTGGAACTGCCGACGATCAGGTTCGACACGGTCGGACGCTGGCGCGCGAACACGGCGCGCACCCGCTGGAGGGCGCCGCGTGCCGGGGCCGCCACCGGCTGGCCGTAGGGGACCGCGGTATTGAAAAGTTGCTGGCCATCCTCTTGCAGCACCGCGGTCTGGCGGCCGCTGCCGGCATTCGCCGCCTGCGACTGCACATAGAAGGAGCCGAAATCGCCTTGCTGCAGGCGCGCCGAGGTCGACAGGGCCTGGCCGGCGGCGATCGCGGCCGTCAGTTCCTGGTCCATCGCCAGCACGGAAGCCCGCGCCAGTTCCTGCATGCCGCGCAGCACCGCATGGCGCTCCGCATCGAGCAGCAGCTTGATGGCGACGCCGGCGCCGACGATCATGGGCAGGAAGACCGCCGCGGCAAGCAGGCTCAGGTGGGTGCGCACTCTCATGGTGTCGTTTCGATCCTCGATTGGTCGGACAGACTCGGGCAACGTTCCATTTTATATTCAGCAAGTTTTTTCGTGCCGCACGACAGCGAAAAAAGCCGCAGAGCCCGCCACGACAGTCTTTACGCGCCGTTTTCCGGCATTGCGCGAAGGGCCGGGGTCGCGTAGCATCCGGGGATTGCTTGTCCACAAGGCAGGCATCCGAGAATCCGGGAGACCCATGAAAACCGAAACCCTACCCCTACCCTACACACAAACCCGTTCCTTCCTCACCGTCGCTCTGATCGAGCTGTGGGAGCGCTTCGGCTATTACGGCATGCAGGCGCTGATCGTCTATTACATGGTCGAACGCCTCGGCTTCGAGGACAGCCGCGCCAACCTGGTCTGGAGCGCGGCCGCCGCCCTGATCTACGTGGCTCCCGCAATCGGCGGATGGATCGGCGACAAGGTGCTGGGCACCAAGCGCTCGATGTACCTCGGCGCCATGGTCCTGACCGTCGGCTACGCGCTGATGTCGGTACCGACCGAGAGCACCCGCTTCCTGTTCTGCGCCCTCGGCGTGGTAGTGGTCGGCAACGGCCTGTTCAAACCCAACACCGCCAACCTGGTGCGCAAGATCTATGAAGGCGACGATTCCAAGATCGACTCCGCCTTCACCCTGTACTACATGGCCGTGAACGTCGGCTCGACCGTCTCGATGCTGGCCACGCCCTGGATCAAGGATTACGTCAACGCCACGTACGGCAACAACTTCGGCTGGCACGCCGCCTTCGGGGTCTGCGCCGTCGGCCTGGTGGTCGGCCTGCTGAACGTGGCCCTGATGCGCGCCACCATCGCCCACGTCGGCAGCCTGCCGGACGAGCGTCCCCTGCAGGTCGGCAAGCTGGCCGCCGTGCTGGTCGGCGCCGTGCTGGTGGTGTTCGGCTCGGCCGAGATCCTGGAAAACCAGGGCCTGGCGCGCGCCTTCGTCTACCTGGCCGGCTTCGTCGTGCTGGGCATCTTCGTGCACCTGATCCGCAAGAGCGAGCCGAGCGAGCGCGCCGGCCTGATCGCCGCCCTGGTGCTGACCCTGCAGACCGTGTTCTTCTTCATCTTCTACCAGCAGATGTCGACCTCGCTGTCGCTGTTCGCCCTGCGTAACGTCGAGCTCGACTTCAGTGTCTTCGGCGCCCACCTGTGGACCTGGTCGCCGGCCCAGTTCCAGGCCCTGAACGCGATCTGGATCATGGTGCTGAGCCCGGTGCTTGCCTGGGTGTACTCGGCCGCAGGCCGCACCGGCAAGGACCTGTCGATCGCCGGCAAGTTCGCGCTCGGCTTCGCCGCGGTGGCAGCCGGCTTTTTCGCCTACGGCGTGGCCGGCGCCTTCGCGGTGAACGGCATGACCTCGTCGTGGGTCATGATCGCCGGCTACGGCCTGTACTCGCTGGGCGAACTGCTGGTGTCGGGCCTGGGCCTGGCGATGGTGGCGCGCTACGTGCCGGCCCGCATGAGCGGCTTCATGATGGGCGCCTATTTCGTTGCCACCGGTATCTCCCAATACCTGGGCGGCGTGGTCGCCAACCTGGCCAGCGTGCCGAAGGACCTGACCGATCCGGTGCAGACCCTGCCGATCTACACCAGCCTGTTCAACAAGCTGGGCATGGGCGCGGTGGCCTGCACCGTGATCGCCCTGCTGGCCCTGCCCCTGATGCGCAAGCTGACGGCCAGCCACCAGTCGCACCAGTAAGTTTCAACGCCATCCGGGGGCGCGTCCTGCGCCCCCTTCTCCCCCATCGCTCCGTCTGTCGCGTGTGCGCATCAGAAGAAAGATTGGCGAACAGACCCGATCTGTTGCAAAAAGGAAATCTGATATATAGTGCGTGACTCTACCGGGCGCAGCGGCGTCCATGACCTGTCACGACACCATGCACACGCTCCCCAAAACCGGCCTGTTGACGCTGGCCTGTCTCCTGTTCGCGCGCGCCGCGGCCGCCGAACCGCACAGCTACAACTTCTCGCCGGTCAACCAGTACAACCTGCAGATCTCGGCCAGCTTCTGGAATCCCATCATCCGCTACGTCTCGAACAAGAGCGGCGTGCATCTGAACCTCAAGCTGGGCCGCACCTCGGCCGACACCACCAGTTACGTGCTGGCGCGCGAAGTCGATTTCGCCTTCACCAACCACCTGTTCAGCCCGGACCGCGAAAAAATGGGCTGGACCGTGTTCGGCCGCCGCGATGCGCCGCCGGTGCACGGCGTGATCGTGGTCCCGGCCGATTCGCCGGTCAAGGACATCGGTGAGCTGGCCGGCAACGCCATCGCCTTCCCTGGACCCGAAGCCCTGGTGGCCTACAAGATTCCCTACGCCCAGCTGCTGCGCAAGAATATTGCCGTCACCCCGGTCTTCACCGGCAACCACGACGCCGCCTTCAGTCAGATGTTCGCCGGCAAGGTCAAGGCGACCGGCGCCAACTCGCAACTGGTCGACGGTTATGCGAAGCGCGAAGGCAAGGCTTTCCGGGTCCTGTGGAGCTCGCCGCCATACAACGAACTGGCGCTGATGGCCTCACCCCGCGTGCCGGCCGCCGAGGTGCGCGCCGTCGCCAGGGCCTTCCTGACCATGCGGGACGATCCGGAAGGCCGCAAGATCCTGGACGCCGCAACCGAGCTGGTGCGCGCACCCAAGCCGGTCGCCTTCGTCCCGGCCGGCGACGCCGACTACGCCGGCTACCGGGCTTTCTACGCCGACGCGCCGGCCAGCCTGCGCTAACACAGGAACGGCGCCATGACCGTGCTGAGCCGCATGTCTTCGACACTCAGGAAGATGTCGCCGACCGCCCTGCTGCCGCGTTCCCTGGCCGGCCGGGTATTCACCGTCTTCAGCCTCACCATGCTGCTCTTCCTCGGCATCGGCCTGGCCCTGTTCTACCGCTACCAGTTCCTGCAGCACGTCGACGAGACCCAGGACGCGGCCATGACCCTGATCGAGGTCGCGGCCCAGAACATCGAGGACAGCGCGGTGATCGGCGACTACGACACCGTTCAGCGCACCCTCGGCAAGATGCTGTTCCAGTCGCCGTTCAAGAGCGCCGCCTTCATCGACGTCGCCGGCGGCACGCTGCGGGTGCAGGCGCCGAAAATCGAACGCGTGCCGGCGCCGGACTGGCTGACGCAGCTGATCGCCTCCAAGCTGTACGAGGTCAACCGCGTGGCCAATGTCGGCGGCCGCGACTACGGCGTGATCCGGCTCGAGTTCGACGCCGACAAGATCGCCTCCCAACTATGGGCGCTGGTGATCGAGACCGCGACCTTCGCCCTGGTCGCCTTCGTGCTCGGGGTGGCGCTGTTGCGCACCCTGCTGAAGCGCTGGCTGTCGAACCTGGGCCGCCTGCGCTCCTTCGAGGACGACGTCGCCGCCGGCCGCGTCACCGCCGAAGCCGACCTGCAGGCCGACGCCCCGACCGAGATCCAGGAAGCGATCCGCGCCGTCAACCGGGGCGCCGCCAGCCTGCGCGTGCAGTACGGCCAGCGCATCGACTCGCTGATGAACTCCCTCATGCAGCACAAGAGCGCGGTGGACCAGGCCGCCATCGTGTGCGACGTCGACCCGGCCGGCCGCATCGTCGGCGTCAACGAACTGTTCGAGCGCAGCAGCGGCTACACGCGCGCCGAGGCGCTCGGCCGCGAGCTGGCCGAATTCGGCCGTCCGGCCGGCAGCGCCGCGGCCTGGAGTCCCTCGCCCCAGGTCTGGAACGGCGAGGTCACGGTCGAAGGCCGCGCCGGCCGCCTGCAGTGGTACCGGACCATCGTCCCGATCTTCGAGGCGGACGGCGCCATCGAGCGCTACCTGTGCATCGACATCGACATCACCGAGCGCAAGGAATTCGAACGCGCGATCGTGGAAAACGCCAAGCGCCAGACCCTGATCGCGGAGCTCGGCCGCAAGGCCCTGGCCGCCAACGACCTCGACGACCTGTTCGTCGACGCCGTGCAGGCCGCCGCGCACGGCCTCGGCACGCCCTGCGCCGCCCTGTTCGAGATCGGCCCGGAGCGCCAGCTGACCTTGCGCAGCGGCGCCGGCAGGCTGGCGCAGGCGGCCGGACTGCAGCTCGGCTGCGCCGGCGCTCCGCTGGCGGAACCGGCGGCAACCGGCCTGCGCCCCTGGTTCGCGCCGCTGGCGGCGATGCACGGCCTGCGCGCCGGCCTCGACGCCGGCGTCGGCCAGTACGGCGTGCTGGGCGCCTACTGCGACGGCCAGCGCCGCTTCGACGAGGACGACGCCGTGTTCCTGCGCGGGATCGCCAACATCCTCGCCACCTGGGTCGAGCGCCAGGAAGCGCGCCGGCGCCTGACCTACCTGGCCCAGTACGACTCCCTGACCAATCTGCCGAACCGGCGCCAGCTGGGTGCCTGCCTGGAAGAGGCGATTGACCGCGCCGGCCGCCACGGCCACCGCGCCGCCGTGATGTTCATCGACCTGGACCGCTTCAAGAACGTCAACGACATGCTCGGCCACGGCGTCGGCGACCAGTTGCTGGTGCAGGCCGCGGCGCGCCTGGAAGCCTGCGCGCGCGAAGACAATGTGGTGGCGCGCCTGGGCGGCGATGAATTCGCGGTGGTGCTGCCCTGGCTCGGCGCGAACGAGCGGCATTCGGGCGACGCCTCGCTGATCGCGACCCGCATCGTCGAGGCGCTGGCCCAGCCCTTCCACCTGCAGGGCCAGCAGCTGTTCGTCTCGGCCAGCATCGGTATCGCCAGCTATCCGGAAGACGGCACCAGCGCCGAGCAGCTGCTCAAGAGCGCCGACACCGCCATGTACGGCGCCAAGAACAGCGGCCGCAACACCTGGCAGTTCTATTCGGCGGCCCAGCACGAGAACGCGGCCCAGCGCCTGCAGCTCGAGTCCCAGCTGCGCCAGGCGCTGGAACGCGACGAATTCCTGCTGCACTACCAGCCCAAGCTCGACCTCGCGAGCGGCAGCATCAGCGGCTTCGAGGCCCTGCTGCGCTGGAACCATCCGCAGCGCGGCCTGGTAGCGCCGCTCGAATTCATCTCCATCCTCGAGGACACCGGCCTGATCCTGCCGGCCGGCGAATGGGTGATCGGCGAAGTCTGCCGCCAGCTGCGCAGCTGGGAAGCGGCCGGCCTGCCCATGCCGCCGGTGGCGATCAACCTGTCGGCCCGCCAGCTGCAGCAGACCGACCTGGCCGCCGTCATCGAACGCATCGTCGGCGAGGCCGGGGTCGATCCGACCCTGCTGGAATTCGAGCTGACCGAATCGATGCTGATGACGAATCCGGAGGCGGCGGTGGCGATCCTGTCGCGCATCAAGGCGCTCGGCATGCGCCTGTCGGTGGACGATTTCGGCACCGGCTATTCGAGCCTGGCCTACCTGAAGCGCTTCCCGCTGGACGCCCTGAAGATCGACCGCACCTTTGTTCGCGACCTGCCGGACGACCTCGACGACGCCGCCATCACCAAGGCCGTGATCCGGCTGGCGCACAGCCTGAACCTGAAAGTGGTGGCCGAGGGCGTCGAGAATGTCGAACAGATACGCGAGCTGGAAAGGTATGACTGCGACGAAATCCAGGGCTATTACGTCAGCAAGCCGCTGCCGGCCGCCGACTGCGCCCGGCTGCTGCGCGCCGAGCAGCCGGCGCCGGCCTGAGGTAAGATAAGCGGATGCCAGATACACAGAATACCAGCGCGCTCGCGACCCGCGCTCTCCAGGTCGCATCCCGCGTCGACGCCATCGAACCCTTCCGCGTCATGGAAATGGTCAAGCAGGCTGCCGCCATGAGCCGCGCCGGCATCGACGTCGTCAGCATGAGCGTCGGCGAACCCGACTTCACCGCACCGGACATGGTGGCGCAGGCCGCCATGGAAGCGATCCGCGGCGGCGCCACCCAATACACCGAATCGCTGGGCCTGCCGGCGCTGCGCGAGGCGATTTCCGGCCACTATGCCCGCTTCTACGGCCTGGACATCGATCCGCGCCGCATCGTGGTCACCGCCGGCGCCTCGGCCGGCCTGCTGCTGGCCTGCGCCGCCCTGGTGGCCGAGGGCGACGAAGTCCTGATGCCGGACCCCTGCTATCCCTGCAACCGCCACTTCGTGAGCGCCTTCGGCGGCAAGCCGACCCTCCTGTATGCGAGCGCCGCGGAACGCTACCAGCTCACGGCGGCCCACGTGGCCGAGCATTGGCACGACCGCACCCGCGGCGTGCTGGTGGCCTCGCCCTCGAACCCGACCGGTACCTCGATGACCGTGCCGCAGGCGCGCGAGCTGCTGGCCGCCGTCAGGCAGCGCGGCGGCTTCGCCATCGTCGACGAGATCTACCAGGGCCTGTCCTACGACGGCAAGCCGGTCAGCGCCCTCGCGCTCGACGACAATGTCATCACCGTGAACAGCTTCTCGAAGTATTTCAGCATGACCGGCTGGCGCCTGGGCTGGCTGGTGGTGCCGGAAGCCCTGGTGCCGGCGATCGAGAAACTGGCCCAGAACCTGTTCATCTGCGCGCCCACCATCGCCCAGCATGCCGCCCTGGCCTGCTTCCGCGACGACGCGCTGGAGATCTTCGAAGCGCGTCGCCTGGAATTCCAGCGCCGCCGCGATTTCCTGGTGCCGGCCCTGCGCGAACTGGGCTTTTCCGTGCCGGTGATGCCGGACGGCGCATTCTACGTGTACGCGGATATCTCGCACCTGCCGCACCATCTCGCAGGCGACAGCACCGCTTTCGGCAAGGCGGTGCTGGAAGACGCCCATGTGGCGATCGTGCCGGGCGACGACTTCGGCTTCGCCGCGCCGAGCCGCCACGTGCGCTTTTCGTATGCGACCAGGTACGAGCGGATCGAAGAGGCGGTGCAGCGCCTCGGTGGCTTCCTGCGCAAATAAGGAATCAGAAATGCGGCTGCGAGGCGTCGATCAGCGGTAGCAGCGCATCCAGCCCGACCGGCTTGACCAGGTAGTGGTCGAAGCCGGCCTCGCGGCCCCGCGCTTCGTCCTCGGGCTGGCCGTAGCCGGTCAGAGCGATCGCCAGGGGCCGCGTGCTCTGCTCTCCCTTTCCCATCGTCGCGCGCACCGCGCGGATCAGGCCAAATCCATCCAGGCCAGGCAGGCCGACGTCGCACACGATCACGTCGTAAGGCCGCTCGAGCGCCGCCGCCAGGCCGCTGCGCCCGTCGAGCGCGGTCACCACCTCGTGTCCCTCTTCGCGCAGGCAGGCCGCCAGGGTGGCGCAGGTGTCCGGATTGTCTTCCACCACCAGCACCCGCTTGCGTCCGCCGGTAACGGCCACCTGGGCCGGGCCGCGGCCGATGCTGTGGCTGCCGGAGCGCGGCAGGCGCACCGTGAAGCAGCTGCCCTGGCCGGCGCCGCCGCTCTCCGCCGTCACCGTGCCGGCGTGCATGGACACCAGGTTGCGCACCACGTTCAGGCCGACACCGAGGCCGCCCTCGGAGCGCGCCAGCGAGCGCGGCCCCTGGGTGAACAGGTCGAAGATATAGGGGATGATTTCGGGCGCGATGCCGTTGCCGTCGTCCTCGATCGCCACCGACACCTCGTCGGCGTAGGCAGCAGCCCGCAGGTGCAGCCTGCCGCCGTCGCCGGTGTACTTGGAGGCATTCGCCAGCAGGTTGGTGAACACCTGGGTCAGGCGCACCTGGTCGCCCTCGACCAACACGTTTTCCGGCGGCAGTTCAAGCTGCAGGCTCTGGCGGCGTTCCTGGATACAGGGCTGCATGGTCTCGACCGCCTGCTGCAGCACGTCGGCCAGCACCAGCGGCTGGGTCGACAGGGTGATCTTGCCGCTGCTGATGCGGGCGGCGTCGAGCAGGTCGTCGAGCAGCTTGGCCATATGCTCGACCTGGCGTGCGATCACGCGCGACAGCTTGTGCATCTGGGGCGAGGCGTCCGGGGCGCGTTCCAGCAGCGAGGCCGCCATGCCGATCGGCGACAGCGGGTTGCGCAGCTCGTGCGCCAGCATCGCGAGGAACTCGTTCTGGCGCCGGTTGGCGGCTTCGGCGTCTTCCTGGAGGTGCTGGGCCTGCACCGCCGCCAGCACCAGGTGCTCGTTGGCTTCGCGCAGCTGCTCCAGAGTGGATTCGAGGCGGCGCCGTTCGGCGGCGGCGGCGCGCAGGCTCTCGACTTCGTCTTCGAGGACGCGAATGCGGCGCAGCAGGTATTCCTCCGGCAGGGCAACGCGCGGCTCCTCGTGCGTGCTCGCGCGCTGTTGCGAGGCCGTGATGTCGTCGTCTTGCGGTTCCATTGCGTCCTCGCCCATGCCTTTCCCGTCAACGCCTTGGCGTCGGATGTCCCGTCAGCAGTCCGTCGTACTCGCTCGGCTTGCCATCGACCTCGATGCCGGCGTCCGTGATCCTGTATTCCCGTAATTCCGAACTGTGATCGCAGCCGCGCACCTTCACGACCATCATGATCTTGCGCAGTTCGCCTTCGATCTCGGCAAAGCGCAGGGACACCACGGCATCCGTCAGGAAGGACAAGGCGCTCGGGCTGAAGCGCAGGCCCATGTAATCGTCTTCCATGCCGACCGTCACCAGCGCGGTCACACCGCGCTTGGCCAGGGCGGTCAGGGTGCGGAATACCGCCAGGCGCAGGTCGGCGCGCACTTCCGGCGCCAGGTAGAGCTCGATCTCGGACAGCGAATCGATGACCACCCGGGTGGCGCCGGTGCGCTCGATCGCGCACATCAGCGCGTCCAGCAATTCCTCGACGCTGAGCGAAAGCGAACGGCTCTCGACCACCTCGACCTGGCCGGACTGCGACAGCGCGGCCAGTTCGGCGTTGCGCAGGCGCGCCGTGCCCTTTTCGAAATACAGGGCGACGCCCTTCTCGCCCAGGTCGGCGCCGGCCTGCAGGAAGCGGGTGCCGAGGATAGTCTTGCCGATGCCGGTCGGTCCGGACACCAGCATCGTGTGGCCTTGCGGCAGACCGCCGCGCAGCAGCTCGTCCAGTCCGGCGGTGCCGGTCGGGATGCGGCGCGGACTGCGGTCAACCGGGCTGCCCGGCAGGCGGTCGTCGGCCAGCGGCGGCAGCACGCGCGGATAGACGCGGATGCCGTCGTCGGTGATGCGCATGGTGTGCGAGCCCGTCATGTGGGCCTGGCCGCGCATCTTGTTGATGCGGATCTTGCGCAGCATCGAGTTGTCCTCGTTTGCCTGGATCAGCGTGATCATGCCGTCGGCCACGGTGATGATCGGATTGGCTTCGACGTCGGCTTGGGAATATTCGCCGATCAGGAAAGTGGTGGCCTGCCAGGTCGCCATCCGCGAACCGAGTTCCTGAATGAATTGCTGCAGGTCCGACAGCCCCTCGTTGCCACTGCGCGCAGATTGCATGACCGAGCGGAAGGAATCGACGAAGACAAGGCCGGGACCGAAATCCTCGACCTCGCGCATGATGCGTTCCAGTACTCCATGGAAATGGCCTGCTCGTAAATCATCGGCCAGGTTCACGTAGCGGATGTCGGGCCCGACCTTGGCCATGTCGAAGAAGGCGAACTGCTGCTGGTAGCGCAGCATCTTCAGCGGCGGCTCGCCCAGCACGGTAAAGAACAGGGCGCGCCGTTCGGGACCGGCCTGCGCGAACATGATCTGGTGCGCGAGCGTGGTCTTGCCGCTGCCGGGGGCGCCGGCGATCAGGGTGAAGGAATATTCGGTCAGGCCGCCGCCGAGGAGGACATCGAGGCCCGGAACCCCGGTTGCCAGCAATCCCAGGCGTACTTTGTCGGTCATTTACTTGTGCTCCTGTACATCTTCCGGTCCGTCCTGCTCCGAAGCCCTGGCCTGCTCGAGGAGCCGGGCCGTGAGCGCTTCGCCGATCAGCGACGACAGCTGTCTGGTGAATGTGTTCAGCAACTCCGCGTTCGCGATGTCGGCCACGGCGCGCTCGACGCCTGCCAGGTCGCGCTCCAACGCAACGAGCAGTCCGTCGATGGTCTTGCGCGAAGTATCCACGCTCAACCACTCGTAACGGACCGCCATCGTGCGGAGGGCGCGGCCGAACAATGCGCAAAAACCGCTCTCGCCGATCAGCGTGACCAACTGGCCACTGATGCGGCGCCACGGGCGCAGCCTGTACACGGCAGCGCTCGCCTGTGGCTGCGCCGTCCCGTCATCGCTGGATTGTCGCCGCTTGTTGTCGTCTCTTTCCATGCAGGTCAACTGGATTTATCTTGGTGCGGCACCGCCGAGGCGGCCAAGGCATGTGGTCCATATTATAACGGGATCGCCGGACGGAGAATTGTAAAATCGTGACAATATTTTCCTGGCCGATTTAGTCGCCGCCACGCGCCAGGGACTGCTAAGATCCTTGCTTCAGACAAACACGACAACAAGACGTATCCATGCCAGACCGCCGATTCCGCGCCGCCCTGCTGGGCGCCACCCTGATTGCCGCCTTGCCCGCCATCCACGCCGCCGCTCCCGCCGCCGCTCCCGCCGCCGCACCCGCCGTGCTGGAAGCCCCGCTGCGCGCCCACCTGTCCTTCCTCGCCGACGACCTGCTCGAAGGCCGCGGCACCGGCCAGCGCGGCGGCGAACTCACGGTGCGCTACCTGGAAACCCAGGCCGCCGCGATCGGCCTGAAACCGGCCGCCGGCAAGGGCTATCGCCAGAAGGTCGAGCTGGTCGGCCAGAAGACCCGGCCCGGCAGCAGCCTGCGCTTCGAAGCCGGCGGCAAGACCATCGAGGCGGCCTTCGGCCAGGACGCCGTGTACGCCAATGCGAGCGGCCAGGCCGAGACCCGGCTGGACGCGCCCCTGGTCTTCGTCGGCTACGGCATCGACGCGCCCGAGGAACACTGGAACGATTTCGAGGGCGCCGACGTGAAGGGCAAGCTGCTGGTGGCGATGGTGAACGACCCGCAGCCGACCGCCACCGAGCCGCAGCGCTTCGCCGGCAAATCGCTGACCTGGTACGGCCGCTGGACCTATAAATTCGACGAGGCGCTGCGCCAGGGCGCGGCCGGGATCCTGCTGATCCATACGACGGCGTCCGCGTCCTATCCGTGGAGCGTGCCGGCCAACAGCTTCTCGCACGAGCAGTTCCACTTGGCCGGCCCCGGCAACGCGCTGCAGGGCTGGATCAGCGAAGACATGGCGCGCCGCCTGTTCGCGGCCGCCGGCCAGGACCTCGACCAGCTGCGCGCCCGCGCCGAGGTGAAGGGCTTCCGCCCGGTCGAGCTGAAAGCCAGCGCCCAAGCCGAGGTGAAGAGCGCGGTGCGCCAGGTGGCCGAGTACAACGTGGCGGGCATCGTGCCCGGCACCGATCCCAAGCTGCGCGAGGAAGCGGTCATCTATTCGGCCCACTGGGACCATCTCGGCATCGACGAACAGAACGGCCAGCCGGACCACATCTGGAACGGCGCCATCGACAACGGCTCCGGCACCGCGGCCCTGCTGGCGATGGCCCAGGCGGCGGTGGCCCATCCGGCGCGCCGGACCCAGATCTTCCTGTGGCCCTGCGCCGAGGAGCAGGGGCTGCTGGGCAGCCTGGCCTATACCCGCGCGCCGCTGTGGCCGCTGGCCAGGACCGCCGCCGACCTCAACCTCGACAGCATGAATTTCGTCGGCCCGACCCGCGACATGGGCGTACCCGGCGCCGAGCGCAGCTCCCTGCTCGAGACCTCGCGCCAGGTCGCGAAGGCCATGGGCCTGAGCCTGGCGCCCAGCGTGCCGGACCTGGGCGGCGCCTACTACCGCGCCGACCACTTCATGTTCGCCAGGGCCGGCGTCCCCGCCTTCAACGTCGGCTCGGCCGTGTTCTCCGGCGACGGCAGCTTCGCCTTCGTCCACGATCCGGCGGCCTCCGGCAGCCGCATGCGCGCCTTCACCAAGGACTACCACCAGGTCAGCGACCAGTACGACCCGGGCTGGGACCTGTCGGGCATGGTGCAGCAGGCCCAGTTCACCCTGAACCTGGGGTATGCAGTGGCGAATGCGCCGGCGATGCCGGTGTGGCGCGCGGGCGAGGCCTGGGGCAGGGTGAAGCGCTGAATCTCAGTTGCCGAAGCACTCTTCCATGAAGCCGAGGAAGGCCCGCACGCGCGGGCTCAGGTGCTTGCGGCCCTGGTAGACCACATAGAGCGGCTCCTGGGCCGGCGCGCGAAAGGCTTCCAGAACCGGCACCAGCCGGCCGCTCCTCAGGTCGTCGCGGATGTGGAACTCGGCCAGACGCACCAGGCCCAGGCCGCTTCTCGCCAGCTCGAGCAGCATGTCGCCGAGGTTCGCTCCCACGTTGCCCTGCGCCGGCACCGCCTTTTCCACGCCGTTCTCGACCAGCGGCCAGGCGTTCCAGTCCGTGCGCTGGGTAAAGTTCAGGCAGTTGTGATGCGCGAGGTCGCCTGGTACCGCCGGCGTGCCGTAACGCGCGAGGTAGCCCGGCGCCGCGCAGATGATCCAGGGGCTGTGCAGCAAGCGCCGCGCCACCAGCGACGAATCGGGCAGCGGTCCGCCCTGGATCGAGACGTCGATCCGGTGCTCGATGAAATCGACTGCCTCGTTTGACAGCACGAATTCGACCCGCAGCCTGGGGTGGCGCGCGAGGAAGTCGCCGATCGCCGGCGCCAACTGATACTTGGCGAAGGTCACCATCGAGTGGACGCGCAAGGTGCCGCTGACCTCGTCGGAGCAGGCCTTCACCGCGTTCTCCGCGCTTGCGAGGGCCGCGAACACGCCCTGCCCTTCCTCGTACAACGCTCGCCCGGCCTCGGTCAGGCTGAGTGCGCGCGAACTGCGCTGCAGCAGGCGTGCATCGAGCCGGGCCTCGAGGCGCGACACCAGCTTGCTTACCGCAGACGGGGTCAGGTCCAGCCGGCGCGCAGCCGCGGAAAAACTGCCGCTGTCGACGGCAGCAAAAAACACTTCCAGCTCACCCAGGGGAATCGGCACTGCTGCTCCATCTGTGAAATTTTGTCAAAGCCCATTGACGATTATCGCATTTACCACGGCCCGTGCGCAGCGCAAGATGCAACCCTCATTCATCGTATCGATAAGAGGTATCACGTGTCCAAATCCCTAGAGCGCACCCATCCCAGCAGCCTGGTCGGCTTTGCCCAGCCAATTCCCCGTTTTGCGATCCAGGACCTGGTCGTACCCGACGCCATTCCGGAAGACGAGCGCGAATGGGTGCCGCAGGCCCCGAACGTCTGGTTCCGCCCACTGATCCTGAATGTCACCCAGGGCTACTTCGTCAACGTGCTGCGGGTGCGCAAGAGCGGCGTGCTGTCGCGCCATCGCCATGACGGCCCGGTTCACGCCGTCGTGCTGAAGGGCCGCTGGTACTACCTGGAACACGACTGGACCGCGATCGAAGGCTCCTACGCCCACGAGATCCCCGGCGAGATCCACACGCTGTACGTGCCGGAAGACGTCACCGAAATGCGCACCCTGTTCCACGTCACCGGCGCCTACACCTACCTCGACGAGGAAGGCCGCCCGGTCGGCTACGAAGACGTGTTCACCAAGCTGGAGGCGGCCATAAAGCACTACGAAGCCGTGGGCCTGGGTACGGACTACGTGAAGAAGTTCATTCGCTGAACGCAGTGCCGGGCGGCGTGCCGCCCTGAAGGAGACAAGACATGAATACCGATACCACCCGTTTAGCCGTGCCGCTCCCTCAGGAAGGAGCGGCCGACGAGACCGCGCGCGTCTACCGCAAGATCACCCTGCGCCTGGTTCCCTTCCTTTTCATCTGCTACGTCGCGTCCTACCTGGACCGCATCAACATCGGCTTCGCCCAGCTGCAGATGAAGCAGGACCTGGGCTTTTCCGACGCCGTCTACGGCCTGGGCGCAGGAATTTTCTTCTTCGGCTACGCGCTGTTCGAGGTGCCGAGCAACCTGTTACTCGAAAAGTTCGGTGCGCGCAAGACCCTGCTGCGCATCATGCTGCTGTGGGGCCTGACCTCGGCCGGCATGATGTTCGTGACGACCCCAACGCAGCTGTACGCCGCCCGCTTCCTGCTCGGCCTGTTCGAAGCCGGCTTCTTCCCCGGCATCATCCTCTACTTCACCTACTGGTATCCCTCGCACATGCGGGCAAGAATCATCGCCCTGTTCATGTCGGGAATGGCGGTGGCGGGCATCATCGGCGGCCCGCTGTCGGGCTGGATCATGAAGGACCTGGCTGGCGTGAACGGCTGGACGGGCTGGCAGTGGATGTTCCTGCTCGAAGGCATGCCGGCGGTGGCGCTCGGGCTGCTGGTGTGGTTCCTGCTGTGCGACCGCCCTGCAGAAGCGAAATGGCTGTCGGCGCAGGAGAAGGACGTGGTCGAGCGTACCCTGCAGCGGGACCGCCAGGCCCTGGGACCGTCGCGCCACGGCTCCCTCAAAGGCGCGCTGCGCGATCCAAAGATCTACATCCTGGCGTTCGCCTACTTCGCCTTTATCGCCGGCACCTATGTGATCACCTTCTGGCTGCCGACCATCATCAAGGGTTTCGGCCTCGCCGATCCGCTGCGGATCGGCCTCCTCACCGCGATTCCCTACGTGATTGGCGCGATCGGCATGATCGCACTCGGCAAGCATTCGGACCGCACCCGCGAACGCCGCTGGCACGCCGCGTGCGCGGCCTTCCTCGGCGGCGCCGGCCTGGTGGCGGCAAGCCTCCTGACCGGCAACCTGCCGCTGGCCCTGGTCGCCTTGTCCTTCGCTACCATCGGCATCTTCGCCACCATGCCGCTGTTCTGGGCGATGCCGACAGCCTATCTGACCGGCCCGGCCGCGGCGGGCGGGATTGCGCTGATCAATTCGATCGGCCTTATCGGCGGCTTCGTCAGCCCCTTCGTGATCGGCTGGATGAAAACCGTCACCGGCAGCGTCAACTACGGCCTGTACTTCGTGGCGGGGCTGATGGTGCTGGGGGCGATCGTGCTGCTGGCGGGCGTTCCAGCGGAGGCGCTGCGCGAGAAACGGACGGGCTGAGTCCTGCCTGATCGCTTGCCGACGTCCCCGCGTGGGGCCGTTTTCGTTTATTCTGCGCCGTGAGCCCAGGCTCATCCTATCCGCCGTCCACTCCGGGAAGAACATGACAAGAAAACCGGGCGCCGCCCTTTTCCTGGCGCTGTCGCTGTGTGCCAGCGCCAACGCATCATCCGCCGCCACCACTGCCGACAAGCGCTTCCAGTCGATCCATGAGCAGGAATGGCAATGGCGCATCGCCCAGCACCTTGCCGACGACGAGGACCTGCCCCAGGGCAGGCGCCCGGAACTGCCCCACGTCGATGCCGCCACCCAGGAAGAACGGCGCCGCTACTGGGAAGGTGTGCTGAAGCGCCTCGACGCCATCGATCCCGGCACGCTGTCCAAGGCGGAGCGCATCAACTACGCCGTCTACCGCGCCCAGATCCAGGCACTGTACGAAGCCCAGCGCTTCCGCGAATACGAGCAGCCGGTCAACGCCGACAGCTCCTTCTGGACCGACATCACCTATGCCGCACGGCGTCCGTTCAAGTCGGCGCAGGAGTACCGCGACTACATCGCCCAGCTGCGCGACATGCCGCGCTACTTTCGCGAGCAGCTGGCGAACATGCGCGCCGGCCTGGCGCGCGGCTTCACGCCGCCGCGCGTGACCCTGGCCGGACGCGATGCGCCGCTGGCCTCGGTGGCGGAAGCGAAGACACCGCAGGACACGATCTTCTACACGCCGTTCCGCAACATGCCTTCGGCGATCCCGGCGGCCGAACAGGAGCGCCTGCGCGCGGAAGGCGCGGCCGCGATTCGCGACGCCGTGCAGCCGGCCCATGCCGAAGTGCTGGCCTTTGTACGCAGCGAGTACTTCCCGAAAGCGCGCGTCGCCCTGGCCGCGGGCAGCCTGCCGGACGGCCGCGCCTACTATCAATCGAAGATCGTCGAGTACACCACCACCTCGCTGAGTGCCGACGAGATCCACCGGATCGGCCTGGCCGAGATGGCGAAGATCCGCGCCGAGATGCAGGAGACCATGAACCAGGCCGGCTTCAAGGGTGACCTGCCGGCCTTCCTGGCCTTCCTGCGCAGCGATCCGCAGTTCTATGCGAAGACACCCGAAGAACTGCTGATGCGAGCCGCCTGGATCGCCAAGAAGTTCGACGGCAAGGCCGAGCAGTACTTCGGCTACCTGCCGCGCCGCCGCTTCGGCATCAATCCGGTGCCGCCCGACCAGGCGCCCTACTACACCTCGGCGCGCGGCGGTCCCGGCGTCTACCTGGTGAACACCTATAACCTGCCGGCCCGCGCCCTCTACAGCCTGCCGGCCCTGACCCTGCACGAATCGGCGCCCGGCCACGCCTTCCAGATGCCGGTGGCAATGGAACAGCAAGGCGTGCCGCCCTTCCGCAGGGCGTATATCTCGGCCTATGGCGAGGGCTGGGCCCTGTATTCCGAACGCCTCGGCACCGAGATGGGCATCTACGAGACGCCCTATGAAATGTTCGGCATGCTGAGCTACCAGGCCTGGCGCGCGGCGCGCCTGGTGGTCGACACCGGCATCCACGCCCAGGGCTGGACCCGCGAGCAGGCGCAGGCCTATATGCACGACAACACGGCACTGTCCGATCACGAGATCGAGACCGAAGTCGACCGCTACATCTCCTGGCCGGGCCAGGCCCTGTCCTACTACCTGGGCGAGATGGCGATCATGAATGCGCGCAAGAAGGCCGAGGCGGCGCTGGGGCCGAAATTCGACATCCGCGCCTTCCACGACACCGTGCTGCAGCTCGGGTCCGTGCCGCTGCCGGTGCTGGAAGCGCGCATCGATACCTTCATTGCGGAGGGCGGGAAGTCGCCGTATCCGCGCAAGGACTGAACCCTCCTCGACCTGTCATGCGCCTGAGCACCTGCACGTAGCCGCGTTCGAGCGGCGCGCCGGCCTCATAGGCCCCATGCTCGCGCAGCCAGCGATGGAAGCGCGGCAGCTGCCAGGCCGGCACCGCCGGCACCAGATGGTGTTCGAAGTGGTAGTTGACATAGTTCGGCGCCACCGTCAGCCGCTCCCACCACGAAGCCAGCACGGTGCGCGTATTGCGCCAGATGTCGGGCTCGCGGGTGCCCGGCAGCGCGCCATGCTCGGCGGCGTTGCGGATGCGGCTGTACAGCATATAGGTGGTCAGCCAGGCGACTGGCCACAACAGATAGGTCCAGGCCTGCCCGGCGGCGGCGCAGGCGGCGAGCATGAGCGCATTCGCCAGCGCGCAACGCCAGCTGTTGCGCAGCAGCGTACGCGCGCTCAGCACGCGCTTCTCCCCGGCGCCGGCGCGGTAGCTGTAGCCGCTGCGCTGGTCGGCGCTCGCATACAGCAGCATCAGGGCGGCGAAGGCGCGCAGGCCTGAGCGTCCGCTCAGATCGCGCAACAGCTTGCGGCGCAGCGAGGCGGGGCTGACCGGGTAGTGTTCGTAATTCGGCAGGTCGGGATCGCCATCGGTGCCCGCCTGCTGGTGATGGGTGAAGTGGTAGCGGCGGTAGATGCCGAGTTCGACGAACATCGGCGCCGCGCACAGCCACTGGCCGACCCATTCGTTCAGCGCGGCGGTCCTGAACAGCGAACGGTGCGCGGTCTCGTGCATCAGGATGCCGAGACCGAGCTGGCGGCCGCCCAGCACGATCAGCGCGAGCGCCACGGTCAAGGGATTGGGGTGCCACATGACGAGCCCGAAGCAGGCCGCGATCAGGCCCCAGTTGAAGGCCAGCATGCGCCAGCCCGCCAGGTCGGACTTCGCCAGGAAAGGACGGATCTGCTCGCGCGGGAGAGGCTGGGTCCAGTCGAGGCGCATGGCGGCTCCGGTTCGGGGTCGGCTTATTCGAACAGCTTCAGCTTGAGTTGCACCGAAATCCCGCCGTACAAGCGATCCTTGTAGCTCGGGATGATGCCGACATTGACGCCCACCCGCCGGTATTCGTAGGTCAGGGTCGGCACCACGGCCGGGAACCAGCCGCCGTCGCGCATGTGTGGATAGCCGTTGAAGGCGGCGATCGCCGCACCCAGGCGCACCGGGCCGATCGCATAGGGCTGCCAGATCACGCCGGCATAGTTCGAGTATTCGCGGTCGCTGTTGTAGAAGCGGCCGACGGTGGCCGCCATCGTGCCCGAGAAGCGGTACTCGCCGCCGAGGCCCCAGTTGGCGCCGTTCAGGTCCTTGTCGCGGTTGAAGTGCCAGGTGGCGAAGCCGCTGTCGATCCAGAACTCGCTCTTCGGCGCGGCGTCGATCTTCGTGAACAGCTCGTCGGCATGGGCGGCCGGTGCCAGCGCCAGCGCCAGCGCAGCCAGCGCCAGGCAGGCTGCCGCGGTCTTAGGGAAAAACGTGTTCAATCGTCTGCTTTCGGATCGAGATCGGGGAACATCACTTCGGTGAAGCCGAAGCGGGAAAAGTCCTTGATGCGCATCGGGTAGAGGATGCCCAGCAGGTGGTCGACCTCGTGCTGCACCACGCGCGCATGGAAACCGTCGACCTCACGACTGATATGTTTTCCATATTGATCGAAGCCTTCGTAATGCAAACGCGTATGACGGGGCACGCTGCCGCGCAGGCCCGGCACCGACAGGCAGCCTTCGAAGCCCTCTTCCATCTCGCTTGATAACGGGGTCAGGACCGGATTGATCAGCACCGTCTCCGGCACCGCGGGGGCGTCCGGATAGCGCTGGTTCTGGCCAAAGCCGAAGATCACCAGCTGCAGGTTGACGCCGATCTGCGGCGCGGCCAGGCCGGCGCCGTCGACCGCGTGCATGGTCTCGAACATGTCGGCAACCAGCGCGTGCAGCCCGGGCGTGTCGAACTCCTTCACCGGTTCGGCCAGGCGCAGCAGGCGTGGATCGCCCATCTTCAGAATCTCGCGGATCATTTCAGCTCCTTCAGGAACTCGGCGAAACCGGCCGCCGTTTCCGGATGCTTCAGGCCCATCGCCGCGGTCGCCTTCAGGTAACCGAGCTTGGAACCGCAATCATAGCGCTGTCCGGCATAGCGGTAGGCCAGCACGCGCTCGTCGGCCATCAGCGAGGCGATACCGTCGGTGAGCTGGATTTCGCCGCCGGCGCCGGCGCCGATCCTGGCGAGGTGTCCGAAGATCGAGCCGGACAGCACGTAGCGGCCGACCACCGCCAGGGTCGACGGCGCCTCGTCCGGCTGCGGCTTCTCGACGATGCCCGACACCAGCTCCAGGTCCGGGCGGTAGGCGCTGGCGCTGACGATGCCGTACTGGCGGGTGTTCGCGCGCGGGACGTCCTGCACCGCCAGCACGCTGCATTTCTCGTAGTCGTAGAGGTCGGTCATCTGGGCCAGCACCGGCTTGTGGCCGGGCGCGCTGTCCATGAAGTCGTCGGCCAGCAGCACTGCGAACGGTTCGTTGCCGACCACCGGCCGGGCGCACAGCACGGCGTGGCCCAGGCCCAGCGGCTCGGACTGGCGGATGTAGATGCAGTTGACGTTCTTCGGGATCACGCCGCGCACCAGCTTCAGCAGCTCTTCCTTGCCATGGGCCTCCAGCTCGGCCTCGAGTTCGTAGGCCTTGTCGAAGTGGTCTTCGATGGCGCGCTTATTGCGGCCGGTGATGAAGATCAGCTCGGTGACGCCGGCGGCGACCGCCTCCTCGACCGCGTACTGGATCAGCGGCTTGTCGACAATCGGCAGCATTTCCTTCGGCTGCGCCTTGGTGGCCGGCAGGAAGCGGCTGCCGAGGCCGGCCACCGGGAATACGGCCTTCTTGATTGCACTCATTCTGCCTCCGTCAGGGTTCATTTGGGCAGCAGCGCCAGCAAGCCTGCCTCGTCCAGCACGGTCACGCCCAGGCTCTCGGCCTTTTCCAGCTTGCTGCCCGCCTCAAGCCCCGCCACCACATAGGAAGTCTTCTTCGACACCGAGCCGGACACCTTGCCGCCGGCCGCCTCGATCAGGGCGCCGGCCTGGTCGCGCGACATGGTCGGCAGCGTTCCGGTCAGCACGAAGGTCTTGCCGGCCAGCGGGCCTTCCTCGCCCGCCGGCGCCTGTTCCGGCAAGTGCGCCAGCAGCTCGCGTCGCAGGTCGGCGAGCTTCTGCACGGTCTCGCGGTGGCCGTCCGCAGCCATCCACTCTTCCAGCGACTCCGCGACCGTCGACGGCAGGCCGAACACGCTGAAGATCTTCAGGTGGGCCAGCTCGTCGAGCGTGCGGCCGTCCGCCAGCAGCTGCCTTGCGCGCGGCTCGGTCAGTTTCGGGATGCCCAGCGCGGCCAGCAGCTGCACCTCGTCGAGGCGCTCGCGCAGCTGGGCCCTGGGCGCATGTTCGCCCTGCGGTTCGACCCCGGCGGCCAGCAGCGCATCCAGCGCGGCCTGGTTCTTCGGTTCGGCAAAGAATTCGGCAATCGCCTCGGCCACGGTGCCGCCGATGTCGGGCAGGACGCGCAGCAGCGCGGCCGGGGCGCGTCGCACCAGCGCCAGGCTGCCCAGCCAGTCGGCCAGGGTCTTGCCGGTCGATTCGCCCACGTGGCGGATGCCGAGCGCGAACAGCAGGCGCTCCAGCGGCGGGCGCCTGCTGGCGGCGATCGCGGCCAGCAGGTTGTCGGCCCACTTGGTCGCCACCTTGCCCTGCTTGAGCGCGGGCTTGTCCGATTCGGGCGTGCTGCCGTCGCGCTCGTCGGCCAGGCGTTTCATGGCCAGCAGGTCGTCCAGGGTCAGGCGGTAGAGGTCGGCCACGCCGTGGATCAGGTTGCACTCGACCAGGCTGTCGATGTAGCGGTCGCCCAGGCCTTCGATGTCCATCATGCGGCGGCCGGCGAAGTGGCGGATCGCTTCCTTGCGCTGGGCCGCGCAGGTCAGGCCGCCGGAGCAGCGCGCCACCGCCTCGCCCTCTTCGCGCACCACGTGGGAGCCGCACACCGGGCAGGTCTTCGGCAGCTCGTAGACGGCCGGCGCGGGCTGCGGACGGCGCTCCAGCACCACCGCCAGCACCTCGGGGATGACGTCGCCGGCGCGCCGCACGATTACGGTGTCGCCGATGCGCACGTCCTTGCGGCGCACTTCATCCTCGTTATGCAGGGTGGCGTTGGTGACGGTCACGCCGCCGACCGACACCGGCGTCAGGCGCGCCACCGGTGTGATGGCGCCGGTACGGCCCACCTGCACGTCGATCGCCTGGACCGTGGTCAGCGCTTCCTCGGCCGGGAATTTGTGGGCCAGCGCGAACCGCGGGGCGCGCGAGACGAAGCCGAGCCGCGCCTGGTCGGCGATGCGGTCGACCTTGTAGACCACGCCGTCGATCTCGTAAGGCAGGGACTTGCGCTTCTCGCCGATCGAGCCGAAGTAGTCGAGGATGCCTTCGCAGCCCTGCACCACCGCGCGCTCCTTCGACACCGGCAGGCCGAGGCGTTCGAACCAGTCCAGCACAGCGGAGTGCGATTGCGGCATCGCCGCGCCTTCGAGCACGCCGATACCGTAGGCGAAGAAGCGCAGTTTGCGCTGGGCCGTGATGCGGGCGTCGAGCTGGCGCAGGCTGCCGGCGGCGGCGTTGCGCGGATTCGCGAATTCCTTCTGCCCAAGCTCGCGCTGGCGCTGGTTCAGGCGCTCGAAGTCCTGCTTGAACATCAGGACTTCGCCGCGCACTTCCAGCACCTCGGGAATATCCTCACCCTGCAGGCGCAGCGGGATCACCTTGATGGTGCGGATATTGGCGCTGACGTCCTCGCCGGTATAGCCGTCGCCACGGGTGGCGGCCTGCACGAACACGCCGTTCTCGTAGCGCAGGCTGATCGCCAGGCCATCGAACTTGAGCTCGGCCGCATACGCGACCCGGGCGCCGTTCGGCAGGTCCAAGCCTTCGCGCACGCGGCGGTCGAAGTTGTCGATGTCCTCGCTTGAAAAGCCGTTGTTCAGCGACAGCATCGGCATCGCGTGCGTCACCTGGCTGAATTCCGGGATCGGCGCACCGCCCACGCGCGAGGTCGGCGTGTCGTTGGACACCGCTTCCGGATGCGCCGCCTCCAGTTCCTGCAGTTCGCGGAACAGCTTGTCGTACTCGGCGTCGGGAATGGTGGGCGCGTCGAGCACGTGGTAGTTATAGATGTGGTGGTTCAGCTCCTTGACCAGCCACGCCATCCGCTCGAGGTAGTTCTGCTGCTCGCTCATGAAAAAGCCTCAGCTGAACAGGCGCAGCGCGCGGGTCGAGCCGGCCGGGATGTCGGCCGCTTCCATCTCCTGGTAGAACTCGCCGACCTGGCCGGCGATCTCGCCCAGTGCCGCATCGAGCAGCGGCTGGTCGAAGTCGTCGACGATGGCGGCGTCCAGGCGCAGCTCCAGCGACTTGGCGCAGGCGACCATCTTGCCGAAGCCGTCGCGGGCCGGGGCCACGCAGGGCACGTCGAGCAGCAGGGTCAGGCGCGAAGTCGTATCGGCGCCCAGGTTGACGTTGGTCGACAGGGTGAACAGGACCCCGCCCGCAGTCCCCTCTTCCTTGTCGGGCATCGCGAAGCGGCCGTCCGGACGCACGTCGAAGCCCTGGCTCTCGAGCGCGCCGATCAGGGTCGACATCGCCCACGGCGCGCCCTTCGAGGCCAGGTTCACGCCCAGCTGGGCATCGTGGCCGGCGACGAAGCGGTGCAGGTTCTTCGCTTCGCTCATCACCTCGATCATGTCCGGCACTTCCGGCTCGGCGCCAATCTCGTCGGCCACCGCGCGCAGGCGCGTGACCATCTCCGAGTATTCGAGTTCGTTCAGCGAGGTGGTGCGGGTGGCCAGCTGGACGCCGGCCTGCAGCTTGGTGTAGACGCCGCCATGCACGATCGGCTCCCAGTCGCCGTTCACGGCCAGGCCGACGAAGTGGACCGGCTTGTTGCCGACGCGGCGCAGCTTCAGCAGCGCGGGCAGGATCTTGTCGCCGCGCAGGGCGCCTTCGGTGTTCAGCGGGATCAGGCAGTCGATCAGCGGGTCGACCAGGTTCTCGGCCAGCTGGGCCGGCGGCGTGTCCGGCTTGGCGCCCGGCAGCCCGGCGAGCGGATCGAGGGTGGCGCCGGCAGACGGTCCGGCCGAGGCAGCGGCGCCAGCGCCGGCGGCGCCGTGCTGGGATTCGCGCACCGAAGGTTCGGCAAGCGCATCGGCCCCGGCCAGCTCGGCAAACGGCGCGTCCACGTTGGCATCCAGGACCGGCTCGTGGCGGTCGACGGCGCCGGTCTCGCCCAGCACCGGCTCGGCGGCGCCGCGTTCGGGCACCGCCCCGCCCTTCATCAGGACGTCGTCATGGTCGGAGGCGAAGGCGCGCTCGACGCTCTTCCTCGCCTTGTACTCCTGCCACTTGTTGTAACCGAAGACGCCGGCCACGAACACGCCGCCCGCGGCAACCAGGCTCATCTCTAAATCTGTCATGCTGCTTGTGCCTCTTGTGCAAAATTCGCGGCGGACTCCATGTCCACCGCCACGATGCGCGATACGCCCTGCTCCTGCATCGTCACACCGATCAGTTGGTTGGCCATCTCCATCGCGATCTTGTTGTGCGAGATGAAGAGGAATTGGGTATGGTCGGACATCCGCTTGACCATGCGGCAGAAGCGCTCGGTATTGGCGTCGTCCAGGGGCGCGTCCACTTCGTCGAGCAGGCAGAACGGCGCGGGATTCAAACGGAACATCGAGAACACCAGGGCCGTCGCCGTCAGCGCCTTTTCGCCGCCCGACAGCAGGTGGATGGTGGCGTTCTTCTTGCCCGGCGGCTGGGCCATCACCTGCACGCCGGCATCGAGGATTTCCTCGCCGGTCATCATCAGCTTGGCGGTGCCGCCGCCGAACAGGATCGGGAACAGCTCCGAGAAGTTGGCGTTGACGCGGTCGAACGTATCCTGCAGCAGGTCGCGCGACTCGCGGTCAATGCGTGCGATCGCCCCCTCCAGCGTGGCGATCGCTTCCTGCAGGTCGGCATTCTGGGAATCGAGGAAGCGCTTGCGCTCGGTGGCCTGGGCCAGCTCCTCGACCGCCGCCAGGTTCACCGCGCCGAGCGCCGTGATCGCATTGGTCAGGCGCGTCACCTCGCCCTGCAGGTATTGCGGCTTCATGTCGGGCTGCAGCTTCTGCGACAGCTCGGCCTCGTCGGCGCCGGTCGCGCCCAGGGCTTCCGCGAACTGTTCCTGGTTCAGGCGCGCGGCCTGTTCCTTCAGCTGCATCTCGGTGATGCGCTCGCGCTGCGGCTGCAGGCTGCGTTCGGCCGCCATGCGCGCTTCCTCGGCCGCGCGCAACTGCTGCGTGAGCTGGTCGAGTTCGTGGCGGGCGTCGGCCAGCGCCTGTTCCTGGGCGGTGCGGCGCGCCAGCAATTCCTGCAGGCCTTCGGCCGCGGTGCCGGACTCCAGCGCCTCGAGCTCCATCTTGCCAGAGCCTATGCTTTCCAGGACCTGTTCGGCCTGCTGGTTGGCGGTGGCGATGGTGCGGCGCAGTTCCTCGATGCGGGTGCGCTGGGTCTTCTCGGCGAACACCGCTTCCTGGGCCGCGCGTTCCAGCTCGCGCAGCTTGTCGCGCGCTTCGTTCAAGGCGCGCTCCTTGTCCAGGAAGGCGGTCTGGCCGTCTTCGTGCGCGCCCTGCAGCTCGGCCAGTTCCATGTCGAGCTCTTCGAACTCGGCCTCGGCCTCCATCTTTATCTGGCGCTGTTCGGCTTCCTGGGCCGCGATCTCGTCGAGATCGGCGGAAATCTGGCCGCTGCGCTGGTTGAAGCGGGCCTCGACCTCGGCCTGCTTCACGACCTCGATCTGCAGCGCGTGCACTTCCCTCTGCAGGGTCGCGACCTTCTGGCGGCCGTCCTGCAACTGGCGCTGCAGCTCGCTCACCGCGGCGTCGGCGCGGGTGGAACGGGTGCGCGCTTCGTCCAGCAACAGGGCCTGGGCGCGCAGCTGCTTGGTGATGTTGTCGATCTCGTGCTGGCGCGCGAGGACGCCATCCTGCTCGGCGTCGGCGGCATAGAAGCGCACGCTGGAGCGGCTGACGATGTGGCCGTGCGGCGTGACGAAGCAGCCGCCTTCCGGCAGGCGCTCGCGCTGTGCCAGGGCGGCGCCCGGATCGTCGGCCGCGTAGACGTCGTGCAGCCAGTCGTCGAGCAGGCCGCGCAGGCCCGGATCGTTCAGCTTCAGCAGGCTGGCAAAGGGTTTCAGGCCGTGGTGGTCGTGCGGAGCGGCAGCGCCGGTCGATGGCGTGTACAGCGCCATGCGGGCCGGCGGGGCATCGCCGAAGAAGCCGCGCGCCCAGTCGAGGTTCGAGATCTCCAGTGCGCCGGTACGCTCGCGCAGGACGGATTCCAGCGCGGTCTCCCAGCCGGTCTCGATGTCGAGCTTCTGCCACAGGCGCGGCAGCTTGTCGAGTTCGTGCTTCTGCAGCCAGGGCTGGACCTTGCCCTGGGTCTGGACCCGCTCCTGCAGCTGGCGCAGGGCCGACAGGCGCGCTTCCAGCTTGGCATTGGCGGCACTCTCCTGCTGGACCTGGGCGTGGGCGTCGCGGCGTTCCTGCTCGCTCGATTCCTGGCGGCTGGCGGCTTCTTCCAACAACAGGTTCTGCTCTTCCAGTTGCAGCTGCTTTTCTTCCAGCTGCATGCGCAGGTTGTCGAGCTGGCCGGCGTCCGGCAGGTTCAGGTTGCCGCGCTCCTGCTGCAGGCGCTCGCGGCGCGTGCCGAGTGTCGCGAGGATGTTGGAGGCATTGCGCTGGTGGGCCGACGACAGCTCGATGCGCTGCTGCACCTGCATGATGCGGGCCCGCGATTCCGTGGACTTCTCCTGGGCCGCGCGCCAGGCGGCGTCCAGCTCCGGCAGGCGCTCGTTCTGGGCCTCGACGGCGATCTGCGCACCTTCGACACGCGCCGCCAGTTCTTCGAGGCGATACTCCGCTTCCTCGATCTGCTCCTGGGTATCGCGCGCCTGGTTCAGCCATTGTTCGCGCTGGGCGGTGAGCGTGCCGATCTGGTTCTGCAGGCGGGTGCGCGACTCGACCACGAACTTGATCTGCGCCTCCAGGCTGCCGATCTCGGAATTGGTCTGGTACAGCTCACCCTGGGCCGCGTGCAGGCGGTCGCCGGTGGCGTAATGGGCCTGGCGCATGCGTTCGAGTTCCAGCTCGAGGTGGCGCATCTTCGCGTTCTGCTCTTCGAGGCCGGTCTGGGCCTGTTCCATCTCGAGGAACCAGCGCGTCTGTTCGGCCTTGGCCTCGTTCTTGCGCAGCAGCCAGAGCAGCTTCTGCTTTTCTTCCTGGTCGGCCTGCAGTTGGTGGAAGCGGTTCGCTACCGCCGCCTGGGCTTCGAGCTTTTCCAGGTTGGCGTTCAGCTCGCGCAGGATGTCCTCGACGCGGGTCAGGTTCTCGCGGGTATCCGACAGGCGGTTCTCGGTCTCGCGGCGCCGCTCCTTGTACTTGGAGACCCCGGCCGCCTCTTCCAGGAACACGCGCAGCTCTTCGGGGCGCGACTCGATGATCCGCGAGATCATGCCCTGGCCGATGATGGCGTAGGCGCGCGGTCCGAGGCCGGTGCCGAGGAAGATGTCCTGGATGTCGCGCCGGCGTACCGGCTGGCCGTTGATGTAATAGGTCGAGGTGCCGTCGCGCGTCAGGGTGCGCTTGACGGCGATCTCGGCATACTGTCCCCACTGCCCGGCCGCCTTGCCGTCGCTGTTGTCGAACACCAGCTCGACCGAGGCGCGCCCGGCCGGCTTGCGGTAGGTGGAGCCGTTGAAGATCACGTCCTGCATCGACTCGCCACGCAGCTCGGAGGCTTTCGATTCGCCCAGCACCCAGCGTACGGCGTCGATGATGTTCGACTTGCCGCATCCGTTCGGGCCGACCACGCCGACCAGCTGCCCCGGCACCTGGAAATTGGTGGGATCGACGAAAGACTTAAATCCCGACAATTTGATGGAGGATAGACGCACGTTTGCTCAGGGTGGAGTGGGAGCTGTGAAAAACCGCATCATACCATCTGTTCCTTGCTTTACGGCCAAGATTTGGCGTCGCTTTCCGCTCTCGGCGCCCGCGACGGCCCGATTGCTTCCTTTGTTACGCGACCTTCGATCGTCCCTGGCGTGCCTCCCAAGCCGCCCATCACCGTTCGAGCAAGGAAAATTGCCAGGACGTGGCATTTTTCAATGCCAGTCCAATTTCTCAGGATTGCCGAACGCCCCTGAGTCAGGTACAGAGGACGCCGAAGCGGCGCTTCTCCGGCGCGCACGGCGGCACGTAGGGTCCCAGGGCCGGCTGCCAGCCGTTGCGCAGCCAGACGCGGTCGCTGCCGGACAGCTTGAGGGCGGCTGCCGTCAGCCATTGGTGGGAATTGATCGGGTCGGCGCGCGGCAGCAGCAGGGTCGCCGCCAGCAGACCAAGCAGCAGCGGCTGGGGCTTGCTGTCGCCGGCGCTGCGGGTGTGAGCGATAAAGAGGCCGGCGCAGGCCAGGCCCAGCATGCAGCCGGACACCGCTTCGCTGGCCGAGTGGGCGCCGACCTTGACGCGGGCCGCCGCTACCGCTAGCGCGAGCACGACGCCGGCAAGCACCGCAGCGCGCAACCAGCCGCCTGTGCGCCGGTCCCGGCCACCCGGCCGGGATTCCGTGCGCCGGTCCTCGCGCCTGAAGCCGCGCCTTTCCATCAGCAGGAACAGCGCGACCGGAAAGACGGCAGCGGCGCGCGTCGCATGGCCGGAAAAGCCGGTGAATTCCAGGTCGCGCACGCCGATACCCCAGCCGAGGAAGGCCACCTGGCTGGCCACCGCGATGAACACCGCCCCGCCGAACAGCAGGCACCACGCCAGCGCCAGCCGCCAGCAGCGCGCCCCGACCAGCCAGGCGGCGATGGCGACGGCGAGCAATGCGGTGACGTTCAGGCCGCCGAGGGCGGATAGGTGGTACCACCAGATCATGGCTAGTCGAGGATGTGGATGGGTCGGCTCGACTATAGCGCAGGATGCGCGGACGGGAGAACACGCAGTCGCCCGGCGCCGTGTCAACATCATGACGGCGAACGCGGGAATGACGGTTCTGGGGCTAGGGACTCAGGCGGCCGCCGCCGTCATGCCCGGCACTGCCGGACATCGCTAGAAGCATCATTGACCGCCCCGGCCTGCATCGCCGCCGACAGCACCTGCCCCACCACCCCATCGATGGCCAGCACGCGCGCCGTGCCCGCATGCAGCAGTTCGGCAAACTTTTCGGCCGACAGCGAGAAGGCCTCGCGCCGCCCGGCCCCGGAAAAGATGAACAGCGTGCGCAGTGGGCTGACCCAGGCCAGCTTGACCTTGCGCGCCCCTTCCGCCGTGCGGAATTCGAACCACATGCCGCGCTCCAGGCCGTCCACCGGCGAGATCATCTGCTGGCGCGCCTCTTCCTGTTCGGCGGCCAACTGCTCCAGTTCGACCCGCCGCAGCGCGTCCTGCTGGGCCGCCTCGACGGCCAGTTCCAGCTGGCGTTCCGGCGACAGTTCGATCGGCGCCCGCACGATCGAGGCATGGCATTCGGCCAGGCGGGCGAAGAATTGCAGGCGCTCGGCGTCCTGCCACTTGATCGCATCGAGCCATTTGTTCAGCGTCGACAGCAGGCGCGGCAGCTTGCCGATCAGGGCCTTGCGCTGTTCCTGGGTCTGCTTCGGCTTGACGCTCCAGATCAGGTCGTCCATCGCGCGGGTGGCATTGCCGACCGCGCCCGGCTTGTCTGCCTCGATGCTGTAGGCGAAGGTCATGACCGTGGTCCAGCGCTCTTCGAGGAAACCGCTGACCACCTGTTCGACGTCGCCGGCTTTTACGCGCAAGGCGACGGTGTCGCGCGCGGCGCGGCTCGCGACCTGCAGCTTTTCCTGTTTCAGGGCGCCGGCCACCGGACCGGCCATCGCCCGCTGCTGGGCGTCCTCCTCGGCGGCGATGCCCGCCTCGAGTTCGGCCACGGCTTCGGCGAAGGCGTCAAGACCCGCTTCGCCGCCCCCGCCGACCCGCTCGACGCTGCGCCGCATCACCTGGAACAGCGGATCGTCGGTGTCCTTGCGCTGTTCCCAGCCCATGCGCGACAGCAGGTCGACCAGGCGCCGCGCCGGATGCGCTTCCTCGAAGAAGAAGTTCTTGTCCAGCAGGGCCGCCTTCAGCACCGGTACCTGCAACAGCTGCAGCAGCTCGCGGGTCTGGGACGGGATGCTGTCGTCCAGCAGCACGGTCTCGAACACGCGCGACAGCAGGCCGAGGGTGCTTTCGTCGCCGCGCGACAGGCTGCCCTTCGGCAGGCTCTGTGCGAAGCGCGGCAGGTAGAACACATTGTGCGGCAACGTGCCGGCCACGGCCGGGACCATGCCTGCGGGCGGCGCCTGCCCCTGGACCTGGGCCTGCAGGGTCGGCTCGACGCGCGCCAGCAGTTCCAGCAGCGGCGCGACCTGGCCCGGGACCAGGATGGCGCCGTCCTGCGGCATGCCGGAAACGCGCGGCAGCCCGGCGATCGGTGCCAGGCCGGCAGAGACCGGGACGGCGCCGGCGGCTTGCGCGCCAAAGGAAGCGGCCGCGCCTGCGAAGGAAGCATCGCCGCCGCTCACTGCCAAGCTCACCGGCTGCACACCCGGGCTTGCGCCCTGATGCGCCGCGGCCGCAAAGCCCGGCGCCGGCCTCGCCTCGCCCTTCTCTTCCGACGCCTGGGCCTGAGCGAAGCCGGCCGCCGCGCTGGGCCGCCAGCCGCCGGTCCCCGCCGGCATCTCGGGCAGATCGGGAATCAGCGGCACCGCCGGCAGGCCGTCGCCATCGTCGCCGAACAGCTTGCGCAGCTGCTCGGCCAGCGCCGCCTTGCCGCTGGCGCGCGCCGCACGGGCAGCCGCCGCGTCGTCGGTCTTCTGGATGCGGTAAGCCTCGACCGAGCCGGGCTGGCCGTCCTTGCGGGTCAGGGCCTCGACCAGGGCTTCGTAGAGGGGCGCGAAATCGAAGACCAGTTCGGGCCGCAGCAGGCCCCGGATCAGGTCGTGGCACTCTTCTTCCGGCTCGAACTCGCGCCAGGCTTCTTCCAGCGCCTTCAGGAAGACTTCCGGGCGGAAGGGATTCGCGTCGGCGCGCAGCACGCCCTTGCCCAGCAAGAGGCCGAGGCGGACCGAGAGGGTCGCCAGCTGCTCGGAATGGGCGATGTCGAAGGGACGGGTGATGGCACCGAAAGCGACCTTGCCGTCCATGACCTCGAGCGGCACCAGGCTGAGTGTGGCGGGAGCGGCCTTGCCGGCGGCATGCTGGGGCCGCAGGCGCTCGAGTTCCTGGCGCAGGGCGAGTTCGATGCCGGTGCTGGCCAGGTGGAAGAAGGCGTAGCTGTTTTCCTTGAGCAGCTTGCCGGAGCGTACGCGCCGGTAGACTTCGCGCGTGTCCAGGCCGGGCTGGTCGACGTCCGCCAGGGCCGCGCCGAAGCGGCCTATCATCGGCGTAAGCCGCTCCTTGAGCTGGCCGGCTGCGATACCGACGAGCGACTCCAGCACCGCCTGCTGCTGGGAGGCGGCCTGACGCGCTGCCGGACTCTGGACTCGGCTGGATGACATGGTGGATGGTGGCTGCTGTGGCTTGCTTCCTGCTATTGTGGCACATAATTTCCACATAGCAACCACATTCTGCAGCTCGTGGCGCCGGCGGCGCTTCACAAGAGCCGCCGCCGATGCAAGCCGGCAGGCATGCCAACAAAAACAAACATGCTACTGTCGAGCTAACTCAGCATTAGAAAATTGGCACTTAACGATAAGGAAAGCAATTTTCTGGAATAAATTTCGCTCCATGGCAGGAATTATTGGAAGTTTATTCTTTATCGATAGGTCTAATTCCTACAAGACCACACGACGTGATCCGATACCACATCTACTGCCGGGCTCGCATTATTGCAATACCGGAAACGCTAACGCTTCGGTAAGCAAGACTTTCCAATTTTAGAAAGGAATGATCATGGCTAACAACAGTAAATCGGGCAACCAGGGCGGCTCCCACGAGCAGCACGTGAAGGCAGGCCAGCAGAGCCACAAGAATGACGGCAACAAGCAGTCGGGTTCGGGCTCGGGCTCGCGTTCGGGCGGTTCGGGCGGCACCCGTGGCGGCACCCCGGAGCAGCATGCGGAAGCAGGCCGTCAAAGCCACAAGAATGACGGTAACAAGCAGTCGGGTTCGGGCTCGGGTTCGCGCTCGGGCAGCACCCGTGGCGGCACCCCCGAGCAGCATGCCGCTGCCGGCCGCCAGAGCCACAAGAACGACGGCAACCGCTAATCTGGCAGATACAAGCCGGCCTAGGCGGTAAGTAAGCGGGCCCGGGATGGGAAACCATCCCGGGCCCTGTCGTTTTCAGATATTGCGCAGCGGCGCGCCCTTCGGCGGCGCGAAGTCCTTCACTTCGTTGACCAGGCCGGAGGTCTTGGCGTCGCGTCCGTTCAGGTGCAGGTCGCCGTACTGGTGGATGCCCCACTGCTCCGGCGTGAGTTCGATGTGCTTGCGCAGGATCGACTCGGTGCGGGCATCGTCGGCGCGCAGGCCTTCGACGATGATGTTGAGGGCGTCCGGACGCGAACCCGGCGAGGCGGTCGCATGCGACTTATGGATCATGAAGCGCGCCGTCTCGCTGGCGTAGCGGCGGGTCCCGGAGAGGAACAGGATCACGGCGATCGAGGCCACCGCGCCGCCGTTGTACATGACGAACTGGACCGGTGCATTGGCCAGGAAGTTGTACAGGCACAGACCGTCGCTGACATAGCCGCCGTTCGACTGCAGCAGCACGTGGGCGGTCTCGATGCCGTCCTCGGTCATCTCCGCAACCGCCTCGAAGACGCGATGCACCATATCGCTGTTGACGTCACCGGACAGCGTGAACCACGCCTCCTTTTGCTGTTTTACTTGATCTTCGCTCATAGTGGGTCTCTTCTGTCACAAGGGTCATAGGCCAAGTGTAACAAAGGACGGGTTTTTGCCCGTATGGACGCACTGCAATAGTGCGCGCCCCTCGCCTGCCGCACGCTTTCCCGCGCCGAAGGCCCCCTCTGATTGACTTCCCTGCACGCCTCGCATATCCTTCGCAGTCTTGACCGGGAGAGCGCAGCGCAGGCTGCCGCCGAAGGGGCATCACCCGAAAACTCTCAGGCAACCGGACCGGTCGGGGGACACAGCGCTAATGCACGATGCAAGCGCCGTGGACCAACTCTGGAGAGCGGCCCAGGCGGGCCCACCGAAGGGGCAGGCGGTTTCGACCGCTATCTCTCAGGTACCGAGGACAGAGGGGTGCGACATGCATGTGGAATGTTTCCACGTGCCTGAACCCTATTCAATCTGTCCGAGGATCTCACGCCATGACGCTCAAAGCGACCCCGCTCAATTCCGCACACCGCTCCCTGGGAGCCAAGATGGTCGACTTTGGGGGCTGGGACATGCCCGTCAACTACGGTTCCCAGATCGAGGAACACAATGCCGTCCGCCTTGATGCCGGCATGTTCGACGTCTCCCACATGTGCGTGGTCGACCTGCACGGCGCCAATGTGCGCGCCTTCCTGCGCGGCCTGCTGGCGAATAACGTCGACAAGCTGCAGACCTCGGGCAAGGCCCTGTACTCCTGCATGCTGAATCCGGAAGGCGGCGTGATCGACGACCTGATCGTCTACTTCTTCCGCGAAGACTGGTTCCGCCTGGTCGTCAACGCCGGCACCGCCGAGAAGGACATCGCCTGGATCCGCCAGCAGAACGACGCCACCGGCAGCGGCCTCACCATCACCCCGCGCCGCGCCGACCTGTCCGCTGACGGCATCGCCCTGATCGCCGTCCAGGGCCCGAACGCCCGCGCCAAGGTCTGGCAGGTGCTGCCGGCCACCCAGGCCGCGTCAAGCGAGATGAAGCCTTTCAACGTCACGATCGTGGACGGCACCCCGTTCGGCGAAGTGATGGTGGCGCGCACCGGCTACACCGGCGAAGACGGTTTCGAGATCGGCGTGCCGGCTTCGCAGGCCGAAGCCCTGTGGAACGCCCTGCTGGCAGCCGGCGTCAAGCCGGCCGGCCTCGGCGCCCGCGACACCCTGCGCCTGGAAGCCGGCATGAACCTGTACGGCCAGGACATGGACGATGGAGTCTCCCCGCTCGACGCCGGCCTGGCCTGGACCGTCGACCTGGCATCGGAGCGCGACTTCATCGGCAAGGCAGCCCTGCAGCAAAAGGGCCAGCAGCAGAACTTCGTCGGCCTGATCCTGCGCGAAAAAGGCGGCATCCTGCGCGCCCACCAGAAGGTCGTGGCAAGCTCGGGCAACGCCGGCGAGATCACCAGCGGCACCTTCAGCCCCAGCATGCAGCAGGCGATCGCACTGGCGCGCGTGCCGGTCGAGGTGCAGGTGGGCGACACCGTGCACGTCGAAATCCGCGACAAGAAACTGGCCGCCTCGGTGGTCAAGCTGCCGTTCGTGCGCAACGGCAAAGTGCTGGCTTCCTGATTCGCAGCCCGCAAAGAACAACGTATACTTACAGCCTCATTTCTCATTAGGAGCCATGCATGAACATCCCAGCCGACCTGAAATACACCGAGTCCCACGAGTGGGTCCGTCAAGAAGCTGACGGCACCGTTACCGTCGGCATCACCGAATACGCACAGGACGCGCTGGGCGACATCGTGTTCGTCGAACTGCCGCAGGTCGGCAAGACCTTCACCGCCGGCGACGACGCCGCCGTGGTCGAGTCGGTCAAGGCCGCCAGCGACATCTACGCCCCGGTCTCGGGCACCGTCACCGCCGTCAACCAGGCCACCGCCGACGCTCCGGACTCGATCAACGCCGACGCCTATGGCGCCTGGCTGTTCAAGCTGCAGCCGAGCGATCCGAATGCGATCAACGGCCTGCTGGATGCCGCGGCTTACGGCAAGACCACTGAAGGTTAATTACCCCCGTTTCCGCAGCCCCCACGTCGTTCCCGCGTATGCGTCTCGCTGCGCGGGAACGTCGTTGATCACTCCCGCCTCGATTCCTCTTTTTCGACTTCCGCCATGACCCGCACCAGCCTGACCCAACTCGAAGCACGCGATGGCTTCATCCCGCGCCACATCGGTCCGTCCGACGCCGAACAGGCAGCCATGCTGTCCGCCCTCGGCTACCAGAGCCGCGCCGCCCTGATCGATGCCGTCGTTCCCGCCAACATCCGCCGCAAGGACAAGCTGGAACTCGGCCAGTTCTTCGAGCCGCTGCCCGAGCAGGCCGCGCTGGCGAAGCTGAAGAGCATCGCCTCGCAGAACAAGGTCATGAAGTCGATGATCGGCCAGGGCTACTATGGCACCTTCACCCCGCCGGTCATCCTGCGCAACATCTTCGAAAACCCGGCCTGGTATACCGCCTACACCCCGTACCAGCCGGAGATCTCGCAGGGCCGCCTGGAAGCGATCCTGAACTTCCAGCAGGTGATCACCGACCTGACCGGCATGGGCATCGCCAACGCCTCGATGCTGGACGAAGGCACCGCCGCCGCCGAAGCGATGACGCTGATCCAGCGCGTCGGCAAGTCGGCCTCGAAGGTCTTCTACGTCGCCGACGACGTGCTGCCGCAGACCCTCGAAGTGGTGCGCACCCGCGCCACCCCGATCGGCGTCGAAGTGCGCACCATTGCCGCCGCCGACATCGAGAACCTGACTGAAACCTGCTTCGGCGTGCTGCTGCAGTACCCGGGCGTGAACGGCGACGTGCGCGACTACCGCAACGCCTGCGAGAAGCTGCATGCGATGGGCGCGATGGTCGTGGTCGCGGCCGACCTGCTGGCCCTGACCGTGCTGACCCCGCCGGGCGAATGGGGCGCCGACGTCGTGGTCGGCAACAGCCAGCGCTTCGGCGTGCCGCTCGGTTTCGGCGGCCCGCACGCCGGTTACCTGGCCACCCGCGACGACTACAAGCGCAGCATGGCTGGCCGCCTGGCCGGCGTCACCGTCGACGCCCAGGGCAACAAGGCATTCCGCCTGGCGCTGCAGACCCGCGAACAGCACATCCGCCGCGAAAAGGCGACCTCGAACATCTGTACCGCACAGGTGCTGCTGGCCGTGATGGCCTCGATGTACGCGATCTACCACGGCCCCGAGGGCCTGGCTAGAATCGCCCGCCGCGTGCACCGCTACACCGGCATCCTGGCAGCAAGCCTGCAGAGCCTCGGCTACCAGCTGGTCAACGAGACCTTCTTTGACACCCTGACGGTCATCACCGACAAGGCCGATGACGTGCACCGCATCGCCGTCGAGAACGGCGTCAACCTGCGCCGCATCGATGCCCGCCACGTCGGTCTGTCGCTGGACGAGACCACCGGCCGCGAAGAAATCGAAGTGCTGGCGAAGATCTTCGGCGAAGCCGCCGGCAAAGCCGCCACCGTCGATTTCGACAGCCTGGACAGCGACGCCACCGACGCCTTCCCTGCATCGCTGAGCCGCACCAGCGCCTACCTGACCCACCCGACCTTCCACCGCTACCACGCCGAGCACGAGATGCTTCGCTACCTGCGTTCGCTGGCCGACAAGGACCTGGCGCTGGACCGCACCATGATCCCGCTGGGTTCGTGCACCATGAAGCTGAACGCGACCTCGGAGATGATCCCGGTCACCTGGCCGGAATTCTCGAACATCCACCCCTTCGCACCGGACGAGCAGACCGTCGGCTACCGCGAGATGATCGGCCAGCTCGAGCAGATGCTGTGCGCCGTGACCGGCTACGCCGGCGTGTCGCTGCAGCCGAACGCCGGCTCGCAGGGCGAGTACGCGGGCCTCCTGATCATCAAGAAGTACCATGAGTCGCGCGGCGAAGGCCATCGCAACATCTGCCTGATCCCGTCCTCGGCCCACGGCACCAACCCGGCATCGGCCAGCATGGTCGGCATGCAGGTGGTGGTCACCGCCTGCGACGAGAACGGCAACGTCGACCTGGAAGACCTGAAGAAGAAGGCCGAACAGCACAGCGCCAACCTGGCCTGCGTGATGGTCACCTACCCGTCGACCCACGGCGTATTCGAGGAAGGCATCAAGGAACTGTGCGAGATCGTGCATGCGCACGGCGGCCAGGTCTATGTGGACGGCGCCAACATGAACGCCCTGGTCGGCGTGGCCGGCCCCGGCATCTTCGGCGGCGACGTCAGCCACCTGAACCTGCACAAGACCTTCTGCATCCCGCACGGCGGCGGCGGTCCGGGCGTCGGCCCGGTGGCGGTGGGCGCCCACCTGGTGCCGTTCCTGCCGAACCATGTGTCGACCGGCTACCAGCGCGAAGGTTCGGACACCGCAGCCGGCATCGGCGCCGTCAGCGCCGCGCCTTACGGCTCTGCCTCGATCCTGCCGATCTCGTGGATGTACATCGCGATGATGGGCGCCGAAGGCCTGACCGCGGCCACCGAGACCGCGATCCTGAATGCCAACTACATCGCACGCCGCCTGGCCCCGCACTACCCGGTGCTGTACACCGGCCACGACGGCCTGGTCGCGCACGAATGCATCATCGACCTCCGTCCGCTGCAGGAAAAGACCGGCATCAGCAACGAAGACGTGGCCAAGCGCCTGATGGACTTCGGCTTCCACGCCCCGACCATGAGCTTCCCGGTGCCGGGCACGCTGATGATCGAGCCGACCGAGTCGGAGTCGAAGGTCGAGCTGGACCGCTTCATCGAGGCGATGATCACCATCCACGCCGAGATCGTGAAGGTCGAGCGCGGCGAGTACGACCGCATGGACAACCCGCTGAAGGGTGCGCCGCACACCGCCGAAGTCGTCACCGCCGACGACTGGAAGCACGGCTACTCGCGCGAAGTGGCCGCCTTCCCGGTGCCGTCGCTGCGCAAGCGCAAGTACTGGCCGCCGGTCGGCCGCGCCGACAACGTGTATGGCGACCGTAACCTGTTCTGCGGCTGCGCACCGATCGAGGATTATGAATAAAACTTAATCCTTGCCCCTCCGGCTGCTGGCCAGCCGGAGATAGGGATGCCCGGGGCTGCCGGGGCGCTTGTAAGGCGCTCCTGCAGCCCCGTTTTCATTGGCGTCTTCGTCGGCCGCGATCTGCACCGCCTCGTCCAGCCGGAACGCCGCCACCGCCTGCGACAGGCTGAGCGCCTGCTGCTGCAGGGTGCGCGCGGCCAGCGCCGCCTCTTCCACCATCCGCGTGCCCTGCTGGGTGAGCTCGTCCATGCGCACGATCGCCTGGTTCACGCCCGCCAGGTTCTCGGCGCGCGCGGCGCTGCTGCTGCCGATGCGGTTGACGATGTCGCCGACCTCCTGCACCGAGCTGGCCAGGTTCGCCATGCTGGAGCCGGCGTCGAGCGCAATCCCGGTACCGCCCTCGATCGCCGCCATCGCTTCGCGCGCCAGTTCGCGCGCCTCGCGGGCGTCCGCCACCGCGCGGCCGGCCAGCGCCCTCACCTCGCAGGCAGCCTGGGCGAAGCGCCAGGCTTGCGGGCCTCCCTCGGCCGCCTCGACCGCCGCGCCGAGGGCCAGGCTGCCGGCCTGGCCGCAGGCGATCTCGATCGCCTCGCCGATCTCGTCAAGGCGGGTGGCGGAGCGGCGCACGGTTTCGAGGGTCGCCACCAGCCGGTGCACCACGCTGCCGCCCTGCTGGGCCGCGCTGCTTGCCGCTTCGGTCAGCCGGTTGGCATGGCGCGCCGAGTCGGCGGTTTCCATCATCGCCGCCGCCAGGTCCTGCATCGAGGTCGCGGTCTGTTCCAGCGATGCGCGCACGCCGGCGCGCGCCGGCAGTCCGGCGCGGCCGAGGGCGATCTCGCGCGAAGCCGAGCCGATCGAGCGCGCCGATTCCAGGATCGTCCTCAGCGACAGGTTCAGGCTGCGGATGCTGTCGTCCAGCGCGCGCGAGGTGGCGGCGATCTCGTCGTCGCCGTCGACCCGGGCGCGCACCGTCAGGTCGCCGCTGGCCAGGCTGCTGGCGGCCGCTTCGATGGCGCCGACCTCGCCCAGCAGCGAGCGCCGCACCGCCATCGTGATCGCCAGCGACGCGGCGATCGATAGGACGATCACGATCGGCATCAGGATCGCGATCGCCCTGAAGTCGTCCGCCGCCTCGCTCGATGCCTGTTCCGACAGCTCCTGCTCGCGGCGCGCCAGCTCGGTCAGGCGCTCGGCCACCACGCCGAAGGCGCGCTCCGCCCTGGTCATTGCGCTGGCGCTGATCGACTGGTCTTCACGGGCGATCTCGATCACGTCGTCCACCGCGGCCACGTACAGGCGCCAGGCGCCGGCGGCCTGCTCGACATAGCGCAGTTCGGCCTCGCGATGGCGCGCCGCGCCGTCCCGAACCAGGCGTGCCAGGCCGGCAAAGCCGCGGCCGATGTTCTCATGCTGCCGGCGGACCTCGCCCACCAGCGGCTCGACGCGGGTACGCGGAAAGCTGCCGCTGATCCAGGCCAGGATCTGGTAGGCTTGGGCATGGGCCTTCTGCGCCGACGCCACCAGGTTCGAGGCCGCCCGCATATGGGTGGCGCGCTGCTGGACGATGGTGTCGAGGGAATCGTTCTGGCGCAGCATCGCGAGATAGGCGCCGCAGGAGAGGAGTACCAGCAGCACCAGTACAACGCCGGGCGCCAGCAGCAGCTTGGGGCCGATCCGCAGTCGGGCCAGCATCTCAGCGGACTTCCGGATGAGAAGTTGCAAGCGTCATGGTCTCCTCCCAGTGAACAATGTCGCTCAACCATTTCTGGTAAGCACGAAATAGACGTGCATTGAGGCAATCTACGCTGTCCGGCACAATGACAGTTGCGATAACTCAAACAGCCGGGTTCGGAAAGGAATCACATGAAACGTTCGAAAGGCGCCGCCGCCCTGCTGTCGGCGCTGGTCTTCCCCGGTGTCGGCCAGTGGTATCTGAGCCGCCGCCGCCTGGCCCTGCTGTTCGCCGTACCGGCCCTGGTGGCCGGCTTCGTCTATTTCGATTTCGCGCTGGAGGAGGCAAATGCGGTGGCCGGCCAAGTGCTGTCGGGTTCGGTGCCGCTGGATCCGGCGGCGATTGCGGCGAAGGTCGATGCACAGCCGACTTCCTGGGCGGTGACGCTCAGCGGCTGGGTGTTCGTGGTGTGTTGGGTGGGCAGTGTGGTGGAGGCGCTGCTTCACAAACCGCGGCCGTAAACCAAGGGTGGGGTGATTCAGGCCAGTGGCCTGAATCACGTGCCCACGCAAACGCCGCCATGTCGCAAACGTCCGCGTGGACACGGAGTGCCCACCCTACCGATACATGGTCGGCTTAGTCCAGCTTCGCCGCGTGCTCGCGCGTCGCGTGGAACTGCAGCTTCGGCCAGCGCTCCTGGGTCAGGCGCAGGTTGACGCCGGAGGTGGCCAGGAAGGCCAGGTTGCCGGCGGCGTCGTAGGCCACCTGCGGCGCCAGCGCGGTCTCGAAGTCGGCCAGCGCCTTCTTGTCGTCGCTGGAGACCCAGCGCGCGCTGCTGATGCTGGAGCCTTCGAACACGGCGTCGACGCCATACTCGTTCAGCAGGCGGCTGGCGACCACCTCGAACTGCAGCACGCCGACCGCGCCCAGGATCAGCTCACTGCCCATGACCGGCTTGAACACCTGTACGGCGCCCTCTTCGCCCAGCTGCTGCAGGCCCTTGTGCAGCTGCTTCATCTTCAGCGGGTTACGGATACGCACGGTGCGGAACAGGTCCGGCGCAAAGTAGGGGATGCCGGTGAAGGTCAGCAGTTCGCCTTCCGAAAAGCTGTCGCCGATCTGCATATTGCCGTGGTTCGGCAGGCCGATGATGTCGCCGGCGTAGGCTTCCTCGACCTGTTCGCGGCTGGAGGCCATGAAGGTCACCACGGACGACAGTTTCACTTCGCGGCCCAGCCGCAGGTGCTTGACCTTCATGCCCTTTTCGAAACGTCCCGAGCAGACGCGCAGGAAGGCGATGCGGTCGCGGTGGGCCGGGTCCATGTTCGCCTGGATCTTGAAGACGAAGCCGGAGAAGGGCTGCTCGTCCGGCTTCACGGCGCGCACGGTGGCGTCGCGCTCGCGCGGGGCCGGGGCCCAGTCGATCAGCGCCGACAGGATCTCGCGCACGCCGAAGTTGTTGATCGCGGAACCGAAGAACACCGGGGTCTGCACGCCGGACAGGAAGCGCTCCAGGTCGAACACGTGCGAAGCGCCGTGGACCAGCTCCACTTCCATCTTCAGCTGCTCGATCTCCATCGGGAACATCTCGGCCAGGCGCGGGTTGTCGATGCCCTTGATGATCTCGTAGTCGCCGTCGGCCTTTTCCTCGCCGGCCTTGAACAGCATGATCTCGTCCTTGAGCAGGTGATACACGCCGCGGAAGTTCTTGCCCATGCCGATCGGCCAGGTCACCGGCGCGCACTCGATCTTCAGCACCGACTCGACCTCGTCGAGCAGTTCCAGCGGATCGCGGGTCTCGCGGTCCATCTTGTTCATGAAGGTGACGATCGGGGTCGCGCGCATGCGGCAAACATCCAGCAGCTTGATCGTCTGCTCTTCCACGCCCTTGGCGGCGTCGATCACCATCAGGGCCGAGTCGACCGCGGTCAGCACGCGATAGGTATCTTCCGAGAAGTCCTGGTGGCCCGGGGTGTCGAGCAGGTTGATCACGTGATCGCGGAACTCGAACTGCATCACCGACGAGGCGACCGAGATGCCACGCTGCTTCTCGATGTCCATCCAGTCGGAGGTTGCATGACGGCCGCTCTTGCGGCCCTTGACGGTACCGGCCAGCTGGATCGCGCCCGAGAACAGCAGGAGCTTTTCGGTGAGCGTGGTCTTGCCGGCGTCGGGGTGGGAAATGATGCCGAAGGTGCGGCGGCGCTGGACCTCGCGCGCGATCTGCGCGGCGGTTTTGGCCGAGGGAGTAACGGCGATATCGTCGCCCGTTTCAGGCGTACTTGCTGCGGTTTCGTTGGACATGGTCTCGCCTTCGCGGCGCTTTGCATAAACCCTCGATTTTACCGAGTCTCATGCGGTTTGTCTTGAAATCCGCTGTAGGACAAGTCGGGCTTCCCGCTTGGCGACTTATAAATTTTTCGTTAACCAGGGAAAACGCCGATGCCATGCCCTATGTTCCTGACGAACTCATGGGGAGTCGAATCGTTGCCGGATCGGCTTATACGGCTGAGCGCGAAAACGTTTTAATGCAGTTTGGCCATTTCCAGGTGGCTAAAACTATCCTGCTTTGAATGTTTCTCTCTAGTAGGACTGGACTGACAAAACATCATGCATAGAACCTACATGGGGGCGACGACTAGTCTTATGTTCGGCAAGAGACTATGGCAATAAAGTACACACATCGCGATGAGGAAACCCATCCAACAGTCGCACCCCACGAAGTACCCGATGTAAGACAGAGATAACGAGGACAATATGAATAACGCTCAACTTGGTGTTGCCGCCCAGAAGGCCCAGCCGGTCAACCAGATTCCCGCCTCCGCCGAGGAATTCAAAGTGGCGTCCCGTCCGGTCGTCAGCTACAGCGGCACCCAACAAAATGAGTTGCTGGCAGCCCTGCCAAGACTAGACCTGGAAACCCTGTTTGAGCACCTGGAACTGGTTCCGCTGCCCTTTGGCAAGGAACTGTTCGAATTCGGCAGCAAACTCGAATACGTTTATTTTCCCACCACCGCCATCGTCTCCCTGCTGTACGTGATGGAAGACGGCGCCACCACCGAGATCGCCGTGGTCGGCCATGAAGGCGCGGTCGGTGTGTCGCTGTTCATGGGCGAACGCGCTACCTGCAGCGCCGTGGTCCAGAGCGCCGGCTATGGCTACCGCCTGAAAACCCAGTACCTGCGCGACGCCTTCAACAAGGGCGGCGCCCTGCCCCAGCTGCTGATGCGCTACACCAATGCCCTGTTCGCCCAGATGGCCCAGAACGCCGTCGGCGGCCGCCACAGCTCGATCGAACAGAAACTGTGCCGCTGGCTGCTGGACCGTCTGGACCGTTCGGCCAGCAACGAGCTGAAAGTGACGCAGGAACTGATCTCCATCATGCTGGGCGTGCGCCGCGAAAGCATCACCGCCGCCGCCGGCAAGCTGCAGGACGAAGGCCTGATCCAGTACCGCCGCGGCAACATCACCGTGCTGAACCGCCAAGGCCTGGAAGATTACGCCGGCGAGTGCTACAAGGTTGCTAAGAGCGAGTATGACCGTCTGCTGATGGATGTGGCGCGTGCATGAGCGCAGGCGGCCCCGGATCCCTCTGACCACCACCCAATGCCAGCGCTGCCGGCGCCGGAACCGCCACTGAGACGGTTCCCGCCGGTTCGGCGCCAGGCGGTTCCAGCGGCACCCAAGCCTGTACGCAGGTGCCCACGCCGTTCACTCCCCGTTCCACCTTCAGTGTTCCGTTCAGCAGAAGTGCACGTTCGCGCATGCCCAGCAGGCCGTGCGACTTCGTGCGCCGCATCGCATCCGGCGGAATGCCGACGCCGTCGTCGCTGACTTCCAGCGCCAGTCCCTCGCCTTCGCGCGCCAGGTGCACGACCACGTGGCGCGCCTGCGCGTACTTGGCGATATTGTTCAGCGATTCCTGGGCGATGCGGAACAGCGCGATCGCCTGCATCGGCCCAGCGCTGTCGGCTTCCGGGTCGATCAAGGCTTCGCAGTCCAGGCGCGTGGCGCGCGCGTAATCCTCGCAATAGCTCTGCAACGCCGCCGCCAGGCCCAGGTTGTCCAGCAGGCTGGGCCGCAGGTCTTCGACGATGCGCCGCTTCAGTTGCACGGTCTCGATCAGGGTCTTGCGCGCGAAGCCGAGGGCCGCGGCCTGCTCCGGATGCGTCTCCTTCAATTGCTCGCCGACCGTCGACAGGTACATGCCGATGGCGGTCAGGTTGGCGCCCATCTCGTCGTGCAGCTCGCGCGCCAGGCGTGCCTTTTCTTCTTCCGACACGCTGATCAGGTGGCGCGACAATACCGACAGTTGTTCGGTACGGGACGCCACCAGGGATTCGAGCTGGTCGTTGGTCTGCTCCAGGGCGTGCTGGGCGTGCAGGCGCAGGCGGAAGCCGCGCCGGATCAGGTTATAGAACAGCAGCAGGACGGCGATGGCGGCGATGTTGGTGCCCAGCCCCAGCAGGGCCGTGCGCTGGTAGCGGTCGTAGAAGGCGGCGCCGCGCGCGGCCAGCAGCTCGTTCTGCTCGCCCGTCATGATGACCACCTGCAGCCGGATCTCATCCATCTGGGTCGGGTCTTCCTGGGTGCGGGCGATCGCGATGATGTCCTTCAGGCCGCCGTGGCGGTAGACCTCGAGGGCCTGGTTCATCAGGTCCATGCGGCGCCGCACCAGGGTCTGCAGCTGCGCCAGGTTCTTGAGCTGGGAGGGATTGTCGGCCAGCAGGTCCTTGAGCACGCCGATCTGGCCGTCCAGCTCGTGCTCGGCGGTGCGCAACGGGCCGAGATAGGTGTCGGAACCGGACAGGAAATAGCCGCGCAGCCCGCTGTCCGCATCGGTGACGAGCAGGTTCACATACTGCAGCCGGGCGGACACGCGGTCGGCCTGCGCCTGCCTGGTATTGGCCTCCTTCAGGCCGTCGAGGTTGCGCATCAGGCTGACGGCGTTCAGCACCAGGATCAGCACGCAGACCGCACACAGCAGAGTCTGGTACAAGGGCAGGCTGCGGCCCGGCTTGAACGCGGGGTCGGTACTGAAATACATCCTTGAACGATCCTCTCACGCAGCGACGATGTGCGGAATTATAGACTGAGGGAAATTGCTGTGCAGCGCGCTAGAGGTGGCGTGCGGAGAGGTGTGGCGGGAGGACGACGCGGCAGGCGCGCCGCCCTCCGTACTGCTGAAGCCGACTCTTCAGTCGAGCAGGTTGTTCTTCATGGCGTAATAGGTCAGGTCGCTGTTCGACTGCAGGCCCATCTTTTCCATGATGCGCGTGCGGTAGGTCGAGACGGTCTTGATCGACAGCGACAGCGCATTGCCGATATCGGACACGGTTGCGCCCTTGGCCAGGCGCAGGAAGACCTGGAATTCGCGGTCCGACAGCTCGGTGTGCAGGGCCGTGTTGGGGTCGCGGTCGAAGCTCTGGGCCAGCAGTTCGCCGACCTGGGAGCTGACATAACGGCGGCCCTGGTAGACGGTACGCACGGCGGTCTTGAGCTCGTCGGCGTCGCACTCCTTGTTCAGGTAGCCGTTGGCGCCCATCTTGAACAGGTTGAGCGCGTACTGCTGGGCCGGGTAACCCGACAGGATCAGGACCGGCAGGTTCGGCTGGCCCTGACGGATCGTGCGCAGGATGTCGATGCCGCTCTGGTCGGGCATCGCAATATCCAATAGCAGCACGTCGCAGATCTCACGACGTGCGATGTCGAGGGCTTCGCGCCCGGTCGCACCCTCGGCGACGACTTCGAAATCGCCGGAGGACGAAAAAATCTGCTTGAAACCTGCTCGAACTATCTGGTGATCGTCACAAATGGCAACGCGTATCATTGTCTTCCCTTAGATTTTTCCTGAGGCAGGAAAGAGCCGACGCCGACATCCGCGCCTGCAACGGCAAGCGTTTGAGTCAGCAAAATAAGCAAGTGACATTCTAGCACCTCCTAGGTGCAGAACAACAGGAGCACGAATACTTGAGCCCGATACCTGACGATCCCGGTTCAGGCTGCCGGCGCCCCGTGCTTCAGGATGGCGAGGATGCTGTGCAATTCCTCGCGCAGCAGCTCCGGGGCGATGGTCGGCACCGGTGGTTCGGGCGGCACTGGCGGCGGCAGCTCGGCCTCCTCGACCTGGGCGCCACGGCCGTCGAGGCGGTTGCGGGCGCCGCTGATCGTGAAGCCCTGCTCGTACAACAGCTCGCGGATACGCCGGATCAACAGCACTTCGTGGTGCTGGTAATAGCGGCGGTTTCCACGGCGTTTGACCGGCTTTAGCTGGGTAAATTCCTGCTCCCAGTAACGCAGCACATGCGGTTTGACCCCGCACAATTCGCTGACTTCCCCGATCGTGAAATAGCGCTTGGCCGGAATCGGTGGCAATACAGTCAGTTCCATCTTGTTCGGTCGGTCATTCATGGCTCTTTGGCTTGACTACTCAGGCTGCGCGCGCCAGCGACCCGTTGCCGGAACCTGCCGGATTGGCCTCCTCGACCATGCTCTTGAGTTTCTGGCTGGCGTGGAAAGTCACAACGCGACGCGCAGTGATGGGGATTTCTTCCCCGGTTTTCGGATTGCGGCCCGGACGCTGCGGCTTGTCGCGCAACTGGAAGTTGCCGAAACCGGACAGCTTGACCGCTTCGCCGCGCTCGAGCGCATTGCGGATTTCGTCGAAGAAGGTCTCGACCATGTCCTTGGCTTCGCGCTTGTTCAGGCCAACCTGCTCGAACAGCAGCTCGGCCAGCTCCGCCTTGGTCAGGGTCGGCAACTCCTTTTGGGCCGCCTGCCGCACCCTGTGGGCGGCGAGCGCTTCCTCGAGTACGACGGAGTCTAAGTCGTTGTTGTTAATTTTTAGCCCTACCTTCAGTTTTGGATGAGGATTCGATAAACCTACTGCGCGTCGCACTGGCGGCCTGCGATGCTCGCCGTACCTGAGTACGGCTGCGCTTCTCGGCCACCATTGCTTCCGCTCGCTACGGTTTCTCGAATCCTCTTGAGGCACGTAGCCCCTCATCGTTAGGCGCGCAGTCTGGCGCCGTGTTGTTGCGCCGCCGATGCCAGCGCGGCCATGATGGCCTCGACCGCATCGTCCTGGAGCGTCGATTGAGTATCTTGCAAGCCAAAGCGGAAAGCAAGACTTTTTTCATCTTGCTCCAAACCCTTGCCGCGATATTCATCAAATAAAACAACGGCTTGCACGAGTTTACCATACGCGTTCGACGCCAGCTCGGCCTTGAACGCGTCGAGCAGCACCTGTGCCGGAACGTCCTGTTTCACCACCAGGGCGAGGTCGCGGGTTGCGCCTGGGAACTTCGAGATTTCGGTGTAGGTCGGCACCACGCGCTCGCGCAGGGCTTCGGCATCGACCTCGAACAGCACCGGCGCCTGCGGCAGGTCGTACTTCTGCAGCCAGCGCGGATGCAGTTCGCCGATGAAGCCGATCACCTTGCCATCCAGTTCCACCTGGGCGCAGCGGCCCGGGTGCAGGGCCGGGTGTTCGAGCTTGGCGAAGCGCAGGCTGCGCGGCGCGAACAGCGCTTCGAGGTCGCCCTTGACATCGAAGAAGTCGACGGCGCGGGTCGGCATGCCCCACTGCTCGTCGCTGGCCGGACCGTAGGCGATCGCGGCGACGCGCTTCGGCTGGTCGAAACCGGCAATCGACAGCGGACCGTCGACGGCTTGCGGATTGCGGTGGAACACCGCGCCCACTTCGAATACGCGCACGCGGCCGGCCTTGCGATTGACGTTGTAGCGCACGTTGGCGACCAGGCTGCCGATCAGGTTCGAGCGCATCACGCTCATCTGGCTTGCGATCGGGTTCTGCAGGCGGATCGGATCGGTGTTGCCGGCGAAGTCGGCTTCCCACTGGCTTTCCACGAAGCTCATGTTGACCACTTCCTGGTAGCCGAGATCGGCCAGCTGGTGGCGGATCGCGAACAGCGAGCGCGTGTTTTCCGGCTCGATCAGCATCGCGCTCGGCGCGCTAGGGGGCAGCGCCGGAATGTTCTCGAAGCCGTACACGCGGGCGACTTCCTCGATCAGGTCTTCCTCGATCTCGATGTCGAAACGGTAGGACGGCGCGGTGACCGTGAAGCGGCCCGGCTCGCGCTCGAACGGCAGGCCAAGGCGGGTGAAGATGTCGGCCACGGTGTCGTCGTCGATCGCCACGCCGATGACCTTCTGCGCGCGTTCGGTGCGCAGGGTGACGGGCAGGCGCTGCGGGATGTTCACGATCTGGTCGTCGACCGGGCCGACCTTGGTGTCGGGCGTGCCGCAAATCTCGACGATCAGCGAAGTGATGCGCTCGATGCGCTCGCAGGTAGAAGCAAAGTCGACGCCGCGCTCGAAGCGGTGCGCCGCATCGGTCGAGAAGTTGAAGCGGCGCGCACGGCCCTGGATGGCGCCCGGCCACCAGAACGCGGCTTCCAGGTAAATGTCGGTGGTGTCCAGGGTGACGGCGGTGGAGTCGCCGCCCATGATGCCGGCCAGCGATTCGATTTCCTTTTCATCGGCGATCACGCCGACCCACTCGTCGACCTCGACGGTGTTGCCGTTCAGGAGCTTCAGCGACTCCCCCTTCTTGCCCCAGCGCACGTCGATGCTGCCGTGGATCCTGGCCAGGTCGAACACGTGCGAAGGCTGGCCGGTTTCCAGCATCACGTAGTTGGAGATGTCGACCAGGCTCGAGACCGAGCGCTGGCCGCTGCGTTCCAGGCGGCGCTTCATCCACTCGGGCGTGGCGGCGCGCGCGTTCAGGCCGCGGATCACGCGGCCGGTGAAGCGGCCGCACAGGTCCGGCGCGGACACTTTAACCGGCAGGACTTCGTCGATGCCGACCGCAACGATGCGCTGGGCCGGGAAGGTCAGCGGCGTGCCGGTCAGGGCCGACACTTCGCGTGCCACGCCCAGCACCGACAGGCAGTCCGCCTTGTTCGGGGTCAGCTTGATGGTGAACTTCTGGTCGTTCAGGCCCAGGTAGTCACGGATATTCTGGCCGACCGGCGCGTCTTCCGGCAGTTCCATCAGGCCGCTGCTCTCTTCGGAGATTTTCAGCTCCTTGGCCGAGCACATCATGCCCTGCGACTCGACGCCGCGCAGCTTGCCGACCTTGATCTCGAAGGGTTTGCCATCCGCACCCGGCGGCAGCACGGCGCCGGCCATGGCGCAGATCGCCTTCATGCCGGCGCGTACGTTCGGGGCGCCGCAGACAATATTCAGTAAAGTGCCGCTACCGACGTCGACCTGGCACACGTTCAGGCGGTCGGCGTTCGGGTGCTTGGCCACTTCCTTGACCTCCGCCACCACGACGTTCGAGAACGGCGGCGCGACCGCTTCCACTTCTTCGACCTCGAGGCCGGACATGGTGAGCAGGTGGGCCAGTTCGTCCGAAGTCATTTTCGGATCGACCATGGAACGGAGCCAGTTTTCGGAGAATTGCATATTAGTTTGCCTTATCGCTGCTTGTCTTTTATAAGAGTTTCTTCTTAATTGAACTGCTTCAGGAAGCGCAGATCGCCCTCATAGAAGAGGCGCAGATCGTTGATCCCGTAGCGCAGCATGGTGAGGCGTTCGAGGCCGGAGCCGAACGCGAAGCCGATGAATTTTTCCGGATCCAGGCCGAAGTTGCGCACCACGGTCGGGTGCACCTGGCCGGCGCCCGAGACTTCCAGCCAGCGGCCCTTCAGCGGGCCGGAACCGAAGGCGATGTCGATCTCGGCCGAGGGTTCGGTGAACGGGAAGTAGGACGGACGGAAGCGCACCTGCAGGTCGTCGGTCTCGAAGAAGGCCTTCACGAAGTTCAGGTACACGCCCTTGAGGTCGGCAAAGCTGATGTTCTCGCCGATCCACAGGCCTTCGACCTGGTGGAACATCGGCGAGTGGGTGGCGTCGCTGTCGACGCGGTAGGTGCGGCCCGGCGCGATCACCTTGATCGGCGGCGTGTGGGTGCGGGCATAGCGCACCTGCATCGGGCTGGTGTGGGTACGCAGCAGCAGCGGCTTGCCCTGGCTGTCGTTGCCCTCGATATAGAAGGTGTCCTGCATCGAACGCGCCGGGTGGTTTTCCGGGCTGTTCAGTGCGGTGAAGTTGGTCCAGTCGGTCTCGATCTCGGGGCCGTCGGCCACGTCGAAGCCGATCGAGCGGAAGATCTGTTCGACCCGCTCCCAGCTGCGCATCACCGGGTGGATACCGCCGGTCGAGCGGCCGCGGCCCGGCAGGGTGACGTCGATGCTCTCAGCGTTCAGGCGCGCCATCAGCTGGACGTTCGCCAGGTCTTCGCGGCGGGCGGTCAAGGCCTGTTCGATTTTTTCTTTGGCGGCATTGATCAGGGCGCCCTGCGCCTTGCGCTGGTCCGGATCGAGCTTGCCGAGGCCCTTCATCAGTTCGGTCACCTGGCCAGTCTTGCCCAGGTATTTCGCTTTTGCGTTTTCCAGCGCGGCGGCGTCTTGCGCGGCACTAAAATCGGATTGGGCCGAGACGACAAGTTCTTCCAGGGCGAGGTTTGCGAGATCCATGCTTGTTCTTTTCCTGTTCGATGGCGGGGAACGCCAGAAACAAAAACAGGGCATCGGTCGTGAAACCTTTGCCCCGTCCTTTGCGCGCCGGCGGTCTTTCAACCGCGCGACGCTGTACTTCTGCTTTGCAGGCTAGCGATTAAGCAGCCAGCTTTGCCTTGACGGTGTTCACGATAGCGGCAAATGCCGGCTTGTCGTTCACAGCCATGTCGGCCAGGACTTTACGGTCCAGTTCAATCGCGGCTTTCTTCAGGCCGTTCATGAATGCGCTGTAGGTCATGCCGTGCGAACGCGAAGCCGCGTTGATACGGGTGATCCACAGTGCGCGGAAGACGCGCTTCTTGTTGCGGCGGTCGCGGTATGCGTACTGGCCAGCGCGCATGACTGCTTGCTTGGCAATACGGAATACTTTGCTGCGGCGGCCACGATAGCCTTTTGCAAGCTCAAGAACCTTCTTATGACGGGCACGTGCAGTAACCCCACGTTTTACTCGAGGCATATTCGCTCCTTAGTGTGAGATTAAACAGCAGACGGCATCATGCGGTAGACGCTTTGGACGTCGGACGCATTGATGTTACGGGTGCCGCGCAGTTGGCGCTTGTTCTTGGTGGTCTTCTTGGTCAGGATGTGACGCTTGAACGCCATACCCGATTTGACGGTACCACCCGGACGCACGCGAAAACGCTTTTTCGCGGAGCTTTTGGTTTTCATTTTCGGCATAGTCTTCTGCCCTCTTAGAGGCAGCCTCATATGTAACAGGATTGCAGGTGGCAGCAACGCTGCTCTTGGATGCCTGCTTTCACTTGTTTCTGCAGCAGAAGCGAGTCCACTACAGTCTTGCATTCCTGCATCATTACGATACGGGAACCGCAGATTTTAGCATAGTTTTCGTTCCGTGGGCACAGCGTGCTCACGCCAAAAGCTTGCATATCGACAGCCCAGGCAGAATAGGCCAGGCCCGGGCAACAGGCGCACCTGCAGCCCGGGCCTGGCCCGGCTTAACTGTCTCAACGAGCGAAGTAGCTTATTTCTTCTTCTTCGGCGCGACCACCATGATCATCTGGCGGCCTTCCAGCTTCGGGAACTGTTCGACCTGGCCGTAGGGCTCCAGGTCGCCGCGCAGACGCTCCAGCATGCGCTGGCCGATGTCCTGGTGGGCCATCTCGCGGCCACGGAAGCGCAGCGTGATCTTGGTCTTGTCACCCTCTTCCAGGAACTTGATCAGGTTGCGCAGCTTGATGCTGTAGTCGCCTTCGTCCGTACCTGGACGGAACTTGATCTCCTTGACCTGGATGATCTTCTGCTTCAGCTTCGCTTCGTGCGCCCGCTTCTGCTCCGAATACTTGAACTTGCCGTAGTCCATCAGGCGGCAGACCGGCGGAGTCGCATTCGGGGCGATTTCCACCAGATCGACGTTCGCTTCTTCAGCCAGACGAAACGCTTCGGCCAGGCTCACAATGCCCAGCGGCTCGTTATCCACCCCGCTCAGACGCATTTCGGGATGGTTGATTTCGCCATTGATGCGATGTGACGACTTGTCAGTAGCTATGGTGTTTCCTTTAAAAGTTAATTAGATCGGGCCGTCTCAAGGCGCAAGAAAACTCACTTCGCCTTGGTTGCCACCTCGCTCTGGAGGCGTTCCAGCAGCGCATCGACGGACATGACGCCCAAGTCGACGTTGCCGCGCGCGCGAACGGCCACAGTATTGGCATCCCGCTCTTTATCACCGACAACTAAGATGTACGGCAGCTTTTGGACGGAATGCTCCCGGATTTTATAGGTAATCTTCTCGTTCCGCAAATCAGCGTGAACACGCAGGCCGGCCGCCTTCAGGCGGGCTTCCACTTCTTTCACATAGGAAGCTTGCGCATCAGAAATGTTCAAGATCGCCACCTGGACCGGCGCCAGCCACAGCGGCAGCGCGCCCGCGTAGTTTTCGATCAGGATGCCGATGAAGCGCTCCATCGAACCCACGATCGCGCGGTGCAGCATCACCGGCACCTTGCGGGTATTGTCTTCCGCCACATATTCGGCGCCAAGGCGGCCCGGCATCGAGAAGTCGACCTGCATGGTACCGACCTGCCACGGACGGCCGAGGCTGTCCTTCAGGTGGTACTCGATCTTCGGGCCGTAGAAGGCGCCCTCGCCCGGCAGCTCGGTCCACTCGACGCCGCAGCCGCGCAGGGCCGAACGCAGGGCTTCCTCGGCCTGGTCCCAGACCTCGTCGCTGCCGATGCGGTTTTCCGGACGCAGGGCGATCTTGACATCGATGTTCTCGAAGCCGAAGTCCTCGTAGACCTTCATCGCCTGGGCGTGGAAAGCCACGACTTCCGGCGCGATCTGCTCTTCGGTACAGAACACGTGGCCGTCGTCCTGGGTGAAGCCGCGCACGCGCATCAGGCCGTGCAGCGCGCCCGAGGACTCGTTGCGATGGCACTGGCCAAACTCGCCGTAGCGCAGCGGCAGGTCGCGGTAGGACCGCAGGCCGGCGTTATAGATCTGCACGTGGCCCGGGCAGTTCATCGGCTTGAGCGCATAGGTGCGGTTCTCCGACTCGGTGGTGAACATGTTTTCGCGATAGTTGTCCCAGTGGCCGGTCTTCTTCCACAGCGACACGTCGATGATCTGCGGGGCCTTGACCTCGTTATAGCCGGTCACCTGATAGGTATGGCGCATGTACTGCTCGACCTGCTGCCAGATCGACCAGCCCTTCGGATGCCAGAAGATCAGGCCCGGGGCCTCGTCCTGGAAGTGGAACAGGTCCAGCTGCTTGCCCAGCTTGCGGTGGTCGCGCTTCTCGGCCTCTTCCAGCATGTGCAGGTACTGCTCCTGCTCTTCCTTCCTGGCCCAGGCGGTGCCGTAGACGCGCTGCAGCATCTCGTTCTTCGAGTCGCCGCGCCAGTAGGCGCCGGCCAGCTTCATCAGCTTGAATACCTTCAGCTTGCCGGTCGAAGGCACGTGCGGGCCGCGGCACAGGTCGGTGAACTTGCCTTCCGAGTACAGCGACACGTCTTCGTTTGCCGGGATCGAGGCGATGATCTCGGCCTTGTAGTCTTCGCCGATGGATTTGAAATAGGCCACCGCCTCGTCGCGCGGCAGGACCTTGCGGGTCACCGGCTCGTCCTTCTTGGCCAGTTCGACCATCTTCTTCTCGATGGCTTGCAGGTCTTCCGGGGTGAACGGGCGCTTGTACGAGAAGTCGTAGTAGAAACCGTTGTCGATGACCGGGCCGATGGTGACCTGGGCTTCCGGGAACAACTCCTTGACCGCGTAGGCCAGCAGGTGGGCGGTCGAGTGACGGATCACGTCCAGGCCTTCCGCATCCTTGTCGGTGACGATGGCGAGATCGGCATCGCTCTCGATCAGGAAAGAGGTGTCGACCACCTTGCCGTCGACCTTGCCGGCCAGCGCGGCCTTGGCCAGGCTCGGGGCGATATTCTGCGCCACCTGGGCCACGGTCACCGGGCCCTCGAATTGACGGCTGGAGCCGTCCGGAAGTCGCACATTCAGCATCTTGATCTCCTGTTCGGCGCCGTCGCGCCCGCAAAGTTGGGATATGAGTTGAAAAATTTGAAACGAAAAATATTTGGACGAAAAAAAACGCGCACCAGGCGCGTTTTTATCAGTGTTGTCGAGCTTCTTGAGACAAAAGACCACCGTACCGCGTCTAGCGATTCCCCCACAACTCAGTTGTAGTTCGCGGTGTCATAACCGTCGGTGCCTTTCTCGCTCTTACTGAAGAGTATTCTGGTGGGCGGTGCAGAATTCGAATCTGCGACCCCTTGGATGTCGACCAAGTATTCTAACCAGCTGAACTAACCGCCCGTATGCCGCCATTATAGGGGGTCGGCTGCAGTTGTGCAAGGCAGCACGGATGATGGGCATCTTATGCGCACGCGTGAGGTTCGCGGATCGCAGCTGCCGCGTGGGCACGCAGTGCCCACCCTACATGTATACTGCCGCCTGTTCATCCTTATAACGCATCCCAATGTCCGACCAGTCCGCCTCCTCCGCCCACCTGCACGCCCACCTCGACGGCGACGCCCGCCATGGCCACGTCATCGAAGGCCGTAGCCAGGCCGCGATGGGGCTGGCGCTGGGCCTGACCCTGCTGTTCGCCGTGATCGAGGCGGTCACCGGCTTCTTCTCGAATTCGCTGGCCCTGATCTCCGACGCCGGCCACATGACCACCGACGCCGCCGCCCTCGGCCTGGCGCTGATGGCGCAATTGATTGCGCGCCGGCCGCCGTCGAGCCGCCACTCGTTCGGCTTCGTGCGCGCCGAGGCGCTGGCCGCTTTCGTGAACAGCCTGGCGATGCTGCTGCTGGTCGGCTGGATCGTCTACGAGGCGGCCAAGCGGCTGGCCCATCCGGAGCATGTGCGGGGCGGCACCGTGTTCGTGGTCGCTACGATCGGCGCCTGCATCAATATCCTGGTGGCCTGGGTGTTGTCGCGCGGCGAGCAGAGCATCAACACCCGCGCCGCCCTCGTCAACGTGCTGGGCGACCTGCTCGGCTCGGTGGCCGCGATCGCCGCCGGCGCCATCATCCACTTCACCGGCTGGCTGCGGATCGACCCGATCCTGTCGATCTTCGTGTCGCTGCTGATCCTGAAATCGACGTTCGGCGTACTGCGCGAGTCCTACCACTTCCTGATGGAAGGCGTGCCGCACCAGATCGACTACCTGGGCGTCGGCGCCGACCTGGCCGCCGTGCCCGGCGTGCTGTCGGTGCACGACCTGCACGTGTGGGACATGTCGCCGGGCGAGCCGGCCCTGATCGGCCACCTCGAGATTGCCGACCTGAACGCCTGGCCCGAGGTATTGCGCGCGGTGAAGGAGATGCTGCTGGCCAAGCATGGCATCGATCACGTGACCCTGCAGCCGGAGCCGCATAATCACTAAGAGATCGACACGGAGGACGCATGCAGACCCAACTCGACTTCCAGCAGATCGTGCAGGACCTGGGCGACGGCGTGATCGTGTGCGACGCCGCCGGCGTGATCGTGTTCTGGAACACGGCGGCAACGCGGATCTTCGGCTTTACCCAGGAAGAAGCGCTCGGCCGCTCGCTCGACCTGATCATTCCGAGCCGCCACCAGCAGCGCCACTGGGACGGCTTCCATCGGACGGTCGCCACCGGGAGCACGCGCTACGGCGGCGAGCTGTTGCGCGTACCGGCCCTGCACAAGGAGGGCCGGCCGCTGTCGGTCGCCTTCACGGTGGCCCTGCTGCACGCGCCGGGGACAGTGGAAAACAGGCCGGTAACGGGCATCGCCGCCGTGATCCGTGACGACACCGAGCGCTGGAAGGCGGAGCGCGCCGCGCGGGCCGACCTTTCCTCTTCCTAGTGCTTGTCAGCGCCCTCCGACCCCATGCCGGGGCGCACGCCGATAGGCCGAGCGATGGGTGGATGCCGATAATCGGCACATGCCTATCCAAGATCAAGTCTACGACTGCCTCATCATCGGCGGCGGCCCCGGTGGCCTGACCGCCGCCATCTATCTGCGCCGCTTCACCCGCAGCGTCGCCCTGGTCGACAAGGGCAACAGCCGGCTGCGCCTGATTCCCGTGTCGCACAACTATCCGGGCTTTCCGGAAGGCGTGCCGGGCAACGTCCTGCTCGGCAATCTGTCGGTCCAGCTGGAACGCTACGGCGGCAGCGTGATGCCGGGCGAGATCGTCGACCTGCGCATCGAGGACGGCCTGTTCGTCGGCGACTACGCCGCCGACGATGCGCCCGAGGGCGAGCTCACCCGGATCCGCGCCCACACCGTGCTGCTGGCCACCGGCGTCGCCGATGGCGGCCTGCCGATCGAGAACTGGCGCGAAGCGATCGCCTTCGGTTCGCTGCGCCTGTGCCCCGTGTGCGACGGCTTCGACGTGATGGACAAGCGCATCGCGGTCGCCACCGCCGACACCAACCCGGTCGGCCACGCCCTCTTCATGCGTACCTTCAGCGCCGACGTGACCCTGTTCGAACGCGGCTCGGCCTCGATGCTGAACGATGAAGACAGGCGCCGCCTGGATGCCGCCGGCGTGCGCCTGATCGAATCGCCGCTGCTGTCCGTCACCTTGGACGCGTCGATGAAGCCGGTGCTGCATACCGAGGACGGCGAGGACTATTCGGCCGACGTGTTCTACCCGATGCTGGGCGAGAAGGCGCGCTCGAACCTGGCCGCGAAGCTGGGCGCCCGCACCGCGCAATGCGAGGAATTGCTGGTGGACGCGCACCAGGCCACCAGCGTGCCGGGCCTGTACGCGATCGGCGACGTGACCGTGGGCCTGAACCAGATCGCGGTGGCGACAGGCGGCGCGGCCAGGGCGGCGGTGCGAATCCACAACCAGCTGCCGCCGGCGCTGCGCCGGCCGCCCATTCGGCCGTCCCCCCTTCGGCCGGCTTCCGGCGGTCCGGCGCAGGCGGGATGAACGGCTTCCTGACGGGCAAGGTGTCGATATAATAGTGTCAAGCCGCGCCCGCCCCGGACCGGCATGACAACGTCGACGAGCCCATGAAGAAGACCTTTCCGTCCCTGCTGCTGATCGCCTCCACCCTGTCCGGCGCCGCCTTCGCCGCCGATGATGCCGCCATCCTGAAATGCCGCGCCATGGCCGAAACCGCGAAGCGGCTGGCCTGCTATGACGCGATTCCGGTCGACTTCGCCGCTCCCCCTGCCGCCCGGCCCTCCGCACCGGCTGCCGCGCCGGTGGCGGCCGCCACTGCCGCACCGGCCGCTTCGACCGAGCAGAATTTCGGCCTGCGCCCGGTGGTCAAGAAGCAGAAGGTTGCCGAACCCTCGGCCATCCACAGCAGCGTGGTAGGCCGCTTCGACGGCTGGAGTCCGGGAACGGTCTTTACGCTCGCCAATGGACAGGTCTGGAAAGTCACCGACGATGCCGACGCCGTGCTGCCAATCATGCAGAACCCGAAGGTCGAGATCACGCGCGGCCTGCTGGGCGCCTACTTCCTGCAGGTCGAGGGCCATACCAACAGCGCAAGGGTGGCACGGGTCAGGTAAGGCCCGCCTCAGCCTTCCGACGCCAGCGCCATCCGGCGCCGTATCTGCTCCACGGCCTGCATATCGCCCGCCGCCTCGGCGCGCCGCTCCTGCACCCCCAGCCAGGCCAGCAGCGGCCTGCGCCAGCCCTGGTTCGACGCCGTGTCGACCGCATTCCCGATGTCCGCCGGGCTGATCCTGCCAGCCTTGAACAGGGCGCCGGCCGCCACCAGGCGCGCCAGCGGATCCTGCACGCCGGCCAGGCTGCCGCCGGTGACGACGGCGCGGTGCTGCTCGGGCAGCAGGCTGGCGTTCAGCCCCTGCCAGCGGCCCTCGAGGTAGGCCGCATAGGCCTGCTGGGCCGGGTTCGCGTCGCCCGCCACGGCCGCATAGCCGGGACAGTCGAATTCCAGGGCGGCCACGCGCGCCGCGCAGCGCACCAGCTCGGCCTGGGCCACGTTGTCGAAGCGACCGGTGCTGGCGGTGGCGCGGCGGGCGCGCACGAATTCGGCGTCGGCGGCGGCCGTGTCGCCATGCAGCCAGGCGTCGGTATAGCCTTCGAGTGCGCTCTTCGCGTTCGGCTGCCAGTCGGGCGGCTGGGGCTTGCTGGCGCAGCCGGCCAGGGCGATGGAAGCCATCGTCACGAACAACAAGGCGGTCTTCTTCATGGCAGCTTGATCTCCTCGTCGCGCTTGAACGGCCACTTGCGGTTGATTTCGTCGACCAGCCGGTTCACCTTGCGCAGGCTGGCGTCGACCTCGCCGCGCAGCCGGCCCAGGTCCTGGGTCGCCACCTTCGCATTCGCACCGACGGCCTGGGCCTCTACCAGCACGGCATCGACCTTCTGCAAGGTCGTGCGGGCGTCGCCCAGGACGCCGTTCAGCTGCCGGACCGCGGCCTGGGTATCGTCCATCACGCCGTTCTTGCCGAACACGCGCTGGTCGGTCTTGGCCAGAATGGCGTCGACCCGCTGCAAGGTCTGCAGCAGCTTCTTCGCTTCCTCGTCGCCGCCGAGGGCGGTGCCGAGCACGCCGTATTTGCCGGTCAGGCGGCCGCTGAGGGTCTCGACGTTGGTCAGTGTGTTGCCGATCGCGGAATCGGGGCGGGTCATGGCTTCCAGGTTCTCCAGCAAGGTGTGGGCGGTGGAGAGCAGGCGCGGGATCTCGGCGGCGGCGTCGCCGCGCAGCACCGGGCGCTGGGCCTTGTCCGGCAACGGCGGGTCGGTCAGGATGCCGCTGTAGGCGCGCAGCCGGGTCTGGCCGACCACGCTGGACTCCAGGGTGAACACGCTGGTGGTGCGCAACCATTTGGCGTCATCCTTCGGGATGTCGACCAGGATGTTGACCTTGCCGTCCTGGCCGAGGTCGACCTGGCGCACGCGCCCGATCGGAAAGCCGGCGAAGCTCATGTCCATGCCGGGGATCACGCCCTCGGAATTGTCGGTCACCAGCACCAGGCGCTGGGTGGGCTCGAACACGCCGCGCGCGTACATCACGTACACGAAGAAGGCGATGATCAGGGCGCCGATCACGATCAGCAGGATCAGCGCCTTCGCCTCCACGTGTTTCGGTTCGTCGGGCGGGTTGGCGGAAATGGGGTCGGCCATGCGGGGTCCTTGGTTCCTTGTTTTCTTTCAGATGTATTTCACGGCCAGCGAACTGGCCTCGATCAGCAGCAGCACGAACAACAGGCGCAGCGCGCCCGGCTGCACATTGCTGCGGTGGCGGCGACGGTGGCGCAGCATGTCCAGGATGGCCGCGCTCGGGATCACGGCCACGGCCAGCCCGAACAGCACGGTCTTGAACACGAAGCCGAGGGTCACGGTCGGATCGAACACGCGGCCCACCGTGCGGGTGTAGTCGGACAGCCCCCACGGCGACACGCCGTACACGTTCAGGTAGGCCAGCACCAGCACGATCACGCTGCTGACCATGGCCAGGCTCAGCACCGAGAAGGCGTTCGCGATCACCTGCGGCACCAGGTCGTGGCGCACGCGGCGCAGAGTCGACTCAAGCGCGTCGCCGGTTGCCACGCCGCTGGCCGCCAGCCCCATCGCATTGGCGTCGAAGGCCATGCTGGCGCGCAGGGCCGCGAACATCGCCGCCGACAGCGGGAGCAGTTCCAGCACCAGCACCCGCACCATCATCTCCAGCGCGAAGCCGGACAGGCCGTAGCTCTGCGCCGTCACCAGCACGATGCGGATGATGACGAGGCTGATCAGGGCCGTCAGCACGGTGAACCAGGGCAGCACCGCCCAGGTGCTGGCGTAGATGTAGCGCGAGGTCGCGAGCCGGTTGCCGCGGTGCCAGATGGACGGCGACATCGCCATCACCAGCGCGACGGCGCCCAGGTGCAGCATGGCCCACCAGCTGCCCAGGTAGCGCGCGATGCGGGCGCCCCAGTCGCGCGGCTTGATGTAGAGGAAGGACGAGAGTGGCATATTTACATGATACATTTTTCGGCATGCGGCACGTCGGGACGTATCACATCGTAGGGTGGGCGCGGCCGGCGCAGGCGCTCCGCGCCCACGCGACCGTTTGCGTCACGCCTGCTTACGCGTGGGCACGGCGAGCCCACCCTACGTGCGTCGTGCCTCCTGCACGCCGCTCACTTCCCCGATCGCGGCCAGGGCTTTCTGCAGCTGCCCGGTCGATCCGATCTCCGCCGTGAACACCATGCGCGCGAAGCCTTTCGCGCTTTGGGTGTTCACGCCGATCACGTTGATCTTCTCGCGCGCCAGCACCTCGGAGATGTCGCGCAGCAGGCCCTGGCGGTCGGAGGCCAGGATGAAGATGTCGATCGGATAGACGGTCTCCTTGTCGGCGCGGCCCCACTCGGTCTCGATCACGCGTTCCGGCGCCTTGGACGCCATCTCACCGAAGTTCTTGCAGCTGGCGCGGTGGATCGACACGCCCTTGCCGCGCGTGACGAAGCCGACGATCGGGTCCGGCGGCGCCGGCTTGCAGCACTTGGCCAGCATGGTCAGCATGCCTTCGGTGCCGACCACCAGCACGCCGGACTTGGCGCCCTGCTCCACGCTCGAGGCGCGGCTCTTGTTGACCACCGCAGTGTCTTCCTGCGGCGGGCTTTCTCCCGGATCGTGCAGGGCGGCTTCGACGTGGCGCAGGCTGAACTTCTCCTTGCCGACCGCAATGAACAGGTCGTCGACCTTGGCGAAGCCCAGCTTGTGCGCCAGCGCCTCCAGGTTGACCGCGGTCTTGCCTTCGCGCTGCAGCGATTTCTCGACCAGGGCGCGGCCATGCGCCAGCGTCTCGGCCAGTTCCTGGGCGTGGAACCAGGCGCGGATCTTGGTGCGGGTGCGGCTGCTGACGGTGTAGCCGGGGCTGAGCCAGTCGCGCGAGGGTCCGGCGCTGCCGGGCGCGCCCTTGGCGGTGATGATCTCGCAGGTCTGGCCGTTCTTCAGCGGCGTGTTCAGCGGCACCATCACGCCGTCGATCTTGGCGCCGCGGCAGCGGTGTCCGACCTCGCTGTGCAGGTGGTAGGCGAAGTCGATCGGGGTCGCACCCTGCGGCAGCTCGATCACGCGCGCCTGCGGGGTCAGCACGAAGATGCGGTCGTCCAGGGTGGTGGACTTCAGCTTCTCGACCCACTCGCGCTGCAGTTCTTCCTGGTCGCCGCCCGTCATGGCGTCGGCGACTTCGCTGTTCCAGGCCAGCAGCTGGCGCAGCCAGGCGATCTTCTCGTCGTACTGCTGGCTCTTGAAGTTGGAGCCGCCCTCCTCCTTGTAGCGCCAGTGCGCGGCCACGCCGTATTCCGCGAAGTTGTGCATCTCCTGGGTGCGGATCTGCACCTCGAGCGGACGTCCGTCGTCGGCGGTGACCACCGTGTGCAAGGACTGGTAGCCGTTCGCCTTCGGGCGCGAGATGTAGTCGTCGAACTCCTTCGGGATCGGGGTCCAGATGTTGTGGATGACGCCCAGCACCGTGTAGCAGGTCTTGACGTCCGGGACGATCACGCGGAAGGCGCGCACGTCATACAGCTCGCTGAAGTCGAGCTCCTTGCCGCGCATCTTCTTCCAGATGCTGTAGATGTGCTTCGGCCGGCCGCTGACTTCGGCCTTGATGCCGGCCGCGGACAGCTCCGCCTGCAGGCGCTCGATCGAGGATTGCACGAAGCTCTCGCGCAGCATGCGCTTCTCTTCGAGCATCTTGGCGATGCGCTTGTAGGTGTCGGGCTCCATCATCCGGAACGACAGGTCTTCCAGCTCCCACTTGAGCTGGAAGATCCCAAGACGGTTGGCCAGCGGGGCATACAAATCCAGCACTTCGCTGCCGTAGTTGCGGGTCAGCTCGTCGAAGCGCTTCTGCTCCGCGAAATAGCGCAGGGTCGTCACGCAGGAGGCCAGGCGCACCAGCACCACCCGCATGTCGGAGGCCATCGCCAGCAGCATCTTGCGCAGGGTTTCCACCTGCGCCATGGCCTGCTGGGCGGCGTTCTTTCCGCGGCCGACCGGGGCCTGGGTGGCGGTCAGGTCGCGCAGGCGGATCAGCTGGTGCACGCCGTGCACCATGTCGGCGACTTCCTTGCCGAAGCGTTCCTCGAGCTTTTCGGCGATCAGCGGTTCGACCAGGCAGAGCTCGAACAGCAGGCCGGCGATGCGGGTCTCGGCGTCGCTGCGCAGCACGGCGAGCGTGCCCGCCACACCGAGCGAGAATTCGAAGGCGCTCTGGCCGGAGGCGGCATGACGCTCGCCATAGGCCTCGGCGGCGAAATCCAGCGCCGCCTGCACCCGCGTGCAATCGTCCTTGCCTAAACCGTGGACGAGCTGGGTGGTGGCGTCGCCGAGCGCGGCAATCGATACCATACGGCTTTCTTACGCCTGGGCGGCGACGACCACGATCTCGACCAGGCAGGCGGGATTCGCGAGCTTCGCCTCGACGGTGGCGCGCGGCGGGGTGTGGCCCGGCACGACCCAGGAATCCCAGACTTCGTTCATGCCCGGGAAGTAGCTCATGTCCGAGATGTAGATCTGGCAGCTCAGGATGCGGGCCTTGCTGCTGCCGGCTTCGTTCAGCAGGCGGTCGACGTGGCCCAGCACTTCGCGGGTCTGGCCGACGATGTCCTGGGTGGTGTCCTCGGCGATCTGGCCGGCCAGGTAGACGGTACCGTTGTGGATGGCGGTTTCGGACAGGCGCTTGCCTACGTGCAGACGTTGGATTTCCATGTGTGTTCTACCTTTTGATTTAAATAAGTTATTCGGTGCTCAAAAAATCCCTGACGATGGCGATCTGGTTCGCGTGCATCAGGGTCGGCGCATGGCCGACGCCGGGGATCTCCGCCAGTATCGGCTTCGGTCCGCGGCGCGTCATTTCTTCCGCTGTCGCGCGCGACAGCAGGTCGGACAGCTCGCCGCGCAGCAGCAGGGTCGGGCAGCGGATCGCATCGTAGGCGGCCCACAGCGCGGCCTGGTCCTGCTCGGCGCGTTCCGGCGTGATCGCGGCGAAGGGCCTGGCCAGGCCGAGATCGTAGTGGCGCACCCATTCGCCGCCGGATTCCTGGACCAGCACGTCGCTGGCCAGCTTGTGCCATTCGGCGTCGCTGTGCGGGCCGAAGGAGCTCGACACATCCTTGACGAAGCGCGCGCCGGCCTCGAAGTTCGGGAAGCGCAGGTCCTGGCCGATGTATTCGCCGATGCGCGCCATCGCGGCCGGGTCCAGTACCGGGCCGATATCGTTCAGCACCAGGCGGCGGATCGGGCTGTTGTCGAAGGAAGCCAGGATCATGCCGATCAGGCCGCCCATCGAAGTGCCGACCCAGTGCACGGCTTCGTCCTCATCGTTTGCCGTCACGCGGGCGATCAGGGTCACCATGTCGGCCACATATTGCGGCACCACGTAGAGATTCGGGTCGCGCAGGCGCTCCGACCGTCCGCGGCCGGCCACGTCCGGGCAGACCACGCGGTAGCGGTCGCTCATGGCATCCGCCAGCGCGTCGAAGTCGTCGGCCACGCGGGTCACGCCATGCACGCAGACCAGCACGCGCGGGTTGGCGGGATCGCCCCACTCCTTGTAGGCCATGCGGTGCAGGCCGGCCGGCGAACTGCATTGCACGCTCTTCAGCCTCGGTTCGCCCATGCCCTGCCTCCTCTCGATTCGTGATGTCTGAACGGCCGCCAACATTTTAACCGGCTAAGCGATTAGAATTCTACCAAGTCCGCGACGCATCACTTCACGATCACCATTTTCTGAGAAGAGGAAGCAATGAAATCAACCATGTTAAGCGGCAAGACCGCCCTCGTGACCGGCTCGACCTCGGGCATCGGCCTGGGCATCGCGCGCGCGCTGGCCGAACAGGGCGCGAATATCGTGTTCAACGGCTTTGGCGACGCCCAGCAGATCGAGAAGCTGTACACCGATATCGGCCAGGAATTCGGCGTGCGCACCGCTTACCACAATGCCGACATGTCCAGGCCGGAACAGATCGAGGCCATGATGGCCTTCGCGGCCGAGAAATTCGGCGGCGTCGACATCCTCGTCAACAATGCCGGCATCCAGCACGTCGCCAACGTCGACGAATTCCCGGTCGAGAAATGGGACGCCATCATCGCCATCAACCTGACCTCGGCCTTCCACACCAGCCGCCTGGCCCTGCCGGGCATGAAGCAGAAGAACTGGGGCCGCATCATCAACCTCGCTTCGGTGCACGGGCTGGTGGGCTCGGCGGGCAAGTCGGCCTATGTGGCGGCCAAGCACGGCCTGGTCGGCTTCACCAAGGTGACGGCGCTGGAAAACGCCCACACCGGCGTCACCTGCAACGCGATCTGCCCGGGCTGGGTCCTGACCCCGCTGGTGCAGAAACAGGTCGACGACCGCGCCGCCCGCGAAGGCGTCTCGAACGAAGCGGCCAAGAAGGCCCTGCTGAGCGAGAAGCAGCCGTCCGGCGAATTCGTCACTCCCGAGGAACTGGGCGCGCTGGCCGTGTTCTTCTGCTCGCCGGCCGCCGACCAGGTGCGCGGCGTGGCGTGGAATATGGATGGCGGCTGGGCGGCGCAGTAATCTCCTTCCCGCGATTCCCTCCTCCGGCGGCGCCTCCTGTGCCGCCGTTTTCATTGGCTGTGTTCGCGTTATTTCGGTCATTGCGCCATGTAGCTGAGCTGGACGGCGGCTTGCAGCAGATGCCGGGGCGTCGCCAGACGCCGCGCATCCAGCATGCGCTGCCAGCCCGAATAATTGATCAGGTAACGGCTTGCCACGCCGCGAAACCGCACCAGCCAGCTCTTGAACCGGCTATGCCAGCCGTTCACGTTTTGCACGTGGATCGCGCCGCGTGTGCGCTCTCGCGCCTGCACGTTCACCCACGCATGCGTGATACCTGAGCGCGCGGCGAAGCGGCGATCAGCGAGCCGAGGTCCGCAGCCTGGCGCTGGAGATCAAGCTGCCTTCGGCGCCCTTCGGGGCGGCCTTGCCGCTCGAACTGCGCGGCAACCTCGGCCGCAACTGGTCGAGCGTCGACACCGTGCCTGGCCCCGGCAACCGCCTCGACCAGCAACCACGCTGGTCGGGCAAGCTCGTCGCCGACGTCAACGGCGCGCGCGGCATGCTGTATGCGAATGCGCTCGGCGCCACCGAACGCGATGCCACCAGCGCCACCTATCGCAGCCTGCGCCTCCAGTACGAACGCAAGTTCGAGCAAGGCCGCGGCCGGCGCGAATCGCCGATTCATGGCATGCTGCGCTTTTTTCAACGCAAGAAAGCAGCACATCCATGACTCAGCGCCTCGACGAACGGGAATTGCAGGACGCCTGCCTGGACCTGGCCCGGGTCGTGCTGGCCGCCGGCCAGCCGCAAGTCTCGAACGACATCCTCGAAACCCTGGCCGACCGCTTCCACCGCGAAGTCGTCGACTTCGCGCCCGGCATCGCGCGCGCCGGGCGCGATCCGAATCTCCTGAGCCGCGCGGTCTACTACATGATCGACGCCCACGCCCTGCCCCTGATGGGCACCGACATGGAATGGTTCCGCCAGGCCCTGGTATGCCTGGTCGAACTGGCGGTGCCGGGCATCGCCCTATCGGACAAGGGCGGTGCCTTCCTGCGCGACGTGCAGCTGGGCGTCGAGCAGTCGCTGGGGGACCTGGAGGGCTGAACCGTTCAGCCGGAAGGCCTGCACCGCGGCCGCCAGGCTGTCCGCCTCTTCGCGCAGGGCCTGGGCGGCGGCGGAGGCCTGTTCGACCAGGGCCGCGTTCTGCTGGGTGGCCTGGTCCATTTGCGCGATCGCCTGGTTCACCTGTTCGATGCCCGCCGCCTGCTCCTGGCTGGCGGCCATGATATCGCCCATGATGCCGGTGACCCGGCCGACGCTGCCGACGATCTCCTGCATCGTGCTGCCGGCGCGGTCCACCAACGCCGAACCGTGGCGCACCTGCCGCACCGAATCGTCGATCAGGGCCTTGATTTCCCGCGCCGCCGCCGCGCTGCGCTGGGCCAGGTTGCGCACCTCGCCGGCGACCACCGCGAAGCCGCGTCCCTGCTCGCCGGCGCGCGCGGCCTCGACCGCGGCGTTCAGTGCCAGGATATTGGTCTGGAAGGCGATGCCGTCGATGACGCCGATGATGTCGGCAATCCGCGTGGCCGAAGCGTCGATCGCACCCATGGTGCCGACCACCTCGGCCACCACTGCGCCGCCCCGGTCGGCCACTTCGGAGGCCGACAGCGCCAGCGCATTGGCCTGGCGCGCATTGTCGGCGTTCTGGCGCACGGTCGCGGTCAGCTCCTCCATCGAAGACGCGGTCTGCTCGAGCGAGGCCGCCTGTTCTTCGGTGCGCGAGGACAGATCCAGGTTGCCCGCCGCGATCTGGCCGGAAGCCGTGGCGATGGTGTCGGTACCGCCGCGCACCCGGCCCACCAGGCTCGCCAGCCCGCGGTTCATCTCGTTCAGCGCGCGCATCAGGCGCCCGGTCTCGTCCTGCGCCGTCACGGCGATGCTCTGGGTCAGGTCGCCGCCGGCCACCGCACCGGCGACCCGAACGGCTTCCTCCAGCGGCACGACGATCCCGCGGATCAGCATCGCGCCGACGACGCCGGCCAGGACCAGGCCGAAGGCCATGCCGCCCAGGCAGACCAGGCGCACGATCTCGTAGGTGGACTGCGACTCGGTGCTGGCCCGGCCGGCTTCGTCCAGCTGGAGCTGGATCAGGCCGTCGACGGCAGTGCGCACCGGCACGAACAGCGCGATCATCGGCCCCTGCACGAGGGCCTTGGCGCGCTCCATGTCCCGGGCGCGCAGCGCCTCGACGGCCGGCTGCAGGGCCTCCCCGACGAAGCGGCCACGGGCGCGCACGAAGCCTGCGGCCAGCTCCTTTTCGCGTTCCGTCATCCTGGTGCCGCTGTAGGCCTTCCATTGTTCGTCGATGAACACCTTGTTGCGGGCGATATTCTCGAGCAGGGCCGGCACCGCGCCCGGATCGGCGTTCAGGGCTTCCGCGGCGGCCAGCTGGTTCAGGTTCAGGCGCCGCACGATGCGGTCGAGCTGGCCCAGGCAGACCATGCGGTCGTCGTACAGCGAGTGCAGCTGGTCGTTGGCGTGGCCGAGGCTGAGCAGCCCCACGGTGGCGCCGACGATCAGTTCCAGGCCCAGGAGCACGATCACGAGGATCAGGCGCGTCTTGATAGTGAGTTGTTTGGTGAGTTTATTCAGCATGAACAGCCCTGCTTGTACCGGTTAGAGGATTGGATAGGGAAGGTCTTTCGTCAACAGCCGCTCCAGCTGTTCCGGCCATACCGGCGAGCTGAAGTAATACCCCTGGAACTCGTCGCAGCCGTTCGCCTTCAGGAAGGCCACCTGCTCCGCGGTCTCGACACCCTCCGCCACCGCCTCGAGGTTCAGGCCATGCGCCAGGTCGATGATGGCGCGGGTGATCGCGGCGTCGCTGCGGTCGTCGACCACGTCCTTGACGAAGGCGCGGTCGATCTTCAGCACGTCGAGCGGGAAGCGCTTCAGGTAGCTCAGCGACGAATAGCCGGTGCCGAAATCGTCGATCGACAACGCGACCCCGAGCCCCTTCAGCGAGCGCAGCACCTCGACCGCCCTGGCGGTGTCGCGCATCACCGTGCTTTCGGTGATCTCGATTTCCAGGCCGGCCGGATCGAGGCCGCTCCCGGCCAGCGCGGCGCTTACCTGGGCGGTCAGGCCGGCCTGCTGGAACTGGCGCGCCGACAGGTTCACCGACACCCGGCCCAGCGGCAGGCCTTCGTGGCGCCAGCGGGCGGCCCGGCCGCTGGCTTCGCGCAGCACCCACATATCGAGCTGCTCGATCATGCCGGTTTCCTCCGCCAGCGGGATGAAGCGTGCCGGCGCCACCAGGCCCAGCACCGGATGGCGCCAGCGCACCAGGGCTTCGACCCCGGCCATGCCGCCGTCCGGACCCACGCGTGGCTGGTACTGCAGGGCGAGCTGGCCGCGTCCGATCGCATGGCGCAGCATCGATTCGAGGTCGACGCGGTCGCGGATCACCTGTTCCATCTCGGCGCGGTGGAAGCACATCTGGGCTGGGCCGCCGGCGCGCGCCGAGTCCAGCGCCACCTCCGCCATCTGCAGCAGTTGCGCCGGCGTGCACGGCGCCGGCGGTGCGGTGGCGATGCCGATGCTGGCCGACAGGAACAGGCGCTGGCCGCCCAGCACGAAGGAATCGCGCATGCAGCACAGCATGGACCGGCCCAGGCGCGCGGCCGCATCGATGCCGGAATCCGGCTGCACCACGATGAACTGGTTGGCGCCTGGCCGCGCCAGCATGTCGTCCGGACCCAGCAGGCGCGCGAGCCGCGCCGCGCACTCGCGCAGCACCTCGTCGCCGCCGGCGTGGCCATAACTGCCGTTGATCTTCCTGAATTCGTCGACATCGAATACCAGCACCGCCGGCACCCGTCCATCGTGGCGCGCGGCATCGAGCGCGGCCTCCAGCAGGTCGAGGATGCCGCGCCGGTTCGGCAGCCCGGTCAGGTCGTCGCGGGACTGCCGCTCCACCAGGGCGCGCTCGAGGCGGCGCCGCTCGGCTTTGCAGCGCCGCAATACACTCCACAAGGGTTTCCTCATGCCGCCGATTCCGCCCGCCGCGCCCGCAGCAGCGCTTCGATGTCCGCTGCCGGCACCGGCGCGCCGAAGCGGTAGCCCTGCATCCGCCGGCAACCGTGCGCGCTCAGGAAGTCCTGCTGGCCGGCGCTCTCGACGCCCACCGCCGTCACGTCCAGCTTCAGGGACGCGGCCAGGGCGATCACGGCCGCGACGATGGCGGCATCGTCGCTGTCGGTTTCGATGTCGGCGACGAAGGAGCGGTCGATCTTCAGTCCATGGATCGGGAAGCGCTTCAGGTTGGCCAGGCTCGAATAGCCGCTGCAGAAGTCGTCGATCGCCAGCTGCACGCCCATCGTCGCCAGGCGGGCCATGGTCTCGGCGGCCACGGCGGGGCTCTCCATCAGCAGGGTTTCGGTAATCTCCAGGGTCAGCGTGGCAGGATCGCAGCCGCTGCGCGCAGCCAGGCGCTCCACCTGGGCGGCAAGGTCCTGCTGCTGGAACTGGCGCGCGGACACGTTAACGCTCATCCGCAGCGGGCCAAGGCCGATGCGCTGCAAGGCCGCCAGCTGGTCCATCGCGGTGGCCAGCACCCATTCGCCGATCGGCACGATCAATCCGGTTTCTTCCGCCAGCGGGATGAAATCGGCCGGCAGGACCATCTCCCGCCCTTCCGGCCGCCAGCGCAGCAGCGCTTCGAGGCCGACCACGCAGCCGCTGGCGACGTCGAACTGCGGCTGGTAATACAGCGCGAACTCGCCGCGCTGGAGCGCGCGCTGCAGCCTTGCCTCGACCTTCAGGTGCTCCTCGGCGTGCATGCCCATGTCCGCCGTATAGAAATGGAAGTGATTGCCGCCCTCGGCCTTCGAACTGTACATCGCCGTGTCGGCCGCCTTCAGCAGAGCATGGCAATCCGTCCCGTCGCGCGGATACATCGCGATGCCGACGCTGCCGGTCGGGAACAGCTCGGTGCCGCACAGGGTCAGCGGCTGGAACAGCTGGGCCAGCAGCTTCTGCGCCACCAGCGCCGCGTCGTCCGCGCAGGCCAGGTCGGGCAGCACCACCACGAATTCGTCGCCGCCCTGGCGCGCCACGGTGTCGCTCTCGCGCAGGGCGCAGGCCAGGCGGCGCGCGATCTCGATGATCATCTGGTCGCCGGCCTCGTGCCCGAGGCTGTCGTTGACGTGCTTGAAGCGGTCGAGATCGATGAACATCACGCCTACCTGGCGCCTGGTGCGCTGGGCCTGGGCGATGGCATTCGCCAGCCGGTCCTGCAACAGGGTGCGGTTCGGCAGGCCGGTCAGCGCATCGTGGCTGGCCATCCGCTGCAGGGCTTCCTCGGCCTGCTTGCGGCGCGAGACATCCTCGACCGCGATGATCAGCCGCAGCTGACCGCTGGCGACCTCGCGCATCACGGACGCACTGACGGTTACCCAGATCGGATTGCCGCCTTTGGCCACGTAGCGGGTCTCGCGCTGGAAATCGCGGATCTCGCCATCGACCAGCCGCCGGATCAGCACCCGGTCTTCGAGCAGCTCGTCCGGGTGGGTGATCTGGTGGACGAAGCGCTGCAGCAGTTCGATCTCCGTAAAGCCGACGATGCGCGTGAGCCTGCGGTTGACGCGCACGAATCGGCCCTCGCGCGACAGCAGCGCGATCCCGACCGCGGCCTGGGTGAAGGTCAAACGGAAGAACTCCTCGCTTTCCTGCAGCCGCAACTTGGCCTGGCGCCGGAAGGTGACGTCCTGGCCGATCAGCAGCAGGATCGCGCCGCCCGCCTGGCGCGTACGGCGGATATTGAATTCGAAGTAGCGCGCGCCTTCGGCATGGCCGTCGACGGTGACCACCACACCGTCCTGGGGCGCGCCCGAGGCCAGCGCGGCCGCCATGCGTTCGGCCAGCTCGGGGGCCGGAATCAGGCTGTCGAGCTGGGGCTGGGCCTCGACCGCGTCGTCCGGAATGCCTAGCATCTCCAGCATCGTCGCGTTGATCGAGCGGATCCGGTATTCGTCGTCGACCACGATCAGGCCGGCCGGCATCCCGTCGATCACCTGCTCCAGGTAGTTCTGGTACTGGACCACGCTGCGCTGGTCGGCATGCGCATAGGTGTCGAGCGCCAGGCCCATGTCCAGGCAGACGACCTTGAGGATGCTGTCGCAGGCGGCGCGGAAACGCCGCGGCTCGGCGTGCATGCGCTCCCACAGGAGCTCGATCATCTCGGCCAGGTATTTGCGGTAGGCGCCGATATACCACTTCGGCTCAAGGCCGATGCGCTGGTGCACCAGGCCGACGCGCAGGCGGTCGCGGATATAGGTCTCGCCATACTCTCCGGCGGTCAGGCTGCGGAAGTAAGCGGCCTGCGCGTGCTTCAGGCGCTGCACCGTGCCGCCGTCCTCCATCAGGGCCTGCAGTTCCGGGAAGCTCAGGATGTGATCGTAGAAGCTGTCCGAAAAGGTATCGATATCCTTGTCGATCAGGCCGTGCAGTTCGCGCAGCAGCGCGACATCTCCCTCGCCCAGTTCGAGGAAGGCCATGCGGGCGGCCAGTTCCTCCCGGTCGAGGCCGATCTCGAGGGCGATCGCATCGATGGAATCGTTCGTTTTATCACGCATAAATTGCAAAAGAGCCACAGGTGTGAACTGTTTGCAATTTTATGAACGGGTTAATTTTTGATCAAACCCGTTGCTTGATCTGCATCAAAAACCAATCGAATTTACCCGCCTCAACTAAAAAGGCCGGCACAAGGCCGGCCTCCCCTACTCGCCTGCTACGGGCGCTCAGGCCGTCGCGGCGGCACGGCGCCGGCGCGCCGCCCCCACCGCAGCCGCGCCCAGGGCCAGCAAGGCCAGACTGCCCGGTTCCGGCACGTCGCCGCCGGTCTGGACCGCCGTATCGAGCGCGGTCACGGCGATGTCGTTCAGATTGCTGTCCAGGAACAGGACATCCGAGAACGACAGCGGCGACTCGCCGGCGCCCAGCACATTGAAGCTGATGGTGGCCAGCAGGCCGCTGCCGCTGATGCCCGGCACGGCGCTGAACAGCGAACCGAAGGCGTAGCTCACCAGGCCGGAGGCGTTATCGAGATCGACGACGTCCTGCATCGCGGTGTTGGCGTCACCCAGGAAGTCGCCGGCGGTATAAGCCGTCGCTTTCAGCAGGCCGGGGGCGAAGCCGAGGCTGAACTGATAGCCATACAGGTCGGCGATATTCGAGATCATCACGGCAACGCTGACCGTCGAACCGTCGCTGGACTTGGTCGTGACGGTCGACAGGATCGGCGCCGCCCAGGCTTGCGCGCAGCTGGCCATCAGTACCGCCGCGCCCAGCATTTTTTTCCAATTTTTCATCATGTTTCTCCGGATTTGTTAAAGATGCGGTCAATTGCAGCTGCTGCCTTGCGGCAGGCGCGCGTTCACATAGCTCAGGTCGCGGATGTCAATCACGTTGTCCTTGTTGACATCGGCGCGGGCATCGAAGCCGGCCTGGCCGTTGCGCTTGCCGATCAGGGCCTTGACGATGGATACATCCGCGCAGCTCACCGCGCCGTCGCCATCGACGTCGCCGGCCACCGGCGGCAGGTTGATGGTGAAGTTCGCGTTGGACACGTCGAAGAACACATTGCCCACGGCTTCCACCTTGATGCGCGCGGCGCTGGTGGCCACCCGCGGCAGCACCACGCTGGCGCTGCCGGTGTTCGGCGTGCTGGCCGCCAGCTCGTAAGGCCAGGTCGTGCCGCCGTCGGTCGACAGCGTGATCCTCACCTTGCTGGTCGAAACCGGCGCGACGTTGGTGTTCGCCACGCTCCAGCTGACGGTCTGCGGAACGCCCGCATCCAGGGTCACGGCCGTGTTGGGCGCGGTGACCTGGAAGGGACCGGCCGCCGGGGCCAGCACCAGGGTCGTGATGGCGCTGTTGACGCCGCCACGGCCGTCGCGCGCCGTCAGCTTGAAGTTCAACGAGGCCGGGCTCGCGTTCACGCCCGCCACGCCGACATAGGCCGCGGTCGGCAGGAACTCCGAGAAGCACTCGATCTGGTCCGCGGTCGGCGTGGGCGAAGCCGTCGGGCAGGCGCCGGTTTCCGCGTTGGTGTTGTTGGCCAGGATCTGCTTCATGTCCGGGAACACGCGGGTCGGCTCGCCGGTCACGGTGTTCTCGCCCGGCGATTCATACTCCAGCGTGTCGGTGTTGTTGACGATGGCGCGCTGGCCGAACTGGCGGAACAGCGGTCCGTTGGTCTTGACGTTGCTCACCAGGCCGGTGCCGGTGGCGGCGCCGCGGTCGTTCTGCTCCCACATATAGGTCAGGGCGTCGCCGTCCGCGTCGGTCGCGCTGCCGGTCAGCACGAAAGGCGTGCGCACCGGGATCGTGTAGGACGGCGTCACGCTCACGACCGGCGGCGTGTTGCCGGTCCCCGACAGGGTGCCGCGCCGGGTGGTCGCACCGCCGGCGGTGATCTCGCCGACGTAGCCGGTGCAGCCGCCGCTGCAGTTCAGCAGTTCCAGCGAGGGCACGTTGGTGTTCGCCAGGGTGCCGCCGAAGGTGATCGTGAACCCGGTATCCGTCAGCGCGCTGATCGCAACCGTGCCGCCGGCCTGCCAGCCGGCGATGTTCTCGATCGCCGCCTTGATGCCGGCGGTGCTGAAGTTGGAACCGCGCACGATCGGCGCCGACAGCTTGCCGTTCCACGACAGCTGGAACTGCTGGGTGCCGGCAAAGCCGGTCAGCACGCCCATCTGCACTTCGCTCACCGAGGTTTCGGCGGCGGAGGTGTAGGCGGTGATCTCGTCGAAGCTGCGCTGCGACCAGTAGGGATCGCTGTGGGTCTGCAGGTTGTCGGTGCCGCAGATGCCGGCATAGGCCATGATCGAGGAACCGCTGCCAGGCTCCACCGAGGTGCCGGCGTTGCGGTTGGTGCTCGCGCAGTTGCTGATGGTGCCGTTGAACGTGTGGTTGCCCGAGAACTGGTGACCCATCTCGTGCGCCACGTAGTCGACCGCGTAGAAATCGCCTTTCGGGGTCGGGATGCCGGTGCAGCCCTGGGCCTTGCTGGTGCCGCCGACCACGCCCAGGCTGGCGATGCCGCCGCCGTTCAGGCCCAGGCCGATGTGGCCGACGTCGAAATTGCTGGCGCCGGCGAGCAGGCCCGCGACCACGCGGTTGCGCGACAGGGTGCCGCTGCCGCAGGTGGAGGCCTGGGCGGCGGTGAAGCAGGCGGAACCGCCGCAGGGGCCGTTGGCGCCGGTCATCTTGGCGGCGGTGTCGAGGTTCAGGGCCTCGGTGCCGTTGATCAGCACAAGGCGGATCGAGGTCTCGTCCTCGTACACCTGGGTCACGCGGTTGATCAGGGTGACCTTGGCCGCGGTCACACTCGCCGGGTCGCCGCCGAAATAGGCGGCATACGAGGGGTCGGTCACCAGCGCCAGGCGGTAGATGCGCAGCGTGCCGCCGGCGCTGGCCATCGGCGTCGCGTCCTGGCCGACCACGTGGAAGGCGGCGCTGGCGCCGCCGTCGGCCGCGCTGATCTCGTAGGCGCCAGGATTGGCTCCGGCCGGCAGCGCGATGCTGAAGCTGCCGTCCTTGCCGGCGGTGGCGCTGAGATTCTGCAGGGGAACGCTGTCGCCTTCGGCGTGCAGTTCGAGGTTGACGCTGGCGCCCGGCGCGAAGCCGGCGCCGCGCACTTCGACATTGTCGCCTTCGCCTACGAAGCCGCGCGACACGCTCAGCGTGGCCTGGTCGAGGCTCCCTTCGATCAGCGGTCCACGCGGGCTGATCAGGTCGGCGCGGGTATAGGCGGCGTAGACGCTGGTGTCGTTGCGATAGTAGGGATCGACGTACCAGCCGCCGTTCGGCGAACGGACCGAGGCGTGCAGGCCGAGCGGGGTGATATCCATGCGCAGGCTGGCGTTCGGATCGTCGATGCCCTTGCCGCGATAAGTCTTGATCTCGGGGTGCCTGGCGGCCAGCTCGTCCTCCATGATCGGCGATTCGACCAGGGTGAAGCGCTGGTAGCCGCCATCCGGGTGGGGCAGCGAAATGCTCAGGGTGCTCGAGGTGGCGGTGGCGCCGGCGGCCAGGCGCTCGCGTGGCGCGCCGGCGGTAAACGACTTCATGCCGGGCAGGTCGAGCGTGGCAGCGTGGAAACGCTTAAGCTGCAGCTCGGGCAACCTTGCGGAGGCGCCGAGGGCCTGGGTCAGGCTGGAGGATGACTGGATCCCGCCGCCCACGTTCTGCCAGAACGGTGCTGCGGGCTGGCTCTTGACGCCGGAGCCGGCCTGGGCGAATGCCGCCGGCGCGGTCCCCAGGAAAGCCAGGGCTACACATAGTGCAATGGAACTCGAACACTTCGTTTTCATGCGGTGTCCTCTCTCGGAATGGTCTTGCTGTGCTTATGGTTATAGGTATGCCGGACCCACGCCCCGGCATGCGGTCGAGTCAATACAGCAAACCGATAGTATTGCCAAAAAATTATTAACACAAGCTAAATATTTCATTTATGCAAATGCTTTCTTTACCGCAAAGAAGCCCTGTCCGCTATGATTTCGTTTCCGCAAATTCACACTCAGAAGGAAAAAAGCATGCCGAGCTGGACCAGGAAAATCGCCCTCACCGCCCTCGCCTCCCTTAGCCTGCTGGGCGTTGGCGCGCGCGCCGCCGAGCAGCGTCCGGTGCTGCTCACCGCCGACAAGGTCTGGACCGGCGAAGGCGCGCCGCATGCCGGCTGGGGCGTACTGGTGGCCCAGGGCCGCATCCAGGCCGTCGGCCCGGCCGACAGGCTGGCCGTGCCGGCGGATGCCGAACGGATCGAGCTGCCCGGCAAGACCCTGCTGCCCGGCCTGATCGACCTGCACTCGCACCTGCTGCTGCATCCGTATAACGAAACCACCTGGGACGACCAGGTGATCAAGGAAGCGCCGGCCTACCGCATCGCGCTGGCGGTGCGCCATGCCGCCGACACCCTGCAGGCTGGCTTCACCACCCTGCGCGACCTCGGCACCGAGGGTGTCGACTATGCCGACGTCGGCATCAAGCGCGCCATCGAAGAAGGCCAGGTGCCGGGGCCGCGCCTGCTGGTGGCGACGCGCGCGATCGTCGCCACCGCCAGCTACGGCCCGGCCGAGCGCAACTACCGTCCGGACATGGAGATTCCCTACGACGCCCAGCAGGCCACCGGCGTCGACGAAGTAACGAAGGCGGTGCGCGAACAGGCTTCGCACGGCGCCGACTGGATCAAGTTCTATGCCGACTACCGCACCGGTATCGACGGCAGCACCCGTCCGACCTTCACCCTGGAAGAAATGAAGGCGATGGTGGCGGCCGCCCACGTGACCGGACGCAAGGTGGCGGCCCACGCCAGCAGCGACGACGCGATCCGCATGGCCGTGCTGGCCGGCGTCGACAGCATCGAGCACGGCTACGGCGCCAGCGAGGCGACCTTCAGGCTGATGCTGGAGCGCCATACCGCCTATGTGCCGACCCTGACCGCGCCGGAAGCGATCGGTGAGTATTTCCAGAAGCACGTGCGCGGCGGCACGCCGACCCCGGGCATGCAGGAAGCGGCGCGCGCCTTCCGACTGGCGCACAAGCTGGGCGTCACCATCGGCAACGGCAGCGACGTCGGCGTGTTCACCCACGGCAGCAATGAGCGCGAGCTGGAGTGGATGGTGCGCCTGGGCATGACGCCGACCGAGGCCCTGCGCGCCGCCACCGTGGTCGCCGGCGACATCCTCGGCAAGAAGGACCTGGGGGCGATCCAGGCCGGCAGCCTGGCCGACGTGATCGCGGTCGAGGGCGACCCGACCGCCGACATCGCGGCGCTGCGCAAGGTGGGCTTCGTGATGAAGGCAGGCACGGTGTATCGCCGCGACTGAACGGCGCCGGTAAGGCGCCGTGATCCCTGGCGCGCCCGCCAATCGGGCGCTCCTGACATTCAGGAAGCGTAGGATGGGTTATACGTGCCGGCGTTGCGGTTTTCCACAATAGCTGGCGCAGATATTTTCAGTAATGATGACGGCACTATCATTCGCTCATGAAGCCCGATCATGAAAAAACCATTCTATAAAGTACTGTACCTCCAGGTACTGTTCGCGATTATTGTCGGCGTGCTGCTGGGTATCTTCGATCCCGGCCTCGCCACTGCGATGAAGCCGCTGGGAGACGGCTTCGTCAAACTGATCAAGATGATCATCGCCCCGGTCATCTTCTGTACCGTGGTCGCCGGTATCGCCGGCATGCAGGACATGAAGAAGGTCGGCCGCGTCGGCGGCAAGGCCCTGCTCTACTTCGAAGTCGTGTCCACCTTCGCGCTGGCGATCGGCCTGATCGTCGCCAACGTCATCAAGCCGGGCGCCGGCTTCAACGTCAACCCGGCCACCATCGACACCCACTCGATCGCCCAGTACACCGACAAGACCAAGGCGCTGACGACGACCGACTTCCTGATGAACATCATCCCGAACACCTTTGTGGATGCGTTCGCCAAGGGCGAGATCCTGCAAGTGCTGCTGATCGCGATCCTGTGCGGCTTCGCGCTGTCGATGATGGGCGAGCGTGGCCGTCCGATCACCCGCGGCATCGAAACCCTGTCGCACATGATCTTCGGCGTGGTGAACATCATCATGAAGGCCGCCCCGATCGGCGCCTTCGGTGCGATGGCCTTCACCATCGGCAAATACGGCGTCAAGTCGCTGATCCCGCTGGCTTCGCTGGTCGGTTCCTTCTACCTGACCTGCGCCCTGTTCGTCGTGATCGTGCTGGGCATCATCGCCCGCCTGACCGGCTTCTCGATCTTCCGCTACCTCTCCTACATCAAGGAAGAGCTGCTGATCGTGCTGGGCACCAGTTCGTCGGAAAGCGCGCTGCCGGCCATCATGCGCAAGCTGGAAAAGCTTGGCTGCCCGAAATCGGTGGTGGGCCTGGTGGTTCCGACCGGCTACTCGTTCAACCTCGACGGCACCAACATCTACATGACCATGGCGGCCCTGTTCGTTGCCCAGGCAACCAACACCGACCTGACCCTGACCCAGGAACTGACCATCCTGCTGGTGGCGATGCTGACCTCGAAGGGCGCGTCCGGCATCACCGGCGCCGGCTTCATCACCCTGGCGGCGACCCTGGCCGTGGTGCCGACCATCCCGGTGGCGGGCATGACCCTGATCCTGGGCATCGACAAGTTCATGAGCGAATGCCGCGCCCTGACCAACATCATCGGCAACGGCGTCGCCACCATCGTCGTGTCGAAGTGGGAAGGCGAGCTCGACCACGAGCGCCTGAGCGCCGAGCTGAAGAATCCGAGCGTGGACGACAGCTCCCTGCGCGAGCAGGCCGTGCACGAAACCGCTTGAGTCGGCCGCTCGAGCGGGCCGCTCGGGCTGGAAATAACTCTCCTCGTTCAGACGCCGGGTTCGCCCGGCGTCTTTTTTTTGCTTTAGAATCCGTGCTATGAAGAACTGGATCAACCGCCTGCGCGGCGCCCCCGAGAATGCGCCCGCCGCAGCCGCTCCTGCGGCCGCGCCCGACGAACAGGCGGCCGACCTCGCGGCCGACATCGAAGCAAGCTATTACCGCTGGCTGACCGCAGCGCGCGGCTACGCCGCCCCCGAAGAGGTCGAGACCCGCATCCTCGACTCGGTACACCAGCTGAGCGCGCAACCGGGCGAAGCCGCCGGGCTGGTGCCGCGCGTGCCGGAAACGATTCCCAAACTGCTGTCCAGCCTGAGCGACGAAGACGCCTCGGTGGCCGACCTGGCCCGCCAGGTCGCGCAGGACGTGGTGCTGGTGGCAGAGGTCATCCGCGAAGCCAACAGCGCCTACTACCGCCCGATCGCCCCGGTCAAGAACGTCGAGGCCGCCATCATGATGCTCGGCCAGAACGGCTTGCGCATGCTGCTGGCGCGCATCGCCTTCCGTCCCCTCATCAACATGCAGGCGAACGGCTTCGCCCGCGAGGCCGCGCCCCAGGTCTGGAACCAGTCGGTCAGCTGCGCGCTGGCGTCCAGCCTGATGGCGCCGGGCCTGAGCACCGGCGTGTTCGAAGCCTACCTGGCCGGCCTGATGCAGAACGTGGGCCTGGTGGTCGCCTTCCGCCTGGCCGACCGCATCTGCACTGACGGCCGCGTGCCCGGCTCCAGCGACTTCGGTGCCCAGCTGCTGGCCGCCAGCCGCCAGCTTTCGTCCGCCATCGCCGCCCACTGGAGCTTCCCGCAGGCAGTCGTCGACGCCATCGCCCACGCCGGCGAGCCGGGCAGCGACCACCTGGCCGAAGCCCTGGCCCAGGGCGACCGCATCGCCAAGCTGCGCCTGCTGATCGACGCCGGCGTGATCGGCGAAGACGACAACCTCGTCACCGACGGACTCGACAATTTCCAGCGGCGTTGTCTGGGCAAGCTGGCGAAGCTCGAGGGCTAGCGGATATTCAGGCGGGCGACTGTTCGGCGCGATACGCTGCGGCGGCAGCCAAGGCTGCGCATACGCCCCCGCTCACGGTTTATTGGCCGGGCGCGCCCTGGCCGCCGCCCCGTTCTCCAGCCGGAACACGATGTCGACCGACTGCCGCAGCTTGAGCAACTGGACCATCACGAAAGTCTCGCGGTCGATGTCGGCGGCGCGCTGGTTGCTGGTAGCGCGGGCCCTGCGCTCTACCCGGAACTCGTCGCGTTCCAGGCCCAGGGTGGTGCCCAGCTTCTTGAGGGCGTCCGGGGTTGCCGCCATCATCGGCCCCAGCCGGCGTCCGCCGGCCGCCGCCATCACTTCGGCGCGGCGGCGCGCATCGGCGATGGCTGCGGCCACCATCTCGTCGTTGACCTGCTCCATGGTGCTGAGATCGAAATCCGCGGCGAAGCTGTCCAGGTTGGGCTTGCCGAGCAGGCCGCCGCCCAGCGCCGGCCAGTTGGCGGTATTCCGCAGCCGGATGTGCACGTCGCAGCTCAGCTCATATACCGGGGTGCCATCGGCGTTGCGTTCCTTGCGCACGGACTGGCGCACCTCGCGCACCTGCATGTCGTCCTCCTCGATGCTCAGCTTCTGCATCAGCTCGCGCACCTCGGCCATCCGCGCATCGATCACGGCGCGCGCCGCGGCCGGATCGGCGTCAGCCGCGACGACCTGGAAATCGAGGGTGGCAATATCTGGCATCTCGACCCGGAAATTGCTGCCGGTGACGTGTACGAAGGGATAGTCGGGGATGCTGGATGCCACGGCCGGCGCCGCCGGCAGGGTCAGCGCGGCGGCCGCCATCGTGCAGGCAGCCAGGATCGGCAGCAAAGGCTTCAGTTTGAACATGGACACTCCATCATTGAAAAATCATTGGTCGCGCAAGGCCAGGGCCGGCGACATCCGCATCGCCGCCACCGCCTGGCGCGCACAGCCGGCCAGGGCGACCAGGCCGACACCGGCACAGGCGATCGCCAGCGGCCACCAGCCCATCGGCGCACGCTCGACGAAACCGGCCAGGTAGCGCTCGGTCCACAGCCAGGCCGGCGCCAGCGCCAGCAGCGCGCCCACGCCCAGCAGCGCAAGCCATTCGCGCGCGACCAGCAGGCCGATATGGCGGGGTGTGGCGCCGTGCAGCTTGCGCAGCACGAATTCGCGGGCGCGGCGGCGGATCGTGTAGCTCGACAGCACATAGATGCCGAAGCAGGCCAGGGCAGTCGCGACGATGCTGGCCAGCGCCAGCAGCTTGGCCTGGCGCAGGTCGTCGCTGTAATTGCGGGCGAACACCGAGGACGCGGTCTCGATGACGGGCAAGTCGTTCGGGAAATGGCGCGCCCACAGGGCCTCGATGGCGGCACGGGCGCCGGCGATATCGCCACGGGTGCGCACCGTCAGCACACCCTGCTCCTCGTTCAGGCGGTACAGGATCGCCTCCGGCTTTTCGCGTAGCGAGTTGTAGCGCAGGTCGGGCGCGATGCCGATGATGCGGCTGTCGTCGTCGATGAACTGGCCGACCGCCGCCTCGGGCGAAGGGAAGCCGAGCGCCAGCGCGGCGCGCGCATTCAACACGACGCCTTCTTCGCCCTCGCGCGAGAACAGCTTGCCCGCCAGCGGACGCAGGCCGAACACCTCGAAGAAATTCGCGCCGACGTCTTTCAGCTCCAACGGCACGGATTCCGCCCCGGACCGCCGAATCATGATGACGCTCTTGTTGCCGTCGCGGCCGACCGCGTCCTGCATGGCGGCCACGCCGGCGACGTCGGACTGCCGCGCCAGCTCCGTCCTGAAGGCATGTGCGGCGGCCGGGCCGGCCTTGTCGGGCAGTTCGATCACAAGTTGCGGCCGCGGATCGAAGCCCGGATCGGCATGGCTCGCGTAACGGGCCTGCCACCACACGGCGAGGCTGGCGGCCGCCAGCCCGATTGCCGCGGCGAACTGGGCCGCCGTTAGCACGCGGCGCATGTGCTGCCCCTCGGACGTCTCGCCGCCACGCCCGCCGAGAGCAACGCTGGCCGGGACCCGTGCCGCCAGCCATGCCGGATACAGCCCAGACAGCAGCCCGGAGCCAAGCCCGATGGCGGCGAGCATGGCCCAGCCGGCCGGCCCATAGGTGGACGACAGCGGGCGGCCAACCAGTTCCGAAAACAGGGGCAGGGCCAGCCAGGCAAGCACGGCGCCGATCGAGGTCGAGGCGGCGCCGACCAGCAGGGATTCGGCCAGGAACTGCCCGGCCAGGGCGGCGCCCGAGATGCCGAGGGTCTTGCGCACCGCGATCTCGCGGCGCCGCGCGGCGGTACGCACGGCCGCCAGGTTCACGTAATTGGTGACCGCCAGCGCAAGGATCAGGATGCCGAGGCTCGCCAGGCCGGCGATCGCCGCCGGGCTGCCGTAACGGCTGCCGCCGCGGCTGGACAGCAGGTCGGGATCGAAATAGACCTTCGACAGCGGCGTCACGGCGATGCTGGTGTAGGGCTTGGGTCGGCCCGCGACCAGCGCGCCGCTGAACACGCTGTCGCGCTGGGTGGCGACCGCCTGCTCCAGGGTCAGACGCAAGGCGGCGGTATCGATGGCCGGTTCGGTCTTCAGGTAGAGCCGCGCCCGCCGCGACCACGCTTGGCGCTCGCTGTCCGGCGGCCGATCCCAGCTGTGCCGGCCCTCGCCGAGCAGCAGGCCGAATTCCGGACTGGTATTTGCCGGCATGTCGGCAAGGACCGCGCGCACCACGAAGGGGACGCCGTCGATCGAGGCCACCTTGCCGAGCGCATCGGCGGTCCCGAACAGGCGCAGGGCCTCGCTGCGGCTCACCACCAGCGCATCTGGGCGCGCCAGCGCCGCGTCGGCATCGCCGGCCAGGGCCTTGATGCCGAAGAAGCGCAGATAATTCGGTGCGGCCACCGCGAGGTCCACCAGAAGCAGGCGTTCGCCCACGCGTGCCGCCAGCTGGAAGGGCTTGGCGCTGGTCGCGTCCTGGACCAGCCCGGCCGCCAGCGCCACCCTGGCCAAGGGCGGCGGCGCGCTCTCGCCCCAGTCCGGGCGCGGCAGCAGGTTGCGGCGCTCCTTGACCACGTAGATGCCGTCGGCGCCGGCGATGGCGTCGTTATAGGTCCAGGCGTAGCGCACCAGACCGAACAGCAGGAAGCAGGCGGCCAGCGCCACGGCCAGGCCAAGCACCGCGACCGCCGAATACAGGGGCTCCCTCGCCAGCAGGCGCCAGGCCAGTTTCAGGTTCCGAAGCCGCATCCGCACTCCCGCAGAAGTAGACAATGATGTCTATGCTATGCCTTTTATGGCTGTTCTCGCAATAGCATTTCAATAAATATTTCTGTAGACAGTCCTATCTAGAAGGGCTAGTCTACGCGCGTGTGCATCGTGTTTTTCGAGGATGAATCATGGCCAAGTCCCCCGCCCCCTCCAAGCCGACCCCGGCCGAACTCGACCTGTTGCAGGTGCTGTGGCCGCTGGGCTCCGGCACCGCCCGCCAGGTGCATGACGAGATCCTGAAGACGCGACCGGACGTCACCTACGCGACCGTGCTGCGCCTGATGCAGATCATGCATGCCAAGGGTTTACTGATCCGCGACGAGAGCGAACGGTCTCACGTGTACGCGCCGGCCCAGGCCCAGGAATCGCTGCAGACCAATCTGCTGAAGGACCTGATGCAGCGCGCCTTCTCGGGCTCGGCCAAGGCGCTGGTGCTGGCGGCCCTCAAGTCCGGGATCTCGAAGAAGGAAAGGGAGGAAATCGAAGAACTGCTCAAGAGCGAGGACAAACGATGAGCGCCCAGGCCCTGGTGGCGGCGCTGGGCTGGACCCTGGTCCATTTCGTGTGGCAAGGCGCCCTTCTCGGCTGCGCCGTCGCGGTGCTGCTCGTCGCCCTGCGCAATGCGCGGCCCGAGACGCGCTATGCGGTCGCATGCGGGGGCCTGCTGCTGTGCCTGGCTTGGCCGGCGGTCGACCTGGCGCTGTTGCTGAAGGCCGGCGCCGGTGATGCGGGCGGCAGGCTCTTCCCCGGCGCCGGCGGTGGCGGTGCCGTCGCGCCCGGTGCGACCGGCCTGCTGCCCTGGCTTGGACAAAACCTGGGCTGGATCGTCGCCTTGTGGGCCGCCTGCTCCGGCGCGCTGAGCCTGCGCATGGCGGTCGGCCTGCTGTGGATCGGCCGCGCGGCCCGCGCGCAAGCCTGCGACCCGGCCTGGCAGGAACGCCTGTCGCGCCTGGCGGAGCGCTGCGGCCTGGGCCGCGAAGTGCGGCTGCGCGTGGTCGACGGTCTCGCCAGTCCGATCACGGCCGGCTGGTGGCGCCCGGTGGTGCTGGTGCCGGCCAGCCTGGTCGCCGGCATGCCGCCGCATTTGCTGGAAGCCCTGCTGGCCCACGAACTCGGCCACGTGCGGCGCCACGACTACCTGGTCAACCTGCTGCAGAACGTGATCGAAACCCTGCTGTTCTACCACCCGGCCGTGTGGTGGCTGTCGCGCCGCATCCGCGCCGAGCGCGAGCAGATCGCCGACGACTTCGCCGCCCGCCACCTGGGCGAGCCGCGCCGCCTGGCGCTGGCGCTGTCGGAACTGGAAAAGCTGCAGTTTTCCAGCCATCACCTGGCCCAGGCCGCGAACGGCGGCGACCTGATGGCACGGATCCGCCGCCTGTTGCGCCCTGACGTGCAGGCGCTCAACTGGAAGGCGGCGATTCCGGTGCTGGGCCTGGCCGTGGTGTGCGCGGCCAGCGCGCATGCGCCGGCGAACCGTAACGACGCGGCACCTGTCCTGCGCGGCGAAACCCGGGGCGCGATCGCAGATTTCTCGACCTGCCGCAAGCCCTACTACCCGAAGGCCGATATCGCAGCCGGCCATGAAGGCACCGTAACGATCGGCTTCATGATCGACGAGCATGGCATGGTAACCGGCTCGTCCATCGCTAAATCGAGCGGTTACGCCAGCATGGACGAGGCCGCGCGCACTGCGCTGGCGCTGTGCCGCTTCAGTCCGGCGCTCGAAGCCGGCAAGCCGATCGAGCAACTGGCGCATATCCAGTACGTCTGGACGCTCAAATAAAAAGCCGCGGCCAGTCCCGGCCGCGGCTTCGGTGTGCAATGCCCGGCTTCAGACCGCCGAAACGTCCAGCTCGGCAGTCGTCGCGGCCACCACCTCTTCCTTGGTGACGCCCGGCGCCAGTTCCACCAGCTTGAGCCCGGTGTCGGTGACGTCGATCACACCGAGGTCGGTAATGATGCGGTCGACCACGCCCACGCCGGTCAGCGGCAGATCGCACTTCTTGAGGATCTTGTGGCTGACCGAGCCGTCCTTGGCGGTGGCCACGTGCTCCATCAGCACCACCACGCGCTTGACGCCGGCCACCAGGTCCATCGCGCCACCCATGCCCTTGACCATCTTGCCCGGGATCATCCAGTTGGCCAGGTCGCCCTTTTCCGAGACCTGCATCGCGCCCAGGATCGCCAGGTTGATCTTGCCGCCGCGGATCATGCCGAAGGAATCGGCCGAGCTGAAGTAGGCCGAGCCCGGCAGCGCCGTCACGGTCTGCTTGCCGGCGTTGATCAGGTCGGCGTCCACTTCGGCGTCAAGCGGGAACGGGCCAATGCCCAGCAGGCCGTTTTCCGACTGCAGGAAGACTTCCACGTCCTTCGGGACGTAGTTCGCCACCAGGGTCGGCAGGCCGATGCCCAGGTTCACGTAGAAGCCGTCCTGCAGTTCCTTCGCCGCGCGCGCGGCCATTTCATCACGAGTCCATGCCATGTCGTCTGTCTCCTGTTCCTAGCTTAGGCTGCGCGCACGGTGCGCTGTTCGATGCGCTTTTCCGGCGTCGGGTTGTGAACGATGCGGTGCACGAAGATGCTCGGCAGGTGCACCTGGTCCGGATCGATCTCGCCGGTCTCGACCAGTTGCTCTACCTCGACGATGCAGATCTTGCCGGCGGTGGCGACGTTCGGGTTGAAGTTGCGCGCGGTCTTGCGGAACACCAGGTTGCCGGCGCGGTCGGCCTTCCAGGCCTTGACCAGGGCGACGTCCGGGTTCAGCGAGCGTTCCATCACGAACATTTCGCCGTCGAATTCGCGGGTTTCCTTGCCTTCGGCGACGATGGTCCCGTAGCCGGTCTTGGTGAAGAAGGCCGGGATGCCGGCGCCGCCGGCGCGCAGCTTCTCGGCCAGCGTGCCCTGGGGCGTGAATTCCAGCTCCAGTTCGCCGGCCAGGTACTGGCGCGCGAACTCCTTGTTTTCGCCGACGTAGGACGCGATCATCTTCCTGATCTGGCGCGTGGCCAGCAGCTGGCCGAGGCCGAAGTCGTCGACGCCGGCATTGTTCGAGATCGCCGTCAGGTCCTTGACGCCGGAATCGCGCAGTGCGGCGATCAGCGCTTCAGGAATGCCGCACAGGCCGAAGCCGCCCACGGCAATGGTCTGGCCGTCCTTGACGACGCCTTCGAGTGCGGACCGCGCATCTGGATAAACTTTATTCATACCCGTCCCTTTAGTAGTTAAGCCAACAGCTCTTTCTGTACAGCAGAGTAGAATTCGAGAATAAAATAGCCCCCTGCAAAGCACAATACCGTAGAAATACCGGCAAGGGCCGGCCATGGAGACTTTAGTTTGCATCAGACGACAGCATCATACGCCATCGATTACGAGATGATCTTCCAGCATGCCCCGGTCGGCATGTGCATCTCCGTCAATCGGATCATCCAGGCGTGCAACCAGGCACTGGCGTCGATGTTCGGCTACGACTGTGCCCAGCTCAACGGCAAGTCCTTCGAAGTGCTCTACCCGACCCAGGACGAATTCCTGCGCACCGGCGACCGCATCGTCCCCATCATGAACGCGAAGGGCCGCTACTCGGACGAGCGCATCATGCGCCGCGCCAACGGCGAGCTGTTCTGGTGCCACGTGAGCGGCCGCGCCCTCGACCCGCAGCAGCCGCTGGGCGCCGGCATCTGGACCTTCGAAGATGTCAGCGAGAAGCGCCCGGTGACGGCCGCACTGACCCCGCGCGAGCGCGAGATCGCGGCCCTGCTGGTCGAAGGCAAGACCAGCAAGGTGATCGCGCGCGAAACCGACCTTTCCCCGCGCACGGTGGAGATGCACCGGGCCAAGCTGATGAAGAAATTCTCGGCATCGACTTCGTCCGAGCTGGTGCACAAGCTGGTCGGCGTGGCCCGCTGAGCCGCGTCAACGCCCGACCCGCCTCCCCTAGCCATTATGGATGAGCACGCTATGCGGCGTGCATTTCCATACGAATGCGCTCGAGGAGGACATGATGGCCCGATTGACCTGGCGCGGATTGCTCACATCCGCCATTCTTGCAGCCGCGCTGGCCGGCTGTTCGCCCTTCCAGTATCAGCCCAACATCAAGAACGGCGGGCGTGCGGTCGCGGCCGCCGTCGCACCGGGCGACTCCAGCCGCATCGTGGTGGCGTCGGCCTCGGGCGGCATCTTTCGCAGCACCGACACCGGCGCCACCTGGACCCAGACCAGCGGCAACGGCACCTTCGCCTTCACCGACCTAAAGTACCTGCCGAGCAACGCGAACATCGTCATCGCCACCGCCCTCTCGGACACCAGGACCAGCACCGGCGGCGGCATTTGGCGCAGCCTCGACGCCGGTGCCAGCTGGTCGAGGGTGGCCATCACCACGCCGGTCCCGGCCTGCGCGGCCGACCTCTCCGGCTTCGGGCTGGCCGCGGAAACCGCGCGCAACCGGGTCTGGGCGGCCACCTCCTGCGGCGTCGCCTTCAGCAGCGACTCCGGCGCGAGCTGGCACTTCCTGCCCAAGGCCGCCGGCTACGACAACGACAGGAGCTATGCGGTGCTGGCGCCCACCGCCACGCGCCTGGCGATCCTGACCGACGGCGGCGTCAAAGTCTCCGCCAACGCCGGGGGTAGCTGGAGCCTGTCGACCACCGGCCTGCCGGGCTTCATCGTCAGGGGCGTGCATAACGAGATCGCCGTATCGCCGCTCAATCCTTCCCACCTCTTCTTCACCTTCAACCAGTGGGTCTGGAACGTCGCCGCGGCGAAATGGGAGGGCCACACCCTGCTGTACCGGTCCTGGGACAATGGCGCGACCTGGGGGCCGCTGCTGGATATTCCCGGCTATAACCGCCCCTCTTTCGTCAAGACGGCCCAGCCGAGCGATGCGACGCATTACGGCATCCACTTCGGCGACGGCAGCTGCACCCAGCAGAGCGCCACGGTGACGAACGGCGCGGTGCCGACCTTGTCGGGCTGGACCACGTCCGAACTCGACCACTGCGACACCTCCGACCTTGCCTTCAGCGCCGCCGACGGCAGGACGCCCCTGCTGCTCACCTCCGACGCCGGCCTCAACAGCACCCCCGACGCCGGCCTCCACTGGCACGTGACCGGCGGCGGCGACGCCGGCTACGATGCCCTGCAAATCACCGAGGTGATCGGCCAGCTGCACCCGGACCGCCGGACTTCCGACCTGTATTTCGCGACCCAGGACAATTCCATCTGGGCCTCGGCCGATGCCGGCGTCACCTGGCCGACCAATGTCTGCTGCGAAGGCTTTTACCTGAACATCTGGCGCGAGCCCATCCCGGCCGCGGACACCAGGCTCACCGGCGTCGATTGCGGCGCCTGCTTCAACTTCATCTCGGGCCCGCTGCTGGCAGGCTTCAGCGCCTTCCCCAACCCGCCGAACAATGCCGGCAACCCGCGCCTGCTCAAGCCCGGGGCCTATGTCCAGAACACCCAGCTCAGCGGCCTGCCGGGCAATATCTACGACCTGAGCACCGACAACGGCGCCAGCTGGACGCCACGCTACGGCTTCCTCGAGGATCCGCAGGACTTGCCGAAGGTCGCGGGGCCGGTGGCCAACCCGGTGATCTACACCGCGGTCAAGCTGTCGGGCGCGACGCCGGCCGGCTTCCCGGTCGTCGGCATCAAGCGTATCGCCGATACGCTGGCCGCCGGCTCGCCCCTGGTATCGGACATCGGCGGCTTCGGCAGCCTCGGCATCTTTCCCACCGAGTTCGCGTGGTACAAGCCTTTCGGGGTCGACCCGCGGGACGCCAACTTCCTGATCGTGCCCGACATCGTCGGCAACACGGTCAGGGTGACGCATGACGCCGGCGCCACCTGGACCACGGACACCGCGCTGACCGGCCTGGCCACGCGCGGCGGCATCTTCAAGTTCAGCTTCGGGCCGTTCTCCCAGATCAGCGCGTTCGGCTTCGATCCCGATTGCGCCGGCCACATCCTGGTCGGGACCCAGCAGGCCGGCATCATGGAAAGCTTCGACCGCGGCGCGACCTGGAACTACCTGGCCGGCTCGGATAACATCCCGCAGGTGTCGTCCTTCTACTTCCAGGGCAGCGGACAGGTTATCATCTCTTCCTACGGCCGCGGACTATGGAAAAAGTTCACTACCTGCCCGCGCCGCGTCATCCGGCCCGGCGTCCTGAGCGCCCTGGCCGAGCCCACCATCTACTGGAAGGGGGCCCGCGTGCCGCTCAGCCAGATCCACAATCCCGACGTCTGCCCGGTATGCGGCTATTTCGTCACCGAAGGCGGCGACATCCTCGACTTCGTGCTCGACCCGGCCACCGGCGAGTTGCGCGAAGTGGCGCTGAGCGGCGGCAGCATCCGCGGCCTCACCTGGGAGCGCACGCCGGTGCCGGCGCCGTTCAAGGTGACGCATGCCGACCGCCTCGGCAAGCTCGGCGGTGACCACGAGCTGCGCGCGCAGGTGAAGGCCGGCGCCCAAATCAAGGGGCTCTACCTGGATGGGGCGATCCTGAAAGGCGTGGTCCTGGCGCCGCGGGACGTGCAGGAAGCGCAGCTGCCGCGCAAGTCGGCGCTCGGGCCTTATGTGCGGGTCGAGGTGAGGCAGGAAGAGAATCCGAACGGCGAAGGCGGTGCGCTGGTCGTGCTGCTGCACGGATTCGGCTTCGATCCGGCCCTGCCGCTGTCGGTCTCGATCGACGGCGCTCCCGTGCGGATCGACGTGCAGCCGCGTTTCGACGCGGCCCGCGGCTTCACCCTGCCCCTGCCGCCCGTGGTGAGCATCGGCGGCCACACCATCGTCGTCGAGCAGCAGGGACCGGAGGGCATCCTGCGCGACGCCGCCACCTTCATCATCCCCTTGCAGGACAATGAGCGCGGCGAGGAGGACAAACGCAAGCGCCGCTGAGCGCGATCAGGCTGCCGGCAGCACGCTCCTGAGGTGCTCCGGCAGCGGCACCGATTTCTCCTTCTTGAAGTCGATCCACACCACCTTGCCGCCGCCTTCCGCATAGACGACGTCGGCCTTGCCCTCGGCATCCACCAGGCTGATCTCGTGGGTGACTTCGAAACTGGAACGGCCCGGGGCGCCGGCGTAGGTGCGGACCTCGATCTCGCCCGGATACTTCAGCTGCTTGATGAAGGTGCAGTAGGCGGTGACGATCACCGGTCCCTCGCCCTGCATATTGAATTCGCCCGCGGCCTCTTCCAGGAAGCAGATGCGGCCGCTTTCCATGTAGCGGAAATAGACTGTGTTGTTGACGTGGCCCAGCACGTCCATGTCGCCCCAGCGGATCGCCTGGCGCATCGTGTGCATCAGCTTGCGCGTCGGTTTTTCGTTGCTCATCGTTGCCTGCTTCGTTTTGAAAAAGCAGGCATTGTAGTCGTTCAGCCGCCGGCGTGCCGGCGCACGATGTCGCCGACGATGCCGCAGAAGGCGGCCGGGTCCTCGAGCATCATCATGTGTCCGGCCTTCGGCTGGACCAGGCTGGCGCAGGCCAGCGCCAGCACCCATTCGGGGATGTCCCAGCCGGCCGCGGACAGTTCGCCGCCCAGCAGGTAGAGCGGCACCCCTAGCCCGAGCACGCGCCGCACGCCTTCCAGGTAGCCGGGCGCGCCGGTCACTTCGAGCACCGAGCGCGCCATCGCCTGGATGGTCGTGTAGGGCTGGTTTTCCAGGACCTCGCGCGCCAGGGCGACGCGCTCGTCGCTGGCCTCGATGCCGATGCGCTCCAGCCAGGCGGCCGGATCGTCTTCCATGGCGCCGTATTCGGCCGCCCAGTCGGCGTCAAGCATCGGCGCGATGCGCGAGCACCAGAACGCGTCCTTCAGCGTGAAATTGCCTTCAACGCTGATCAATCCGCGCACCAGTTCCGGCACCTCCTGCGCGGCCAGCATCATGACGGCGCCGCCGACGCTGTGGCCGAGCAGCCAGGCCGGCTCGCCGACTTCCTCGCGCAGCACGCGCGCGATCTCCTCGGCCTGGGCGTGCAGGTCGATGCCGATGTCCACGCTGCGCTGCGCGCCGTAGCCGAGCAGGTCGGGGGTGCGCACGTCCAGCCCGGGCAGCCGCCGCTGCGGTTCGTAGTAGCTGCTTGACCCCAGCAGGCCGTGGACCACGACCAGTGCCGTCATTGCGCCGTCATGCCGTCGTCGGCCGTGATGATGGTGCCGTTGATGAAGTGGGCTTCCTCGGCCGCCAGCAGCAGCAGCAGGCCGTCGAGGTCTTCCGGCTTGCCGATGCGGCGGCGCGGCAGCATCTCGATCAGCTTCTTGCCCTGCTCGGAACCGAAGTAATCCTCGTTCATCTCGGTGGCGATGTAGCCGGGACAGATCGCGTTGACGTTGATGCCGTAGCGGCCCCATTCGACCGCCATCGCCTTGGTCATCTGCACCACGCCAGCCTTGCTCATGCAGTAGACGCCGATCTGCGGCAGCACGCGCAGGCCCGCCACCGAGGCGATGTTGACGATCCGGTGCTGCTTCCTGGGATCGCCCTTGGCGCGCTGGATCATGCGCTTCGCGCACTGCTGGGCCATGAAGAAGGCGCCGCGCAGGTTGGTGTCCATGATGTAGTTGTAATCGTCCTCGGTGACGTCCAGCAGGCGCTGGGTGTTCGACACCCCCGAGTTGTTGACCAGGATGTCGATCGGGCCGGCCTCGGTCTCGGCATGCGCGATCGCCGACTTGATGCTCGCAAGGTCGGTCACGTCCAGCGACACCACGTGGGCCGCGCCGCCGTCCGCCTCGATCTCGGCGCGCAGCTCCTTCAGGCGCTCGACGCGCCGCGAGGCCAGCACCACCTGCGCCCCCGCCCCTGCCAGGGCCTTCGCGAAACGCGCGCCCAGTCCACTGGATGCGCCCGTCACCATTGCGATCTTGCCTTCGAAATTGACTTCAATCCCCACGTTCCACTCCTCTGCCTGAGCCCACCGAACTATATTCTGTTGCGACGACATAATCATTACATACTTCACCAAATTCGCCTCGTTTAGATTGCCGCATCTAATATCTGCCCTACAATAGCGCGCTGCGTTGCAATCATGAGCAAAAAAGTGCACACTCGTGCTTAAATTTTTCTAACACTATTAAAACATGACTCAGCCCAACAACCTCATCGAACAATACGGTCCGCGCGAAGCGATGGAATACGACGTCGTCATCGTCGGCGGCGGCCCTGCCGGCCTGGCGGCAAGCATCCGCCTGAAGCAGCTGGCTTCGGAACAGGGCCGCGACGTTTCGGTCTGCGTGCTCGAGAAAGGCGGTGAGCTGGGCGCGCACATCCTGTCGGGCGCGGTGATGGATCCGCGCGCGCTGAACGAACTGTTCCCGAACTGGAAAGAACTGGGCGCACCGTTGAACACCGCCGTTCTTGAGGACCGCGTGCTGTTCCTGACCGAGACCAAGTCCTACGCGACCCCGCACTTCATGGTGCCGAAGGCGCTGACCAACCACGGCAACTACGTGATCTCGCTGGGCAACGTGGTGCGCTGGCTGGGCCAGCAGGCGGAAAGCCTCGGCGTCGAGATCTTCCCCGGCTTCCCGGCCGCCGAGATCCTGTACAACGACGACGGTTCCGTGAAGGGCGTCGCCACCGGCAATATGGGCGTCAAGCGCGACGGCGAACCGGGTCCGGATTTCCAGCTGGGGATGGAACTGCACGCCAAGTACACGCTGTTCGCGGAAGGTTCGCGCGGCCACCTGGGCAAGCAGCTGATCGCCAGGTACAGCCTGGACCAGGGCAAGGACCCGCAGACCTATGGCATCGGCATCAAGGAACTGTGGGAGATCGACCCGGCCAGGCACAAGCCTGGCCTGGTGATCCACACGGCCGGCTGGCCGCTGCCTTCCGATACCTACGGCGGCTCCTTCCTGTACCACCTGGAGAACAACCAGGTCGCGGTCGGCTTCGTGGTCGGCCTGGCCTACCAGAACCCCTACCTGTCGCCCTACGAGGAATTCCAGCGCTACAAGACCCACCCGGAAATCCGCCACTTCTTCGAAGGCGGCAAGCGCATCTCCTACGGCGCCCGCGCGATCACCGCCGGCGGCCTGCAGTCGCTGCCGAAGACCGTGTTCCCGGGCGGCGCCCTGATCGGCTGCGATGCCGGCTTCCTCAACGTCAGCCGCATCAAGGGCAGCCACGCCGCCATCAAGACCGGCATGCTGGCAGCCGACGCCGCCTTCGCGGCACTGGGCGAAGGCCGCCAGAACGACGAACTGGCGAGCTACCCGGCCGCCTTCGAGCAGTCCTGGCTGCACGAGGAACTGCACGTGGCGCGCAACTTCAAGCCGTGGATGAGCAAGGGCCTGTACCTGGGCACCATCATGACCGGCATCGACCAGATCCTGTTCAAGGGCAAGGCGCCGTGGACCCTGCACCACCAGCACGCCGACCACGAATGCCTGCGCCCGGCATCCAGCTTCAAGCCCATCGTCTATCCGAAGCCGGACGGCAAGCTGACCTTCGACCGCCTGTCCTCGGTGTTCATCTCGAACACCAACCACGCGGAAGACCAGCCGGTGCACCTGACCCTGAAGAACCCGGACGTGCCGGTCGAGATCAACCTGGCCAAGTACGCCGGTCCGGAACAGCGCTACTGCCCGGCGGGGGTCTACGAATTCGTGAAGCTTGATTCGGGCAAGGACCGCCTGCAGATCAATGCGCAAAACTGCGTGCACTGCAAGACCTGCGACATCAAGGATCCGACCCAGAACATCGTCTGGGTCACGCCGGAGGGCGGCGGCGGGCCGAATTACCCGAACATGTAATCCGGTCGGCGCGACACGTACGTCGCACGTGGGCACGGTGTGCCCACGTGTCAGCGCAGCGCCAGCTTTTCCAACTCCTGCGCCGTCATCGGCCGCCCGAACATATAGCCCTGCGCATAATCGCAGCCGGCATCGACCAGCAGCGCCCGCTGCACCGCCGTCTCCACGCCCTCCGCCACCACCTTCAGTCCCAGCTTGTGCGCCATGGCGACGATCGCCTCGTACAGCGCCAGCTCCCCGCCTTCTCCGTCCAGGGTCTGCGCCAGCGAAGGGTCGATCTTCACCTGGTCGATGTCGTAGCGTTTCAAATACGCCAATGAGGCATGGCCGCTGCCGAAGTGATCCAGCGCCACCTGCAGCCCCAGCATGCGGCACTGGGCAAGCCGGCCGAGCAGCGCGTCGGCGCCGCCCTGCAGCGCGCCTTCGCTGATCTCCACCACGATGCTCTGCGGCGGCAGCGCCAGCTCGCGCAGGTAGTCGAGCCAGCCCTGGTACTGGCCGGCGCCGCGGTCGGCCTTGCGCATCTCCTGGGCCAGGCGGTCGCGGAACATGTGGCGGTTCGGCAGCCCGGTCAGCTCGTCGAAATTCGCCGGGTGCCAGATCCGCTCGACCGACTCCTTGCTGCGCGTGATGTCGGTGACCAGGCTTAGTGTGCTTGATGGCCCCGGCTGAAGCGCCGCTCGGCACGGCGTTGCAGGCGTTCGAAGAACAGGCTCAGGATCCAGTAGAGGATGGCCGCTGCGAGGTAGAGCGGCAATGGACGGAATGTGACGGAGATCAATTCTTTGGTGACAAGCATCAACTCGGTCATGGTGATCACCGACACCAGCGAGGTGTCCTTGATCAGGCTGATCAAGGTATTGCTCATCGACGGCACCGCCACCCGCAGCGCCTGCGGCAGCACCACGTGGCCCAGGGTCTGGCCCCAGCCGAGGCCGAGGCTGTAGGCGGCCCGCCACTGGCCCTGGGCGACCGCCAGGATGGCGCCGCGCAGGCTCTCGGACAGGTAGGCGCCGGCGTTCAGCGACAGGGTCAGCACCCCGGCCGTGACCGGCGTGAACTCGATGCCGATGCTCGGCAGACCGTAATAGACGACGAACAGTTGCACCAGCAGCGGCGTGCCGCGGAAGGCGCTGACGTAGACCACCGCCGGCCAGCGCAGCAGCGCCCACGGCGATACCCGCATCAGGGCGGTGGGCAGGCCCAGCACCAGTCCGCCGAGCATGGCGGCGACCGCCAGCAGCAGGGTGTAGCCGGCGCCGCGCAGCATGACCGGCGCGGACTCGCGCAGCAAGTCCAGCAGTTCCTGGAACGCCATGCCGGCTTCAGTAAGGACCGGTCATGGCGCGTGGGTGGCGTCGACGCCGAACCACTTCACCGAGACGGCCTTCAGGCTGCCGTCGGCGCGGGCGTCCTCGAGCGCCTTGTCGATGGCGGCACGGAACTTCGGATTGTTCTTCTGGAAGGCGACCGCGGTGCGCTCGACCGCGCCCACGCGGGCGCCGGCGCGGATCGGCAGCTGCGAGGATTTCAGCAGGTAGGCCACCATCAGGCTGTCGTTCAGGGCCGCGTCGATGCGACCGAAGGCCAGGTCCTGCAGGTTTTCCGGCGCCGCCGGGTAGCTCTTCACGTCGATGCCGGGCATGGCCTTGGCCTGCTGCTCGAACACGCTGCCCTGGCCGACACCGACTTTCTTGCCCTTCAGGTCTTCCAGCTTCCGGTACTCGATGCGCTCGTTGCGGCGCACGATCAGCTGCGGGGTCGAATAGGTGTAGGGGGTGGAGAAGTCGAAAGCCTGTTCGCGCCTGGGCGTGACGTTGACCTGGCTGATGATGACGTCGTACTTGCCGGCGCCCAGGCCAGCCAGGATCGAGGCCCATTCGGTGGTCACGAATTCCGGCTTCAGGCCCAGCCTGGCCGCCACCAGTCTGGCGACGTCGACGTCGTAGCCGGTCAGTTGGCCGGTCTTCGGATCCTTGAAATTGAAAGGCGGATAGGTTCCCTCGAGGGCGATGCGCAGGGTGCCGCGCGCCTTGGCGGCGTCGAGCAGGTCGGCCGCATGGACCGGCAACGCCAGCACCGCGCAGGCCGCGACGACGGCGCCCAGCAGCGTTCTACGGAAATTGTTCGGGGACCCCGTTTGCATCGCCTCGCTCTCCTTTCAAGCACTAGAGCCAGAGTTATAACGCAATTACGGGCATGCGAAAAGGGAATTATTCGTCTATCAATATAGCCTGCGGCTATGCTTGCCGAAGTTGTGGCCGGTGACGATCAGGGTGCTCTCGACCAGGGTCGACAGACCCAGCAGCAGCTGCACCAGCTTGTCGTCGGGCAGGACCCAGACCTGGCCGGACGGCTGTTCGGCCCCGGTCGCGGCCATGATCAGCGGCGCGATCCAGGAGGCATCCGGCTCGACGTCCAGCAGCACGGCGTCGCCGGCGGTCTGCAGGTAGACCTCGCCGCCCGGCGCCAGGGTGAAGCGCACCCCGATCCCGGTCTCCTGCGGGCCGATCATCTCCTGCATGGTGCGGTTGTGCGCATCGATCCAGAGTTCGACGTCCTGCGGGGTTTCCAGCGGGGTCCAGGGCACCGGACGGAAACGGGGGCGTTCGGCACTGTCCTTGGTCGAATCTTGGCTCATGAGGGGCTCGGCTACGGTGATGATGAGGATGGAAACGGCGCGTATGCTAAGCCACTATACCCGGCGGCGCAAGAAGGACGGCTCACATGAGCGTGACCAGCCTGGCCTCGACCCGTCCATCCTCGACCAGCAGTTCGCCCGCCGCGATCGGCAGGCTGAAGCGGCGCCGCCCCGCGCTGCCAGGGTTCACGTAGAGCACGCCGCCGCGCTCCACGCAGGCCGGCTTGTGCGAATGCCCGGACACGACCACGCGCACGCCGTCCGCGGCCGGCTCGCCCGCGAGTTCCTTCAGGTCGTGGATGACGAGGATGGCCACCCCGCCCACGACCAGGCGGGCGGTCTCGGGAATCGTCCCGGCCCAGGCGGCGGTATCGTTATTCCCGCGCACCACGGTCAGCGGCGCGATGGCGGCCAGGCGCTCGAGGATCTCGGGCTTGCCGATGTCGCCGCCATGCACGATGTGTTCGCTGCCCGCCAGGAAGGCCAGCGCTTCCGGGCGCAGCAGGCCGTGCGTATCCGAGATCAGTCCGATCCGCATGGCCCGCCGTGCGCTCAGCCCGAATGCCGGGCGCGGCCCATCCTGGTGGCCGTCCAGATCGACCACAGGGCGGCAATGCCGACGATCACATACACGAGCCGGCTGGCCGGGCTGCCGGCGCCGAACAGGCTGGCGACGACGTCGACGTCGAACAGGCCGACCATGGCCCAGTTCAGGCCGCCGATGATCAGCAGGGCCATCGCGATGTAGTCGATCGCCGACATCGTCGAGTGCTCCTCGCGCACGGCCGCCCGCCGCTCGGGCAGGTGCCGCCGTTCCATGGTAGGTGCGTTCATGGTTGCCATCATGTCCTCCCTCGAAAAGGTCGATGCGGTAACCACGATAGCAAAAATGCGCGCGGGCGCGCGCCGCCTACCGCTCGGGCCTCAGCCCTTCCAGGTACGGTTGAGGCCGGTGTCCGTGTGGATCCAGCCGCCCTTGGGACCGGAGCGGTAATAGAAGCCGACGCCGCCCTGGCGGAAACTGCGCACCAGGCCGCCCAGCACCTCCTCGGTGAGGCCGGCGATGCGGACGTCGGCCGCCTTGCCGGACATGTGCAGGGACTGGCGCGCGGCCGGCACGCCCTGCTCGATAAGGCGGTTGTTGGAAGCCGGGGTGCGGTAGCCGGACAGGATTTCGAGCGGCTTGTCGAGGCCGTAGCGCTGGACGAAGGCCTGGGACGCCCACAGGGTCTCGATCAGCTTGGGGTCGATCGCCATGCTGGCCTTGCCGTTCACGTCGCGCAGCATGTGGCACAGTTCCTGGTAGGCCGAGTCGATGATCTCGCCATCCTTCCAGTACAGGACCTTGCTGCGCTCGCCGCTGGCGGGACGGATCACGGACAGGGTGCGCGGCTTGACCCAGAAGTCGAGGTCGACGACCTGGGCGTCGAACAGGTCGGGCGGCGGAGCGATGTCGATGCTGGGTGCGTCCGGCGTGGCCTGGCTGGAGGCGCCGGCGTCGCGCCTGGCGGCCCTGGCGTCGATCAGCGGCGTCGCGACCAGGCCGAGTGCGGTAAGACGCAAGCCTTGGTGAAGAAAATCTCTGCGGGAAGCCATATCAAACTCATCATTGAAACTTCCTTACTATATCTCAATGGACAAAAGGAAAAAAGATGAGTTCGTGTAACGTAAGGTTTCGTGCAACAAACGCGCCAGTTACGCGCCGTTGTGCTTATTTGCCGGTGCAATTACAGAATCGCTTGCCGGCCGGCGGCTCGACCGCATTCAACTGCTTCCACAGGAAATCGCATTCGAGGCCGAAACAGGCCTTGTCCTTGCCCGCATTGATATAGCCGAGGGTTTCGAAGAAGGGACTGGCTGAGGCCGGGGATTGCATGTGCAGGCGGCCGATGTCCCAGCTGCGCGCCTGGACCTCGACGGCGCGCATCATGGCGCGGCCGATGCCCTTGCGCAATTGGCCCGGCATCACATAGCACAAGGCCAGCTTGCCGGCCTGGGTCAGCAGGGCCAGCCCGGCCAGCTCCCCGCCGTCGACGGCAACCACCGCGTAATTGCTCGGCGAGGACAACCAGGCGCTGACGTTCTGCGTCGTCTTGTTGCTCAGCCAGGACTGGAGGATGTCCGCGCGCCGGCCGTGATCGGCCGCGCAGCCCTCCTCGATCGAGCGGCGCAGCAGTGTGCACGCTGCTGGCGCGTCGTTCAGTGTTGCCTGGCGAATGTCAATACCCATGTAGTACTTGCGAGGTTTAAAAAAGTTGTTCCGGGATGTGGAAGGCCGGACTATAACCCAAAGTCCGGGATCCTGCTGTCCGTCCATGCGCCGGGCATCCGCTCCAAAAGAGGCGCTCTAAGCATATGATTAAAATGTACTTCTGTTCCCCTGAGTCTTCGTCGATGATGAATCCGCTTTCCACTGGTCTCTACAAGGAAGAACAAATAATGGTCCAAACTTATTCCCCGCTGCGCCGCCGCCTGCTGGCGCTCACCCTGGCGCTGGGCGCTGCGCTCCCGATCGCCTCCCAGGCCGCCGAGGTCGAACTGCTGAACGTCTCCTACGACGTCGCGCGCGAACTATACAAGGACGTGAACCCCGCCTTCATCGCCGAATGGAAGAAGAGTACGGGCGAAACCGTCACCATCAAGCAGTCGCACGGCGGCTCCAGCAAGCAGGCGCGCGCCGTCGCCGACGGCCTCGAAGCCTCGGTCGTGACCCTGAACCAGGCCAACGACATCGACATGCTGGCCGACCGCGGCCTGGTCGCCAAGGACTGGACCAAGAAGTTCCCGAACAATGCCTCGCCCTATTACTCGACCATGGTGTTCCTGGTGCGCAAGGGCAACCCGAAAGGCATCCACGACTGGGCCGACCTGGCCAAGCCTGGCGTCAAGGTCGTGATCCCGAACCCGAAGACCGCCGGCAACGGCCGCTACACCTATCTGGCGGCCTGGGGTTCGGTCATCAAGAAAGGCGGCAACGAAGCCCAGGCCCGCGAGCTGGTCGGCAAGATCTTCAAGAACGTGCCGGTGCTGGACGCCGGCGGCCGCGCCGCCACCACCACCTTCACCCAGCGCCAGATCGGCGACATCCTGGTAACCTTCGAGAACGAGGTGAACCTGGTGCGCGCCGAGTTCGGCGACAACTTCGAAGTCGTCTACCCGTCGATTTCCGTGCTGGCCGAAACCCCGGTGGCCATCGTCGACAAGGTGGTCGACCGCAAGGGCGTGCGCAAGGAAGCCACCGCCTACCTGAACTTCCTGTACTCGGATGCCGGCCAGGCGATCGGCGCCAGGCACTACCTGCGCGTGCGTAACGAAAAGGTGATGAAGCAATACGCCGCGAACTACAAACTGATCCAACTGTTCACGGTCGACGACGTATTCGGCGGCTGGCGCGCGGCCCAGAAACGTCACTTCGACGATGGCGGCGAATTCGACAAGATCTATCAATCCAAATAAATAAGTCGAATTAGAATGTATAAATACAATAATGCTGTATAGATATACAGGATTAATCGCTGGAAAATAAAGCTGAGTCGCTTTTAAGAGATTTCTTTAAGATAATTCGCTAAATTTCCGTTCACAAAGAAGGCCTTGCTTCAACGCGAGGCCTTTTTTCTTGTAGAATCTTGCTGTTGGTTTCGATCTCTATGGATCGCCAATAAAAGTTCCCATGTAGCTCGACGCTATTGGGCTAACTGAACGATTTGATGCTCCGCCGCCGTCCGGCGCCCGACCATTAACCGTACCCCATACACACACATGATCAAAAAATTCCTCGCTGCGGTGCTGATGACGATTTCCAGCGCGGCCGCCTTCGCCGTGCCTTTCGGATCGCAATCGGTGCTGGTGGTCGAAGACGACACCGGCAAGGTGCTGTACGAGAAGAACGCCTCGACAGTCGCGCCGATCGCTTCGCTGACCAAGCTGATGACCGCGATGGTCGTGCTCGATGCCCACCAGGACATGAACGAGCCGATCGAGATCGAGAAGCAGGACGTGGACATGCTCAAGCACAGCAGCTCGCGGGTGCCGGTCGGTGCGACCATTCCGCGCCGCGACGTGCTGCAGCTGGCCCTGATGTCTTCGGATAACCGCGCCGCCGCCGCTCTCGGCCGGACCTATCCGGGCGGCATGGATGCTTTCCGCATGGCGGTGAAGCGCAAGATCGCCGCCCTGGGCATGACCCAGACCGTGATCGAGGAACCGACCGGCCTGAGCCCGCATAACCAGTCGACCGCGGCCGACCTGGTCAAGATGGCGACCGCCGCCGCCAACTACCCGGAGATCACCCGCATCACGACCTCCTCCGAGCACCTGATCAACATCAAGGGCCGCGACGTCGAGTACCACAACACCAACCGCCTGGTCGGCGCCAAGGGCTGGGACATCGGCCTATCGAAGACCGGCTACACCCAGGAAGCGGGCCGCTGCCTGATCATGCGCATCAAGGCCGCCGGCAAGAACGCGACCATGGTGCTGCTGAACGCCGGCGCCTCCTCGGTGCGCGTGCTGGACGCCCTGAACATCCGCCGCCACGTGCTGGGCGACGATGCGCCGGTGGCCACCAGCCCGGTCCGCGCTCGCGCCGCCGTCGGCGGTCCGCGCATCAAGGCCTCGGCCGGCGGCGCCCGCGTCAAGGCCTCCGCAAGCCGCGGCCGCTTCAAGCATGCGCCGGTGTCGCGCCACCGCCGTCACCGCTGATCGGTCCGGCGTCAAACGAAAAAAACCGCGACGGTTCACTGTCGCGGTTTTTTTTTCGCCCGATCAGGCAGGCAGTCGCGAGTCTCAGCGCGACTTCAGCTGCCGCACGTGTCCTTCGAGTTCGGCGAAGCTCGGACGCTCGGTGGCGGAGATGACCTTGCGCCCGAATTCGACCGCGATGGTCGGCGCATAGCCGTTCATGCTGGCCAGCAGGGTCACCTTCACGCACTGCAGGGCCTTGACCACTTCCTGGTGGCGGCGGTGCAGCAGGCTGGCGAGCGGCGCCACCAGGCCATAGGACAGCAGGATGCCGAGGAAGGTGCCGACCAGGGCCGCCGCGATCAGGCTGCCCAGCTCCGCCGGCGGACGGCCGATCGAACCCATGGTGTGCACCACGCCCATCACCGCGGCGACGATGCCGAAGGCCGGCATGCCGTCGGCCAGCTTGCTGATCGCCTGTACCGGGATCTCGGCGTCTTCCTGGTAGGTCTCGATCTCGTTGTCCATCAGGTTCTCGAGCTGGTAGGAATTCATGGTGCCGGACACCAGCAGGCGGAGGTAGTCGGTGATGAAGTCGAGCAGGTGATGGTCCATCGCTACCTGCCGGTACTTGGCGAAGATCGCGCTTTCGTGGGGTGCGTCGATGTCGTTCTCGAGCGACATCAGGCCTTCGCGGCGCACCTTGGTCAGCAGGTCGAACATCAGCGCCATCAGCTCCATGTACAGCTCCCGCGTGTAGCGCGAGCCGTGGAACAGGGTCGGGATGCTGTGCCAGGTCAGCGAGATGGCCTTGCGGTCGTTGCCGATCACGAAGGCGCCGAGCGCGCCGCCGAAGATCATCAGCAATTCATAGGGCTGGAACAGCGCGGCCAAATGCCCGTCCTGCAGCACGAAGCCGCCGAACACGGCCAGCAGCACGACGACAAATCCGACTACGATCAACATGGCTCGGTCTCCAGAATTCCCAGACAGCAACTTTAACATTGTTGCCGCACGGAAAGCAAAGACTGGCGCAAAGTTACATCGTCATCCCCGCGAAAGCGGAAATGAGGTTCCAGGACCTCATCGCTCGATCATCCCCCGCAAGCCACTGGCCCGGTGCGTACGCCGCCCAATCGCCTCCCCCAGCACATTCGGCACCGGCGTCAGCAAGGTGAACTCCCGGCTCGCCCGCGTAATGCCGGTATACACCAGCTCGCGCGCCAGCACCGCCCCACCCTCTTTCGGCAGCGCCAGCACCGTGTGGGCGAATTCCGAGCCCTGGGATTTGTGCACCGTCATTGCGTACGCCGTCTCGACGTGGCGCAGGCGGGTGGCCAGCACGCTGCGGACCTTGTCGCCTTCGAGGAAGTAGACGCGCAGCGAACCTGGACGGCCCGGGTCGGCCAGGGTCAGGCCGATGTCGCCGTTGAACACATTGGTCGAATAGTCGTTGCGGGTCACCATGACCGGGCGGCCGACGTACCAGTCGCCGCCGCGGCGGATCAGGCCGGTCTGGTCGAGGCGCTGCTCGATCGCCGTGTTCAGGCCCTCGACGCCCCACTCGCCCTCGCGCACCGCGCACAGGATGCGGAAGGCTTCGAAACGCTGCAGCACGCTGCGGACCCAGTCTTCGTGGTCCTGCCCCATTGCCTGTCCCTCGCCCAGCTGGCGCAGATAGGGCCGGTAGCCTTCCAGCGCCAGTCCGATCGCGTGTTGCTGCTGGGCGTGCTCGATCCAGCGCAGGGTGTGGGCGCCTTCGACGTCCTGGACGCCGCGGGCGCGCAGCACCGCCGCCGCGGCCTCGATGTCGCCGGCATTCACGGCCAGCGCCAGCCGTCCGATCGGCCCGCCGAAACGGCGGCTGTGGCGCAGCATCACGGTCTGCTGGGCCAGGGCGCCGCCGCGGTGCACATAGTCCGCCGGGATCTCCTCGCCGCTGGCCTCGCGCACATAGGCCACGGTGGCATCGTCGTAGTTGCCGCCCTGGGCGTCGGCACACAGGTCGCCCAGCACCGCGCCCGCCTCCACCGAGGCCAGCTGGTCCTTGTCGCCCAGCAGGATCAGGGTCGCCGTGGGCGGCAGCGCGTCCAGCAGCGAAGCCATCATCTCCAGGTGCACCATCGAGGCTTCGTCGACGATCAGCACGTCGACGTCGAGCGGATTGCCGCGGTGGTGGGCGAAGGCGCGGCTGTCCGGACGCGCGCCCAGCAGGCTGTGGAGGGTGCGGGCGGCGCCCATGCGCGCGGTCAGCTCGCGCAACGGCAGCCGGGCGCCGACCTTGTCGGCCAGCTCGCCCAGCGCCTTGTCGATCGACTGCTTCAGGCGCGCGGCCGCCTTGCCGGTCGGCGCCGCCAGGGCGATGCGCTGGCGGGCGGCGTCCGGCGCGGTCGCGAACAGCAGCGCCAGCAGGCGCGCCACCGTATACGTCTTGCCGGTGCCGGGGCCGCCGGTGATGATCGCCATCCTGCCGCGCAGGGCGATCGCGCAGGCCAGCTTCTGCCAGTCCGGTCGGGCCGCGTCAGGTGTCCCGGACGCGCGCTGGGAGGCGAACAGCAGGTCCAGCCAGCCGCGCACGGCGCCGGCGTCGACCTCGCGCCGTTCGCGCGCGCGCTCGCGCACGCTGGTCGCCACCGTCGTCTCATCGCGCCAGTAGCGGCGCAGGTAGAGGCGCGCTTCGTCGGCATCGCCGTCGAGCACCAGGGGCTGGCCGTAATCGAAGGTGCCGGCCTGCCACACCTGCTCGCAGCCGGCCAGCTGGGCCATCCAGCCCTTGACGTTCTTCGGCAGCGGCTTGATGGCGGCGGCCAGTTCCGTCCACTCCTCGGCGGGCAGGCCGAGCAGCGCGGCCGCGTCCTCGGCCAGGTCGGACAGCAGCAGGCAGCTGTGGCCGCGGCCTTCCAGTTCGGACAGCACCAGGGATGCCAGCAGCAGCGGACCGGGCGCCGGTCCGAGCGAGGCGACGAAACGGGCAAAGGCGCCGGACAGGCGGCGCAGCTCGCCGGCTTCGGTCAGGCGTTCCACCTCGAACCAGAAGACGTCGATCTTGTCGGGGTCGATAAAGGTATTCATGTCGCAAGAAGCTCGTCGAGTCCGTCGAGCAGTTCCATGTCGGGCTCGATCAGGTAGCAGCCGCGGGTGGCCTCGTTCCCGATCCCGCGCAGGAACAGGAAGACGGCGCCGCCCAGCTGCTCGCGGGGGTCGTAGCGCTCGCCCAGGCGCGCGCGCAGCAGGCGGTGCAGGGCCAGCAGGTAGATGGCGCCCTGGATGTCGTAGCGGTGCACGGCCATCGCGGCCGCCATCGCCGGCTGGGTATAGGCGGCGTCGCCGGGTCCCAGCGCGTTCGATTTGTAGTCCAGCACCCAGTAGCGGCCCTGGCATTCGAACACCAGGTCCGTAAAGCCTTTCAGCATGCCGTGCAGCTGGCGCTCCGGCAGGGTCGGACGCGGCAGGTCGCCGAGCAGGCGCTGGCGGCACAAACGGTCGAGCGCGCCGACGTCGAGGGCTTGACTCGGGAACCAGAACTCCATCTCCGGCAGCAGCTCCTCGAGCTCCGACAGGGCGCAGCCGCTTGGTGGCAAGGGCAAGGTGACCAGGGCATCGAGCCAGGCCATGGCGTCATCCACGCGGTTCCCCCACCCGGCGCGCTTGATGCGCTGGTGCAGGCGCTTGATGAAGTCGTCCTCGTCGATGCGTCCAAAACCTTCCTGCGCCATCCACTCCAGCTGCTCGTGCAGGAAGTTGCCGGGCGTGGCGCCGCGCGGGAAGCGGTGCCAGGGCGCGTCGTCCACCCGCAAGGCTTCGACCGTACCCGGCTCGTCCTCTTCCAGCAGGTTCTCTTCCTGCGGCCGGGTCGGCGGCGCCACCGTGTGGCGGGTCAGGGAGGTGAAGGAACCGACCGCCCAGTTGCGCTCGAACTGGCCGGCAAAGGCCGGCGCCTCGACCAGCTCCGGGCGCACGTCGGCGCGCGCCAGGCGGGTACAGCCCTCGGGCGCGTCCAGGGTGTGCAGCTCGATCGCGTCCAGGTCGCCGCGCAGGGCTTCCCAACGTTCGGCCATGGCGTCGGCCCCGATCGGTTCGCCGCCGGTCAGCAGGTAGCCGAGCGCCGATTCGTGCAGGCGGTTCTCGCCCTTGCGGCCGGCCGCCACCGCCGCCACGCCCAGCCACAGGAAGTGGCGCGCGCGGGTCAGCGCCACGTACAGCAGGCGCAGGTCTTCCTCCAGGCGGGCGCGGTCGACCGCCTGCAGCGCATCTTCGCTCAGGCCGAGGTCGATGCGGCGCGCACCGTCTTCGACCACGTATTCGAAGAAGGCGCGGTTGCGGCGGTCGGTCTTGCGCGCGGTGACGGCGAACGGCAGGTAGACCAGCGGGTATTCCAGGCCCTTCGACTTGTGCACGGTGACGACCTTGACCAGCTCGGCGTCGCTCTCCAGGCGCAGCACGCGCTCATCGCCGCCTTCCCCGAGTCCCTCGATCTGCTCGGCGAACCAGCGGATCAGGGCCTGTTCGCCATCCAGTTCGCGGCTGGCTTCCTGCAGCAGCTCGGCCAGGTGCAGCAGGTTGGTCAGGCGCCGCTCGCCGCCGGAGGCGGCCAGCAGCTTGGCCGGCAAGCCCAGTTCGTGGATGAAACGGCGCAGCATCGCCAGCACGCCCTGGCGCTGCCAGGTCTGGTGCAGGCCTTTCAATTGCTCGAGCCGCTCTTCCCAGGCCAGTTCGTCGCTCGACAGGCGCGCCAGCTCGGTCAGCGGCAGCGCGCAGGTGGCGGTGGCGAAGGCGGTCCGCGCCAGCGCGCCGTCGAGCGGACTGGCGACCGCCTGCAGCCAGCGCAGCACGTCCACCGCCTCCTGGCTCTCGACCACCGAATCCTGGTCGGACAGGTAGACACTGGCGACCTTCCTCTGCACCAGCGCGCGCCGGATCGCCGAGGCTTCGCGGCGGTCGCGCACCAGCACCGCGATATCGGCAGGCATCAGGCGCTTGAATCCGCCCTCGCGGTCGCGGAAGCCCACCTGCGGATCGTTCAGCAGGGTCACGATGTGCTCGGCGCAGTGGTGGGCGAAGAACTCGCGGTAGTCCTCGGCGCGCAGGTCGTCGCGCGGGGTCGAGGCCACCGCCAGCGCCTGGAAGGGACCGTCCACGCCGACCAGTTCCTGGCCGCGCCCGGCCGCGTCGACCGGCTCGAAGGGCAGCGGATTCCGGCCGTCCTTGCGGAAGCGGAAGGCGCCGGCGGCGTAGCCGGCGCATGTACCCTCTCCCTCGGCGTATTCGAACAGGCGGTTGACGGCCTTCACCAGCGCCTTGGTCGAACGGTAGTTGGTGCCGAGCTGGTAATGCCGCCCTTCGGTGGCGCGCCGCGCCGACAGATAACTATGGATGTCGGCGCCGCGGAAGCCGTAGATCGACTGCTTCGGGTCGCCGATCAGGAACAGGCCGTGGCCCGGATCGTTGTCGGCCACGCGGTACAGCAGGTCGAAGATGCGGTACTGGTCGGGCGAGGTATCCTGGAATTCGTCGACCATCGCGACCGGGAACTGGTCGAGGATGCGCTTGCGCAGCGCTTCGCCGTTCGCCCCTTCGAGCGCGGCCTTCAGACGCGCCAGCATGTCGGCGAAGCCGAACTGGCGGTTGCGACGCTTCAGGTCGATCATGCGGCGCGCGATATTGCAGGCGGCGTGGCGCAGCAGCGCGTGCGCCATCGGCTCGATCCGGTCGAGCGCTTCCTTCAGGGCTTCGGTATGTTCGAAGCATTCCGGCACCTCGGCGCTGAAGTCGCGCGAGAAGGCATCGGCGATGCCGTGCGGGGTCAGGCGGCGCCAGGCCGCGTCGCCGAGGTCGGGCATGACCCGCGCGGGATCGGCGGCCCAGCTGCGCAGGGCTTCGAACCATTTGACCAGCGAGTCGGGACGCATCTTGTTGCCGTTGAAGCAGCGCGGATTCGCCGCCCGGTGCGAGCCGATCCAGGACTCCATCGCATCGGCGCGTTCGCTCCAGCCTTCCTTCAGGCGCGCCAGCCTGGCCTGCTGGGCGCGCTCGACGCCAGCGATCACGGCCCCCAGCGGCGCCATGTCGCTCGGATTGCCGTTCTCGTCGACGCAGTCCGGGCCCAGCAGCTCGGCGCGCTTGACCAGCTCGCGCGCCGCGCCCTTCAGGGCCTCGACGTCGGGCCAGACCGCCAGCAGCGATTTCAGGGCATGGCCGTTGAGCGGATAGACGTGCTGGCGCCAGTAGTCGTTGGCGGCGTCCTCGAACAGGGCGCGCTCGTCGCTGACCAGCTCTTCGTCGAACAGGCTGCCGCTGTCGAAGGCGTGCTCGCGCAGCATGCGCTGGCACCAAGCGTCGATGGTGAAGATCGCCGCCTCGTCCATGGTTTCGGCGGCCAGCACCAGGCGGTGGGCGGCGACCAGGCGCGCGGCATCGTCGGCATAGCTGTCGGCCAGCGCTTCCAGGTAGGGATCGTCCGCATGGGATTCCCCCCGAAAGTACGCGGCGGCCTGCACCAGGCGTTCGCGCACCCGGTTCGACAGCTCGCGGGTGGCGGCGCGGGTGAAGGTCATCACCAGGATCTCGGGCGGCAGCAGCGGCCTGGCGAAGCCGTTCGCTTCGCCGTGGCCGAGGACCAGGCGCAAATACAGCGCGGCGATGGTCCAGGTCTTGCCGGTGCCGGCGCTGGCCTCGATCAGGCGCGAACCGTGCAGGGGGAAATCCAGGGGTTGCAGCAACTGGCTCATGCCTGCTCCCCTTCCTTGTCGCCGAAGCGGGTCACCTGCACGCTGTCGCGCAGCCAGGCGGCCAGCGGACCATACAGGGCCTCGGCCGTACGCGGCCAGTCGCCGGACGCGCGCAGCACGGCGAATTCCGGCCACATGCGCGCCAGTACCGGATCATCGACCTCGCCGCCGATCTCGAAGCCGCCATCGTAGGCCTCGCGCGGGTCGTCCCCGGCCAGCTGGGCCAGTGCTGTCTTGCAGGCCACCGCCAGCGGGTGGTCGAGGTTGGCCCGCCACAGCGCGGCCAGTTTCCCGAGGGTGGCGCGGGCGGCCTCGACATCCAGCGGCGCCATCTTCAGGGTGGCGTCGCGCGCCACCAGGTAACCGCTCACCGCCTCGCCGACGGCACTTGCCGCCAGCTGGCGCAGCCAGGGGCCGATCAGCTTGTCGCCGCGCGGCGCACCCTTGCGATCCAGGACCTTGGACGAGATCTGCAGCAACCACACGGTCTCGTCGTCATTGCTGCGCAGCTTGTCGATCCAGTCGTCGAGCAGGATCGGTACGGCGCCCCGGCCGTCCAGGTCCAGGCTGACGACGAGCTTGGCCGCCGGGGTCGGATAGCGGGCACCCAGCGCCAGCCAGCTGCGCCGCACCGGCACCAGTTCTTCCACCAGCTGCTGCTGCCACTGCCGGCCCACCAGGCCGATCGGCAGCCTGCCCTCGCGCACCAGGCGCTGGGCGCGCGCATCCAGTACCTGGCGCACCTCGTCCTGGGGTTCGGGCGTGCCGCTGTCCGCATTTCTGTCTTCGCCAAGCAGGGCGTCCTCGAGGAAGTAGCGGTCGAGGGCGTCCAGCGAGAACGGTTCCTCGTCCTCGCCCACCACCTCGTGGCTGCCGAAGTTGACGCCCAGGCGGCGCCGGAAGAAGTAGCGTGCCGGCTGGCGCAGGAAGCTGGCCAGCTCGCTCAGCTTGAGGCGGTAGTCGGCTTCCAGCTCGTAGGGCGGAAGCGCGTCGCCCTCGAGCGCCGATTCTTCGTCATCGCGGTGCGCCGAACGCCACTCGCCGGCATAGGTCAGCAGGCCGCCGCGTTCGAAATAACGGCGCGAGAAAGGCTGCAGGGCGTGCATCGTGGTGCGCTCATCGAGGTCCAGGTCCCAGCCCGCCTTCAGGTAGTCGCGCAGCTGCGAGACCAGCACCGAAGCCGGTTGCTCGGTATTGTCGCGCACGTTGCGGCCGACCCAGCTCACGTAGAATTTGTCGCGCGCCGCCAGCAGCGCTTCCAGCATCAGGTAGCGGTCGTCGTCGCGGCGCGAGCGGTCGCCCGGACGCTGCATGCCGGGCAGCGCCAGCAGGTCGAAATCGGACTGGTGGCCGCGGCGCGGGAAATCGCCGTCGTTCATGCCCAGCAGGCAGACCACGCGGAAAGGCACGGCGCGCATCGGCATCAGGGTGCAGAAGGTGACGCCGCCGGAAACGAACTGGTGGTTCAGGGCCGGCTGGTCGAGTTCGGACAGCCAGGCTTCGCGCATCACGCCCAGCGGTACCGGCTCTTCGAACAGCGCGTTCTCGCAGATCTCCAGCCAGCACTGCAGGGCTTCCTCGAGCTGGTTCAGCATCATGCGGTCTTCGTCGTCGCGGGCGCGGAAGAAGCGCGCCATCAGGGCGCGGGCGCGCTCGCCCCACTCCACCGGGGTCAGGACGGCATCCAATTGTTCGCGCCAGGCCAGCAGGCTCTCCACCAGTTCGGCGAGGGCGCCGGCCAGGGCCGCATCGAGGCCGCCGACTTCGGCATAGGGCTCGATGTCGCCGAAGCTGGGACCGGCGCCGGTGGCGTAACCCAGCAGCATGCGCCGGATCCCGAACAGCCAGGAATTCTGCTCGCCGGCCGAGCCGAGGCCGAGGCCGGCGCGGTGGGTCTGGTCCAGGCCCCAGCGCACGCTTGCGCCCTCGATCCAGCGGCCGAGGGTCGGCAGGTCATCCTCCTCCAGGCCGAAGCGTGCGGCCAGCGCCGGCACGTCCAGCAGGTCGCGCACCTCGCTCTGGCGGCAGCGCTGCTGCGGCAGGCGCAGCAGCCATTCCATGGCCACCAGCAGCGGGTTCACGCTGCGGTCCTTGACGTCGCCGATCTCGAAGGGGATGTAGCGCGGGTCGTTCCGCTTGTGCTGGTCGAACACCGCGTGGACGGCGGCCGAGAAAGTGTCGATGTCCGGCACCATGACGACCACGTCGCGCGGACGCAGGGGCTGGTCGCCGAATGTGCCATCGCTGTCCTCGAACCAGGACAGCAGCTGGTCGTGCAGCACCTCCACCTCGCGCTGGGCGCTGTGGGCGATGTGGAATTCGATCGAGCGGTCGCCGGGCTCCGGCGGCACGTGCGGATGCTCAAGCAGCGGCAGCAGGTCGCGCACCGCGGCCTGCACCTGCGACAGCAGGCTTCCGTTGTCGCCCTCGTTGAACAGGTCGACCCGCAGGTTGCCGAACTTCGCGCCCTGGCCGCCGTCGAACTCGTCCAGCATGCGCACGAAGTCGCGTCCCTGGCGTCCCCAGCTGGCCAGCAGCGGATGGCTGTGCGCATGCAGTTCCTCGACCGGGATCTCGGCCAGGTTGCTGCCGTTGCGCCCCTGGTGGCGGCGGTAGGCTGCGGTCAGCAGTTCGCGGCCCTCGATGATGTCGCCCCAGTGGTACTGGCAGGGATTCGGCACCGCCAGCAGCACCTGGGTGTGGCGCGACAGGCCGGCCATCGCCTCGATGGTCTGGTAAGGCAGGGTCGACATCCCGAACAGCACCACGCGGCGCGGCAGGCGCTGGGCCGGCTGGCGGTCTTCCTCGACCGCGGCCATGAACTGCTGGTGGATGGTGGCGCGGCCCGACCAGCGGCGCTCCGGCGGCAGGCTTTCGTGGACCTCGCGCCAGAGCTGGGCCTGCCAGCACTGGTCGGGGGCCAGCGGCACCGGCTCACCGCCGGGCCGGCGCAGCTGGTCGAGTCCCTTGGCCCAGTCGGTCAGCCAGTCGGCGCGATATACCTGGTACTGGTCGTAGAGATCGGACAGGCGCTCCGCCAGCTGCAGGCGGCGCTCGGGATCGCCATCCAGCAGGAAGTGGCGCAGCGGCGCGAACTGTTCCTTGGCCAGCACCTCGGGCAGCAGGCGCATCAGGCGCCAGGTGAGCGCGTCCTTGTCGAAGGGCGAGCGCTTCGGCACCCGCTCCGGCCCCAGCATGCCGCGGTAGGCCTCCCACAGGAAGCGCGCCGGCAGCGCCACCCGGGTGGCCGCGCACACGCCCAGCTCCTCGGCCAGGGCGATCTTCAGCCATTCGGCCACGCCGTTCGACTGCACGAGGATGATTTCCTCCTCGAGCGGACCGAGGGGATTGGCACGCAGCCAGTCGAAGACGGCGGCGCGCAGCAGCTCCATCTGGTTGCCGTGGAGGATGAGGAGGCCGGGGGAGATCGGGGATCGCATGGTGGAAGACTTCGGATAGACCCCCGCAGGATACTACCAAGGGGGTTCCCGAACAAGTTTATGGCTGGGCTAGACCTTCTGGTCCTGCTGGCGCGCCCCGAGTTCGGCGGCGACGTGGCGTTCCAGCCGCGCCAGCAGCGCGCGCAGGCGCGCCGCCAGCGAACGCGCCTGGGCGATCGAACCGCGCTCGCGCTGGGCTTCGAGGTCGGCGCAGACCTCGCCGAAGCCCAGCGCGCCCACCGTGCGCGCCGAGGACTTGATGCGGTGGGCGACGCCGGCGGCGCGCCCGACCTCGCCGGACGCCAGCGCGCGGTCGATCTCCAGCAGGCCTTCGCGCGCCGTCTCCAGGAACATGAAGGCATATTTACGCATCTTGTCGGGATTGCCGGCAAAGGTGTCGGCCAGGACGTCCATGTCGAGCAGCGCCGGCGTGTTCGCGGGTGCTGCCGGCACGTGCGCCGCGACCGCGCGCTGCACGCTGCGGCCGAGGGCGCGCGCCACGGTCGCGATCAGGGCTTCCGGCGCCACCGGCTTGGTCACGAATTCGTCCATGCCGGCGGCCAGGCAGCGCGCCTGGTCTTCCAGCCCGGCGTTGGCCGTCATCGCGATCACGCGGGTGTCCTTCAGTTGTGCGTCGGCGCGGATCCGGCGGGTGGCTTCGAAGCCGTCCATCACCGGCATCTGCACGTCCATCAGCACGCAGTCGAAGGGCGTGTGCGGACCGCGCTCGCGCATCAGGGCCAGCGCCTCGCTGCCGTTGCCGGCCACCGTCACGCGGGCGCCGGCGTCTTCGAGCAGTTCCTGCGCCACCTGCTGGTTGAAGGCATTGTCCTCGACCAGCAGGATGGCGCTGCCCGCCAGCGCGCCCGGTCCGGCGGTCGCGGCGCCGGCCGGCGTGGATGCGCGCCGCGCCGCCGCGGCAGCGTCGGCCGGACTGGCCAGGCGGGCCGTGAACCAGAAGGTGCTGCCCTCGCCCGGCGTGCTGTCGACCCCGACCTCGCCGCCCATCAGTTCGGCGAGCTGCTTGCTGATCACCAGGCCGAGGCCGGTCCCGCCATAGCACCGCGTGGTCGAGGGGTCGGCCTGGTGGAAGGGTGCGAACAGCTTCGGCAACTCATCAAAGGCGATGCCGATGCCGCGGTCGCGCACTTCGAAACGCACCAGGGTCTCGGCGCCGAGGGTGCGCAGCACGCTGGCCCTTACCAGCACCCTGCCCTGCTCGGAAAACTTGATCGCGTTCGAGGTGAAGTTCAGCAGCACCTGTTCGAGGCGCAGGGGGTCGCCGCGCAGCGGGCGCTGCAGCTCCGGCGCGATCTCGAACTCCAGGCTCAGGCCGCGGGCGGCGGCGGCCTCGCCCAGCTGGTTGGCGAGGTTGCGCATCAGGGCGTCGAGCGTGAAGTCGAGCAGTTCCAGCTCGACGCGGCCGGCCTCGATCTTGGAAAAGTCGAGGATGTGGTTGATGATGCCCAGCAGGTGCTGGGCCGAATGGTGGATCTTCTGCAGGTAGTCGCGCTGGCGCGGCTCGTCCGCCTGCTTGAGGGCGAGGTAGGACATGCCGATGATGCTGTTCATCGGTGTGCGGATCTCGTGACTCATGTTCGACAGGAAGTCGGTCTTGGCCTGGCTGGCGGCGTCCGCCCTCGCCTTCAGCTGGTGCAGATCGGTGACGTCGGTCGATACGCACAGCACCGCCGCCACCTCGCCGGCGGCGCGCACCGGCACCTTCACGCTCCACAGCTGGCGCACGCTGCCGTCGGCCAGCACCGCCTCGTGCTGCACCGAACGGCCCTGCCCCGTCTCCAGCACCGGCCGGTCCAGCTCCCAGACCTCGTCGGCGCGCGCCTGCGGCAGCACCTCGCGGTCGCGCCGACCGACCATCTCCTCGGCGCGCAGGCCGGCCGCTTGCGCCATCTTCGCGTTCACGTAGCTGAAGCGCCGTTCGCGGTCCTTCATGTAGACGTAGGCGTCGACGTTGTCGAGCACCAGGTCGAGCAGCACGTGCTGCTCCACCGCCTGGCGGCGCGACCAGTACAGCTTGAGGAAGAGCGCGTAGATCAGCAGGGTCGCGCCGGCGCCCAGGACCGAGGCCAGGCGCGGAAACCAGCGCCCGAAGCCGTCGACCAGTTCGGCACGATCGGCAAGGAAGCGGGCCTTCCACAGATTGCCCTGGAAGCGCACCGGCAGCACCGTCTCGAACGACTCGCCGTCGCCGCCCTGGGCGCGCGGCTGCGGCGCATGGCCGTCGGCGCTGTCGTACAGCAGGGTGTCTGCCGGGCCGATGGCGAGCGGCTGCCCCGCCGGCGGCTGGGTCTCCGCGGCGGCATACAGCTGCAGGGTCACTGGATGCCGTCCCATGCCGGCCAACGCCCCCTGCACCAGGTCCGGAATCGAGAACCCGATCCCGACCGAGCCGAGGAAGGCCGCGCGCCGCGCTTCGAGGTCGGCCGGCATGGCGCCGCCGCGGTAGACCGGAAAGCGCAGGCCCAGGCCCAGGTAGCGGCGCGGAGTCTCGATCTGCACCGGCTTGCCGGAGGCCGCCATTTCGCCGCGGTCGCGCGATTCCTCGACCGTGCGCGCCACGTCCGGACCGGCCGCCAGCATGTCGACGCCGAACCGGGACGCCATCGTCGGCTCCATGTAGTTCAGCACCAGGTAGGCCGGGCGGCGGCCGGGCGGCTTGATGTCGAATTCGGGATAGCCGCGCGGATCCATGCTGCGGTCGGCGCGGACCGCGGCCACGAAGGCCTCCCTTTGGGCGTCCGGCACCCAGGCGCCGTAGTTGACCGACACGATGGCCGGATAGTGTTCGCGCACGTTCAGCGACTCGACGTAGCGGTGGAACTGCAGGCGCGAGACCTCGCCGCCGTTGGCGTTGAACAGGCCGGCAAGGTTGCGCACCACCTGGGTGTAGGACTGCACCGCGCCGTCCAGGCGCTGGCGGGCGCCCTGGGCGATGCCGTCGAAGCGGCGCTGGGCTTCGTCGTCGGCGGTGCGCGCCGCGCCCAGGTAGAGGGCCGCGCCGACCAGCAGGGCCAGGCACAGGCCGCCGGCCCATAAAGCGATGCGCATCGGGCCGCTGGCGCCGACGGTTTTCCCCATATTGCGCGTGCTCGCTTCAGGCATGTCTGTGTTCGTCGTGCGGCTGAATTTGGATAATTGCTAGTATTACGCAATCGGCCTCAAATGGCGAGAGCCCGGCAATATGGAGTGATTATGCAATCGATGGAACAGGATCCCTATCTCTGGCTGGAGGAGGTCGCCTCCGAGCCCGCCCTCGGCTGGGTCGGCGAACGCAATGCCGGCACCGAAGCCGAACTGACGGCGGCGCCCGGCTATGCGGCCCTGCGCACGCGCCTGAAGGCCATCCTCGACTCGAAGGACCGGATTCCCTACGTCGGCCTGCATGGCGGGCATTATTACAATTTCTGGCGCGACGCCGGCCACGAACGCGGCCTCTGGCGCCGCACCTCGTTCGAGGAATACCGCAAGCCGGAGCCCCAATGGGAGACCGTGCTCGACCTCGACAAGCTTGCCCGCGACGAGGACGAGAACTGGGTCTGGGCCGGTGCCTCCTTCCTAAAGCCCCACGGCAGCCGCTGCCTGGTCTCGCTGTCGCGCGGCGGCGGCGATGCCCACGTGGTGCGCGAATTCGACCTGGACGCGCCGGCCTTCGTGCCGGACGGCTTCAGCCTGCCCGAGGCCAAGGGCAGCGCCGCCTGGATCGACCGCGACACCCTGTTCGTGGCCACCGATTTCGGCCCCGGCTCGATGACCAGTTCCGGCTATCCCCGCGTGGTCAAGGAATGGCGGCGCGGCACCCCGCTGGCGGATGCCCGCCTGGTCTACGAAGCGCAGGAAGACGATCTGTCGGCCTCGGCCTGGTTCGACTACACGCCCGGCCACGAGCGCCAGTTCGTGCAGCGCCAGATCGGCTTCTACAGCAGCGAGCTGTTCGTGCGCGACGCCGTTACCGGCGTGCTGACCAGGGTCGAGAAGCCGGAGGACGCCGATGCCTTCACGGTGCGCGACCAGCTACTGGTCCAGCTCCGCTCGGATTGGCGGATCGGCGCGACAACGTGGCCGCAGGGCGCCCTGCTGGCGATCGGCTTCGCCGCCTTCCTGGCCGGCGCGCGCGAGTTCGACGCCCTGTTCCTGCCCACCGAGACGACGTCGCTGGACGGCATCGCCGTGACCCGCGACGCGATCCTGCTGACGGTACTTGACAAGGTCAAGAACCGCATCGTCGAACTGCGCCATGCGGACGGCGCCTGGCAGCGGCGCGAAGTCGCCGCGCCGGGGATGGGCGCGCTGGGCGTGTCCGGCGTCGACGAACTCGAATCGAACGACTACTTCCTGACCGTGACCGACTTCCTGACCCCGAGCTCGCTCTACCTGGGGCATGCCGGCAGCGACGAGCGCGAGCTGCTGAAGTCGATGCCGGCCTTCTTCGACGCCAGTCCCTACACGATCGGCCAGTTCGAAGCGGTGTCGCTGGACGGCACCCGCATCCCCTACTTCACGGTGATGCGCGCGGACACCCGCATGGACGGCGCCAATCCCACCCTGCTGTACGGCTACGGCGGCTTCGAAGTCTCGCTCACGCCCTTCTACAGCGGCGTCACCGGCGCGGGTTGGCTGGACCGCGGGCTGGCGCGCGGCGGCGTCTACGTGCTGGCCAACATCCGCGGCGGCGGCGAATTCGGCCCCCGCTGGCACCAGGCCGCGCTCAAGCACCAGCGCCAGAAAGCCTTCGACGACTTCCTGGCGGTGGCCGAAGATCTCATCGCGCGCAAGCTCACCAGCCCCGATCACCTCGGCATCATGGGCGGCAGCAATGGCGGCCTGCTGGTGGGCGCCGCGCTGACCCAGCGTCCGGAACTGTTCGGCGCGGTGGTCTGCCAGGTGCCGCTGCTGGACATGCGCCGCTACCACCAGTTGCTGGCCGGCGCATCCTGGATGGGCGAATACGGCGATCCGGACCAGCCCGAGGAATGGGCCTATATCGGCAAGTACTCGCCTTACCACCAGGTGTCGCCGCAGCGGCGCTATCCGCGCGTGCTGTTCACGACCTCGACCCGCGACGACCGTGTGCATCCGGGCCATGCGCGCAAGATGGCGGCCCTGATGGGGGAACAGGGCCACAACGTGCTGTACTGGGAAAACACCGAGGGCGGCCATGCCGGCGCGGCGAATAACGAGCAGACCGCCACGATGTGGGCCTTGACCTATACTTTCCTGTGGGAAGAATTGACCCGAAAATCAAGCCCGAAATCAGCAAACTTGCGCTAGCTCAATTAGCGATACAACACTTCCCCCCTCTCTAGGGGGGAGTTCCTGTCGGAACTATCAATATTGCTAGGTCGCCGGATGAATGATGCATGGAATACTTGTCTTCCACACATCTTTACAACCTTTTTCAAGGAGGAGCGGCGATGGCTAATGATTTCGTTACCGAAGCAAGCCTGCGGGAGCCCGAGGCTAATGCGGCAAAATTCCAAGCAGCGCTGGCTCCGACAGTCAGCGAGCTGAAGAAATACCGGATCAGCAAACGGGAAAGTCAGGAAAAATTCTGGGGACGCTTCGGCGTGACGCAATCGAGCGGCAGCCGGTTCGAAACCGGTCTCACGATTCCGGCACCGGTTGCCCTGCTGTTGAAGCTCTATGTGAACGGCAAACTCAACGATGGTGATCTTCTGGGCTGATCAAGCCCAGCGAGATCGCTCGCACCACCGCCTGCTGCCGGGTGTTGACGTTGAATTTCTGGCGAATATTGCCCATATGGAAATTCACCGTCGCCTCGGAGCAGCCGGTAATCTTTGAAATCTCCCACGAAGACTTTCCCGCCATCACCCAGTTCAGCACTTCGAGTTCGCGCGGCGTGAGCCGTGGCGCAGCTTCGTGCGTGACTGGCGGACAGAAGCGTACTCCGGAAGCGAACACATGGTCACGCACCAGGGCCAGTTCCGGCAGCAAGGGCGTCACCGTCTCCGCAAACCCATTTTCCGGCTTCGGATCGCAGGCAAAACTGAGCAGCCCGAATTCGCCGTTCGGCCCGTGGATCGGAAAGGCCACACCGGCCCGGATGCCATGGTTGCAGCCGTCTTCATACATGGCGCGCTGGGCGGGACTGCGGAAAGTATCGGCTTGCCACACCAGCGGCAGGGTGCTCGCCAGGCAATGGCTGACCAGCGGGTCGACGTAGGCAAGGCGCTCGGCCTCGTAACGTTCCCGCCATTGGCGCGGATAATTCGTCTGGAAGAAAGCGTGTTCGAGGCGCGCATGGCGCGAGCCCGACATCGCAAACAGCACTTTCTCGAAACCGTAGTGCCGGCCCAGGGAAAACAGCGCCTCTCCCCAGCTCGACGCCGTGTCGCTATGCATCAGCTCGCCAAGTTCGACGCTCATCATGGTAACTCCGCGCTGTATTGATGGTGTAACAACCGTATGCTAGATGACTTGTAACTAAAAAGCACGAAGAATTATTCTTTTAGTCATCTTTTTCCCAGCCACCACCGCACAAAGCTTGTCGTTTTGATACAACAACCAGCTTGCCGGTCCCGGCAATCGTGCGCCCCTCACCGTTGAAATTGGATAAGCTCGCGCGAATTGTCCATGCAAAATTGCAAAAATGCAAGTTTATGGCAGCCCTTGACAGTGTCGTCATTACTGCTTGACTTGATAAAACACAAGCGTATCTTTACAAGTTTCTGAGATTTAACAAAAAGTGTCCGCCCTACCCTTCTCACCTTCGAGGAATTCTGGTCAATGAATAACATGACTGACATGGCTGAACAGCTAGATGTCAAGCTGCTGCTATCCACGTTGATGGCGCTCAAAAAAGGCGACTTCTCCGTGCGCATGCCTTCCGACTGGACCGGCGTGTCCGGCAAGATCGCCGACACCCTGAACGACATCATCGAGACCAAGCAGAAGATGGTCGAGACGGTGACGGAGGTCTCGCGCGTCGTGGGCCGCGAAGGCCACCTGACCCAGCGCGCCGACGTGCCGGGCGTGGTCGGCGGCTGGTCAACCATCATCAGCTCGGTCAACACCCTGATCGACGACCTGGTGCGTCCGACCACCGAGATGGCGCGCGTCATCGGCGCGGTGGCGAAAGGCGACCTGTCGCAGACCATGGCCCTCGAGGTCGATGGCCACCCGCTGAAGGGCCAGTACCTGCGCGCGGCGACCACCGCGAACACCATGGTGGAACAGCTCTCCTCCTTCTCCTCCGAGGTGACCCGGGTGGCGCGAGAAGTGGGTACCGAGGGCAAGCTCGGCGGCCAGGCCTATGTGCCGGGTGTCGCCGGTACCTGGAAGGACCTGACCGACTCGGTGAACTCGATGGCGGGTAACCTGACCTCGCAGGTGCGTAACATCGCCGAGGTGACCACCGCGGTGGCGAACGGCGACCTGTCGAAGAAGATCACGGTGGACGTGCGCGGCGAGATCCTGCAGCTGAAGGACACCATCAACGTGATGGTGGACCAGCTGCGTTCCTTCGCGTCCGAGGTGACGCGGGTGGCGCGCGAAGTGGGTACGGAAGGCAAGCTGGGCGGCCAGGCTTACGTGCCTGGCGTCGGCGGCACCTGGAAGGACCTGACCGACAACGTGAACTTCATGGCGTCGAACCTGACCGGCCAGGTGCGTAACATCGCGGCGGTGACGACCGCGGTGGCGAACGGCGACCTGTCCAAGAAGATCACGGTGGACGTGAAGGGCGAGATCCTGGAACTGAAAAACACCATCAACGTGATGGTGGACCAACTGTCCTCCTTCGCCTCCGAGGTGACCCGGGTGGCGCGCGAGGTCGGTACCGAGGGCAAGCTGGGCGGCCAGGCGCAGGTGAAGGGCGTGGCGGGTACCTGGAAGGACTTGACCGACTCCGTGAACTCGATGGCGGGCAACCTGACCGGCCAGGTGCGTAACATCGCGGACGTGACCACCGCGGTGGCGAACGGCGACCTGTCCAAGAAGATCACGGTGGACGTGAAAGGCGAGATCCTGGAACTGAAGAACACCATCAACGTGATGGTGGACCAGCTGAATTCCTTCGCCTCCGAGGTGACCCGCGTGGCGCGCGAGGTGGGTACCGAGGGCCGCCTGGGCGGCCAGGCGAACGTGCCTGGCGTCGCCGGCACCTGGAAGGACCTGACCGACGGCGTGAACTCGATGGCCGGCAACCTGACCGGCCAGGTGCGTAACATCGCGGACGTGACCACCGCGGTGGCGAACGGCGACCTGTCGAAGAAGATCACGGTGGACGTGAAGGGCGAGATCCTGGAACTGAAGAACACCATCAACGTGATGGTGGACCAGCTGTCCTCCTTCGCCTCCGAGGTGACGCGGGTGGCGCGCGAAGTGGGTACGGAAGGCAAGCTGGGCGGCCAGGCTTACGTGCCTGGCGTCGGCGGCACCTGGAAGGACCTGACCGACAACGTGAACTTCATGGCGTCGAACCTGACGGGCCAGGTGCGTAACATCGCGGCGGTGACCACCGCGGTGGCGCGCGGCGACCTGTCGAAGAAGATCACGGTGGACGTGAAGGGCGAGATCCTGGAGCTGAAAGACACCATCAACGTGATGGTGGACCAGCTGTCCTCCTTCGCCTCCGAAGTGACCCGGGTGGCGCGCGAGGTGGGTACCGAGGGCAAGCTCGGCGGCCAGGCGAACGTGTCCGGCGTGGCCGGTACCTGGAAGGACCTGACCGAGAACGTGAACCAGCTGGCGGCGAACCTGACCAACCAGATGCGTGCGATCGGCGAGGTGGCGACGGCGGTGACCCGCGGCGACCTTTCGCGTTCGATTACCGTGGAAGCGCGCGGCGAGATGTCCTACCTGAAGGACAACATCAACGAGATGATCCGCAACCTGAAGGAAACCACGCAGAAGAACGCGCAGCAGGACTGGCTGAAGACCAACCTGGCGCGCTTCACCCGCCTGCTGCAGGGCCAGCGCGACCTGCAGGCCGTGACCAAGCTGATCCTGTCCGAACTGGCGCCCCTGATTACCGCCCACCACGGCGTGTTCTACATGATGGACTCGCAGGAGAGCGATGCGCGCCTGCGCCTGATCGCCTCCTACGGCTACCGTTCCAGCCGCAAGCTGCCGACCTCCTTCCTGCCGGGCGAAGGCCTGGTGGGCCAGTGCGCGCTGGAGAAGACCCGCATCTGGCTGACCGACGTCCCGCGCGACTACATCCAGGTCTCGTCCGGCCTGGGCGCGGCGCCGCCGACCAATATCGTGGTGCTGCCTATCCTGTTCGAACAGCAGGTCAAGGCCGTCATCGAGATCGCCTCGCTGGACCGCTTCACGGAAACCCACCTGTCCTTCCTCGACCAGCTGATGGAATCGATCGGCGTGGTGCTCAACACCATCGAGGCGAACAGCCGTACCGAATCGCTGCTGACCCAGTCGCAGTCGCTGGCGCAGGAACTGCAGCAGACCAACCAGGAGCTGGCGGAGAAGGCGCGCCTGCTGTCCGAGCAGAACATCGAGGTGGAACGCAAGAACCGCGAGGTGGAACAGGCCAAGCTGGCGCTCGAGGAAAAGGCGACCCAGCTGGCGCTGTCCTCGAAGTACAAGTCCGAGTTCCTGGCGAATATGTCGCACGAATTGCGTACGCCACTGAACTCGCTGCTGATCCTGGCGCAGCAGCTCTCGGATAACCCCGAGGGCAACCTGTCGATGAAGCAGGTGGAATTCGCGAAGACCATCCACGGCTCCGGCTCCGACCTGCTGACCCTGATTAACGACATCCTCGACCTGTCGAAGATCGAGTCCGGCACCGTCACGCTGGACGTGTCCGAGTATCGCTTCTCGGCGCTGCGCAACTACGTCGACCGCACCTTCCGCCACATGGCCGAAGCCAAGCACCTCGGCTTCCAGGTCGACCTGGCGGACAACCTGCCGACCGCGCTGATGACGGATACGACGCGCCTGCAGCAGGTGCTCAAGAACCTGCTGTCGAACGCCTTCAAGTTCACCAGCCACGGCAACGTCGCGCTGACCATCAGCCTGGTCACGAGCGGCTGGACCGCCGACCACCCCCACCTGCTGCACGCGGACGCGGTGCTGGCCTTCTCGGTGCGCGACACCGGCGTCGGCATCCCGTCCGACAAGCTGCAGCTGATCTTCGAAGCCTTCCAGCAGGCCGACGGCTCGACCGCCCGCAAATACGGCGGCACCGGCCTGGGCCTGTCGATCTCGCGCGAACTGGCGCGCCTGCTGGGCGGCGAGATCCGCGTGGAGTCCACGGTCAACGTCGGGTCCACTTTCACCTTGTACCTGCCCTACAACCGCGCCGGCTTCATCAACTACGAGCAGACCCGCCAGCCCCAGCCGGCCCGCCTGGCGCCGCCGCAGCCCGCGCCGGCCGCGACGCCGGCGTCGCGCGCCTCGCTGGAAGCCGAGTTGGACGCCGATACGGCAGCCACCACCACCAGCATCGCCGTGCCCGATCCCGCGAACAACCTGGTCGAGTATGCGGCCATGCTGGACGACCGCGGCCTGATCGCGCCGGGCGATCCCTCGGTGCTGATCGTCGAGGATGACGAGCGCTTCGCCAAGACACTGCTCGACTTCGCCCGCGAGAAGAACTTCAAGGGCATCGTGACCCACCGCGGCGACTCCGCGCTGTCGCTGGCGCGCGACTTCCAGCCGGCCGCGATCCTGCTCGACATCGACCTGCCCGACATCGACGGCCTTACCGTACTCGAACGCCTGAAGCGCGACCCGGGCACCCGCCACATCCCGGTGCACGTGCTGTCGGCGATGCGCGAACGCGAACGCGCGCTGCGCCAGGGCGCGATCAGCTACATCAACAAGCCGGTCAGCCGCGAGACGCTGCAGGAAGAATTCACGCGCATCCAGAAGTTCCTGATGGGCGGCAAACGCTCGCTGCTGGTGGTCGAGGACGACATGGCCCAGCGCGAGGCGATCGTCTCGCTGATCGGCGATTCCGACGTCCGCATCGTCACCGCCGAAACCGGCGAGGCCGCGCTGGCGGCGCTGGCCGGCCAGCACTTTGACTGCATGGTGCTGGACCTGACCCTGCCGGACATCTCGGGCTTCGAACTGCTCGACCAGATCGGCAAGCAGCCGGCCTTGCGCGACCTGCCGATCGTGATCTACACGGCCGCGGAACTGGGCCGCAAGGAAGTCACGAAGCTCAAGCGCTACGCCAAGACCATCGTGGTCAAGGACGCCCGCTCGCCCGAGCGCCTGCTGGACGAGACCGCGCTGTTCCTGCACCGTTCGCATGCCAGCCTGCCGGACACGCAGCGCCGCATCCTCGAAGAGATCCAGGCCCTCGATTCCGGCCTGGCCGGACGCAAGGTGCTGATCGTCGACGACGACCTGCGCAACATTTTTGCCTTGTCCTCGCTGCTCGAGCGCCAGCAGATGCAGGTCTTGTTTGCCGAGAACGGCCGCGACGGCATCGAGGTGCTGGAGAAGGACCCCGGCATCGAGATCGTCCTGATGGACATCATGATGCCGGAGATGGACGGCTACGACACCATGCGGGCGATCCGCCGGATCCCGAGGTTCAAGTCGCTGCCCATCATCACCCTGACCGCGAAAGCGATGAAGGGCGACCGCGACAAGTGCATCGCCGCCGGCGCCTCGGACTACATCACCAAGCCGGTCGACGTGGCCCAGCTGCTGTCGATGATGCGGGTTTGGCTCCATTGATGGCTCCATTGATGGCTGCATCGAGGGGGCTGGCATGAATGCGTGGACCGGCCTCGCCGCCGGCCTCGCGGTCGAGGAGCTGGAAACGGAGCTGCTGCTGGAAGCGATCTTCCAGCGCTTCGGCTACGACTTCCGCGCCTACGACCGCGCCGCCGTGCGGCAAAAATTGAGCCAGGCGGTGCACGCCAGCGGCGCCGCCACCCTGTCCGGGCTGCAGGAGAAGGCATTGCACGATGCGGGCGCGGCATCGAAGCTGCTGCGTGCGCTGTCGCCGCCACCGGCGCCGCTGTTCGACTGCGTCGGCCATGCGGCCAGGCTGCGCGGGGTGCTGGCGCCGTCGCTGCGCGGCTGGCCGGTGCCGCGGGTCTGGCTGGCCGAGTGCGCCGGCGTGGGCGAAGCCTGGACCCTGGCGGTCGTGCTGGCCGAGGAAGGCGTGCTGGGCAAGCTGGACATCCACGCCACCCTCGCCAACGAGGAGCTGCTCGCGGACATGCAGGATGCCTGCCTGCCGCTGGCCGCGCTGGAGGAAGCGCGCGGACGCCACGAAGAAAGTGGCGGGCGCGGCGACCTGCTGTCCTGGTTCGAGATCGAGATTGGTGCGAACGGCGAACGGCGCGCACGGCTGCGCGCCGACCTGCGCCGCCGCGTCACCTGGTCGCAGTACAGCCTGGTGACCGACGCCTCCTTCAACGAGTTCCAGGCCATCCTGTGCTGCCACACGCTGGCCGATTTCGGTCCGGTGCTGCGCCAGCGCGTGCTGCGCCTGTTCCACGACAGCCTCGCGCGTTTCGGCGTGCTGTGCCTGGACCAGCAGATGTCGGTGGCGGATGCGTATGCGGGGACCTACCAGGCGATCGAGGGCGACCGGCCCTGGTACAAAAGGGTGGGTTGACGACAGAAATCATTGCAGTGCAATGCGGGAGGCGATATGGACGCGCGGCGCTTCGACAGTCTGGTCCGTTCGATCTCCGAAGGCGTGCTGGCGCCGGATGGCTGGCAGCCGGTGCTGGCCGCACTGCCGCTGGAACTCGGCTGCGAGCAGTCGGCCTGCCTGGTGCATGACCGCGGCAGCCAGCAGACCCTGATCGCCGAAGTCGCCCAGCTCGACCTCGACTTCGTGCGCCAGTACGAGACCCGCTACGTCGCCCTCGATCCGGTCCGTCCGGTCGCCGACGCGATGCCGGAAGGCGAATGGTTCATCGACGAACGCGAACTCGGCGCCAGCACCAAGCGGCACAGCGAGTTCTACCAGGATTTCCTGCGGCCCTACGGCCTCGGCGCCATCATCTGCACACCCCTCATCAATGCCGGCCCGACGCTGGCCGGTCTGGCCTTCCAGTCGCACCTGAGCGACCGCGAGCCGGGCACCGCCAAGGCACGCCGCCTGCAGCCACTGATCCCGCATCTGCGCTGCGCCGCCAGGCTGCGGGCCCGCTTCAGCGAGCTGGCCCGCCACGGCGACCTCGGCTTACTGCGCGAACTGTATGGTCTAAGCAAGGCCGAAGTCAGGCTGGTGCTGGCCTGGTCTGCCGGCGGCAGCCTGGTGGACGCCGCCGCCTGCCTCGACATCAGTCCGGAAACGGCGCGCACCCAGCTCAAGTCGGTGTTCCGCAAGACTGGCTGCGCCAGCCAGACCGCGCTGACGCGGCTGGTGTCGAGCCTTGACCTGCTTGCATGAGCCCTTTCACCCGATCGGGTGATGAAATCGGCCGTGGCAGCCTCTAGACTGCCTGCATACCGGTCTTTTTCCACGAAGGGAGGACACATCATGAGGACCACGCCACGGGCAGTGCTTGCGCTGCTGGCCATCGCTACGCTCGGCAGCGCTGTGGCCGCGCCGCCGGCGAAGGACATCGTCGCCACCAAGGACGCCCCGGCCGCGGTCGGGCGGTATTCGCAGGCGGTCAGGACCGGCAACCTGGTGTTCCTGGCGGGCCAGCTGCCGATCGATCCGAAGACCAACCAGGCACGCACCGGGCCAATCGAGGAACAGGCCGCCCAGGTGCTCGACAACCTGAAGGCGGTACTGGCGGCGGACGGCATGTCGATGGACAACGTGGTCTCGACCACGGTGTACGTGAAGAACCTGGACGACTTCCCCAAGCTGAACGCGGTCTACGGCAAGTACTTCACCGACAAACCGCCGGCCCGCGCCACCGTCCAGGTCGACCGCCTGCCGAAGGACGTGGCGGTCGAGATCTCGGCGATCGCGGTAAGGTAGAGTCACACCACCTGCGCGCTCGGCCGCTCCGCGATGCGGTCGCGCCATGCCTGCAGGTGACCGAAACCCTCCTCGCCCGGCCTGAACTTCATCAGTCCGCGCGCGAACTCCAGCGCGCAGAAGGTGGTGATGTCGGCGATCGTGAAGCGCCCGCCCGCCACGTATTTCTGCTGCGCCAGCACGCCGTCCAGCCAGCGCGCGGTGTCGCGCACCTTGCGGCCCTGGGACGCGCCGAACTCGGCGAACTGCGGCTGCTCCAGCGGCGCCAGGCCAGGGTGCGTGTGGCGGATGCAGTTGGCCACCTTCAGGAACAGCTGCAGCTCGGCGCGGCGGTCCGCCATCTCGATGAAGGCGCGTTCCTCGAAGCCCTCGCCCATCAGGTTGGGCTGCGGGTAAAGTCCTTCCAGGTAAGTGCAGATGGCGCGGGTCTCGGCCAGCCGGCGGCCATCAATCAGCTCCAGCACCGGGACCTGGGCCATCGGATTCAGCCCCGTAAATACAGAATCCCTGTGCTCGCCCTTGAACAGGTCGACCGGCACCAGCTCGATGCCGGTGATGCCTTTCTCGGCGATGAACATGAGGACGCGGCGCGGATTCGGGGTGCGGTGGCTGGTGTACAACTTCATGTGTCTCCTCCGGTTTTATGCTTGTAAGGACGATCATAGCGCATCACGAACGCCGATTGACAGGCATGCATCTTGAACGTAGATTCGCTGACTGGTCCCCTTCCACACAGGATTTTCCATGCATCGCAGCCTGATCTCCGCCGCCGTCGCACTCGCCTTCGCCGCCCTCCCCTTCCAGCATGCCGCCGCCGCGCCGAAAGCGGCCGCGGTCCAGGAAGCGACCACCCAGCTGCCGCGCGGCGTGATCCCCAGCCACTACGAGATCGCGCTGACGCCGGACGCCGCCGGCGGACGCTTCACGGCCAATGCCGGCATCACCGTCAATATCACGAAGGCGACCGACAGCATCACCCTGAACGCCGCCGACCTCAGTTTCAACAGCGTGAGCCTGGTCCCGGCCGCCGGCGGCAGCGCGCAGGCGGCCAGGGTCAAGGTCGACGCCGGCGCCCAGACCGCCACCTTCAGCTTCGAACGTCCGCTGGCGCCCGGCCTGTACAAGCTGAGCCTCGACTACAGCGGCGTGATCGGCACCCAGGCCGTGGGCCTGTTCTCGCTGGATTACCCGGGGCTTGAGGGCAAGCAGCAGCGCGCCATCTATACCCAGTTCGAGAACTCGGACGCGCGCCGCATGATCCCGTCCTGGGACGAGCCGGCCTACAAGGCGACGTTCTCGCTGGAGGCGACCATCCCGGCCGGCCAGATGGCGGTCAGTAATATGCCGCCGTCGAGCGTCACCAGACTGCCGGACGGCCGCCAGCGCGTGGTGTTCGCGAAGACGCCGAAGATGTCGACCTATCTGCTGTTCTTCGGCGCCGGCGACTTCGAGCGCGCCACCACCAAAGTAGAGGGCACCGAGCTGGGCGTCGTCACCCGCCGCGGCGCCATCGACCAGGCCAGGTTCGCGCTGGACTCCTCGAAGGACATCCTGCGCGAGTACAACGATTACTTCGGCGTGCGCTATCCGCTGCCCAAGCTCGACAACATCGCCGGCCCCGGCCGCAGCCAGTTCTTCGGCGCGATGGAAAACTGGGGCGCGATCTTCACCTTCGAATACGCGCTGCTCTTCGATCCGGCCAGCTCGACCCAGCACGACCGCCAGGAGATCTTCGCCACCGCGGCCCACGAGATGGCGCACCAGTGGTTCGGCGACCTGGTCACGATGCGCTGGTGGGACGACCTGTGGCTCAACGAAGGCTTCGCCTCGTGGATGGAAAGCCGCATGACCCAGCGCCTGCACCCGGAATGGAATACCCACCTGGGCGCGGTCGGCAGCCGCGACGGCGCCATGCAGCGCGACTCGGTCGCCACCACCCACCCGGTGGTGCAGCACATCGAGACCGTCGAGCAGGCCAACCAGGCCTTCGACGAGATCACCTACCAGAAGGGCGAGGCGGTGATCCGCATGCTGGAAGCCTATGTGGGCGAGAACGCCTGGCGCAACGGCGTGCGCAGCTACATGAAGGCCCATGCCTACGGCAATACCGTGTCCGACGACCTGTGGAAGCAGATCGAGAAGGCCGCCGGCAAGCCGGTGACGGCGATCGCCCACGACTTCACGCTGCAGCCGGGGGTGCCGCTGATCCGCGTCGGCGAACCGGTGTGCCGCAACGGCAGCACGAGTGTTCCGCTGGTCCAGGGCGAGTTTTCGCGCGACCTGCCGGAGAAGAAGCCGCTGGCCTGGCGCGTGCCGGTGATCGCGCAAGTCGCGGGAAATTCGAAACAGGCGACCGCCCTTGTCTCGGGCGGCAAGGCTACGGTCACCCTGCCGGGCTGCGGCGCGGTGATCGTCAACGCCGGCCAGAGCGGCTACTACCGCACCCTGTACGCGCCGAAGGAATTCGCCCAGCTGGCACAAGCCTTCGCCGGCCTGGCGCCGATCGACCAGCTCGGCCTGCTGTCGGACAGCTCGGCGCTGGGCCTGGCCGGCCTGCAGCCGGCATCGAGCGCGCTGGAGCTGGTCAAGGCCACGCCGGTGAGCGCCGATCCGCAGGTCTGGAGCCGCATCGCCCGCCTGTTCGATGGCCTGCACTGGCGCTATCAGGGAGACCGGGAACGCCAGCACCGCCTGGACGCCTTCGCCATCGCCCGCCTGGCGCCGGTGATGGCGCAGACCGGTTGGGAAGCGCGCAACGGCGAAGCCGCCGCGGTGGCCAACCTGCGCGAGACCCTGATCGACTCCCTGAGCGAACTGGGCGACACCACCGTGATCGCCGAAGCGCGCCGCCGCTACGCCGCCATGGACAAGGATCCGTCCGCGGTGCCGGGCCCGCTGCGCAAGACCGTGCTGGCGGTGGTCGCCCAGCATGCCGACGCCGCGACCTGGGATGCGCTGCGCGCCCGCGCCCGCGCCGAGACCACGCCGCTGCTGCGCGACCACCTGTACGTGCTGCTCGCTGCCGCCAAGGACAAGGCCCTGGCCCAGCGCGCCCTGCAGCTTGCGCTGACCGACGAACCCGGCCTGACCAACAGCGCCGCGATGATCTCGGCGGTGGCCCAGAACTTCCCGGACATGGCGGTCGACTTCGCGCTGGCGAACGTGGACAAGATCAACCAGCGCGTCGACGCCAGTTCGCGCAGCCGTTATTTCGCGCGCCTGGGCAGCGTGTCGGCAAATCCGGCGATGATCGACAAGTTGAAGTCCTATGCCCAGGCCAACCTGGCGCCGAGTTCGCGCGGCGATGTCGATGCGGCGATTGCGGCAATTCAGGATCGGATCAAGACGAATGCGGCGCGCTTGCCGGAGATTGATGCCTGGCTGGCCAGGAATGGCGGTTGAGAGCTTGGCTTGGGAGCTTGGCGGGAACGATGTTTTACTGCGCGTAGCTAACGGGCGCACGCTCGTCTATTCATGCACGCGCTACGCGGCCGGCAGCGGCAGGCCGCGGCGCGCCGCCAGCCATATCTCCAGGCGGCGCTCCGTGCCTGGCGGGATGTGCAGGCCCAGCTTGGTGCGGCGCCACAGGATGTCGTCCGCGGTCTGCGCCCATTCCTGCTTCACCAGCCAGTCCGCCTCCACTTCGAACAGTCCCGGCACGATTTCCTCGCCGAGATCCGCGCGGCTGCGGCGATGCCCCAGCATGGCGCCGAGCCGGGTGCCGTAGGCGCGCGCATAGCGGGCCACCAGCGCCGGCGCCAGGCCGGCGTACTGCTGCTGGCGGGTGCGGGTCCAGGCTTCGAACTCGAGCACCGAACGCGCGCTGGGCTGGCGTCCAAACAGGTCGCCGCCCGGCAGGCAGGCCTTGTCGGTCCAGCCGGGTACCCGGCGGCCCAGCGCCGGCGCGATCCAGTCCACCGCCTGTTCGGCCAGCTTGCGGAAGGTGGTGACCTTGCCGCCGAAGACGGACAGCAGCGGCGCGCCGTCCAGATTCGTCTCCAGCCTGTAGTCGCGGCTGGCGCTCGAAGCGGTGGCCCCCTCTTCGCCGATCAGCGGCCGCACGCCGGCGTACGTCCACACCACATCGTTCGGCGCGACCGGCTGCGCGAAGGCGCGGTTCACGGCCGCGCACAGGTAATCGATCTCGGCGGCGTCAATGGCGACGCGGTCGAGGTCGCCCTGGTAGTCGATGTCGGTGGTGCCGACGAGGGTGAACCGGCCCTCGTAGGGAATGGCGAACACGATCCGGCCGTCCGGCTGCTGCAGGATGTAGGCGCTGTCGTGCTCGAACAGGCGCGGCAGCACGATGTGGCTGCCCTTCACCAGGCGCAGCGGGCGCGCGGCGCCGGGCTTGCCGGTGGCCGTGCCGAGGAAGCCGGCGGCCCAGGGGCCGGCCGCGTTCACCAGGCAGCGCGCATGCACGCGCAGCTCGCCGTCCGGTCCCTGCAGGGTAGCGATCCAGCGCTGCGGCTCGCGCGCCAGGCCCGTGCAGCGGGTGCGGGTCAGGACATTGGCGCCGCGCTCGCGCGCATCGACGGCGGCCAGCACCACCAGCCGCGCATCGTCGACCCAGGCATCGGAATAGGCGAAGGCACGGGCAAAGCGCGGCTGCAGCGGCGCGCCCGCCGGATGGCCCTGCAGCGAGAGCGCCTCGGAGCCCGGCAGGAAGTCGCGCCGCGCCAGGTGGTCGTAGAGGAAGAGGCCCATGCGGATCAGCCAGGCCGGGCGCTGGCCGGACGTATGCGGCATGATGAAGCGCAGCGGATGCATGATGTGAGGGCCGCTCTTGAGCAGCACCTCGCGCTCGGCCAGGGCCTTGCGCACCAGGCCGAAGTGGTATTGCTCGAGGTAGCGCAGGCCGCCGTGGATCAGCTTGCTCGACGCCGAGGACGTATGCTGGGCCAGGTCGTCCTTCTCGCACAGCAGCACGCGCAGGCCGCGCCCGCTGGCGTCGCGCGCGATGCCGGCGCCGTTGATGCCGCCGCCCACCACCAGTACGTCGCAATCGATGCGCTTCGGATTGTTTGCCATCTGCCGCTCCCTCGCCTGGACGGCCCCGGATGGCCGCAACAGACAAGTTTAGTGCCCCTCCCGGCCCGGGTGTTCGGCCATATCAAGCCAGCGCCGCCTCCAGTACCCGCGCCACATGCAGGGCTTCGCGTTGGGCGCCGTCGAGGATCTGGTGGCGGCAGCTGGTGCCGTCGGCCACGATCAGTGTATCCGCTCCGGCCTGGCGCACGGCCGGCAGCAGCGCCAGCTCGCCCATCTTCATCGAAACCTCGTAATGGCTGGCCTCGTAGCCGAAACTGCCGGCCATGCCGCAGCAGCTGCTCTCGATCAGCTTGACCTCGAGACCGGGGATGAGCCCGAGCACGGCCTGTACCGGCTTGACGGCATCGAAGGCCTTCTGGTGGCAGTGGCCGTGCAACAGGGCCGTCGATTGTGGCAGCGCCTTCAGCTTCAGCTTCAGCCTGCCCGCCTTCGATTCGCGCGCGATGAACTCTTCGAACAGCATGGCCGCGCCGGACAGCAGCCTGGCTTCTTCGCCGAAGCCGTAAGCCAGGAACTCGTCGCGCATGGTCAGCAGGCAGGACGGCTCCAGCCCGACGACGGCGATGCCGCGCGCCACGAAGGGCAGCAGCGCATCGATGCTGCGGCGCGCTTCCTGCCTGGCCTGGTCGACCTGGCCTGCGGCCAGGTAGGTTCGCCCGCAGCACAGGGGCCGCGACTCCCCCTTCGCCCGCGCCACGTGCACGTGGTAGCCGGCGGCCTGCAGCACGCGCAGGGCGGCGCTCGCATTCTCGGACTCGAAATAGTTGTTGAAGGTGTCGGCGAACAGCACCACTTCCGCCGCCCCCGCCGGCGCCGCGGAGGGCGCGACCAGGCCCGCCATGAAGGTATCGGCGCGCCAGCGCGGCAGCGAACGCTTCGCACTGAGACCCAGCCAGTGTTCGGAAAGGCGGGCGGCGCCGGGCAGGTGGTCGCGCAGGTTCAGCAGCGGCGCGAACTTCGCCGCCCACGGCGCATAGCGCGGCAGGTTGGCCACCAGCTTGTCCTTCAGGCGCATGCCGTGGCGCTTGCGGTAGTGGTACAGGAATTCGGTCTTCATGCGCGCCATGTCGATGCCGGTCGGGCAATCGCGCTTGCAGCCCTTGCAGCTCACGCACAGGTCGAGGGTCTCGTGCAGGGTCTCGGAGCTCATGGCGTCCGGCCCGAGCTGGCCCGACACGGCGAGGCGCAGGGTGTTGGCGCGGCCGCGCGTGAGGTGCTGCTCGTCCTTCGTCACGCGGTAGCTCGGGCACATGGTGCCGCTGTCGAACTTGCGGCAGTGGCCATTGTTGTTGCACATCTCGATGGCCTTGGCGAAGCCGCCGGTCGCATCGCCACCGCTGCCGGGCGCGCCCGCCTGTTCCGTGACCGGGTCGGTCTGCACGTTCCACGCCGACCAGTCGAGCGCGGTGCGCAGCGGCTGCTCGGCATAGCCGGGCTTGAAGCGGTACAGCGAGGCGTCGTCCATTTTCGTCGCACGCACGATCTTCCCCGGGTTCATCAGGCCGTCCGGGTCGAAGGCATCCTTGATCCCGGCAAAGGCGCCCATCATGCGCTCGCCGAACTGCCAGTCGACCCATTCGCTGCGCACCAGGCCGTCGCCGTGCTCGCCCGAGAAGGCGCCCTTGTAGCGGCGCACCAGGCTTGCCGCTTCCTCGGCGATGGCGCGCATCTTGGCGCTGCCGTCGCGGCGCAGGTCGAGGATCGGGCGCACGTGCAGGGTGCCGACCGAGGCGTGGGCATACCAGGTGCCGCGCGTGCCGTGCCTGGCGAAGACTTCGGTCAGCTGGTCGGTGTACTCGGCCAGGTGCTCGAGCGGCACCGCGCAGTCTTCGATGAAGGAGACCGGCTTGCCGTCGCCCTTCAGGCTCATCATGATGTTCAGGCCGGCCTTGCGCACTTCCCACAGCGCCTTCTGCTCCTGCTCGTCCGGCATCTCGACCACCGAGCCGGGCAGCCCGAGGTCGCCCATCAGGTCCACCAGGCTCTTCAAGCCGCGCAGCTGCCCGGCCCTGTCCTCGCCGGCGAATTCCACCAGCAGGATCGCATCCGGCTTGCCGATCAGGGCCTTCTCGATGGTCGGGCGGAAGGCCGGATTGCCGCGCGCCAGTTCGATCATGGTGCGGTCGACCAGCTCCACCGCCACCGGCCCGAGCTTGACGATGTGCCGGGTGCTGTCCATCGCCTTGCTGAAGTCCGTGAAGTTGACGATGCCGAGCGCCTTCGCCTTCGGCAGCGGCGCCAGCGCCAGCGTGATCTGTCCGGTGTAGGCCAGCGTGCCTTCCGAGCCCACCAGCAGATGCGCCAGGTTGACGCTGCCGTCGCGGGTATAGGGCCGCTCCGATTGCGGATGGAAGATGTCGAGGTTGTAGCCGCCCACGCGCCGCAGCACCTTCGGGTAGCGTTCGGCGATTTCCGCATGCTCGCGGGCGGCGATCGCCTCCACCGTGTCGACCAATTGGCCGATGCGGGCGGACGCTCCGGCGCGCATCGCGTCCAGTTCGCAGAAGCGGGCCTGGCTGCCGTCCGCCAGCCAGGCGTCGATGGCCAGCACATTGTGCACCATGTTCCCGTAATACAGGCTGCGCGAGCCGCAGGAGTTGTTGCCGGCCATGCCGCCGAGGGTGCACTGGGCGGCGGTCGAGACGTCCACCGGGAACCACAGCCCGTGCGGCTTCAGCCAGGCGTTCAGGTGGTCCAGCACGATCCCGGGCTGCACCGTGACCGTCATCGCTTCCTTGTCGAAGGCGATCACCTGGTTCAGGTATTTGCTGTTGTCGAGTACCAGCGCGGCGCCGACCGTCTGCCCGCACTGGCTGGTGCCGGCCCCGCGCGGCAGCACCGGCACCCGGGCGTCGCGGGCGATGGCCAGCGCCAGCGCGACGTCGTCGGGGGTGCGCGGCACGAACACGCCGACCGGCTCGATCTGGTAGATCGAAGCGTCGGTGGCGTAGCGCCCACGCGACCCGCGGTCGAACAGTACCTCCCCTGTCGTTTCCTTGCGCAGCCGGCCGGCCAGTTCCTGGCTGTCGATGCGCGCCTGCAGGCCGGTGGAAAGCAATACTCTGGAAGGTACCGAATCGTTCATGTCATGGGGCTCCGGGTGGGGTGTCGTCGGGCGCCTGCGACGCTGCGCGCAGCACGGCGAGCACCGCGTCGCGCTTGTTGCGCAGGTGCTGCAGCAGGATCTGGCGCAGGGCCTCGCCGTCGCGCTTCTCCAGGGCTTCGAGCATGGCGCCGTGCTCCCTGACGGCGGTATCCCATTTGTCCTGGTTGAAGTTCGAGCGGAAGCGCAGGCTCTGGATGCGCGCATTGATCTGCTGGTAGGTCTCGGTCAGCACCCCATTGCGCGCCATCGCGTTGAAACAGTCGTGGATCGCGTGATTCAGCTTGTAGTAAGTGGGCAGGTCGCGCCGCGCGTGGGCCGCCATCATCTCGAAATGCAGGGCCCTGACCTCGGCGATTTCGGCGTCGGTGGCGCGGGCGCAGGCCAGCTCGCCCGACATCCCTTCCAGCGCGCCCATCACTTCGAAGGTCTGCTCGATCTCGGGTACGGACATCTGGGCGACCACGGCGCCGCGGTTGGGCTGCAGCACGATCAGGCCTTCGACCGCCAGGGTCTTGAAGGCTTCGCGCAGCGGCGTGCGCGAGACGTTCAGCTGCTCGCACAGCATGCGTTCGTTGAGGCGGGTGCCGGGGGCGAGGACGCCCTCGACGATCATGTCGCGCAGACGCGCACCGACTGCGGCGGACAGGCCGAGGCGGTCGATGCTGGCGATGATGGGTGGAGTTGCAGGATTATTCATGGTTCCAAAATTGTATACCACATACAAATTTGGATGCCAGCACATCCTGTCAATCCTGCTAGGTAACGATGGATACGAATGCAATTCGCATTGACTTCGTTTTACGTTTGAATATTGTATACAAAATGTTTTCGCCATTTTTCTCACTACGACAGGGTCCCACATGGTCAAACTGAACTCCCATCCCGCCGGCCGCCACTTCCTGCAGATCCCCGGCCCCTCCACCGTCCCCGACCGCATCCTGCGCGCGATGGACTATCCGACCATCGACCATCGCGGGCCGGAATTCCAGGCCCTCGGCAGGAAGGTGCTGGCCGACATCCGCAAGATCTTCCAGACCGAGAACCCGGTCGTGATCTATCCGGCCTCCGGCACCGGCGCCTGGGAAGCCGCGCTGGTGAACACCCTCTCGCCCGGCGACACGGTATTGATGGTCGAGACCGGCCACTTCGCCACCCTGTGGAAGAAGATGGCCGACAAGCTCGGGCTGAATGCAGAATTCCTCGGCGGCGACTGGCGCCGCGGGGCCGATGCCGCCGCCATCGAGGCGCGCCTGGCCGCCGACCCCGAGCACACCATCAAGGCGGTATGTGTGGTGCATAACGAAACCTCGACCGGCGTCACCTCCGACATCGCCGCCGTGCGCCGCGCCATCGACCGCGCCGGCCACCCGGCCCTGCTGCTGGTCGACACCATTTCCTCGCTCGGCTCGATCGACTACCGCCACGACGAATGGGGCGTGGACGTCACCGTCAGCGGCTCGCAGAAAGGCCTGATGCTGCCGCCCGGCCTGTCCTTCAACGCGGTGTCAAGCAAGGCCATCGCCGCCTCGCGCCAGGCCAGGCTGCCGAAGGCCTACTGGGGCTGGGACGAGATCCTCGAAGCCAACAAGAACGGCTTCTGGCCCTACACCCCGGCCACCAACCTGCTCTACGGCCTGTCCGAAGCCTGCGACATGCTGCTCGAGGAAGGCCTGCAGAACGTGTTCGCGCGCCACCAGCGCCATGCGGCCGCCACCCGCGCCGCGGTCGAGGCCTGGGGGATGGAGATCCTGTGCCAGAACCCGGCCGAGTACAGCGGCGTGCTGACCGCCGTCGTGATGCCGAAGGACGCCTCCGGCCAGTATGCGAATGCCGACGCCTTCCGCAAGGCGGTGCTGGAGAACTTCAACATGTCGCTGGGCCAGGGCCTGACCAGGCTGTCCGGATGGGTATTCCGGATCGGCCACCTCGGCGACTTCAACGACCTGAGCCTGATGGGCACCCTCGCCGGTGTCGAGATGGGCTTCGAGGTGGCGGGCGTCCCGCACCGCAAGGGCGGCGTACTCGCCGCCATGCAGTACCTGACGGCGACCGCCCCACAAGGGAAGCACGCCGACACCCTGGCCAAGGCCGCCTGACGAGCGCCGCGCCGGATCCAAGAAAAACCAAACAGGAGACACCACATGAAAGCAAGCCGTGCCACGACGCAGGTGCTGTTACTACTCTGCGTGATGTACCTGATTACCTATGTAGACCGCGTCAACGTCAGTACCGCCGCCGCCAGCTTCGGCAAGGAGTTCGGGCTCAGCAAGACCCAACTCGGCTTCGTGTTTTCCGCCTTCGCCTATCCCTACCTCGTCTTCCAGATCATCGGCGGCTGGCTGGGCGACAAGTTCGGCGCGCGCAAGACCCTGACCGTCTGCGCCGTGGTGTGGGCCGGCGCCACCATCCTCAGCGGCCTGGCCACCGGCCTGGTCTCCCTGTTCCTCGCCCGCATGCTGCTGGGCCTGGGCGAAGGCGCCACCTTCCCCACCGCCACCCGCGCCATGGCCAGCTGGTTCTCGGCCGAGAAGCGCGGCTTCGCCCAGGGCATCACCCACGCCTGCGCGCGCCTCGGCAACGCCCTCACCCCGCCGCTGGTGGTGGCGCTGATGGCCGCCACCAGCTGGCGCGGCTCCTTCATCATCCTCGGCTGCATCAGCCTGCTGTGGGTGATGTGGTGGGCGATCAGCTTCCGCGACAACCCGGCCGACCATCCGCGCATCACGAAGGACGAGCTGGCCTCCCTGCCCGAATACAAGCAGTTCAAGGACCGCCCGAAAGTCCCGTGGATGCCGCTGTTCCGCCGCATGTCGCCGGTGACGATCACCTACTTCTGCTACGGCTGGATCCTGTGGCTGTTCCTGAGCTGGATTCCGCAGTACTTCCTGCACAACTACCAGCTCGACCTGAAGAAGTCGGCGATCTTCTCGGCCGGCGTGTTCCTGGCCGGCGTGGTCGGCGATGCACTGGGCGGCATCGTCTCCGACCACCTGCTGAAGAAGACCGGCAACCTGAACACCGCGCGCCGCAACGTGGTCGTGATCTGCATGCTGTTGACCCTGGCCTCGCTGGTGCCGCTGATGTTCGTGCACGACCTGGTGATCTCGGCGGTCTGCCTGAGCCTCGGCTTCTTCTTCATCGAATTCACCATCGGCCCGATGTGGGCGATCCCGATGGACATCGCGCCGAAATTCTCCGGCACCGCGAGCGGCATGATGAACACCGGCTCGGCGCTGGCCGCCATCATCAGCCCGCTGTTCGGCGGCTGGCTGATCGACAAGACCGGCAACTGGGACACGCCCTTCATCTTCTCGATGGCGCTGATGATCGTCGGTTCGATCACCGCCTTCGCCATGAAGCCGGGCAAGCAGTTCGACGAAACCGCGCACGGCGCGCTGCAGCCGCAGCCGACCGTCGCCATCTGAGCCATGGCAGCCGGCCGCGCCGTCCGGGCCGGCCGGCTGCCCAGTCAAGCCGCGAAAGGAAATCCATGAACAAGGGCCGTGTACAACTGAGCGTCCGTAACGGCATCGCATCCATCCTGATCGACCGCCCGGAGGCGCGCAACGCCATGACCTGGGCCATGTACGAAGAGCTGGGCCGCATCTGCGACGAGATCGCCAAACGCGCCGACGTGCGCGTGACCACCTTCCGCGGCGCCGGCGGCGACGCCTTCGTGGCCGGCACCGACATCGAACAATTCAAGACCTTCGAAGGCGGCGACGACGGTCTCGCCTACGAACGCGTGATCGACCGGCGCATCGGCCAGATCGAGGGCCTGCCCATGCCCACCGTCGCCATCCTCGACGGCTGGACCATCGGCGGCGGCCTCGCCATCGCCGCCGCCTGCGATTTCCGCATCGCCGCCCCCACCGCGTCGTTCGGCGTGCCGATCGCGCGCACGCTCGGCAACTGCCTGTCGATGGCGAATACCGCGCGCGTGGTCGCGGCTTTCGGCGTGGCGCGCGCCAAGCGCATGCTGCTGCTGGCCGACCTGCTCCCGGCCCGGGAAGCTTACGACTGCGGCTTCCTGACCGAGATCGCCGACGCCGGTGCGCTCGACGATGCCGCCGACAAGCTGTGCGCCCGCCTCGAAAAGCTGGCGCCGGTGACCCAGCGGGTGTCGAAGGAAGCGATCCGGAGGGTGGTGGCGGAAACCGTCCCGCAGGGCGACGACCTGGTGGCCGCCTGCTACGGCAGTGCCGATTTCAAGATCGGCGTGTCCGCCTTCCTCGATAAACAGAAACCGGCCTGGTCCGGCTCCTGAACACGACATCCATGACAAGCACAAACACCACTCCCCATCCCGGACCGCTGGCCGGCATGCGCGTGCTCGAACTCGCGCAGATCATGGCCGGCCCCACCTGCGGCATGATGCTGGCCGACATGGGCGCCGACGTCGTCAAGGTCGAAAAGCTCCCCGGCGGCGACGATTCGCGCGGCTATCGCGAACCGCGCATCAACGGCGTCTCGGCGCCCTTCCTGATCCTCAACCGCAACAAGCGCGGCATCGCCCTCAACCTGAAGCATGCGAAGGGGCGCGAGATCCTGCTGCGGATGGTGAAGGAAGCCGACGTCCTGACCGAAAACTACCGCCGCGGCACGCTGGAGCGCCTGGGCCTGGGCTACGAAACCCTCAGGGAGATCAATCCGGGCCTGATCTACTGCTCGGTGTCCGGCTACGGCCGCGACGGCCCCTACGCGGACAAGGGCGGCTTCGACCTCATCGCCCAGGGCTTTGCTGGCCTGATGTCGGTGACCGGCGAACCCGGACGCCCGCCCGTCAAGACCGGCAACTCGATCGCCGACATCAATGCCGGCATCCTGGCGGTGGTCGGCATCCTGGCCGCCTATGCGCACAAGCAGAAGACCGGCCAGGGCCAGGTGGTCGACACCTCGCTGATGGAAGCGGCGCTGCAGCAGACCTACTGGCACGCGGCGATCTATTTCGCGACCGGGCACTCCAGCGGCCCGACCGGCTCGGCCCACCTGCTGACCGCGCCCTACCAGGCCTTCCAGGCCAGCGACGGCTGGATCAATATCGGCGGCGCCAACCAGGCCAACTGGGAGCGCATCGCCGACGTGCTGGGCCACCCGGAATGGCGCGAAGACCCGCGCTTCGCCGACAACGGCGCGCGCATGCGCAACCTGAGCGTGCTCACCGATGCGATGGCTGCGGTGCTGAAGACACGCTCGCGCGACGAATGGATCGCCGCCTTCGACGCCGCCGGCGTGCCGGTCGGTCCGGTGCATACGATCGCCGAAGCGCTCAGCCATCCGCAGGTGGAGGCGCGCGGCATGGTGGTCGAGGTCGAGCATCCCCAGGCCGGTACCACGCGCGCGCTGGGCTGCCCCGTGCATTTTTCGCAGACGCCCACCCGCGTCGACCGCCACGCGCCGATGCTGGGCGAGCATTCGCGCGAACTGCTCAGGGAGTACGGCTATGGCGACGAGGAGATCGACGGTTTCGCGGCCGACGGGGTGATCGAGGAAGCCCGGCTGGATTAGGCGCTGCGTGTACAATCCCCCCATCTGAAACAATGATGGGGCTTCCTTGATGGTGCAGGACCTGCGTGCCTGGGTTCGTATGCCTTCCGGCAAACGGCTCGATTTGCTGAATCCCACGCCCTTCGACTGGGACGACGCCGACCTGGCCCTGGGCCTGGCCCGCACCTACCGCTGGGGCGGACACTCGGCCTGGCCGCTGCCCCTGTCGGTGGCCCAGCACTCGATCTGCGTGATGCTGCTGCGGCGCGCCGCCTCGCCCATCCCGCTGTCCCCGGTGATCGAACTGCGCGAACTGCTGCACGACGCCGAGGAAGGCCTGCTCGGCTTCGACGCCGTGTCGCCGCTCAAACCCTTCCTCGGCGAGGGCTTCAAGGCGCTCACGCAAAGACTCGAACACATGGTCTTCCTGCGCTACGGCCTGCCGGCCTGGACGCCCACCGAACACGCGAAGCACAAGCAGGCCGACCGCCTGGCCGCCGCCAGCGAGGCCGTCCACGTGGTCGGCTGGAAGGAAGAAGAGGTGCGCACTACCTTAAAGATCCGCGCCGCCGTGCTGGAGGAGGATCCGTTGGCGGCGCGCTACCGCTGCCGTCCCTGGGAACCGTGGCCGCCGACCGTCGCCGCCGAGCGCTTCCTGGCTGAACTAGACCACCAGAAGCGGCTCATCGATGCCGAAGATGTCCGTGACTGAGGCATTCGACGCCGCCATCGCCCGCGCTGCCGTCTTGATCCGCGAGGCCGACGCCCTGCTGATCGGCGCCGGCGCCGGCATCGGCGTCGATTCCGGCCTGCCCGACTTCCGCGGCGACCACGGTTTCTGGCGCGCCTATCCGCCGCTGGCCGAACTCGGCATCCGCTTCGTCGAGATCGCGAACCCGCGCAGCTTTGCCCACCATCCCGAACTGGCCTGGGGCTTCTATGGACACCGGCTGGCGCTCTACCGCGACACTGTGCCCCACGAAGGTTTTGCGATCCTGCGCGAACTGGGCGAGCGCCTGCCGCTGGGCGCCTTCGTCTTCACCAGCAATGTCGACGGCCAGTTCCAGCGTGCCGGCTTTCCCGAGGAACGGCTGGTCGAATGCCACGGCTCCATTCACCACCTGCAATGCAGCCACCCCTGCGGCGAGGCGATCTGGCCGGCGGATGCGGTCCGCCCCGAGATCGATCCGGCCGACTGCCTGATGCGCCCGCCCCTGCCGGCCTGCCCGCATTGCGGTGCGCTGGCGCGTCCGAATGTCCTGATGTTCAACGACGGCGCCTGGCTGGACGAGCGCACCGAAGCGCAGTACGAACGCCTGGAGGCCTGGCTGGCGCAGGCGCGGCGCCTGGTGGTGATCGAGCTCGGCGCCGGCACCGACGTGCCCTCGGTGCGGCGCATATGCGAGTCCCGGAGCGCGCCCCTGGTCCGCATCAATCCGCGCGAGCCGCGGGTGCCGTCCGCGCGCGACGTCGGCATTCCGGCCGGGGCGCTGGAAGCCTTGCGGCGCCTGCGCGAGCATCTGGACTGAGCCGGCCGGGCCCATCGCCCGGCGCAAGAATTTACCTGACGAAAATGCCAAGGCTTTTCTCAAGATCAGGCCCTAAATACTTGATTCCACAGCCTTTATTTTCATATCCACAGGAAATGTGGATAACGTTGTGGACAAGCGCCTCTTGACAAGCCGGGAGGGCAGTATTGGTGCGGGTTTCAACAAATTGCCCGTTCAACAGGCAAAATCTTAGCCCTGCAAAATCAAGGACTTAGCTAAGCCCCAGTTTTGTGCAGGACATGGCTATGCGGCAAATTCCTACAAGGGTAGGACACGGGGGATAACTATTCTTTCCAAGCTCATTTCCAGCGGCTTCGCGCCCGCTCGCGCACCAGCATCCTTACTTCGTCCGGCATCGGCTTGCGGCTGTGCGGTGTATCCCCGTTCACCCACACGCATTCCTCGTAATGCTTCAGCATCGCCGGGCTGATGAAGCGGGTTCGCTGGGCGTAGACATGCCGGTCGCCCATCTGCGACTGCTGCTTGATGAAGAAGCGGTTCGGCACCACCAGGTGCAACTACTCCCTGGCGCGCGTCATGGCCACATACAACAGGCGCCGCTCCTCCTCGATGTCGTCGCCGCTGCCGGTGGCCATGTCGGAGGGGATGCAGCCGTCGACCACGTTCAGCACGTGCACCGACTGCCACTCCTGGCCCTTGGCCGAATGGATGGTCGACAGGATCAGGTAATCCTCGTCCAGCAGCGGCGGACCGGCGCGGTCGCTGGTCGCTTCGGGCGGATCGAGGGTCAGCTCGGTCAGGAAGGTCTCGCGCGAACCGTAGCCGCCGGCCAGCGCCACCAGCTGCTCGAGATCGGCCGCGCGCACCGGGGCGTCGTCGTACAGGCGCTCCAGGTGGGGCTGGTACCAGCCGCGCACCAGTTCGATGTCCATCGGCCAGTGTAGCCCGGGCGTCCGCAGGCTGCGGAACAGGGCCACGAAGGCTTCCCAGTCGCCCTGGGCGCGCGCCGGCGCTTCGAAGGCTTCCACGGCCGCAAGCGGATCGGCGGCCTCGCCTACCGCATCCAGCAGCCGCGCCGCGTTCGCCGGGCCGATGCCGGGGATCAGCTGGGCGACGCGGAATCCGGCCAGGCGTCCGGCCGGGTTCTGGGCGAAGCGCAGCACCGCGAGGATGTCCTTGATATGGGCCGCTTCCAGGAATTTCAGGCCGCCGAACTTCACGAAGGGGATGTTCCGGCGCACCAGCTCCAGCTCCAGCGCGGCGCTGTGGCTGGCGGCGCGGAACAGCACCGCCTGCTGGGTCAGCCTGGTGCCGGCTTCGCGCTGTTCCAGCACGCGGTTGCAGACCCAGCGCGCCTGCTCGGCCTCGTCCGGAATCAGCACCAGCTGCGGCTTCGCCGTCGACACTTTATCCGTCCACAGCGTCTTCGCATGCCGCTCCAGCGCGGCGGCGATAACGGCGTTCGAGGCATCCAGGATGGGCTGGGTGGAGCGGTAGTTGCGGTCGAGGGTGATGACGCGGGCCGGCTGCGAGAAGGCTTGCGGGAAGTCGAGGATGTTGCGCACCGTCGCCCGGCGGAAGGAATAGATGGCCTGGGCGTCGTCGCCGACCACCATCACGCCCTGCCCGTCCGGCTTCATGCCCTGGATGATGGCGGCCTGCAGGCGGTTGGTGTCCTGGTATTCGTCGACCAGCACGTGGTCGAACAGCGCGCCCAGCTCCGGTCCGAGTTCCGGGTCGGACGCCATCTCGGACCAGAACAGCAGCAGGTCGTCGTAGTCGAGCACGTTCTGCTCCTGCTTGGCGTCGACATAGGCGCCGAACAGGCGTTTCAGCTGCTCCTCCCATTCGCTGCACCAGGGGAAGGTCGTCTGCAGCACCTCGCCGAGCGCGTCCTGGCTGTTCACCACGCGCGAATAGATGGCCAGGCAGGTGCCTTTCAAGGGAAACCGCTTCTGGCCACCGGTAAGGCCAATATCCTGGCGCACCATGCCCATCAGGTCTTCGGAATCGCCGCGGTCGTGGATGGTGAAGGAGGACTCCAGCCCGATCCGGCCGGCGTACTCGCGCAGCAGGCGGGCACCGATGCTGTGGAAAGTGCCGGCCCAGGGCAAGCCCGCCACCGCCTGGGGCGAGGTCCCGAAGACGCGCTGCAGGACGCCGCCGGCGCGCTGCACCATCTCGTTGGCGGCGCGCCGCGAAAAGGTCAGCAACAGGATGCGCTGCGGATCTGCGCCGGACTGGATCAGCCGGGCCACGCGGTGGGCCAGCGTATTCGTCTTTCCCGAGCCGGCGCCGGCGACGACCAGCAGCGGCCGCGGCATCGCGAGGCCGACGTCGTGTTCGACGGCCGCGCGTTGTTCCGGATTCAGGGACGCATAGGGGTCGGGCAGCGGATCATGCAGCGCGGGTGCGGAAACGCTGGGGTCGGCGGTATCGGGCATAATGCAACAGGTCTGGAGATGCCAGAACTGTACATTTATCCAGTAGAGTTAGGCAAGCCCCATAAGCTGGCCAGGCTTGTTCAGATATCCACAAAATCTGTGAATAACCATGTGGAAAAGCACCCCCTTGACATGCGGGAAGCAAGGAATGATGCGGCTTCCAACAATTTGCCCATTGTGCGTGCAGGATGTGAAGCACGCAAAATCAAGGGCTTACGATGTCAAGCGGCGCACGATTCAAATATTTTTGCAAGATGCATTGCAGAAAAATTTGTGCATAACCACGACACCCCAGAAACACTCAAGCGGAGGGCGGGCGGCGGCGTTCCGGCTCGCCCAGCACCCTTTCGATGACCGCTGGATCGATGTCCCGCGAGCGCAGGAATTCCACGGCCGAGATCGTGCCGTCGCGTGATTGCAAGGCTACGCCGAGATCGACGACGCTGCTGCGCTGCGCATCCAGGCGCTGGGTCAGGCTAGTTTGCTCCATTGCATCTCCTGTTTGATCGGAATCGAGGCCGCTTGCCGCAGATGCAGTATCGGCCAGATTAATTGCAAGTCAAGAGGACATATCGCATCCGCATATTACGCGCAGATGACGGCGCAGCGCATCCGCGTGCGCCGCCGCCGCGCCGCCCGGCCTAGAATGATCCCGTCAACCATCACCAGCGAGGACCCCATGGCCATGACTCCCGATCCCGACCTGAAACCGGGCGACGAAGCCGAACCGGGCACCCCGGGCGCGGGCGAGGACCTGTGCGAGACCTGCGGCGGCAGCGGCAAGCTGGCCGACGGCAAGATCTGCCCGGAATGCGAAGGTTCCGGCCGCGTGATGCGCGGCATCGGCGGCGGCTAAAGCTCAGCCACTGCCACATGGACAGGAGGGTGGGCGCAGCGCGATAATCGGTGCATGACTACCTCGCCGCATCCGCTGCCGGGGGAGCCCGGCTCCCCGCCCCGCCCGCAATCCCTGTCCGACCTCTTCATCTCCTTCACGCTGCTGGCCTTGCAAGGTTTCGGCGGCGTGCTCGCCGTCGTCCAGCGCGAGCTCGTCGAGCGCAAACGCTGGCTGACCCAGGAGGAATTCATCGAAGACTGGGCCGTCGCCCAGATCATGCCGGGCCCGAACGTGGTCAACCTGTCGCTGATGATCGGCGGCCGCTATTTCGGCCTGCCCGGCGCCATGACCGCCCTGGCCGGGCTGCTGGCCCTGCCGCTGGTGCTGGTGCTGACTCTGGCGGTGCTGCACGACCGCTTCGCCGACAGCCCGCAGGTGGCCGGCGCCCTGCGCGGCATGGCCGCCGTCTCGGCCGGCCTGATCGGCGTCGCCGGCCTGCGGCTGGCCGCGGCCCTCAAGCGCAGCCCGCTGCCGATGTCCTGGTGCCTGGCCATCGCCGCCCTCGGCTTCGTGCTGGTGGCGCTGCTGAAATGCCCGCTGCTGTACGTGCTGCTGGGCCTGGGCGGCCTCGGCTGCGTCCTCACCTGGCGCCGCCTGACATCATGAGCCCGGCACACGAGACCCTGCACCTGGCGCTGGCCTGGTCCGACTGGCTGAACCTGTTCGGCCACTTCCTGCTGCTGTCGACGATGTCGATCGGCGGCGCGATCTCGACCTCGTCCGAGATGCACCGCTTCCTGGTCGAGCAGCACCACTGGTTGACCCAGGACCAGTTCAACGCCGCGATCGCCCTGGCCCAGGCCGCGCCCGGCCCCAACGTGCTGTTCGTGGCCCTGATGGGCTGGCACGTCGGCCTCAATGCCGGCAGCGTCGGCGCCGCCCTGTTCGGCGTGCTGGTCTGCATGGTCGGCATCATGACGCCCTCGACCATCATCACCTACACGGCGGCGCGCTGGGGCCACCGCAACCGCGACCTGCGCGCCGTGCGCGCCTTCAAGCAGGGCATGGCGCCGGTGGTGATCGCCCTGCTGCTGTCGACCGCCTGGATCCTCGGCAGTTCGGCCGGCGGCGGACAATGGCGGCTGTGGCTGCTTTCCGTCGCCGCCGGCGCGGTGATCTGGCGTACCCGGCTGCACCTGTTGTGGGTGCTGGCGGCCGGCGCCCTGCTCGGCGCGCTCGGCATCGTCTGAGTTCGCTGCAATGTCTACTGCAAGACGGCGGCGCAGCGGGCATACTTATGCAATTGTTCACCTATCGATGGAAAGACGATGACCGATCTTGCCCAAGCCAATGTACTCAGCGAACACGCCTGCTTCGGCGGCGTGCAGCGCTTCTACCAGCACGACTCCAGCGCCATCGGCCTGCCGATGCGCTTTTCCGTCTACCTGCCGCCCGGAGCGGAAGGCAAGAAGCTGCCGGTGCTGTTCTACCTGGCCGGGCTGACCTGCACCGAAGAAACCTTCATGATCAAGGCCGGCGCCCAGCGCGTCGCCGCCGAGCTCGGCGTGATCCTGGTCGCGCCCGACACCAGTCCGCGCGGCGCCGGCGTTCCCGGCGAGACCGACAGCTGGGACTTCGGCGTGGGCGCCGGCTTCTATCTCGACGCCAGCGCCGAGCCCTGGGCCCGCCACTACCGCATGGAAAGCTACATCCTCGAGCTGCGCCAACTGGTGCTGGCCACCCTGCCGGCGGATGCGGGCCGGGTCGGCATCTTCGGCCACTCGATGGGCGGGCACGGCGCCCTGACCCTGGCGCTGCGCCACCCGGACCTGTTCCGCTCGGTCTCGGCCTTCGCGCCGATCGCCGCGCCGACCCGCTGCCCCTGGGGCCAGAAGGCCTTCGGCGGCTATCTCGGCCAGGACCAGGCGGCCTGGCGCGCCCACGACGCGAGCGAGCTGGTGAAGGATGCCGGCCGCGCAGTGTTCCCGGACGGCATCCTGATCGACCAGGGCCTGGCCGACAAATTCCTCGCGGAACAGCTGTATCCGGAAGCCTTCGAGGAAGCCTGCCGCGCCGCCGGCCAGCCGCTCGAACTGCGCCGCCACCCCGGCTACGACCACGGCTATTACTTCATCTCGACCTTCGTCGAAGATCATTTGCGCTTCCATCGCCGCAATCTGGCCTGAGTCCGATAATTCCCTCCACCTGCCCGCCGGCTGGCGGGCATCAAACCTGCTTGTGCGGCCCTTGAAATCGGCTTCCGGTCGCCGTATAAATGGTGATGCATTCATTTGCAATGGAGGTCATCATGAATCTCATCCGCAGAAACAATAGCCCGCTGTCCACCCTGCGCGGCGGCCCCATGGAAGACCAGTTCGGCCGCATGGTCGAGAACATGTTCCAGGATTTCTTCGCGCCCCTGGCCCAGGGCGGGCGCTGGGCCGACGAGGGCCTGGCCATGCCGCGCCTCGACGTCAGCGAGCACGAGAAAGCCTTCGAAGTGCAGGCCGAGCTGCCGGGCGTCAAGAAGGAAGACGTCAAGGTCTCGATCGACGGCCAGCGCGTCACGATCGAAGGGGAATGCCAGCAGGCAAACGAACAGCGTGAGGGCGAACAGGTGGTGTATTCTGAACGTTCGACACGCAGGTACCAGCGCAGCTTCACGCTGCCTTCCGAGGTCGACGATGCCGGCGCCGAAGCGCGGCTCGAGAATGGCGTCCTCATGCTCACGTTGCCCAAGAAACAGGGCGGCGCGGCAAAGCGGCTGACCATCCAGTAGGCCCGAAGCGGCAAGGGGGCGCAGCACAGCATGACCGAGTTTCGCCACTTCAAGGACCGCAGACAGGCCGGCAAGCTGCTGGCCCGCGAGCTGCGGGAATATGCGGGGCGCGCTGACGCGGTCGTGCTGGCGCTGCCGCGCGGCGGAGTGCCCGTTGGGTTCGCTATCGCACAGCGGCTCGGCATCGACCTCGATATCCTTCTCGTACGTAAGCTGGGCATGCCCGGGCACGAGGAATATGCGATGGGCGCGGTCGGCAGCGGCGGCGTACGGGTGTTGCAGCCCGGCGTGCCCGGCCTGATGGGCGTGAGCGCCGAACAGGTCGAGGCCGTCACCGTGCGCGAACTGGCCGAACTGCAGCGGCGCGAGCGTGCCTACCGCGGCGCCCGCAAGCCGCTGGCGCTGACCGGACGGACCGCGATCCTGGTCGACGATGGCGTTGCCACCGGTTCGACCATGCTGGCGGCCATCCGCGTGGCGCGCGGCTTGAAGCCGGCGAAGCTGGTGCTGGCGGTGCCGGTGGCGCCGCCGCAAACCCTGGCGGCGCTCGAGGGTCAGGTCGACCTGCTGGTCTGCCTGTCGGCGCCGCCGCTGTTCCGCTCCGTGGGCCAGTGGTATGAGGCCTTCGACCAGACCAGCGACGAGGAAGTACAGGATCTGCTGGCCGCCGCCTGGCATGCGCGGACGGCCGACCGACAACAACCAATGGAGGACGAACATCATGCAACGACTGCCGACGCAAAGCACGACGACGACGGACACCGGGCTTGAACTTGCCAAATGGCTGGGCGGCGCCGCCGCCGGCGCCCTATTGATGTACATGCTCGACCCCGACCGCGGCAGCGCACGCCGCGCGCAGTCGGCCGCCGCCGTGCGCAACGTCGGCTCACGCACATCCGGCGCCATCGGCAATGTCTGGCACGGCACGGGCAGCCGCATGGGCGCCGCCGCCGACGAGCTGGTGGAATCGGCCAGGCCGGACGGCGGCATCGGCTCGACGATCTCGCGCGTGAAAAGCGCCGCCGGCGACATGATCGGCGACACCGTCTCGAAGGCGAAAGACGCCATGGCCCGCGCATCCAGCGCCGCCGGCGACCTGGCCGACGATGCAATCTCCAAAGCGAAGAGCGGCGCCAGCCAGGCCCGGGACAGCGACGGCTATGCGAGCGCCCGCAGCGCGGTCAGCCGCGCCGCCGACAGCGTCGCCGACTTCTATGACGACACCCGCAAGACCGCCGGCCGCCTCGGCAAGCGTGTGGCCCAGGAAGTGCACGGCGACAGCGAAGGCGCCTGGAACCCGGGGATGCGCAACACCGCCCTGGTCGGCGGCGGCCTGCTGGCCCTGATGGGCCTGATGCGCCGCTCGCCGCTGACCGCCGTGCTGGGCCTGGCCGGCGCCGCCCTGCTGGCGCGCGGCGTCGCCAACCAGCCGCTGCGCAGCCTGGCAAGCCGCGGCGCCGCCGGTCTCGGCATGGCCAAGGGTCTGAGCCTTGGCATGGACAAGACCATCGACTTCGAGAAGACCGTTCACATCGACGCGTCGCCTGACGAGGTCTACCAGCAATTTGCGAATTACGAGAACTTCCCGCGCTTCATGTCCCACGTGGTCGAGGTGCGCGACCTTGGCCGCCGCCGCTCGCACTGGATCGTGAAAGGCCCGGGCGGCTCCGAGTTCGAATGGAATTCCGTCCTGACCGAGCAGAACCGTCCGAACCGCCTGGCCTGGCGCAGCGAACCCGGCGCCGAGATCCCGCAGACCGGCTCGATCCAGTTCGAGCGCCACCGCGGCGGCACCCTGGTCACCGTGCGCATGTCCTACACGCCGCCGGCCGGCGCCATCGGCCACGGCCTGGCCCTGCTGCTCGGCTCCGATCCGAAGTCGGCAATGGACGAGGACCTGGCGCGCATGAAGGCCTTCATCGAGCGCGCTTCGATGCCGCGTGAAGCCGCGCAGTCCGGCTGGATGAGCCGCCTGCTGCACTGAAGCGGAACCCGGCATCATGGCCAGCCCTGACCCCGTTGCCGCCATCCGCGCCGCCGCCATCCCGCTGGGAGGCGGCCGGCGCGACTACGATGAACTGCTCGACCTGGTGGGCGACGCCCGCTTCGTGCTGCTGGGCGAGGCCACCCATGGCACCCACGAGTTCTACGAGGAGCGCGCGCGCATCACGCAACGCTTGATCGAGGAAAAGGGCTTCCATGCCGTGGCCGTCGAGGCCGACTGGCCGGACGCCTACCGCGTCAACCGCTACGTGCGCGGCCAGGGCGAGGATGCCGATACCAACGCCGCCCTGTCCGGCTTCGAACGCTTCCCGAGCTGGATGTGGCGGAATACCGACGTTTCCGCCTTCGTCGACTGGCTGCGCGAGCACAATGAGAAACAGGCCGGCGGCAAGCAGGTCGGCTTCTACGGCCTCGACCTGTACAGCCTGTTCACCTCGCTGCGCGAAGTGCTGGCCTATCTCGACAAGGTCGATCCGCAGGCCGCCAGAATCGCGCGCGAACGCTATGCCTGCTTCGACCATTACTACGAGGACAGCCAGCACTACGGCTACTCGGCCAACCTGGACCTGTCGGCTTCCTGCGAGGAAGGCGTGATCGAGCAGCTGAACCAGATGCAGCGGCGCGCCTGCGAATACGCGCAAAAGGACGGCAGCGAGGACGGCTTCTTCTACGCCCAGCAGAATGCGCGCCTGGTCAAGAATGCCGAGGAATACTACCGGACCATGTTCCGCGGCCGCGTCTCGTCCTGGAACCTGCGCGACAGCCACATGGCCGAGACCCTGGAAGCCCTGGCCCAGCACCTGTCGCGGCACGGGGAGCCGGCCAAAATTGTCGTGTGGGAGCACAATTCCCACATCGGCGATGCACGCGCCACCGAGGTCGGCCAGCTGGGCGAATGGAACGTCGGCGAACTGGCGCGCAAGGCCTACGACGGCCAGACACGCTTGATCGGCTTTTCGACCTACGAAGGCTTCGTCACGGCGGCTTCGGAATGGGATGGCCCGGCCGAACACAAGCGGGTGCGCCCCGGCATGCCCGGCAGCTACGAAGAGCTGCTGCACGAGACCGGCATCGAGCGCTTCCTGCTGCCTCTGCGCGGAGACAGTCCGGCCCGCGAAGCCCTGATGCAGAAGCGCCTGGAGCGGGCGATCGGCGTCATCTACCTGCCGCGCACGGAACGCCAGAGCCATTATTTTTCGGCCCAGATGGCGGTCCAGTTCGACGCCGTGATCCACATCGACCGCACCACGGCCGTCACGCCCATCGATCCGGGCGGCGGCTGGCACTCGGAAGAGCCGCCGGAAACCTATCCGGGCGGATTCTGATTCGACACGAGGTGGAGGCGGCCGGCGCGCGCCGCCTGCGCCTCCTGGTGCTCGCCGATCTCACGGAAGATCGTTCCGGGGTCGGCCAGTTCGCGCGCGGCCAGCGCGCGCATTTCTTCGGACTCGATGCCGGCCAGCGCCGCGCCGCGCAATTCGTCCGCTTCGGTGCCTCGCCCCAGTCCCTCGAAGGTCGAAGCGCATAGCCAGACGTCCTTCATCGCATTGGCCAGCTCGGCCGCCAGCCGCGGCGCGGCGCCCAGCGGCGGGAACAGCGGCAGGCTGGCCGCCATCGCGTTCAGCTCGCCGGTACGCGCCAGGGGATCGGGCAGGTAGCGTTCGGCGCGCTCGAAGTCGCCGGCCGCCACCATCGCCGGCAAGGCCGTCCAGGCCGCATGCCGCGCATCCTCGGGCATCGTGTCTTCCATGTGCGCGAACAGCTCGACGGTCGACTGCGGATCCTTCAGCGTGTCGTTGATGCCGGCGATCAGCTGGAAGCGCGTGCCGGGGTAGCCGCGGCCCGAGCGGAATATGTTGTCGCCGTCCAGCAACTGCCGGGCCTGGGCGTCGCGCGCCCGGGCCAGGGCATCGCGTGCCGGACCGTGCTCCCCGGCCAGCATTTCCCACTCGAACACCACGATGAACATATTCTTGCCGGCGAAGGCTTCATCCTTGCAGACACGTGCGAACAGCCCGATCAGTATCACCAGTGCGTCTTCAGGACGTCCTTCATGCCTGGCGGCGATCGCCCGGACCACGTCTGGATTCAATTCGACCATCGCTTCCCCTTGCCCGGACAGCCAGCCGGAGTATCGAAATGGCATCATCTTAGCCCGCAAAACGCGGTGTGCGATAAATCCTTGTTCCAGACGCCCCGCTTTGGTTTACGATTGCGTCCTTATGTTCTGGCAACTCGGAAACGGAAGACATGAGTAAATACACCTTGAGCGTCAACGGCAAGGCGCAGACCGTGGACGTCGAAGCGGACACGCCGCTGCTGTGGGCCCTGCGCGATACCATGGGCCTGGTCGGCACCAAGTACGGCTGCGGCGTCGGCGCCTGCGGCGCCTGCACCGTCCACGTGGACGGCCAGCCGGCGCGCGCCTGCCAGCTGCCGGTGTCCGCCATCGGCAAGCGCAAGGTCACGACCATCGAGGGACTGGATGCGAACGCCGCCCACCCGCTGCAGCAGGCCTGGCAGGAACTCGACGTGCCCCAGTGCGGCTACTGCCAGTCCGGCCAGATCATGAGCGCCTGCGCCCTGCTCAAGCAGCATCCGCGACCGACCGACGCCCAGATCGACGACGCCATGGCCGGCAACCTGTGCCGCTGCGCCACCTATGTCCGCATCCGCGCCGGTATCCACCGCGCCGCCGAGATCGCTTCCGCCAAACCCGCCGGAAAGGGCAAGCAATGAGCGCGCGCCAAGACGAGCTGAAATCCGCTTCCGCTTCCGCTTCGCGCCGCAGCTTCCTGCGCCAGTCCGCCGCCGGCGGCTCGCTGCTGGCCCTCGGCCTGTATGGCGGCGGCACCATCGCCGCCCTCGCCCAGGGCCAGGCCGCCGCCCCGGGCGCCGCCACCGAATTCTCGCCCAACGTCTTCATCCGCATTGCCCAGGACGGCATCGTCACCCTGGTGTCCAAGCAGCCGGAAATCGGCCAGGGCATCAAGACCTCGCTGCCGATGGTGATCGCCGAAGAGCTGGACGTCGAATGGAAAGATGTGCGCGTGGTCCAGGGCGACCTGAACCCGGCCTATGGTCCGCAGGGCGCCGGCGGTTCCACCTCGACCCCGACCAATTACGAGAACTTCCACCGCCTGGGCGCCACCGCGCGCACCATGCTGGTCCAGGCCGCCGCCCAGACCTGGGGCGTGCCGGCCGGCGAATGCCGCGCCGAACGCGGCGCCGTGCTGCACGATGCGTCGAAGCGCCGCCTCGGCTACGGCCAGCTGGTGAAGACCGCGGCCGCGCTACCGGTGCCGGATGCGAAAGGCGTCCAGCTCAAGGATCCGTCCACTTACCGCCTGCTGGGAACGCGCATCGGCGGCGTCGACAACGACAAGGTCGTGGCCGGCAAGCCTCTGTTCGGCATCGACGTCCAGCTGCCCGGCATGCTGTACGCCGTGTATGTGAAATGTCCGGTGCTGGGCGGCGCACCAAGCTCCGCCAACCTGGCCGCCATCAAGGCCATGCCGGGCGTGAAGGATGCCTTCATCGTCGAAGGCACCGAAAACCTGAACGGCCTGCGTCCGGGCGTGGCGATCGTCGCCAACAGCACCTGGAACGCGATCAGCGCGCGTAAAAAATTGCAGGTGCAGTGGGACGAAGGCGAAGGCGCGCACCATAGCTGGGCGGGCTTCCTGGCCCAGGCCCAGGCTGCAGCCAAACAGCCGGGCACGGTCACCATGCGCCGCGATGGCGACGTCGACACCGCGCTGGCCGGCGCCGCCCGCACCGTGGAGTCGGCCTACACCTACCCCTTCATCTCGCATGCGAGCATGGAGCCGCAGAACTGCACCGCCGCCATCGATCCGAAGGACGGCAGCGTGGAACTGTGGGCGCCGACCCAGAACCCGGGCGCCGGCCAGGCCCTGGTCGCCAGCACTTTCAACATCCCGAAAGAGAAGATTACCCTGCACATCACGCGCAGCGGCGGCGGCTTCGGCCGACGCTTGTCGTCCGACTTCATCGTCGACGCGGTCGCCATCGCCCAGAAGGTCAAGGCGCCGGTGAAGCTGACCTGGATGCGCGAGGACGACCTGCAGCATGACCACTTCCGCGCCGGCGGCTTCCACTTCCTGCGTGGCGGCGTCGATTCCGCCGGCAAGCTGGTGGCCTGGCACGATCACTTCGTCACCTTCGCCAACCGCGTCGAGCAGAAAGAAAGCGACGGCACCACCGGCAGCGTGCTGCGGCCGGGCAGCGGCGCCAGCCTGTCGGGCGACGAGTTCCCGGGCCGCTGGGTCGCCAACTGCCTGCTCGAGCAGACCCCGCTCGAATGCCGCATCCCGATGGGACCGTGGCGTGCGCCGGGCTCGAACGTGTTCGCCTGGGTCTTCCACAGCTTCATCGACGAACTGGCCCATGCCGCCGGCCGCGATTCCATAGAGTTCCGCCTCGAGATCCTCGGTGACGCCAACATGGTGGCCGGTACCGGCGAGCGCGGCGTGCCCTATAACGTCTCGCGCATGCGCAATGTGCTCAAGGCCGTGGCCGAGAAGTCCGGCTGGGGCAGGCGCAAGTTCGCGCGCGGCCAGGGTGCCGGCGTGGCCTTCCACTTCAGCCACCGCGGCTATGTGGCGGAAGTGGCCGAGGTCACGGTGTCGAAGGAAGGCCAGTTGAAGGTGGACCGCGTGGTGGTGGTGAGCGACATCGGCGCCCAGATCGTCAACCTGTCCGGCGCCGAGAACCAGGTGCAGGGCTCGGTGATCGATGGTCTTTCGACGCTGATGTACCCCTCGCTGAATCTCGAGAAGGGCCGCATCGTGCAGAGCAACTTCCACGACTACCCGCTGCTGCGCATGCCGGACACGCCGACCAGGATCGAAACCCACTTCCTGAAGACCGATTACCCGGTCACGGGCCTGGGCGAACCGGTGTTCCCGCCGCTGGCGCCGGCCGTTTGCAACGCGATCTTCGCCGCCACCGGCAAGCGCGTGCGCGAACTCCCGCTCAGCAAGACCGACCTGAGCTGGAGCTGAGTTGGATGCGGGCTCCCTGCTCCGCCAGGCCGTCGCCCTGCACCAGCAGGGACGGCTGGAGCAGGCGCGCGAACTCTACCGGCAGGTGCTGGCGCTCGACCCGCGCCAGTTCGACGCCCTGCACCTGAGCGGGGTCATCGAACGCCAGCGCGGCGATCCGGCACAGGCCGTCGAGCTGATCCGGCAGTCACTGCAGGTCGACCCTCGGCAGGCCCGTGCCCACTGCAACCTCGGCGCCGCCCTGCAGGACCTGGGCCAGGCCGAGGCCGCGCTGCAGAGCGTCGAAACCGCGCTGCGCCTCGACCCGCGTTATGCCCTGGCCTGGAACAACCGCGGCAACACCCTGCGCCGCCTCGGCCGCCTTCCCGAGTCGCTGGACAGCTACGAACGCGCCCTCGCGCTGAGCGCGAATTATCCGGAAGCCTGGTGCCACCGCGCCATCGTCCTCAACGATCTCGGCCGCCATGGCGACGCCGCCGCCAGCGCCGAACAGGCCCTGGCCGCACGCCCCGGCTATGCGGACGCGCTGCAGGCACTGGGCAACGCCCTGCAGGCGCTCGACCGGTTTGCGCAGGCCGTGGAGGCCTACGACGCCGCGTTGACGAGCGCCGCGCCGGCCCGCCAGGCCGAGATCTGGTGCGCACGCGGCGCGGCCCTCAAGAAATCCGGCGACCTGTCCCGGGCGCTGGACAGCTACGAACACGCCCTGCGGCTCCGCCCCGATTACGCGATGGCCGAGCACTACCGCGCCAACGCGCTGCGCGCGCTGGGCCGGCGCGAAGCGGCGATCGCCGCCTATCGGCGCGCCCGTGAGCTGGGCGCCGACCCCGCCGGCATCGATTTCGCGCTGGCGGCGCTGGGCGAAGGCGATCCGCCCGCTTCGGCGCCCGCCGATTACGTGAAGGGCCTGTTCGACCAGTATGCCGGGCACTTCGACCGTCACCTGGTCGGGGTGCTGGGGTACCGGACGCCGGAGCTGCTGGTCTCGATGCTTCCGGCGGGATCGGATACGCCCTTCGATGCCGTGCTGGATCTCGGCTGCGGCACCGGCCTGTGCGCGCCCCTGCTGCGCCCACTGGCGCGGCGTCTCGGCGGCGTCGACCTGTCCGAAAAGATGCTGGCAAAGGCCCGCGAGACCTGCCTGTACGACGAACTGGCCTGCGCCGATATCGTCGCCTGGCTGGACGGCCGGCAGGCGGAATGGGATCTGGTGCTGGCGGCCGACGTGCTCGTGTACATCGGCGAACTGGGAAAGCTGTTCGAGCGGGTGGCGCGCGCCCTTCGGCCGGGCGGGCGCTTCGCGTTCTCGGTGGAGACGCTGGCGCAGGAGAGCGGCAGCGGTTACGCGATCACGGCCTCGAACCGCTTCGCGCACGCACCGGCCTATGTGCGCGCCTGCGCCGCCGCGGCCGGCATGACGGTGCACGAACAGCGCGACGCCGTCCTGCGCCAGGAACATGGGGCCGACGTCGCCGGCATGCTGTTCCTGCTGCGCCGCCCCTGATTCCTCAGGCCACCGACAGCGCCATCATTCCGAACTCGCCCAGCCGCACCGGCACGGCGCCGCGCGCCACCATGCGGTCGAGCGCGCGGGTGCCGTCGCCCGCCCTGACGTCCACCGCGCGCATCGCTTCCGGCACCACGATGGTGTCGAAGCCCTCTTCCAGCGCGTCGGTCACGGTATTCAGCACGCAGTAGTCGGTGGCCAGGCCGCACACGGTGACGCGGCCGACGCCGCGCGCGCGCAGCTGGGCCGCCAGGTCGGTGCCGGCAAAGGCCGAATAGGCGTCGACCGCCGCGGTGTCGGCCTTCGAGACGACGATGGCGTCGTCCGGCAGGGCCAGCTCGGCGGTGAATTCGGCGCCCGGCGTACCGGCCACGCAATGCGGTGGCCAGGGGCCGCCCTGGGCCGTGAACGAGCAATGGTCGCCCGGGTGCCAGTCGCGCGAGGCATAGACCGCCAGGCCCTGTTCGCGGAACAGTTCGATCAGGTGGTTGATCGGCGCGACGACTTCGTGTCCGCTGGCGACGCCGAGGGCGCCGCCGGGGAGGAAGTCGACTTGCAGGTCGATGATCAAGAGGGCGTCGGTGTTATCGAGATGGATAGCGCTCATATTTTTTCCACTGGCTTGAGGCACAGGATTCCGTGCTTCGACAACACTATAGCGTATTCGACAGTACAACTTCGGCCGCTCGGCATGGGGAAAAGAGCCCGCTGGGCTCTTTTCGCTTTCGCGGGAACGGCGGTATTAATGCCGATGCGCCGGATCCGGATCCAGCGCCCCCAGCCTGTCCAGGATCGCCGCCGCGCGCGCGGCCTGGGCGGCGTCGCCGGCGTTCACCGTGATCTGGCAGTCGTGCACATCGGTCTGGTCGATCGGCGCATAGGTATAGCGGTAATCGGTGTCGCCCCGGACACCGGGGTCACCGACCGAAAAATTGCCCCGCACGCCGCCGGTCTCGTCGATGCGGACCTTGACCTCGACGTCGTCGGCCGGGATGCCGGCGGCGAGCAGCTCATTGCGCGCCTCTTCGGCGGCGCTCGGGTGGATGAAGGTCCGCACAATCACATTTTCCATAGCCATGGCTTTGCTCCAACAAATGATTCGGTCCGGTCCACCGTACCAGAAACGGTCGCCGCGCGGCGCTCGCGCCAGCGCCGGTTGCGCACAGGGATTGCCAAAAAGTTACATGTGTGTCTCGTGCGTCACAGATTTTTAAAACCAGTACAATCAAGCAACACTCGAGTCCAGGGTGGCAAGAAACCCAGCCTTTCAAACGCTTACGGAGACAGACAAGAATGCACACATCGGCCCGGATCGCTTCCTCCCGTCCACTTGCCACGACTGCCATGCATGGGCGGGTGGAAGCCTTGCGTGCGGAGGGTCAGCCGGTCATCGATTTTTCGATCGCGATCTCGCACTTCCCGGCGCCGCGGCCAGTGCTGGACGCGGTCGCCCACGCGGTCGAACGCGAGCGCACCATGCCCTATACCAGCGTGGTCGGCGCCCTCGACGTGCGCGCCCGCCTGGCCGCCAAGCTGCGCGAGGAGAACGGCATCGAGGCGTCCGCCTCCGAGATCATCGTCACCAACGGCGCCAAGCAGGCGCTGTACGAAGCCCTGTACACGATCGCCGATCCGGGGGACAGCGTGCTGATCTTCAAGCCGCACTGGCCGGCCTATGTCGCCACCTCCCAGCTGCTGGGCCTGCGCCCCATCCTGGTCGACCTGCCGGACGCCATCACGCCGCAGCTGCTGGACAGTCTGGAAATCCCGAAGGTCGTCATCATCAATAACCCGCACAACCCGACCGGCAAGGTGTACACTCGCGACGAACTGGAACACATTCGTGCCTGGGTGGAACGTATTGGGGCCAAGGTGATCGTCGACGAAAGTTACGAGCACCTGATCTTCGAAGGCGAACACACCAGCCTTGCCGCGCTGTGCGACTGGCGGAAGATCGGTGTCATCACCATCTTCTCCGCCTCGCAGAGCTACGCGATGATGGGTTGGCGGGTCGGCTTCGCGCTGGCCCCGGCCGATGTGGTCGACGCGATGCAGACGCTGCAGGGACCGATCACGGCCGCCGCGCCCCACCTCTCGCAGGTGGCGGCCGTCGCCGCTTTCGCCACCGGCGCGCCCCACGAGATGATGGCGGACTACCGCCAGCGGCGCGACCTGGCGGTGAGGCTGTTTGCCGAGGTCCCCTGGATCGTCATGCACGCGCCGGCATCCGGCCCGTACCTGTGGGGAGACGTGCGCAGCCTGACGATGGATACCGTCGGCTTCGCGGAGCGCCTGATCGAAGACAAGAAAGTGGCCATCATGCCCGGCGACGCGCTGGGCGTACCGGGCTTTATCCGCCTCGGCTACATTTCCGACGACGTGGCGACGCTGCGCGACGGCATTCGCAGGATTGTGGAATTCGGCGATTTGAAGAAATAGATAATGACATCTGGGTTGGGCCGCAGCTTCGCGCAGGGCCGTTTTCGCTTGAACAGCCTGCGCAGCAGGCTCATGTTGCTGGTAGCGCTGGCGATGATGCCGCTGGCCGTGATGACGATCCTGTCGGGCATCCGCGAGCGCGAGCATGCCATCAAGGCTTCCGAGGAAAACCTGCGCCGCCTTACCGGCATGGCGGCCGCCAACGAGGCCCAGTCGATCGAGGGCGCGCGCCAGATCCTGGTCGACCTGGCGTCCGTGCCGGACCTCATGGGCGATACCGCCAAATGCACCTCGCTGCTGTCGGATGTCCTCGACCGCAACGAGGGCTTCGTCAACTTCGGCCTGATCCAGCTGAACGGCGACGTGACCTGCTCCGCCGTGCCCCTGCTCCACCCGGTCAACCTGGGCGACCGCAGCCACTTCCGCCGCGCGATCTCGGAGCGCCGCTTCATCGCCGGCGACTACGTGTTCGGCCGCGTGATCAAGAAGCACACCATCAACCTGACCTATCCGGTGATCGACCGCACCGGCAAGGTCCTGGCCGTGGTGTTCGCGGCGATGGACCTGGAAGGCCTGGACACCTTCATCAACGACATCAACCTGCCGCCCGGCTCGGTGCTGGCGACCGCCGACGCGCGCGGCAGCGTGATCTCGCGCCGTCCCGACCCGGAACGCTATTTCGGCACCCGCCTGTCGCCCGCCACGCTGGAGGCGATGTCCACCGCCGGCCAGCGCGCCGTGACCATCCGCGGCGACGACGGCGTCGAGCGCCTGCACACCTTCGCCCGCGTCGGCGCCCCGGCCCTGACCGACTACACCGTCACGATCGGCATCCCGACCGACACCATCACCTCGGCCGCGCGCCACGACCAGCTGATGTCGCTGCTGGGCCTGGCCGCGACCACCCTGCTGGCCCTGCTGGCGGCCTGGCTGGTGGGCGACGTCCTGATCGTGCAGCGGGTGCGCAAGCTGATGGGCACCGCCGAGCGCATCGCCGCCGGCGACCTCGACGCCCGCTCCGGCATCGACTACGCCAACGAGGAGATCGGCAACCTGGCCCAGGCCCTCGACCGCATGGCCGCCTCGCTGCAGAAGAAGGAATCCGCGCGCTCGCTGGCCGAACGCGAGCTGCGCGCCGCCGACCAGCGCAAGGACGAATTCCTGGCGATGCTGGCGCACGAGCTGCGCAACCCGCTGGCGCCGATCAGCACCGGCGCCCACCTCCTGAAGCTGCTCCACTCGGATAACACCCAGATCACCCAGACCTGCTCGATCATCGTGCGCCAGGTCGACCACATGACCAGCCTGGTGGACGACCTGCTGGACGTCTCGCGGGTCACGCGCGGCCTGGTGTCGCTGTCGACCCAGGTACTGGACCTGCGCCGCGTGGTCGACGACGCCGCCGAGCAGATCCGCCCATTGGTCACCGCGCGCCGCCACCGCCTGGTGATCGACCTGCCGCCCGAGCCGGCCCACGTCAAGGGCGACCACAAGCGCCTGGTGCAGGTGATCGCCAACCTGCTGAACAACTCGACCAAGTACACGCCGGAAGGCGGCTCGCTGCAGCTGCGCCTGGACGCCAGCGGCGAGGAATACGTGCTGACGGTGCAGGACGACGGCATCGGCATGGACCCGGTGCTGGTGGAGCGCGTGTTCGACCTGTTCACCCAGGCCGAACGCACCCCGGACCGCTCGCAGGGCGGCCTCGGACTGGGCCTGGCCCTCGTCAAGAGCCTGATCGAGCTGCACGGCGGCAGCGTGTCCGCCTACAGTCCGGGCCTGGGCAAGGGCTCGACCTTCACGGTGCGCCTGCCGCGCTACAGCCAGGACGTGGTGCTGGCCGCGCAGCCGGCCGGCGAGCGCGCGGACAACGGCGCCGTCCCGCTGCGCATCCTGCTGGTGGACGACAACGTCGACGCCGTCCACACCCTGCAGCTGTTCCTGCACTCTGCCGGCCACGAAGTCGAGGTCGCGTATTCGGCCGGCGACGCGCTGGCGCTGGCCAAAACCATGGCGCCGGAAGTCTGCCTGCTCGACATCGGCCTGCCCGACTTCGACGGCAACGAGCTGGCGCGCCGCCTGCGCATGCTGCCCGAGGCCAGCAACGCGACCCTGATCGCGATGACCGGCTACGGCCGCCAGCAGGACCGCGACGCCTCGATGGCGGCCGGCTTCGACCACTACCTGGTCAAGCCCGTCAATACGACCCAGCTGTCCGACATCCTGGCGGCGGCCGCGGAGGCGAACATCAAGCGCTAAGGTTCTAAAGTCCGGCGCTCAGCCGCCGCATCCCTTATCATCGGGTTTTGACAAGGAGGTAAGCGGATGGAGTCGGTCGAAGTCGTCCTGGCAATGCTGCTCGCGGTGATCGTCAGCGGGTGGGTGGGACGGATGCTGCCGTTCGCGATCCCGCTGCCGCTGATCCAGATCGCCCTGGGCGCCGTCATCTCGGGCATGTTTCACCATGGGGTTGCGCTCGAACCCGACATCTTCTTCCTGCTCTTCCTTCCGCCGCTGCTGTTCCTGGATGGCTGGCGCATCCCGAAGGTCGGCCTGTTCCGCGACAAGGGCACGATCCTCGAACTGGCCTTCGGCCTGGTGCTGTTCACCGTGGTCGGCGCCGGCTTCCTGATGCACTGGCTGATTCCCGCGCTGCCGCTGCCGGTCGCCTTCGCGCTGGCGGCCATCGTCGCGCCCACCGATCCGGTGGCGGTGTCCGCGATCACCAGCCGGATTCCTGTGCCGCCGCGCCTGATGCACATCATCGAAGGCGAGAGCCTGCTGAACGACGCCAGCGGCCTGGTGTGCTTCCGCTTCGCGGTGGCGGCCGCCGTCACCGGGGTGTTCTCGCCGACCCAGGCCGCCCTCACCTTCCTGTGGGTGGCGCTGGCCGGCGTCGGCGCCGGGGTCACCGTCACCTGGGCCATCTCGCGCCTGCACAACTTCCTGCTGCGCCGCTTCGGCGAGGACGAAGGCATGCCGATCCTGATCAACCTGCTGACGCCCTTCGGCGCCTACCTGGCGGCGGAACACATCGGGGCATCCGGCATCCTGGCCGCGGTGGCGGCCGGCGTCACGATGAGCTATGTGGAGCTGGGCGGCTCGGCCACGCCCTCCACCCGCATCCGCCGCAACGTCATCTGGGACGCCCTGCAGTTCAGCCTGAACGGCGTGATGTTCGTGCTGCTCGGCGAACAGCTGCCGGACATCGCGCGCGGCGCCCTGCACCCGCCCGGCGGCGGCGCGCCCTTCGATCCGTGGTGGCTGGCCGGGAACGCGCTGGCGCTCAGCCTGGGCCTGGTGCTGCTGCGCTTCATCTGGGTCTGGGTCTCGCTGCGTCTCACCATCCTGAACCAGCGCCGGCTGGGCCAGCAGGTGTTCAAGCCGCGCATGCGCCTGATCCTGGCGACGTCCTTCGCCGGCGTGCGCGGCGCCCTCACCATGGCCGGCGTGCTGACCCTGCCGCTGGTGCTGGAAGACGGCACGCCCTTCCCGGGCCGCGAGCTGGCGATCCTGTTGGCCAGCGCGGTGATCGTGGTCTCCCTGCTGCTGGCCAGCGTGGCCCTGCCGCGCCTGCTGCGCGGACTGGAAGTGCCGCCCGAGACCTCCGCCGAGCAGGAGGAAGACCGCGCCCGCCACGCCGCCGTGCTGGCCGCCGTCGACGCGGTCGAACAGGCCGCCCGCCGGCACACCGGCGCCGACAGCGAAGTGCAGGCCAACGCCAGCACCACGGTGATCAACCTCTACCGCAACCGCCTGCGCAACATCCAGCTGGGCGACGGCGCCGGTCCCGACGTCCACGCGGCGCGCAAGGCCGAGCGCGACTACCGCCTGACCGCCCTGCGCGCCGAGCGCGACACCATCCTGCGCCTGGGCCGCCGCGGCGAAATCTCCGACGAGACGGCGCGTAAACTCCTGCGCGAAATCGACCTGGTGGAGGCGCGCTACCGGGAGGCCTGAAGGCCGCCGGCATCAGTGGTGCAGTTCGGTCCTCGGCGAGGCCTGGGCGGCCGGTTCGGGCAGGAAGGCCTGCACGGTCGACGCGGTATCGGTCAGCGCCTGGCAGCGCACCATCTGGCCGTCGCGGATGGTGAACACATGCACCCAGGGCGAGTCGAGGCGGCGTCCGGTCGACCTCACCAGCCAGCTGGCTTCGCCCATGGCCACCACCTTGTCCCCTTCCGCAATGAAGTCCAGCGGTTCGAAGCGGATCGCCTGCATGTTCTCGCCCAGCTTGGTAAAGAAGTCGGCGAGTCCCTGCCTGCCGTGGAAGTGTCCCGAGAAGGGAACCAGTTCCGATTCCGGACTGATCCAGTCCGAATCGTCGCTGCTGTGCGCGAGGATGCCCGCGATGTCGCCCTGCTGGAACATCCGGTAGAGCTGCTGGACCATCTGTTTGTTTTCTTGCGCGGTCATGGTGTCTCTCCAGTAGATCGGCCTCGGACGGCAATCGCGGCTGGTCATGCCGGGGATGGTCGATCAAAGCAGCCTAGTACGCTTGCAGGAGAAGTCAAGCCAGCATTTCAGGCGCCGGAATCCGCAGTTCGTCGCAAATTGCTGACTTTACTTTTCGTTAACTGTACATTATCTCTAGGGCAACAATTTTTATAACCTGGAGAAACGCCGATGCTATCCATCAAGCAGCTCAACAAGACGTATGCGAATGGCGTCAAAGCCATCAACAATGTCAGTCTCGAGATCCCGAACGGCATGTTCGGCCTGCTCGGTCCGAACGGCGCCGGCAAGTCCTCGCTGATGCGCACCATCGCGACGCTGCAGGATCCCGATAGCGGCAGCATCCATTTCAACGGTCTCGACGTCCTCGCGAACAAGGAAGGCCTGCTGCGCCAGCTCGGCTACCTGCCCCAGGACTTCGGCGTCTATCCGAAAGTCAGCGCCGAGAAGCTGCTGAACCACTTCGCCGTGCTCAAGGGCCTGACCGCCAAGGGCGAGCGCAAGGAAGCGGTCGAAGCCCTGCTGCACCAGACCAATCTGTGGGACGCCCGCAAGCGTTTGCTGGGCACCTATTCCGGCGGCATGCGCCAGCGCTTCGGCATCGCCCAGGCCCTGCTCGGCGCGCCGCGCCTGGTGATCGTCGACGAGCCGACCGCCGGCCTCGACCCCGACGAGCGCAACCGCTTCCTCAACCTGCTGGCCAGGATCGGCGAGCAGGTGGTCGTCATCCTGTCCACCCACATCGTCGAGGACGTGACCGACCTGTGCCCGCGCATGGCGATGATCGCCAAGGGCACCGTGCTGCTGCAGGGCGAACCCCAGGCCGCGATCGACACGCTCAAGGGCCGCGTGTGGCGCCGCACCGTCAGCCAGGAAGCGCTGGCCGACTACCAGGAACGCTTCAACGTGCTGTCGACCCGCTTGGTGGCCGGCCGCCCGCAGATCAACGTCTACGCCGAAACGCAGCCGGACGACGGCTTCACGAGCGTCGAGCCGGACCTCGAAGACGTCTACTTCCAGCAGATCCGCAACGCCGGCCGGGCCGCCGGACCGGCGCCGGCCGCCGCCTCGCCCGCTCCCGCGGTCCCGGCTTAAGGAGCGGCCATGTTGAGAGAATTCTTCAGCTTCGAGCTGGGCACCCAGCTGCGCCAGCCCCTGCTGTGGGTCTGCGCGCTGGTCTTCGGCGCCCTGGCCTTCGGCGCCAGCACCACCGACGCGGTCCAGGTCGGCGGCAGCATCGGTAACGTGAACCGCAACGCGCCGGTGGTGGTCGCCCAGATGCTCGGCATCTTCAGCCTGATGTCGATGTTCGTCGTCACCATCTTCATCGCCGGCACCGTGCTGCGCGATGCGGAAGTCGGCATCGCCGACATGCTGTTCGCGACCCCGATGAAGAAGCGCGACTACCTGGTCGGCCGCTTCGGTGCCGGCCTGGTGACCTGCCTGTTCATCTTCGCCGTGATCGTCATCGGCATGATCGTCGGGCCGCTGATGCCCTGGGTCGATCCGCAGCGCGTCGGCCCCTTCGCCGGCGCCGCCTACCTGTGGGCGCTGGGCGTGCTGGTGGTGCCCAACCTGTTCTTCATCGGCGCCGTGCTGATGCTGCTGGCCTCGACCACGCGCTCGATCATGCTGGTGTACGTCGGCGTACTGGCCTTCTTCGTCCTGTGGGTCGTGGCCGGCAAGTTCACCGCCAACATCGACAACGAATGGATCGCCGTCCTGACCGACCCCTTCGGCATCCGCGCGCTGGGCCGCGCCACCCGCTACTTCTCGACCGCCGAGGCGAATGCCGGCCTGCCCGACCTCAAAGGCTACATGCTGGCCAACCGCCTGCTCTGGACCGCCGTCGCGCTGGCGCTGTTCGGCCTGACCCTGGTCCTGTTCAAGCCGCAGCGCGCCGGCACCGGCAAGCGCCTGTTCGGCAAGGCAAAGGCGCCGGCACCAAGCGCCGCCATGCCGGCCCACGTGGCCCTGCCGCGCATCGAGCCTCGCTTTACCGGCGCCACCCGCTGGATCCAGTGCTGGCACATCTTTACCTTCGATGCCGTGGCGGTGTTCAGGAGCGTGCCCTTCCTCGTGATGCTGCTGTTCGGCGTGCTGAACATGGTCGGTTCCGGCTCCCAGATGGGCAAGATCTTCGGCACCTCGGTCTACCCGATGACCCACCTGATGGTCGAACTGCTGAACAACAGCTTCAACTTCCTGCTGCTGATCATCGTGACCTTCTATGCCGGCGAGCTGGCGTTCAAGGAGCGCCAGGTGAAGATTGCCGACGTCACCGATGCGACCCCGGTGCCGAACTGGGCGCCGCTGGTGGCCAAGAGCCTGGCCGTGGTGGGCGTGGTGCTGGCCTTCATGCTGGCCGGCGTTCTGACCGCGATCGGGATCCAGCTGGTCAAGGGCGGCGCGCCGATCGAGCCGCTGGTGTACCTGAAGGGCGCCCTGATCTCCGGCCTGCCCTTCATCCTCATGGGCCTGTTCGCGGTCGTGCTGCAGGTGATCACCAACAACAAGTTCATCGGCTACCTGCTGATGATCCTGCTGATGGTGTCGCAGATCGTCATGGGCGTCATGCACCTGGACCACAACCTGTACAGCATCGACGGCCTGCCGCGGACCCCGTACTCGGACATGAACGGCTACGGCCACTTCATCACGGGCTGGGCCTGGTTCGCGCTGTACTGGACCCTGTTCACCGTCGCCTCCTTGATCCTCGCCCAGGCCTTCTGGGTGCGCGGGCTGTCGGTCGAGTGGCGCTTCCGCGCGCGCGAAGCCCGCCGCCGCCTCAAGGGTCCCCTGGGCGCGGCGCTGGCCGCATGCGGCATCGCCTTCGCCGGCGCGGGCGGCTGGATCTTCTACAACACGAACGTCCTGGCGCACTACGAGGCCGGCGACGTGGCGATGGACAAGCAGGCGCAGTACGAAAAAACCTACCGCAAGTACAAGGACCTGCCGCATGCGAAGATCACGGACGTGCATGCCGCGGTGGACATCTATCCGGAACAGCGCCACGTGAGGATCAAGGGCAGCTACGTCCTCGAGAACAAGACCGGCAAGCCGCTCGACACCCTGCGCCTGCAGCTCAACCCCGACGTCGAGACCACCCTCTCCGGCCTGCCGGCCCACCGGGTCGAGCTGGACGACAAGAAGTTCGGCTTCCGGATCATCAAGCTGGCGCAGGCCCTGCAGCCGGGCGGACGCCTGCCGCTGGATTTCGTCGTCGACGTGCGCCGTCCCGGCTTCCAGAACAACGGCGAGGCCGACACGATCAACCTGAACGGCAGCTTCTTCAACAACCGCGCCTTCTTCCCGCTGATTGGCTACCAGCCGGACCAGGAGCTGAGGGACCGCAACGAACGCCGCAAGCGCGGCCTGGGCGAACCCGAGCGCATGCCCAAGCTGGAGGACAAGGCGGCGCAGGCGAACTCGATGTTCGGCGCGGATGCGGACTGGATCAATTTCGAGACCACCGTCTCGACCAGCGGCGACCAGATCGCGCTGGCGCCGGGCTACCTGCAGAAGTCGTGGAAGGAAAACGGCCGCAACTACTTCCAGTACAAGATGGACCGGAAGATGATGCCCTTCTTCGCCTATCTGTCCGCCAACTGGCAGGTGAAGAAAGGCGACTGGCACGGCATCCCGATCGAGATCTACTACGACCGCAAGCACGCGTACAACGTGGACCGCATGATCTCGGCCACGCAGAAGTCGCTGGACTACTACACGGCCCAGTTCACGCCCTACCAGCACAAGCAGGTGCGGATCCTGGAATTCCCGAACTACGCCAGCTTCGCCCAGTCGTTCGCCAACACGATCCCGTTTTCGGAGTCGATCGGCTTCATCGCCGACCTGCGCGACAAGGAGGACATCGACTACGTGTTCTACGTGACGGCCCACGAGATGGCGCACCAATGGTGGGGCCACCAGGTGACCGCCGCCAACGTGCAGGGTTCGAGCATGCTGATCGAATCGCTGTCGCAGTACTCGGCGCTGATGGTGATGGAGAAGGAATACGGCCGCGGCCAGATGCGCCGCTTCCTGCGCTACGAACTCGATCGCTACCTGAGCTCGCGCGGCAGCGAGAAGATCGAGGAACTGCCGCTGATGCGCGTGGAGAACCAGCAGTACATCCACTACCGCAAGGGCAGCCTGGTCTTCTACCGCCTGCGCGACGAGATCGGCGAAGAAGCGCTGAACCGCGCGCTCAAGCGCTTCCTCCAGGACAAGGGCTACCAGGAGTCGCCGTTCACGACCTCCGCCGAGCTGCTCGGCTACATCCGCGCCGAAGCGCCGGCGGACAAGCAGGCCCTGATCACCGACCTGTTCGAGAAAATCGTCTTCTACGATAACCGCGTGCTCGAGGCGAAGGCGAAGCGGCGCGCCGACGGCCAGTGGGACGTGACCATGAAGCTGCACCTGGCGAAGATGGAAGCCGACGGCAAGGGCAAGGAAAGCGCGCGTGCCTATGACGAGCCGGTGGAGATTGGCGTGTTTGCGCGCGCCAAGGGAGCGAAGGAGGCGGACGAGAAGGTGCTGTTGCTGGAGAAGCGCAAGCTGTCGGGCGACAATCCGGTGCTGACCGTGACGGTGAAAGACAAACCCTTCGAGGTCGGGGTCGATCCGTATAACAAGATGATCGACCGGGTGCCGCGCGATAATCGCAAGGAGGTCGGATTCGACTGAGGCATGATGAACAGGCATTGCGGACAGGGTGTCGCGCTCGGTCGCCTGGCCCCGGTCGGCAAGCTGCTTGCCGAGGGCCGGTTCGCGGTCGCCAGCCAGGCCCGGCATCCAATCGCTGTACAATCGGCATGATCGCTGCCGGCATCGTCCTGACGATCCGCGCTTGAACTTTCCTGGACAACCATGCCTGAACATCTAGCACCTCGACGGGTCTTGCTTGCCGGTGCCACAGGGCTGGTCGGAGGGCATATCCTCCGCGCCCTGCTGGACGACCGGACGGTGAGCGACATTCATGTGCTCAGCCGGCGGCCCCTCGCCGAAGCCGATCCCAGGGTGCGGGTCCAACTCGTGGATTTCACCCGCCTGCCGGCCTTGCCCAGGGTGGATGAGGTCTACCTGGCGCTCGGCACGACGATCCGGGTCGCCGGAAGCCAGCAGGCGTTCCGGGCCGTCGACCTGGAGGCCAACCTTGCCGTCGCCCGGGCTGCAATCGCGGCGGGCGCCTCGCGCGCCGCCCTGGTGAGCGCCGTCGGCGCCGACGCCGCATCGCCGGTGTTCTACAACCGCGTCAAAGGCGAACTGGAGGATGCGCTCAAGACCCTGTATCCGAACCTGCTGATCGCCCACCCCTCTCTCCTGCTTGGCGATCGGGATCGCTTGAAACAGCCGACGCGATGGGGCGAAAAGATCGCCATGCCCTTTGCCCGGATGCTCGGTCCCTTCGTGCCCGGCCGCTACGCGCCGGTCGAAGCCAGCGCCGTGGCGGCCGCGCTGGTGCGAACGCTTCCCTTGACGCAGGGCTTGAGGGTACTTGCTTCCGATGAGCTTGCGAGGATCGGCAGCGCTGCAAAGCCTGGGCCTTGAACCGGCGAGGCCGGCTCGCCGTCGCCACCCGCCGCCCGCCGGTGACGACAGGCTATTTCGGCGATCGGCCCACCAGGGAAACAAGCTGGCTGTGCCGCGCCGCCAGCTCCCGCTCGAGCATGACATCGCGGCCATAGATATCCGCGGCAAAGCGCGGACTCCCCTTGCCGTCGACGGTGGCGGTCGCGTAGAACAGCACGACGGGCACCGGGCGGGCCAGGTCCACATGCCGGGTCGGCCCCGGCTGCAGCGCCCCCTTGACGGCATCGGCATTCCACTGGCGCTGCTCGGCCAGCACATAGCGCGCCAGCGCAGCCGGATCCTCGACCCGGATGCAGCCATGCGACAGGTCGCGCCGGCTGCGCTTGAACAGCTCGCGCGCCGGGGTCGAGTGCAGATAGATGTCCATCGGGTTCGGCATCGCGAACTTGATCGCGCCGAGCGAGTTCTTCGGCCCCGGACGCTGCCGCAACCGCGCCCGGCCTGCCTGCAGATCGGCGACGCTGGCGTTGGGCGGCACCGTCTCCAGCTCGTTCTGCTTCAGATAGGCGGGATTGCGCTGCAATTTGGGCAGGATTTCCCTGTCGAGGATGCTGCGCGGGACGTTCCAGTAGGGGTTGAACTCGAGGTAGCGCATCTGGCCGACGAACAGCGGCGTTTCCGTCTTCGCGGAGGTGCCGACCACGACCCGCATCTCGAGCGGCGGCTCGGCGCTGCCCCGCGGTTGCGCCCACAGCCGGTAAGCCGGCAAGTCGACCACGATCAGCGGACCGGAACCGATATCCGGCAGCCAGCGCAGGCGCTCCAGCGTCAATTCGAGCTGGCGCACGCGCAGCGTCGGCGACACATTGAGCGCGTCGATGGTGCCGCGGCCCAGCACGCCGTCTTCATCCAGGCCGTGACGGGCCTGGAAACGCCGCACGCCCTCTTTCATCCGCGCGGCGTAGATGCCGTCGGGCGGCGGCGTCTCGGGCGGCAGGTCGCCCAGCAGCACCAGGCGCTTGTACAAGGCCTTTGCATCCGCATAGGCGCCGCCCGGGGCGACCTTGGCCTGGGGTTTCGTCAGCGCCGGCCAGGGCTGCCTGGCCAGCTCGCGGTAATGCGCCAGCGCGGCCCTGACCTGCCCGTACTGCCCGAACTGCGGCTCGGCCGCCTGCACCGCCGCCTGCAGCTTGCCGGCGGCCAGCCCGGTACGCAGGCGTTCGACCGGATCGTACTGCTTCAGGCGCGCATCGGGCAGGCGGGTGTGATATTCGGAACGCACGCGGCCGACGCGCAGGTCGGCCAGGTAGCGCAGCATCGCCGCCGTGAGCGCGACGTCGAAGCGGGCGGTGTCGGCCTCGCCGGCGAGCAGCTGCCGCTGCAGCGTATCGGCACTGTAGTCGCGCGGATCCAGGCCCTGCACCCTCGCCTGGCGCAGCACCCACAATGCGGCCGCAGCCGTCGACGTCGTCCAGGCGGGGGCATACTTGCGCGGAGCGTAGAAACGGTCGAGCCAGCCGCGTTCGTCGTAGGGCCCCGTCGGCGCGGCCGGCGATTGGGCGGCCTGAACGGCCAGGCTGCGGATGGTGGCGGGGACGGGCTGCGCGAGGGTGGGACGGGGAGCGAGCGCCACGGCTGCACAGAACGCGAGCGCGGCGCCGATTTTCAGACTGGGCTTCATTGATGCTTTCGGACTTCGGCAAGACTACGTTACCGGTCAGCATCATACTCTTTGGGTCCGGGGATGCCCAGCGGGAATACGCTTGCCCTTACGACATGCAACAAGCTAGCGTAAGCATTTGCCTCCAGGACAATAATCGCCCTACACTCGCCCTTGCCGAGGTGACGGCAGCCCCTTGTACAGACATCCACGAGAATCCGATGACGCCGATGAAGCGCCCCGAAGACACGCCCCAGGCATTCCAGACCGCCTGGAACACCCACGACATGCCCGCCCTCGGCGCCCTCTTCCACGAAGACGCCAGCTTCGTAAACCGCTTCGGCCACTACTTCCGCGGCGTGGACGCCATCGTCAAGCTGCACGCCCCGATCCACGCCACCATCTACAGCGACTCCAGCCTGGTGAACGAGTTGATCGACGTGGTTCCGATCGGTGACGATGCGGCCGTAGTGCACTTCTGGGGCCGTCTCACGGCCGGCGCCGCGCACCCGGCCGGGGCGCACGCCGTCGACACGCTGATCCTGGCCGTTCTCACGCGGCAGGCCGGCGCATGGCGCATCAAGGCGCTCGAGAACGTTACCCTGACGAATCCTCGTACCGGCGAAACCGTCCTGCGGGAACACAGCAGTTTTTGATTCGGCCTCGGCGCCGCCCGATGCAAGCCGGCCGCGCAAGGTGCGCTCCCGTACGGAGCGCCCGCTCCGACCGCGTAGACTTCGCATGACCGCCGGTGGGCACCGCGTGCCCCACCGGCGACGGTTTGCATGTCGAACGGGAGCATCATGAAGAGCGATACCGACCTGGAAGAACGCGCATCGGGCAGCGACCCGATACCGAACAGCGATCCGCCCGCCGCGGCCAAGGCGGCCGGCCTGCGCTACGTGCACGACGACCGCCCCGGCATCCGCCGCGAGCCGGACAAGGAGGGCTTTCGTTATCTCGACGCCCGCGGCGATCCGGTCGAGGACGAGGCCACGCTCAAGCGCATCAAGTCGCTGGCCATTCCGCCGGCCTGGACTGAGGTCTGGATCTGCCCCCAGGCCAACGGCCACCTGCAGGCCACCGGGCGCGATGCGCGCGGGCGCAAGCAGTACCGCTACCACCCCAAGTGGCGCGAGGTGCGCGACGAGGTGAAATACGAGCGCATGATCAAGTTCGGCAAGGCCCTGCCGCAGATCCGCAAGGAAGTCGACCGCGCCCTGGGCCTGCCCGGCCTGCCGCGCGAAAAGGTGCTGGCGACCATCGTCTACCTGCTGGAAGCCACCATGATGCGCATCGGGAATGACGAGTATGCGCGCGAGAACAAGTCCTACGGCCTGACCACGCTGCGCAACCGCCACGTGAAGATCGACGGCAGCGAGGTCGAGTTCCGCTTCCGCGGCAAGAGCGGGGTCTACCATGACGTCAAGGTGAACGACCGGCGCCTGGCGCGCATCGTCCAGCGCAGCCGCGACCTGCCGGGCCAGGACCTGTTCCAGTATCTCGACGAGGACGGCGAAACGCACACCATCGGCTCCGCCGACGTCAACGACTACCTGCGCGAGATCAGCGGCGAAGACTACACGGCCAAGGACTTCCGCACCTGGTCGGGCACGGTGCTGGCCGCGATCGCGCTGCAGGAATTCGAGAAATTCGATTCCGAGGCCCAGGCCAAGAAGAACGTGGTGCGCGCCATCGAGACGGTGGCCGAAAAGCTCGGCAACACGCCCTCGGTGTGCCGCAAGTGCTATGTCCATCCGGCCGTGCTGGAGTCGTATATGGACGGCACCATGGTCGAAGGCCTGCTCGCGCGCGCCGAGGAAACGCTGGCCGAAGACTTGCAGGACCTGCAGCCCGAGGAGGCGGCCGTGCTGGCCTTGCTGCAGCAGCGCCTGGCACAGGACGTGCCGGCGGAACCCAGGAAAGTGCAGCACACGCGCAAGGCCGCGTGATCCCAAACGACCAGGAAAGGAAGCAGCATGCCAGCAAGTATCGAGCTCGTGGCCGAATTCGGGCACCAGGTGACCGGCGTCTCGGTCTCGGAAACCGGACGCATCTTCGTCAACTTCCCGCGCTGGACCGAGGACAGCGCCGTCTCGGTGGCGGAGTTGAGGGACGGCGGCCTCAAGCCCTACCCCGACGAGGAATGGAACGCCTGGCGCAATGCGAAGAAGGACGAGATCACGCCGGACGACCACTGGGTCTGCGTGCAGAGCGTGGTGGCGGACCAGCGCGGCAGCCTGTGGGTGCTGGATCCGGCGGCGCCGGCCCAGGCCCATGTGGTGTCGAAAGGGCCGAAACTGGTGAGGATCGACCTCGCCAGCGACAAGGTCGCGCAGACGATCGCCTTCGACGAGGACGCCGCGCCGCAGGGCTCCTACCTGAACGACGTGCGCTTCTCGCAGGACGGCAAGTACGCCTTCATCACCGATTCGGGCGTCCGGGGCGCGCTGCTGGTGGTCGACATCGCGGCCGGCAAGGCGGTGCGCGTGCTGGACGGCCATCCGTCCACGCAGATGAAAAAGGGACTGAACGTGAAGCTTGAGGGCAAGGAGTTGCGCCGCCCGGACGGACGCGGCGTCGAGTTCTCGGCCGACGGCATCGAGCTGTCCAAGGACGGCGATTACCTGTACTGGCAGGCGATCAAGGGCGATGAGCTGTACCGCATCCCGACCGCCGCCCTGCTAGGTGCCGGTTTGAAGGGCGAAGACGTGTCGGGCCAGGTCGAGCAGTACGGCATCAACGGCGTCAACGACGGCCTGCTGATCTCGCGCGGCACCGACGACATGTACCTCACCTCGGTCCAGGACAATGCCATCAAGGTGCGCAAGCTGTCCGACGGTCCGCAGGCCGAGGCGAAAGTCGTGGTGCAGGACGAGCGCCTGCGCTGGCCGGATACTTTCAGCCAGGGCCCGGACGGCACGGTCTACGTCACCACGTCGCACATCCAGGATTCGGCCTTCTTCAAGCCGGATGCGCCGCCGGCGCTGCCGACGCAGCTCTGGAAGCTGCGCTTCGCAGGCTGAGGGGCGCGCTCAGGCGCCGCTGACGACAGGGGCAGCGGCCTGGGCGGGCTGCGGCGCGGCGGCATGCGCCTGCAAGCCGATGCTGGCAAGCGCCACCAGGGCCGCCAGGATGGTCAGCACGCGCAGGCGGCGATAGCGGGTGGAAGGCAGGGAGTGTCTCATCTTGTTATCCTAGTTTTGGTATTTACGTACTGCTAGCCAATCAGCATACCAAAGCCTCCCTCGCCCAAAATACGCGAATTGTAACGAGTGCCGGGAACGCAACACTCGACTAGAATACGGCTGCCCCGACTCCTTTTCGCGCCGATGCCATTTACCCTGCTGCTGCCGGTCTTCCTGCTCGCCGGCCTCGGCGCCCTGCTCGTGAAACTGCCCTGGCTGCGTCCCGGATGGCATACGGGCGTGACCGAACTGACGGCGAAATTCCTGGTGCCGGCGCTGCTGTTCGCCAGCGCCTGGCGCACCGGCATCCCACCCTCGCTGTCCTGGAAAGTTCTGTGCGCCTTCTACCTGCCGCTCGGCTTCCTGTTCGCCGGGGCGCGCCTGTTCGCCGGGCGCGCCGGCACCGGCGCCGCGGCGGCCCTGGCGGCCACCTATTCGAACACGGTATTCGTCGGCGTACCGGTGCTGATCCAGGTGCTCGGTGAAGGCAGCCTGCAATTCGCCTATCCGGTGATCGCCTTCCACAGCCTGTGCTGCTTCACGCTGTATCACCTGAGCGAGGAAGGCGGACCCTCCGGCTGGCTCGGGCCGGTCGCCAATACGCTGAAGAACCCGATCGTGGCGGCGCTGCTGCTGGGCCTCGCGCTGAATCTCGCCCACGTAATGCTGCCGCCGGCGCTGCTGCGCGTGCTCGACATGCTGGGCGCGGCCGCCCTGCCCTGCGCCCTGCTGTCGCTGGGGGCCTCGGTGGCCTCGCTGGCGCCGGGACGCTGGCTTGCCACCGGCGCCATCGTGCTGGCCAAGCTGGTCTTCCTGCCGCTGGGCGTGATGCTGCTGTCGGTGTTCGTGTTCAAGCTGCCGCCGGCGGCGGCGATGGTGCTGATCGTGCTGGCTTCCTGCCCGGTCGGCGTCAACGCCGCCTTCGTGGTCAGGCCGGCCGGCGGCGGCGCCCAGCTGGTGAATTCGGCCATCCTGCTGTCCAGCCTCCTGTGCGCGGCCACCATCCCGGCCTGGCTGTGGCTATTGCGCCATTTCTGAGGCCAGCCCCGAGGCCAGCCCGAAGGCGCCTTCGCGCAGCAGGCCGCGCACGATGCGGAAGCGCCAGACCCGCTCGACCGGCGGCATCTGGTCGGGATCGGCCGCGGCCCAGTCGATGTCGGCCAATCCCTGCAGCTGCAGCAGGTCGCCACTGGCGAAATCGGCCAGCACGATGGCGGCGCGCGGCTCGGCGATGAAATTCCCGAGCGTGTTGAAGTAGCGGTTGCCGTTGTAGTCGGGCACCGTCAGCACGCCGCTTTCCAGCCGCGCGAAGCCGGGCGGGCCGCCGCGGTGCGAGATGTCCAGCCCGGCCGCGGCGCCCTGCACGGCGGCACCGCTGGCGCTGGCCACGAACAGGGTGCCGCAGGCCGCCAGCATCTCGCGCGCACGCGCCGGCAACCCGGTCCCGAATGCCGTCACCGCGCCGGGCGTGCGCGCCACCGGCGCCAGGCTGCGCACCTGGATGTAGCGCGGACAGTTGCCGAAGGACTGGACCACGTCCACCGAAAAACCATCGTCACTCACCCGGCCGACGACGCCGTTCAGACGATTGCGGCGGCGCGTGCCGAGGTCGATGCCGAGCAGGCCGGCCGGCGCTCCCGCATGCAGATGCGCGCGCACCGGGTCGCCGGACTGCGGCAAGGTGGCGATGCTGAGCTGCGCCGGGTCCGGCGAACTGGCGAAGCCCGGCGGCCCTTCCACCAGGGTGGCGAGCGGCCAGCCCTCGGCATCAGGCACGGCGACGCAGACGAAGCGCAGCAGAGGGAAGAAGGCGCGATGCTGTTCCGGCATGCGGGTGCGGATCGGCGCAGCGGCCGGCGCCGCTCCCGCCAGGCGCTGGGCCTGCAGCTCGCCGGCGTGGAAAGGCAGGGCGATGCGGTCGTTGTCCATGGCCGCCACCTCAGTCCGCGGGCATCGGCACGAAGCCGGGCAAGGCCTGCACGCGGGCGATCCAGGCGCGCACCTGCGGGTAGGCATCCAGCGCGATGCCGCCTTCTGGCGCGTGGGCGATGTAGGCGTAACAGGCCAGGTCGGCGACGGTCGGCGCGGCGCCGGCCAGCCAGTCCCGCGCGCCCAGCTCCTCTTCCATCAGGCCGAGCACCCGGGCGGCGAGGCGCTGCGCCAGCGCGGCCGGCACGCCGGTATCGAAGAAGCGCGCGTTGATGCGGGCGGCGGCCGGGCCGTAGGCGATCTCGCCGGCGGCCAGCGACAGCCAGCGCTGCACGCGCGCCGCGCCGACCGGGTCGTCCGGCAGCCAGTTGCTGCCGGGGGCGTAGCGCCTGGCCAGGTAGACGAGGATGGCATTGCTGTCGGCCAGCGCCAGGCCATCGTCTTCCAGCACCGGGATCTGGCCGAGCGGATTCAGGCCGCGGAATGCGGGCGACTGGCGCACCGCGGCCGGGCTGTCGACGAATTCATGGGGCAGGTCGAGCAGGTGCAGGAAGAGCATGACCCGGTGGGTATGGCCGGACAGGCGGGTGCCGTGGAGGATGCGTGCTGGCTGTTCCATGGTGGTCTCGTTTCTCGTTTCTCGTCATGTGATCGGAGATGCCATCCTAGGCCCATTGCCTTATTGCGAGAATCCAGCATAATCGCAATTCACCATTTCGACATTCGCAATAATGGACCGATTCGACGAGCTGGAGGTGCTGGTCGCCATCCTCGACACCGGGAGCATGGCGGCCGCCGCGCGCAAGCTGGGCCGCTCGCCGGCCGCCGTGACCCGCGTGCTGGGTGCCCTGGAAGCGCGTGCCGGCGCCCGCCTTCTCGAGCGCAGCACCCGCCGCCTGACGCCCACGGAGGCCGGACTGCGCCTGGCCGAACAGGCGCGCCGCCTGCTGGCCGATTACGAGGCCGCGCTGGATGCCGAGGAAACCTCGACGCCGCGCGGACTGCTGCGCATCGCCGCGCCGAACGTGTTCGGGCGCCGCCACGTGGCGCCGGTCGTCACGCGCTTCCTGTCCGCCTATCCGGACGTGCAGGCCGAGTTGCTGCTGTCGGACCGCAACGTCGACCTGATCGAGGAAGGCATCGACGCCGCCGTGCGCATCGGCCCCTTGACCAACCTGAGCCTGGTGGCGCGCCGCCTGGGCGAGGTACGCCGGGTGACGGTGGCCAGTCCCGCCTACCTGGCGCGGCGCGGGACGCCGGCGACGCCCGCCGACCTGTCCACGCACGAACTGATCATGTCGACCTCGGTGCGCAGCGTGGCCGAATGGCGTTTCCGCTCGGGCGCCCACGAGCAGGTGGTACGCTACAGCCCGCGCCTGCGCGTGAACGACGTCGAGGCCATGCTATCGAGCGCCTGCGACGGCTTCGGCATCGCCCGCGCCCTGTCCTACCAGGTCGAGCCCCTGCTGCGCGCCGGCAGCCTGCAGCGCCTGCTGCGGGACTACGAGCCGGAACCGCTGCCGGTCCACCTGGTGCTGCCGAGCAGCCGCCACATGCCGGCGCGGCTGCGCGCCTTCGTCGATTTCGCCGTCAAGGAGTTGCGCCAGGATTCCGCGCCGGGCTAGGCGCTCAGTGCGGTTTCAGGCTCGACCTCCGGCGCCGCCTTCTTGCGGTGCGCCGACGCGCAGGACAGCACGCCGCCCAGCAGCAGCGCCATCGCCAGCCATTCCAGTCCGCTCGGCCAGCGCTGCTCCCACAAGAAGCCGTACAACAGCGCGAACAGGGTCTCGAAGACGATCATCTGTCCGGTCATGGTCAGCGGCAGCAGGCGGCTGGCGTGGTTCCACAGGGCGTTGCCGACCACCGAGCACAGGATCGCGACCGTGGTGACGATGCCGGCGAAGCTCCACCAGGCCGAGGACGCATGCACGCCCGGATGCAGGATGAAGGCCGGCACCGCCAGCAGCACCGCCTGGGCGCCGGTGACGACGCCGACCAGCAGGCTCCAGTCCTGTGCCGAGATCCCCTTCAGGCGGGTCAGTTCACGGCTGTTGACGACCGCGTACCAGGTCCACGCGGCCAGCGAACCTGCCGCGCACAGCAGGCCGAGCAGGGATCCCTGCAGCGAGCCATGCTGGGGCGCCGACAGCGACTGCCAGCTGATGCAGACCAGCCCCGCCACGCCCAGCGCCAGCGAGGGCAGCAGGCGCAGCAGGGGCGCGGCATCGGCATCGCGCCGGCCGGCCAGGGTCACGGTGACCGGCAACAGGCCGATGATGAGCGAAGTCATCGCCACACCGCCCAGCAGCACCGCATTCGCCAGGAACACGTAATAGATGATGTTGCCGGCAAGGCTGAGCAGGGCCAGGGTTTTCCATTCGCGCCAGCCCAGCAGTGGCCGCACGCGCCGCCACGAAGGCGCCAGCAGGCTTGCTGCGACCAGGCCGTAGGCCAGGTAGCGGCCGGCCGACAGCTGGATCGGCTGGAAGCCGCGCGTCAGTTCCGGTGTGAGAAAGACCAGGCCCCAGAAGGCGCCGGCCAGGATGCTCGCGCCAATGCCGAGCCAGTGATGTCGTACAAGCATGTTCTACCAACCTCCCGAGTCCGGAATGATCTCCGGACTACCCCGGGATTGTCTTGACCGGCCCTGCTATTGTTTTGACGTATTCTCCAGGCCGGCTTCCCGGTGCCGGCGCCGGTAGGCCGCCGGCGTCATGCCGGTGGCCTTGCGCAGCGCCCGCGTCAGCGCGCTCTGTTCCGAAAAGCCGCTCCGTAACGCCAGCTCGGCGATCGGCACATCGGTGCGCGCCAGCCATTCGCGCACGCGGGCAAGGCGGTGTTCCAGCAGCCAGGCATGCGGCGTGGTGTCGTGCTCCTCGCGGAACAGCGCGTGCAGGCGGCTGACGCTGCAGCCCAGCGAGTTCGCCATCGAGCCGGTGCTCCACGCCAGTCCCGGCTCGGCCTCGATGCGGGCCAGCAGCGCGGCCAGGCGCGAACTCGGACGCGGCGCGTCGAGGACCAGGGTGTCGAGCAGCAGCGGCACCCAGCCCTGCAGCACCGATGGCGCCACGGCGCCGCCGTCGGCCATCAGCGCCATGAACTCGACCAGCTTGCGCGAGGCCGCGCCGAGCGGCGCGAAGGGGCGCTCGAACAGACGCCCGGCGGTAGCGGCGTCAAGCGCTTCGGTGCCGATGTCGACGATGATCGAGCGGTTGGAAGCATTGCCGTGCTGGGCATGCCAGGCGCCAGGGGCGACGAAACCGGCGCGCAGCGGATCCAGCACGCCCTCCCGTCCTTCGACCTCGAGCAGCAGCTCGCCCTTCAGCGGCAGCACCAGTTGGGCGAATTCGTGGCGGTCGGGCGCGCTGGGCTGGCCGTAACTGCGCAGGTGGAGGTCGACGGAAGAAGGCATCGGCCGAGTGTAGCATGTGGACCCCGGGGCCCGCTGGAGGCGCCCCGGGGACATCCTGTCCGGCGCGTCATGCGTCAGGACGGATGTTGTGATTGAAGCGGAACAGGTTGTCCGGGTCGTACTGGCGCTTGATGTCGACCAGGCGCGCGTAGTTCGGGCCGTAGGCCTCGTGGATGCGCCCCCCTTCGTCCTGGGTCAGGAAGTTGATGTAGACGCTGCCGGCGGCATACGGTGCGGCGGCGCCGAAGAATTCGCGCGCCCAGGAGATCACCTTGCCGTCGTCCGCCGCCTCCGTCCAGCGGCCGTGGACGTTCATCGCGAACTGCACGTTGCGGTGCGGGTAGGCGGTGGCGTCCGGTGGAAGCGTATTCGCCTTGCCGCCGATCAGGCCGAGGAAGATCTCGCAATGCGGCGTCGGCAGCGAAGCGGCATAGCGCAGCACGACGTCGATGGCCTCGTCGGACAGATGGGTGAAGTTGTGCGATTTCCAGTAATTGCGGGCGCCCGGGGCCAGCAGCGGGTCGAAGGTCTTCTGCCACGCCTCGTAGGGCATCGCGCCGACGTGCTCGCCCACCGCCTGGCCGCAGGCGCGCACCCGCTCCACCAGCGGCGCCACCGCATCCATGGGCTGCGGCGAGAACAGCGCCAGCGCCACGATGTCGCTGCCGTGCACCTCGGGCGCCAGGAAAGGCAGGGGCGGCGCCTGGCGCAGCACGGCCCACACGCTCATTTCGTCCGGCAGGGTGTCGACCAGGTCGCGGTAGCGGCGCATCACCTCGCGCCCCTGCGCGGCCGAAAACACGACCAGCCCGGCCGTGACCTCGGGTCCGACCGGGTGCAGGGCGAACTGGAACAGCGTCACCACGCCGAAATTGCCGCCGCCGCCGCGGATGGCCCAGAACAGGTCCGGCTCGTCCTGGGCGCTGGCCCAGTGCCGCCGGCCGTCCGCGGTGACGACCTCGGCGCCGACCAGGCTGTCGACCGCCAGCCCGTACATGCGGCTGAGCCAGCCGAAGCCGCCGCCCAGGGTCAGGCCGCCCGCGCCTGTCGTGGAATTGATGCCGAGCGGCACCGCCAGCCCGCAGGACTGGGTTTCGTGGTCGACGTCGGACAGCAGCGCACCGCCGCTCACCCAGGCCAGGCGCGAGCGCGGGTCCACGTGGACGTCGCGCATGCCCGACAGGTCGATCACCAGGCCGTCATCGCACAACGCGCTGCCGGCGATATTGTGCCCGCCGCCGCGTACCGCCAGCGGCAAACCGTTGTCGCGCGCGAAGCCGACCGCCGCCACCACGTCGGCGGTGCCGGAACAGCGCGCGACCAGGGCCGGACGGCGGTCGATCATGCCATTCCAGATCGCGCGCGCGTCGTCGTAGCCGGGGTTGCCCGGCTGCAGCACCGGCCCCCGCAGCGTGGCCTTGAATGCATCGACCACTTCGTTTTTCATATTGGTCATGCTCCACCTCCACCAAAGAGGACGCCACAGGGCGCCATCCATGCAGCATAGGTGCTATCGGGGGATGTGCAAGCGGAGAAGTGGTCGAGGCATCAGAGCCGCACCAGGCGCCCGCCGTCGACGCGGATGGCGTCGCCGCAGATGAAGGCGGCAGCGGGCCCGGCCAGGAAGGCGATGGCGGCGGCGATGTCGTCCGGCGAGCCGATGTCGGCCTTGTTGATGGTCTCGGCGCCGGAGCGCACGTTCGGGTTATCCCACAGCATCGGCGTATCGACCGCACCCGGCAGCACGGCGTTCACACGGATGCCCTTGGGCTTGCCCTCCAGCGCGGCCGAGCGGGTCAGCGACAGCAGCGCCGTCTTGGCCGCCGCGTAAGGCGCGACCAGGGGCTCGGTCCTGATCGCATGCACGCTGGAGACGTTCACCACCGTGCCGCCCGCCTTCATCTTGAGGAAGGCCTGCTTGATGAAGAGGAAGGCGCCCAGCAGGTCGACGCCGAGGATGCGCTGCCAGTCCTCGACGGTCTGTTCCTCGATCGGCTTGAAGCTCATCAGGCCGGCATTGTTCACCAGGATGTCCCAGCGGCCGAAACCGGCGATGGCGGCGTCGGCCGCGGCCGCCACCTGGTCCTCGCGCGAGACGTCGCAGACGATGGTGGCGATGCGCTTGGGATCGGCCCCGGTGTCGGTGGCCAGCCGGCCCGCCGCATCGTCCAGCCGCTTCTGGTCGAGGTCGGCCAGCAGCACGCTGGCGCCCTCCCTCAGCAGCTGGCGCGCGGTGGCGTAGCCGATGCCACCCGCGGCGCCGGTGACGATGGCACTGCACTCATCGAGCTTCATGGCGACCTCCTTGTCGTTCAAATACGCTGATCGAACACCTGGCGCAGATAAGCAATGAAAGTCTCATCCGTGCCCATGCCCTTGCCCGGGCTGTCGGACAGCTTGGCCACCGGCTGGCCATTGCAGCGCGTGAGCTTCATGACGATGTTCAGCGGCTCGAATTGCGTATCGTTGGTGAGCTTGGTGCCGATGCCGAAGCCGAGCTGCACGCGGTCGGCGAAATGGCGGTAGAGGTTCAAGGCTTTCGGCACCGACAGCGCGTCCGAGAACACCAGGCGCTTGGTGCGGGCGTCGATGCGCAGCTTGGTGTAATGGGCCAGCGCCTTCTCGCCCCATTCGACCGGATCGCCCGAGTCGTGGCGCAGGCCGTCGATTAGGGTAACCCCTATTCTACATATCGTCACTTTACACCCACCTTTCCATGGGGTATCCTGAGACATTAGGGTAACTCATCACATACATATCGTGTCATTCTACCTATTCTGGCCGGACAAGGGTCAAATGGTCGCAGCAGGGTTCGGTAAGGTCGCCGAAGTTCCTGCTGTGTTCGACGCCAGGTGGGCCTATCAAGATGCTCCCTCACAGTACCTTATAGCACGCGCTGTACGTGACTTCCTGCCAAGAAACGCCCGCTTGTCGGTTCAGGTGTTGAGGCCGGGTAGCACTCAGTCTTTTGGAGAGTCGCTTTGCAATTTTCTCGAGTGGTGTGAATTAAGGAACCTCAACTGGAGGAACGTCGAATACAACAAACACATTCTTGAAGGCTATCAGAAAGAGCTTTCAGGCGGCACATTTTCCGTCGGCTTCCGCGGACTAGCTTCTTCCACAATAAACTTGCGAGTTGAAGAAGCCTGCAACTTCCTTGAGTGGGCTTACGGACGGGGTCTTCGCGAAAAATTCGCTGTACCGACTGTTAAAGTCAAAAACAAACACAAGAATTCACAACTATCACATGGACACAGGACCCTAGAAAAAGATGTTCGGGCTGGTCGCGTACGACCAGACCCAAAGTCATTGCGAATGCCTTCAAAGCAGGAAATAGCATTATGGCTTGAGAGCATCCGCATCGAGAAAGGCATTACCAAGCACTTAATGGCAGAAACAGTCATTAAATCTGGCATTCGTCGCGAAGAAGCTATCCAATGGCAAATTCATACTCTTCCTGAGCAAAAGTGTGATTGGAAAATTACCGGCAGTGAGGTAGCTGTTAAGGTCGAGTATGGGGCAAAAGGGCCACAATACCTTAATGAACGCGGTGACCTCGTGGGGCCACCGCGAATCGTATTTTTACCACTTGAGCTCGCAGAAAAACTACACCTCTACCGGGAAACAAAAAGACTTAAATTTTTCGCGACTTATGTCAAGAGTGCCAAAAATCCGCAAGAACGCAGTAAAAGGATGGAAAAGCCATTTTCGCAACTATTTCTTTCTGACTTCACTGGGCAACCGGTATCGGCTCAAACATTTTATGAAGCTTGGACGTGTGTAAGTCGACTACCATTCAAAGGCTGGTCCCCCCATCCAGGTCGTCACTATTGGGCTTGCAACGAATTAATGAATGAACTTGACAGGAAGTTTTCGGCCTTAAAAAAACTTAAGAAATCCGAAATTCCGATTGATTGGATTAGTGGAAACGTGCAAGACATAATCAAAATTAGAGTACAGCCACAGCTAGGTCACATTGATGAAGAGACCACCGACCGATACATTGCTTGGGCTATTCAACAATATCGGAGCGCTGACATCGGCGAGCGATTTGAACAGGCCTTAGAATCCTGACATTAATCTAACTATTTATATGGCACAACCCTCCCGCAAAAAGGTCAAAGGCTTCGCTACCAACGTCGTCGACTTTCCAACAGCTAAAACGTCCTTAAGACGCGATGCACTGGAGATACGAGCCGACCACGCAAGTGGAGCAACCGTACTTTCGTTGCGTCAGTTTGCAGAGGGAACGTTCAATTCAAATGCTTACCCGCTGATACAAAATAGATTTACGGGGCGCCCAATTCTTATCGCTCAGTTAGCACCACATATACAATCGAAGTTCGGCGATAAGCCGGGAAAGACCTTGAAAAACGTCGAGGCGATGTTACGGCGATGGTGGATGTTTTTTGATGAGATAAATGATGAGCAGCAGATAATCACGTTTCACGACATTGATGACTTCATCGGATATAAACAATCGCGTGTGAAAGCATTAGGTGGGAATTACCGCACAGATTTCCTTCGATTGATTAACGCAGTTCGGACAGAGAGTGGTTTGCCTATCCTTTACTGGCCGCGCCAGGATGACGAATTGCCAGCTGGACCGTTACCTCACTTTCCGCACGTGAAGTTAATTTATCACGAGCTCAAACAGCACGTTAAGCTTGTGATAGAGCGGTGGGATGTAGCCGACCGGTTAGCAACCTGCGGGCAAGATTGGTCTGGAGGACTCAGCGGCCGACATAGTAAAATTCATGGTTATTGGAGCGATTCCGAAACACATGCAACCTACCGGGGTGCAATTGTACGCCTGCAAGACCCCAGCCCTGGCAAAGCGCAACTACAGAGTTTATTGAAACGCTCCGCTGCGTCAGCTGTACAGCATATGACTCGAGCTATTGAGGGTTTATATCCTCGCAGGGTGGATGTTCAATATATGCTTTTTCTTTTTCTGCTACGTACCGGCTGGAACGCAACTACGGCACTTGAACTTGATGTCGACAACTGCATAATGACTCACCCGACATCAAGCGAGCATCACATCGTTCACTCGATTAAAAAACGAGGGATGACCGAGCAGATTGCAATTGGCCTGAACAAATCTCAGTTTTCGCCCGGAGCTATTCTACAAATGTTAATCACGCGCACTGCTCCTCTGCGCAAACATTTGCGTTCACAGCTGACCGAGCTTGAGCGGGATTTGGATACAAATGGAGACGAGAATACTCTCGAGCGCGTTCGCCGACTACGATTGATGGTGAAAACACCATGGCTTTTCTCTAGTAAAGCTGGTGCAATTGGCCGCTTGAGTGATGACGACCACTTAATCATAAATGCGGAGGGAGCTAAAGGCTCAGGCCTCCGATTGATTATTGAAAAAATCAATCGTAACCGTCCTATGGGCGACCAAATCGATATCGAAATGTCGGTTGGCGATTTTAGGGATGCCTACATATCGTTCGCTTATGAGACTAGCGGGTACTCTTGGCTAGTCGCCAAGCTTGCCGCCGGGCACAAAAGTCTGGAAAGTTTGCGAACCTATCTTCGTAAGCGACACTTTAAGGCACATGGCGAAGCAAAGGTTCACGCTTGGAACGAAGCCCTGTGGAGCGAAATCAAGGTTCACCGAAGTGTGGACCCCGCAATATTGCATGCCAGGGTGCAACGTGGCGAAATCACCGAGGAGGAAAGGGCACGCTGGACCCGGCGAACTCACGTCGGTACTGGTTGCAAAGACTTCTTCAACCCTCCTAAGTACCTCTCTCCTGAACACAAGGAAGGAGATGGCTGTCGTGTGCAGCGCTGCACCTTGTGTCACCACGCTATCCTATTCGATGAAAGCAGTGACCACCTGTGTCGCCGACTAATGGAACTTGCACACATACAGCGCACGATTCCCTTGCTGGCGTGGATGCAGTCGTCCTTCCCCATCGAGGTCGAAAACATCGAGCTTGCGCTAAGTCAATACGACTCTGCTATGGTCGAGGAGCGAAAGCGCTTCTGGGAAGAAGAAATCGAATCTGGTCGGTACATACCATTGAGCTTTGAAGGCTCGTACTAAATAAAACGATAATGAAAGGACAGCATGAATCCGATTGTACGCAGCCTGCTGGAAACTGACTTATATAAGTTTACAATGTGGCAAGCTTTGCTGCACAGCCATCCAGGAGCACAAGCGAAATACTCGTTCGTGTGTCGTTCAACGCCTACATATCCGCTTGCCACGCTGGCAGAAGAAGTCAGCCGGGAGCTAGACCATTTATGTACTCTGCGCTTTAACGAAGATGAACTGGCGTATCTCCGCGGCCTACGTTTCTTAAAGAGCGACTTTATTGACTACCTGGCGATTTTCAAGTTCCAAAGGAAGTTCATCGAGGTGAAGGTTGTCGACGGCCAGCTTTCAATTGAAGCTTGTGGACCTCAAGTTCACGTAATGGGTTTTGAAATTTTTACGCTCTATATAGTTAGTGAACTTTATTATCGCCGGTTCGACAAAGAACAGTGCCTTGCCGAGGCACGGTCGCGCCTCGATACTAAAATCCAATTTTTGCATCAAAAACTCGAAGCGCTCAAAACAAAGCATCCGTTCGCTTTTTCTGATTTTGGGGTGCGGCGCCGATTTTCTGCCGAACTTCAGGATGAAGTTGTTGCGACCCTGGCCCGTGAATTCCCTTCGAGCTTTAAAGGAACGTCAAACGTATATATCGCAAAAAATCTGGGCCTTACGCCTATCGGCACAATGGCTCACGAATATCTCCAATCGTACCAGGCATTCGGGGTTCGCCTAAGGGACTTTCAACGCGCCGCACTGGAAGGATGGGTGCACGAGTTCCGCGGCGAGTTAGGTACCGCGCTGACTGATGTTGTAGGGATTGACGCATTCTTAAATGACTTCGACCGGTACTTCGGTTTGCTATACGATGGCTTAAGGGTAGACAGTGGTGACCCAATCGAAGTAGGCGAGAAGATTCTTGCACATTATAAAAAGTTGCGAATTGACCCTAACACAAAGCGCATTACATTCTCAGACAGTCTTAACTTCGAGCGTGCAATCACCTTACACAAGCATTTCGCTGACCGCACTCGGCCTGCATTTGGCATTGGAACCAATCTCACAAATGATACCGGCGTTCCGGCACTGAACATCGTAATGAAGCTTGTATCGTGCAATGGGCAGGCGGTAGCTAAAATCTCGGATTCGCCAGGTAAAATGCTTAATGTCGACCAGGCATTCTTAAATTATCTCAGTCAGGTCTTTAATAAGCCTTTAAAATAATGAAAACTGTAGATAAAAAGGCAACATCCCCGGCCCCACATAACGAGTTTGAAGAGATACGTGCGCGTGTTTTCAGAAACATCGGCGTAGCATCTATTCACAAGATGTCTAGCGAAGAGCTTTTGAATTTGCAGACACTTCTCGGTCTTGGTGACACTTGGGGGGTACTAGTCTTTCCGAAGGATTGGCTCGCTCCAGGTACTGGCTCAACCGAGTCTTCACGCACTATTGACATACAAAAACGTCTACGACGTTTGTCGGTGAATCCTAGAGACGAAGAGTTGGCAATTCGAACGGTAGTGGCTGCAACGCTTCTCACCGTTGCGACTCCTGTCTTTAACCCTCGGTACGCTCAGTATCTTAAACCTACGTCAATCTGTAAGAACGCAAAAACACTGATTAAAATTGCCGCGGAATCTACGCAGCTTCCTGCAAGAGAGGACGGCAAGCTGCTAGCGAGGTTACTGAAGCTCCCTCAGGGCAATACAGACAAGGAGAAGCGAAAACGCATTGAGTTAGAGCGCCTAGCTCGTTTCGCAGAGCGCAATCTATGGGACGATTGTGTAAGCGACTCTTTGCGAGCATGTCTCCCAACTTCTCCAGCAGGCGACAAGGTCACACCAATTCCGCCTCCGAAGACAAACCCATACATGCCGATGAGCGACAAGTTCGTTGCTGAAGCCGGGTATCGGGTGGCATGGGTGGTCGAAAAATTAGGTCCATCACTCTTAAAGTGCGGGCGCGAAATTCACGAGATTCGTAAAGCCAATCTACTCTCCGTGGGTGTACGCAAAAATCAGAGTACGCAACGTTCCAATCTCTCGAAGAAGTTTTTAAAGAATTTTCGTTGGGTAGACCCGGACGGAAATCCGATTGGTAGCCTGCCTTTCCCTATGCACTTCAAGGGTATTGGTAAGGGCGGTGAATTCACTTGGCCTCCTCGAACGATGGCTCAGGTCCGAATGTTGCTAAGAATCCTGCAGAGCGCGCATCTGTTCGTTGCTCTTTTAAGCACTGGCGGTCGCATTAGCGAGATGCTCTCTCTACCGCCTGGCTCAATCACTGAGAGCCCGGACGGCATATCCTTAGCAAACGGGCGCACCTATAAATTGTCCGTTTTTGTAGACGGGCAGAAGCGCGACTGGCCCTTGCCCGCTCTTGCAGTCCAAGCTCTTAAGCAACAAGAAGAACTTGCTGAGTTAGTACTTCCCGACTCTGACAGTCTTGAAGATGACGAAGCCGGCGATGAAAGTGTTGACTTCGACGTGGTTTCGGGCGAAGAAGCAAATGTTACTGAGGGAATCTGGACACGTGAGGGCGGCGGTGGCGAACGCATCGACGGCGAATACAATCAGTATCTACGCAATATTGTCAAAGTCTTTGGTTTAACTGAAGAGTTAGGAAAAGGCAATCTTCACGCGCATCGATTTCGGAAAACCACTGCTCGGCTTATTGCGTTGGCAATCGTAGGCGCACCAAAGATTCTGATGGACCTGTTTGGACACAAGCAGATTGGTATGACGCTCCATTACATTCTTGCTGACCCGACAATTAGAGCTGAGATGCTTGAGGTGGCTCGAGCGCAAACCATCATGCTTGCGAAGACCGCAATTACCGATGCCGATGAATGCGGAGGGCCAGCTGCCAAAACCCTGCAGGAAGCGGTCAAGGAACAACGCTTCCGAATGGGGAGCGATTTTGGTGTCGAAAGCTTGCAGGAAATGGCGGAAACCCTGACGATAAATGGGCGCTCTTGGCAAATAGTTAGGCCCGGAGTTATCTGCACGAAGGGGCCACAGGTTTCTGGCGCATGTACGCCTACGTCAGCAATGCCTGAGCCCTCGCGTTGTAGACCGGAGTGCGACCATCGCCTTGAACTTCCAGCGTTGAGAAGCGACGTCGATGCCTCCATCGCGTTTGCTGTTAAACAGCTACGCGAAGCAGTTGCCGAAGATGACGACGCAAAGGCGGAAATGTGGCGCGGTCAGATATTGACTAACATCGGCCGGTTCAAGGACCTGAAAGCCAAATGGGAAACACATCCGGTTGTTGAACACCTGTTAAGGCGTCGTTATGAGACGGAGGTTCAATGACCGAGAGTAAAAAGCGAGAGGCACCTTGGCTGAAAAAAAATTCGGATGAGAGGTTTTCAGCTACCGTAAGCAAAGTTACCGGTGCCATGAAGGCAATAGAACTCGACATCCAGCGCAACGACAACATATATCCGTTCAACGGCGGCACAGTTAGCCAGGCGGAAGTATGTCGTCGTGCTGGCATAAAAAATACGCTACTTCAGGGCAAAGCCCATAAGACCACCACAAAAGTTGCGCTGGACACGTGGGTCAAAGAAATAAATTCTGTTCTGATTACAGGAAAGAAAAACGTAAGGAGGGCGGTCACCGAACGAGCTGATAACTGGAAAGAGGAACATCGAAAGGTAACGACGTCGTATCAAATTGACATGCTCAGACTTGAAATGGCGCAGACACGTATTGCTGAGCTAACTGCTGAAAATGCAGCTCTACGAGAACAGTTGGCGAAAAAAGAATCGAATGTGACCTCCATACGCCCTAAGCGCAAGAAACCCGATGACTCTTGAGCTAGAGGCTCTTGTCTGTCCTTCCCCGGATGCTAACTAGGGCGGTACCAAAACCGCAGGATTACTGCGACCAAATATTCGCGTGGTTGGCTCGCATTAGGGGAAAACCTAGTGCACCTAGGAGACTCAGCTCAGGAGTGTTAAGTCAGCTTTGGCTTGCGCAAACTCTTGAGCAGCGGCTTGAAGCTGGCTTCGTAGCGCCGCGGTTCTTCCGTTTGCTTCCGTGCTCATACGTTGAAGCTCCATAGCCCCTGTAAGGAGACTTGCTTCGATAGACTTCCTTTGCATCAGGAGCTTGCCACGAACTGCATTGCGGTCAGCTTCTGTAACTGCTTGCGCGGGATTGAAGACAAATTTGCGCTCACAAGCCTTTCTCCAATCGACAACTGCCCGCGTAAGCACATCCCCGAACCCCTTCACGGCGCGAACTTTGTTCCAATGGACATCGGCCGCAGTTTCAATGCCGAACGAACGCAGAGCAGCCTTCTTCGCCGGCCCAACACCGTGAATTGAAGCAGAGTCAATGAAATAGCGGTCTAGAAACTTGTCTCGTTGCCGCTGCTCGGCTGTCTGGTGTAGTTTGTCAAGTTCCACCTTCTCCTTGGCGGCAAGCCCAACGTAATCGTTCCGCAGGTCTCCCAGCTGCTTTTTACGATGATTGAAGCCTTCTGGTCCGGCTTCTTTGCGAACCCTGTCAGCGAGCGCTTGGTAAGTTCGCTCAGCGCTAATCAGCTTGTTCATACGCTTGTGCTTCTCTGCGGCTAGTTCGGGGGAGTCAGAGCCCCCAACCGCGCTCCAGGCGAAATAGGCAGCTCCACCCCAAATAATCCAGGCTGCTGGGACGGCTGCAGTAAGACACAACGCTACGATAACGACAAGCGCTTTCAATAGTCCAGCGTGGCCGTTGCGTTTGAGGCCTGTAGGTAGCGGCGTAGCGGTGACATTGATGCTTGCAACGTTGGGCATACTGACCGGTGGCGGCGGTGCGACCGCCTCGATTAATGCCCACACTTTCGTCAGGACGAACCCGCTGGCGGTTGCAGTGATTGTCGTACCAAGGTCGACGAAGTAGACAATGCCCTGCTGTTCCAACGCACACCACGGGCAGTGCGTGAGGTGGTCAGGGTAGACATGAATCGAAGCCGCCGAACACTTCTTCAAGCGCTTTCTTAGCGCATCTATGGCGGCAACCCATTGTTGAGCTGTCGGACGTAGACCTGACGAACCTCGTTCGGTAAACGCTTGCTCGAACATCGCTTGCATGGAGTCCGGCACAAGCGTCACGGGAATCGACCTCGGCGGCGGCAGCATTCCACGCAACTTGGAGTCACGGGCGTATGCGTAGCGGAACGCTTTGATGTCTGACTCCAGGGCTTCGCCAGCTTCGTTTTTCTGCGGCACTCCCGAGAACGGGTGACGACCGCCGAACAGCAGATGGAAAATTAGGAGGGCTAGGCCAAAATTGTCGTGGTTGGCCGACCTCTTCACTCCGCGAAACGACGAAAGCCCTTGAAGTTCAGGAGGCGTAAAGTGAGAGACGCCGACTTCGCATAGGTGGAGCGTTCCACTTGCATTAATCTGGTAGGAGTCGCAGTCAATCAGTATGACCTTGCTATCCGCCCCGACCATGACGTTACCTTGATTAACGTCGCCTAACACGTGGCCGTGCGCGTGCAGTGTTTCAAAAGCTGCTGCGGTATTGCGTGCTACGTAGAGGAGAAAGTCCCAAGCGGCGTTCGGCCGGTTCTGCCGGCGATGTGCTGGGCTGTACAGCATATGAATGGGGTCACGCCCAGTAACTTTGGGCATCAAGAACCCAGCGACGGGCCCACTCACTGATGGATGAAGCGTGCCCTGTGGCCAGGCTGCGTACTGGAGCAGCGCTTGGTCACCGTGGGTAGCCATGAACCGAAGCTTGTCCTGCTTCAGTTTGTCTACGCTTTGGTGATAGAGCTTGGCGACCTGATTCGGTAACGAAGGAATGTCGAAGACAGAGCCTTCCCCGCCCTTCCCTAACTCGCGGCCTAAATGGACTTCGGCGCCTGAAGCCGTGACGAAGCGTTTCGTCATAATGATTCGTCTAGATGAGGACTGCGAGTGCGAGAGTTTTATCGTCGTCGGTCCGCTCGTTCACCGCCTCGCTATTTAGAAATCGCATAAGGGCCTCCTGGAGCTGGTCCTCTTGCTCGACAGTAGCAGTAGAGAGAACCTTGAAGAACGGAGCGAAGAACGGCTCGTGAGCAGTGTTCGTATCCATCTGGAGCGCGAGGCGCTGAACACCGTCGGAGAACGCCGCCGCTTTCAGAACCGGCTTACTAAAGGCGTGCGATTCCAAGCGGTCGACCGCATCTTCATCGGTGATGAAGTGAGTCATGTTGGCGTATTCGCCGGACATTGGCACGATTGGAACTTCGAGACCGTTTCCGACGTCGACAACGATGCCTCCATCGCCGATTTGCATGACCAGTGTGCCGAGGTTTGTCGAGACTATTCCAAGAAACGTACAAGCGAACTCTCGCGCCCGGACTTTTGCCTTCTCGGCCGCAGAAAACAACGCGGCTCGGATGGCCAGGACACAGTCGACCGCAAAATCGTCGCCTAACCCGAACTCGGGCAACGCCACCTTTTTCTGCATGAATTCCGCCGCTGCTTTGATAGCAAGCTCCGCCCCCTCCCCGCCGTGCTGTGCACTACCGGCGCCGTCAGCAACGAAGATAGACAAGACTGCAGTCTTACCTGCCGGTGTGTCCACTTGAGCCCAGCAGCTATCCTGACAGTCGAGTCCAGTAGCGATGTGCGATGTGCCAGCTGCAGAACCGGTAACGACGCGCCAAGTCACACTGAGGCCCATCCCGTCGGTGCATCCAGCTTGACCTCAGTACCTGGGGTCGATTGCGACACGCGCTGCAGAGAGCTGGACAACCAGGTGAACAGTTCGCGGAACTTCAGGCCTTCGAGGGACATCGGAGTGCGAGTACTAATCTGCGAAAGGACATCCATGTTGGCGCCTTTTACCCCTACAGCGAAGAAAGCGAACTTCTTCGCCGCCTCACCCTCACGAACTGCTGCGGCAGCAGACTTCCATTCGTCAGTCGGCCCACCGTCAGTGATAAGGAAAATCCAAGGGCGGTAGTACGAGATGCCGTTGGCTCGATACTCTTGCTTTCTGTTGTCGACCAGCTGAATCGCCTGGCGGATTGCTTCGCCCATTGGAGTATCACCTTGGGACGACAGTGTTGGCGGATAGAACGATTCAGCAGACTGGAATGGTGCCTCGACGCGAACTGGACCGAATGTCACGAGCGCCACTTCTACGCGTTTCATCGCGAGAGAGTCAGCCGCCAGTTCGTCTTTAAAAACCGACAAACCGGCATTGAGCTCAGCAATCGGTTGGCCTGACATCGAGCCGGAGACGTCGAGTAAAAGGATACAAGGGCAGCGCGGTTCAGGATTGCTGGCGAATTCGGCGGCACCAAACGAAATCTGGTCTGACATGACATTCCCTATAGTTGATTTTCTGCAATACCTTTATTATATCAACATTGCAGTGCGCAGAATGCAACTTAATTGTTTTTTTGAAACTAATTCCTCAGAGGTTTCATGGGTTTCTATCTACGAAAGAGCGTGAGCGTTGGCCCCTTCCGGTTCAATTTTTCGAAATCTGGCGTCGGAGTGTCAGCTGGAATTAAAGGCCTCCGAGTTGGCACAGGGCCGCGAGGGAACTACATCTCGGTTGGTCGAGGTGGGCTCTACTATCGTGCCACCATACCAACCGCTCAGCCTGCCTTAACGCCGCCGCCGGCACCGACACCTAGACCACTGTCGAGCACAGTGCCCGAACCTGGCTTAGGCCCTATGGTGGCGATTGAAAGTGCCCCAGTGTCGGCTATGCAAGACACTTCGTCTGCTGAACTGCTCAGTGAGTTGAATAACAAGGCAAATCGGCCTAACTATTGGAAATGGACAGCCGCCGGTAGCGTTCCTGCTCTTTGGGTTGCCTTCTCGACCGCACCGGACTGGGTCGCTCTGCTCTCCCTTGCGGTTCTGGTAGCTCTCACGATTTACATGTCAGTTAGAGACACCGTTGCCAAGACTTCAGTGCTGTTCTACGACCTGGATGCTGCAAATGAGCGCGCTTTTGAAGCACTGCATGAGGCCTTCCAAACCTTGGCTGGATGTCGTAGAGCGTGGCGCATTAATGCGCAAGCGGCGGTTTATGACCGCAAGTACCATGCCGGGGCCGGGTCGGTCGTGAACCGAAAAGACGCACAGTTTGGAAAAGGCTTGCCACCAATGGTCAAGTCAAATCTGGAAGTGCCGTATGTAAAGTCAGGCTCCACATCTATCTACTACATGCCTGACCGCGTACTGTTGTATTCGGCTTCTGGCGTCGGCGCTATCTCGTACAAAGACTTGGACGTCAGCAGTGAGTCTAGGCGGTTCATCGAGGACGGAGCTGTTCCGGGCGATGCTCAGGTGGTAGGACATACTTGGCGGTACGTGAACAAAGGTGGCGGGCCCGACAGGCGCTTCAAGAATAACCGCCAGCTACCGATTGCACTTTACGAAGAGTTAGCGTTTAAGAGCCATTCAGGCCTTAACGAACTCTTCCAGTTATCCAAGCATTCCGTGAGCGCTCGTGTTCGGACTGAAGTACAACGAATGTCCTCAGTTCTGCCAGCTTAACGACAGTCTTTGTTGTGTCCTCTGAAGGCTAGGCAACAGCGCGGAAACGGTAGTACAAGGCATAGGCAGCAGTCAGCAGAACAACAGACCTTCGCCTAGCCCTATCACCGTGTAGTCGTACCCAGCTGCATCAGGCGCGGCACCTATCGAGACTGACTCTCGCAATCAAGTCATTCGATTGCAGTTAGCTGTGATGGCTCGCGCAATCTCACTAACGGTCGTCTTCCGAATCGGGTAGTCCTTTGCAGCATTTTGAAACTGGCGGGCTACGGTGACGACTCTGTCAACGATGGCTTGAGCTCGTGACGGGCGGATGCCGTTAGAGCTTGCTAGCTTTAACAGATGTGGTTTCGCTGGAGACAATGCTTCTCCTTCGACATCCATCTGATGGTAGCCGCCGGGACCAGGGCAATAGGTCAGGTCATAACATGGCGAAACGTTCCACGCGAGAGACCCATCCATCCTGAAAGAAAAGTTTTTGGTGTGGTCATCGCGATTATTGAATACAACATTAAACACACAACGCTCGTAGGCTTTTAACACCTCAACCTCGCTGAGCGTAAGCGCGCGTGTCGTTCGAAGCAACGTATCGTAACTTGTGTTCGGAACCCGGAAGTCAATATTCAGAGCACCGGCTAAGGTATGGATTGGCACCCGCATGCCGTCAAACCGGTCAAATCGTTTGATACCGAAGGCTGCTGTCTTCGGGCCAAGGTCGAAGTACCTTGTTGCCGGCACATCCAGCTCACACCGACGCGCCATTTCTAAGTAGAGGCACTCAATCGCGCATACTTCCTTGTGTTCATTCCCTCTTGGAAACTTGAAGAGCCAAGGCGTACCCAAGGCACTCTCATCAGTGCTAATAACGCCAGAGTGTTCGTCGTATTGAACCAGCACTTTAGGGCGTGCACCATGGGGAGAGGCGCCTAACAGCACGAGCTGCTTCAGAGCAGTAGTGTCTTTGTCGACCACAACTTGCTGAATGTCCCTAGCCAGCTCAACGAGGTTGAGCCTCTGAGGTGCCAGCTCGATATCTGTTGCGGGTGCGAAGCTAAGCGCGCCCATAGCTCTGTCGCCAATAAATGCGAGCCGGTCTAGCGCAGAAACCTGATGTGGACGTCGTTCGAATTGCTTTCGGAAGAACCGGTCCATGAGTAGAACTCCCCACCCGTCTGGCATCGCATCTGCAATCAAGCCAGGTAGCTGCATTTGCTCTCGCGGGAAGCCCCGATAAGTGTCGACACTAAGGGGCATCCGTATCTTGGAAAGCTCAACGCCCTTCACTCGCGCATCTGCCGAGTATTCAAAGAGCGTGTTTGGGCCATCGCTAGCGAGCTCGCCTAGCAGCCAACTTTGGCCCCAGCCACAAAACTTCACCTGAATTTTTTGCATGGTTTATCGTACCGCCCGAGTTCTCCGTGGCGCCCGGATGCGAGTAGCCTGTGCAGCTTGGCGCTCCATCTCTGCAATCGACGATACTTTGAGAGCAAAAAGTTCGTGAAGCTGCGACACCAGTCCTAGTGCCTGTACTACCCGTATGAAGTTCTCGAAGGTGCAGTCTCCGGCTGTCTCCAGCCGTTGAAGCGTGGCCGTTGCGATGCCGGCCCTAGCTGCAAGCGCTTCCATGGTCAATCCTTGGGCTAGACGTTGCCTACGTAATCGCCCGACAAGTTCGACACGAATTTCCTTCTCAGTTGCAAGCGCAAACTCTAGCATACCCTCCCTTTTAACCCGTGTGGCCAAGTCAGACCGGGCCTAAATGATGTATCGATTTTGAGTAATTATAGTCCATTTCAGGCCTTAAAAACTCGTTTTCGATACATTAGCTTCCAACATCAGGCTCAAGTCAGGGTGGATTTAGCGAGACGAGGCTTGCGGCTTGTTTAGAGAAGCGCTCGAGTTAAGCAACATTACATTTCGTAGAGCCATTTCGACTCGGCAAACGTCTTAGTCTCGTAGAGCGTCTTCAACTGAGCTTGGTCGACTGGCTTTGCCAAGTCACTCTTGGTGAAGCGGCCCTTCGTGTCACCACCGCCGGCAGTCCACGCTGCCTGCCAAATCTTAGCGAGAGTTATAGCACCGTCCGCCATACAGTCCGTAGTGCGGTCTCCAAGCTCTGCCCATAGCGCTGCCGATTGTTTCTGTCCTCTCACACGGTTGTAGACCTCCAAGACCTCTGCAGGAGGTAGCTTATTGATTGTCCTCCGCATGAGTTCTACGACTGCGTTTGCTGCACCAGCTGCATCAGAAAAAGATGCCGTGTTTGCCTGCTTTTTGAGGCGTTTTTCAACGCCGGCGACCATCTCCGCGCTAGCGTAGTTCAGCATGTCGTCTTCATAGACCGCATGGACCTTATCGTCGCTCTTGTCGTCTGGGAGTCCGTGATGGAGTGACGACACATGCAATGGCTGGCAAGCGTCGCCCACGTAGTGCGCCAACACGCCAGCTGCGCAGATGTATTCGTCGAGTTTGCCAGCTTGGACTGCGTCCTTCATCACGTTGAAGAGCTGGGCTACGCGAAACGGAAGGGCTCCGCGGTGTTTGGGTAAGCGTTTCGGGTCGATACTGCTGTAGAAGTCGTTCCATACCTGCGTCGTGCGGGTCGCTTTGTCCTTCCACATGTCGAGTAGTGTTTTGCCCGCGTACTTCCCCTTCCCTTCCTCATCCATGTCTGCAAAGTGGTTCGCTGCGTCTTTCGCTCGTGACCGTCTCCACACCAGGTCAGGAACATCTGCGAGCGGGATAAACCGGTCTGTGTGCGCAGCGCTTGGTAGCTCTCCGTTGACGATGTCATCCGTCGAGACACCAATCGAGACTACGTTAGCCTTAAAGAGCGTTCTGGCCTTTTCGCTTTCCAGAGCACTGCAGGCAAAGTAGCCGATAGCGTAGTGGCCTACCTTGCCCCAGTACCTGCTTTGGCCAAGACCCCAGTCTCTAACGACTTCGACCGCCAGTGCCTTACAAATCGAGCTGAAGCCAGTCCCAAGCACGAACTCTGTTGAGTCCTTCGCCCCTTGCGAGAGGAAGCCATGACCGCCCCATTGGACACACAGCGGCCTGTAAGCTCGAGCGACCTTTGCGGCAGCATTTCCCGAGCTGGTTCCGTCGTCTTTATCGGCCTTCGTTTGGGCGCCCTGGTCTGCTCTAGCCGCATCAGCGTCTTCATCCCAAAACCATACTGCACCTGAGTCTCCAGGTCGGGTTTCGACGCTTCCAGCTGGGTCGCGTGGGCCGATAAGTATCTCTGCAAGGGAGTCTACGCCGCCAATAGAGCTATGTCGGTAAAACAGCCCTTGGATTTTGCCTTCAGTACGAATACCACCAGGGAGCTCAGTGAAGACCGGGCAGCCGATGAGGTTGAGGCTCATCGTATCGGCGTTCAAATCGACGGGCTCTCCCACTGTACCAACACCGAGGTATTGCGAAGTGGTGCTTGTAACGTTGTCGAGCTTAACCAAGGAAGCGTCTAGCGTAAGTTCAGTAGGGCGGCTACTGAAGCCAGGATAGATTTTCCCAAGCGGGGTCGAGTTGACGCACCGATTAGTCACATGGCCAACTCGGCTTCTTTTGTTTCGAGGGTATACGTAGACCTCTGTGCCAATGTCGGCGCCGGCGGTCAGGTGCCGATTAGCCAGAATGTACGCACAAGCTCCGTCCTCGACCACAGCGGAAGCGATGCCAAGACGCGTCGCTCCCTGGTCATCAACGAACATCTGAAAGTTCGGTCCGAACTTGGTTGCCCCGTACCGAGCAGCTTCAGCAGCTGAGCGGTTCATGTCTCTACGCTCAACCAAGATTGGACACGTACGTACTTGGCGCCCATCGCTCAGGTAGAGAACTGGCGGCACAGTTCGTTCCGGATGCTTGCCTAACTCGTCAAGGCTCAGCCATCGGTTCACGAACACCAGTACGCAAGGCCAGGACCAATCTCTGACGTCACTGTTGAGGAGAGTCCTAGGTCCGAGCTCACCACTAAGCGATTCCTCGTTCTTGTCTTCGAAGTTCTTGTCCTTAAGCCTGATTCGGTATCGCCCAACAGCGGTCCCCATTACCGTCGGGAGGTTAGCAAGATGAACGTGGTACTGGTCGCGTGCTTCGAGTAAGTCCCGAACACTGAGCGAGTTAGGCTCTGGGCGACGAATGAACCTTTCCATAGCAACCTCCTTATAAGAGTGTTCGATAAAGAAAGCACAAGAACAATATCATGATGTTATTAACAAAAAGTTACTCAATTTGTAATTTGTTGGGTTACCGCGACGGCAGTCCACGATAGGTAGCGTGGGCGGTTTAACTCCCTTCAACGCGCACCGCAAACTGCATTTCGTACGGCCACGTAGAGTTTTCTGAGCTGTCTACGGAGCCGCTAAGCCCTCTGTTCGACTGCTTCCTAGTTGAGGGGCACGACGGCCAGCAGCCTGTCCTAGCTTATGATTTTCTAATCTCGACTGTAGACGCTCTAACCAGACACGAAAAAAGTTGAGCCATAAGATGTATTTCATATGCAGCTTTCAGCAAAAAAGGCTATACTTCTCCACGCTAAGTTACCCATTGGAAAGGAAATGCCATGCTGTCAGCTGCCCATCGCGCCATCGTTACCGCTACCGTCCCTATTCTTGAGCAAGGCGGTGAAGCGCTGACGCGCCACTTCTACCAGATTTTGTTCAAGGACTACCCAGAGGTCATCCCATTCTTCAACCAAGCCAACCAGGAAGGCGGCGTACAACAACGTGCTTTGGCCAACGCAGTGCTCGCATATGCTCGAAACATCGAGAAGCTCGAAGCTCTTGGGCCATTGGTTGCTACCATCATCAACAAGCACGTGTCGCTGCAGATTCAACCTAGTCACTACCCGTTGGTCGGCGCTTCGTTGCTCAAGGCGATACGCGAAGTGTTGGGTGCAGAAGTCGCAACTGACGCGGTCATCGAAGCCTGGGGTGCAGCATATGGCCAGTTAGCCGATATCCTGAGCGGCGCCGAGCAGCAAATCTATGAGGCGCAAAAGTCGGTCGTAGGTGGCTGGAACGGGATGCGAGACTTCGTCGTCCAAAGCAAACAAGTCGAAAGCGCTGAAATCACTTCGTTCGTCCTTGCCCCGGCCGATGGCGACCCAGTCATGGACTTCACGCCTGGCCAATATATCGGCTTGCGAGTGGTAGTGAATGGGGAAGAGGCACGCCGTCAGTATTCGCTGTCGGCAGCTAGCAACGGCCGCACTTACCGCATCAGTGTTAAGCGTGAGCAGCACGGTAAGGTCTCTGGTTTCTTGCATGACCACGTACAAGAAGGCGACGTGTTGCAGCTCTTCCCGCCAGCAGGTGCCTTCACCCTGAAGGAGTCGGACAAGCCCTTGGTGCTAATCAGCGGTGGCGTGGGAATTACTCCGACGCTTGCAATGCTGGATGCAGCGCTAAGCACGGGTCGCGAGATTCACTTCATCCACGCTGCGCGCAATGGCCAAGTTCATGCATTCCGCGACCATATCGATTCGCTTGCTGGCCAGCATGGACACCTGCAACGCTTCTACTGCTATGCCGAAGTGGGCGAGGAAGAGACGCATGTTCACGCAAGTGGCTACCTGAACAACGAACTTCTCGAGAAATGGTTGCCCGCCTCCCGTGATGTGGATGCGTACTTCCTAGGCCCTCTGCCGTTCATGCAAGCGGTGAAGCGTAGCTTGGTCGAAATCGGTGTCCCTGAAGAGCAGACTCACTACGAGTTCTTTGGCCCCGCAATAGCTCTGCAATAATTTCGCTATCTGTGGCGGGTTCTTCCCGCCACTCGTCATGTATGTAAGAGCAAGCGTACGCCTGTGAGTCAACCACCTCAATCGAGGTCTCGGTCAGCGCCTGCTTGCACCTTCCAAGTGTGAATCAGCAGCTTTTCGCTCTGCCAGCGCGTGTGCCAGAACTCATCGGTAATTTCGTCGGGGTACCCAAGCGTAATATCAAGGTCTAAGGTGCTTCCGGCGCATGAGAAGCCTGCGGTGCATACACGTTGAACCCACTCCATTGCTGCACTAGTGCAGTAAAGCGTCATAAAGAGCTGGGGCACGCCGTCCAGAGACATTGAAGCATGTCCGTTCACGCATTCTGGTACGTTTGTCCAGTAGTCTGACAGCATGTTCGGAGGCTCAAGGTCGATGGGTATCTCAATTTCGCCATAGACAGGCACCCTCGGAGTTGTGCCCAGGCGTGCACCCCCTTCGAAACTGACCTCGACTTTGCAGCCGGCAGGATATTTGAGCATCGGCAGCAACTTAATGGACCACGACTTGATTATTACTCTGGTCGACTGCGAGCGACTGCTCGCCCTCCCCCAGTGTAATGTTTCTACAGCGGTGCGAACTGGCAACTGCTCCGCTTTCTTGTTGAAGAACATATCACCGCCTATTTGGCTGACAACTTACTGCTCAGGTTAAGTAGGTATCTCAGCACGGATTTTGCACATAAGCAACAAATTTTACTAATAGATTATCTCTTGCTTATAGACATCAGTAGCAGCGGTGGTAGACTGCATTCATTGATTTTAAAACCCCCCTCACCTCTTGGTCAGATGTTTGGGGAAGTGGCGTAGCTGCCAACGAAAGGAGCTGACCGATGACTTCCTCTCTTCGAGGCGGGTCGACTATTTCCGCGCGCGACCGCACTCCGTCTCTGCAAGTTTCCAAGCTAGCTGACCTGCTGGCTTCGGCTATACCTAACACCTCCACTACCGGTATTTCCTCTCTACCCTTCATAAGGGTCGAGGGAGCTACTGTCCATCTCAACACTCGAAGCGTTATACAGCGCTTGCTGTCGAATCCGAATTTCAAGGCAGAGTTCGAGCCTGGAACAGACACTGGTTTTGTGAGGGACATTGACATGCCTCCGTTCGGCACAACAGCCAAACTAGGCGGTCGATTACTACCTGGTTCGGAGCCTGCAACGACACAAGGGGTCGAGAAGCTCCGAGAAGCCATTTCTACCGAACTGGATGCGCTTGTAGGCAAGGTTGATTTTAAAAGCCTCGCACTACCATCATTGCAAGCCGCGCTGGACGTTCTTGCCGCGAGTGTCGGTCAGAGAATGCCAACGCAACCAAAAACCGCAACCGTTGTACCTATTCAGTTCGCAGCGCCAGGGCGAAAGGCTGCTGAGCGAACGAAGGACATCGCCCGCGTTTTGTCTGCTATCGAAACAGTAGACGGACGTGACTGGCTTGACGTGCTCCTTAACGGCATCGCGAAGAAGTTACGCAACGACGGTCATGATGAAGAGTTCGTAGACGAAGTAGTAGCAGCCGTACGGAACCAAAGGGCGCGGCCTGGAAGTCAAATTCGCCAGTTACTAGACTTCCTGGACGACGAGGCTCTATCCCGCGTGCGGCTTCAAGTGACGATGCGCTTGATGGAGTCAATCGCGGCGAAGAGCGACAAGGCAGGCTTGAAAACGTATGTTCGACGCGTTCGAGAGTGTTTTGACAAATTCGCTGGTATCACAGCTGAGTCACTCCTGTTAGACGTCAGCGCCGATTACGGTCAAGCAAACAACTCAGATTTTGGCGACCATCTTCGCAAAGCACTCTTCTACAACTGTCTCCCAGCCTGGGCAGAATGGTCCGTCCAGCTCTTTGAAACGCGTATGGAACCAGAGCGCGGATTCGCGACCGTACGCGAAGTCTCCTACCGCTTCCGGGTCAACGGCAAGAACCCGCAGTCCGGCGCGTCTGCGTTCGACACTCGCCTCATGCGCATCCATGAGCGTGCGCTCGACGAGCCATCGCCTGACAAGAACATCAAGAAGACCGTAGCCGAATTACTGTTCCTGTACCTGGTCGTTCCGAACTCCATTGATGACGATGAAGAACTGAATCTGGAGCAAAAGTCAGCCGTCATCGCCCGTGAACTGAAGGCAAATCCTGCAAAGACTCTACGAATCTTGTACGACCGGCTGTCTCAGCGGACGAAGGTCATCGATGAGATTGCTGACGAGTTAGTCGCAGTGCTGAAAACGAGCTCCCTGAAGCTGGTCGACGTAATAAATCGTAGCGTCGACAAGTTCACGATGGCTCTTGACCGCGGCATCGTGAACTGGGAAGCCGTCGAAGCACTTACATCGTCGAAGACGAACATACTCATCGAAGCAGACCGAGGCGCAAATTCAATCGCTTGGTTCAGTCACCTGACGGTTTCAGACGCATCCATCGTCCCAGGAAGCATCGCTTCCTATGTAGTTCAAACTGAGCTTAAGGAGCGGTCATTCGCACCGTCGGGTGACGCTGTGCAGGTCACAATGGAACGTGATTTGTCCTCAGCGGTACTCCCTGTTCGCATGGTCCCCTTCCGGTGGGTCAAGGAGACTCTCGAGTGGTCATCAGACATCACAAATGACGAGGTGTTCAAAGCGGGCGCCGGCGTACAGATTGAATATGACGTCAAGACCCTAAAGCTAAGCCGCCTCGGTAACAGTGAGTCTGATAAGGCTCGTAGTGAGCAGCTGCGTGCGGCCGTCTTAACCGCGTTCACCCTTGTGACGTATATCGCACTTTGGGAAGTGAGTCGCCGGACAATTGAAGCCCTAGGACGCCCGCTTTCCATGACCATTGCGCGGCTACAGCACAGTGGCAAGAAGGCTGCTCGGGAAGAAGATGCTCACGATGGTAACACCGCGATTTACGCTGTTAGCCAAGCTTTGGAGAAAGCACTCTCACGCGAGCTACCAGTAAAGCTACAAGGGCTGACAACCCTAGACCGTACTTCTGCCGATAACTATAGGTGGAAAAAGCGCGGTGCCCTACACGCGCTTCTGGGCAGCCAACCGGTAAAGTTCAAAGTCCAAGGCGAACTAGAGAAGGTGGCTCTGGTGACGTATGTCACCCGCCCTTGTGACCTCCATCCGAACCATCCTGACGCCGATGGCTTCCTTTTTGTGAGCCGGACCTATAAGGCGAGTACAGAAAATGGCCAGAGTACGGTTCGCTTAGACCAGATGCAGTCGCGCCTTGTTGAGACAAGCAAGGACTTCAACACTCCGCAACTTATTCTGGAAGAAATTTCAAGACTGCAGAAAGATGGGTTCAAGCACATCATGCTGCTATCCCATCATTACGGTAACCGTCATATCGGCCGCGCCGCGGAGAGACATTCGCCCCACGGTAGTTTAGAGTTTTTGGACGATGCATCCAAGCGTTTCCCAGAAGTGTTCCTGTACACGCTGCGTCGCGACGTCTTCCCTGCCACCAGGCTTCGTCGTCGTGAGAGCCACGAAAGCGCCTTTGAAATCGTGTCATTCAAGGACCACCAAGCGATGTATGACGATGTCGCGCAGGATGTCTTGCGCAGTCTCATGCCAGTCTATACGTTCGCGACTTTGAACGTGGTCGACGAAGAGAGCCGCCCTCAATCAGGCTTCTGCACTTACTTCCTTGACGTCGAACAGCGCATTTCAGATATACAGCTGAGCGAAACCGTTCGTCAAAACATCTTGGGCATCGGCGCTGGCTACGGCGTCCGAAAATCCTTGGTAGCGGTACTTCGCGCCGTTCACTTCATGGAAAGCGAGAAACCGTCTGACAAGAGCCACTTGCTGCCAGTCCTGGACCCGTTTGACTGGACGGCGCCCCAAACCACAGCCGCTGCTGGCGAGGTAGAAATCATGAGTCGGCGAGGCGGCCGCTCTGTGTTGTTGTCGCTTCCGGCCGTGCTTGCTCACGTCACCAAGGTGCTCCACAAGGATAAGCAGTCCCATGAGTGAGGCATCCTTTCAACAGCAAGCAGCGGTTTGGGGACAAGCCTACGAAGTCCTGGTCAAGCGTGGCGTACTGGCGTGCCTGCTCGAGCGCAATCTGCTGTCGCCAGCCCACGCGGGCATATCCGAGTGGAGTGAAAAACGCTTGCTAAGCGTGTCGTCTGCGGTCATTAAGGAACTCGATTTACTCGATGAGACATCACGCAACGTCGTCAAGGCCGCAGTAGAGCACATGGCACTGACAGCCTATGGCCTAGGCTACACAACCATGCGAGAGTACCTTAAGCCCTTATCAAAGCGGTTGGAGAACGGCACGTTAAAGCTTCGTGCCCTTTGGTGCCCCTTGTCCCTACCAGGAAGCTCTGGAGCGACGGACGCCGCACGCCTGGCGAACCGGATGGCCTTCGCAAAGGAGTTTGGAATTTCCGGCATTCCTGACCCGGCGTTATCGATGAAAGGCATGCCTGCCAACGCGGACTTTATCCTCTGGTTGTCTGGCGAAGCTCGCGAGGACTACTTGTTGGTTCAAGAGTACTCGTACGACATGCCTCCAGAACTTGGAGATTTTCGTAACCAGGATGCGCACCTAGACGAGCTGATTCGTCATCGCAGGCATGTAGACTCGCGTAGTGTGTTCGCTCGCGTAGCCGCGGAAGTAGATGGCGAGCGCTTCGAGCTATCTGATGACATCCGAAACCACCTCGGTGCACTCACCGGCGAGAACAAGCCGCTTTACAAGCTCTGCCAGGCAAGTGCCTATGGTGAGTCGACCGTGTCCTTCCTCCGCGCTACCGGCCTACTGACCAATCCCTGCATTGTTCGCGCACTGGCGATTACGCCGAACGGACTTGAGAGCTTGGCCGCGCGCTTTGAGGACCAGTCTAGTGATACTCGCCGCGCGCTTATGGAGCAGATGGGCACCGCCTACCGGAAGACGAAGAAGCTTGCTGATGGAGACGAGGAAGCGTTATCGGAGCAGACCGAAGCTGTGTTCAACAGCGTGCTGCGCAAGTTGCCTGCAGCTTTACAACGAGGGATGAAGGCTCTTCGAAGTACGCCCAAACCTGGTCAAGACTATGCGTTTGACTTTGAGGAGACGCTGCCGAAGTTTGCTAACCCGATGCAGAAATTCGCTCTGGATGACGCACTGGCGATGGTCGACGACACGCCAGGACTACGCCAGTTCCTTGGTCGCTCCGCAAAGCACGCGATGCGTGAGGCGTTTTCACCATACGACAAAGATGGACAGGGAATTTCCCTGCGAGACCTCCACGCTGCGTCAGTCGTTGCAGGGATGGAGAAGGAGTCGCCGGGCAAACTCAACGTCATCGCTTTGGAGGGCAATCCAGGCATCGGAAAGACTACCGCGGTGCGAAAGCACTTAGGTAAGAAACAGGAAGGCTACCTGTTCCTCTACGTGAGCCCTCGAGTCGTCATCAACCGAGACGTGACCGAAAGCTTAGCTCGCCAGGATGGAAAGCCCACTGGGATTCTAACCATCACGACGAATGCTCAACTCATCGCCTCTGCACAGCGCTGGCACTCTGAACAGGTCAAACAAGGCAAAGCGGAGCGACGTCACGTAGAAGGTGCGGTGGTGGCTGACGGTGTCGCTAGCTTAGTAAAGCCTGAAACCGGAAGTATCCTCGTTATCGAGCCTGAGATTGAGCATGAAATCGAGGATGGCTTTGCCGGCAGTCGATACAAGAAGAGCGTGCTGTCGGAAAACGAAGACAAGGTAAGCGACAAGTCGCTAGTCGGAGTACTCAAAGGGATGTCGTCGACAACCCGCGAACTGTTGGCCCTAAATCCCGATGTCAACCGCGTGGTGATGACAGCGGCGTTACAAGGGTTCAGGGACCGCGGTGGCGGCAAGACCACCATGGACGCGTTATCGAGCCTATTCAAAAACCCTGTCAGTCGTCCACACGCAGCCATAAAGGAGCGCAGGGCTTTCGCTGAGCGCATACCTAACATCGTCGTGATGGTCGACGAGCTGGCCGGAGACGGCGCCGGCGCCCCGTTCGTGCATGCAGTCGCAAAGTGGCTCCGCAACGAGTTCATCAACTGTTTTGAAGATGAGCCATGTCCGTTCACGGTGACGCTCATCATTTCTGACGCGTCTCTCGGTAACGAGGTGGTGCTTGACCGCTACCTCAACGCGGGCGACCGCACTCCCGACAAGGTTCTCATCTCACGCTCTGAAGGTGACCGTGCTTTCCGTGTAGCGGTCACAGACGTGAAAATTGGAGGCATCAAGACTAGTACCTTCCATGTGATGACCAACAGCTACCCTGCGAGCGAGCTAGGGATTCAGTACCGCGTTCGAATGACTTCAGTTCACCCTGAGGAAACCACGGTAGGAATTTTGGAGACGCCCAGGCAAGCCATTCGCCGTGAAGCAGAGACGAAGCTGCTCGAGTCAGCTGCTTCCGAAATTTGCCGCGCTCTCGACAAAGGTGCCGGCCAGGTTATCTACTTCGCGCAGGATAAGCTTTTCCTCAGCAGTCTGAAGTCGACCCTCGCTCAACATAACCCTGTTGGACTGGACGAAGAGGACATCCAGATTCTCGATTCTTCAATCCCCGGCACGCGCCGGAAACAACTGGTAGAACCTGAGATTCGTGACAAGGTGAAGGTTTTTCTGATGACCTCATCTGGCGCCCGCGGAGTGTCGTTCCCGAAGACTGACTGGATTATCGCAACCGTCCCACGGTTCAACATTGAGTCAGCGCTGATGGAAATTGCACAGCTTATCTACCGGGGGCGCGGACAATACCTGAACGACGACGGGGTCTACGTGTCGGGTGACAGCGTCCCACGTCAGCTTGTCATGATGATTGATGACTTCATCATCGGTGACGGACCAACAGACAAACGCCAATGGCTACGCCAGTCCCTAGACCTACTGACCCTGCTCGTGATGCTCCGCTCGACCATCTTTACCCGCATAACAGGAGATGCAGGCTTACGTCAGCCTCTCGCTCTAGTGCCAGTTGGCGCGGTCGGCACAGAAGAACTCGTCAGCATCATGTCCCAACATGTGACTACCTTTCTGAAGGAAGCAGATGTCTTTAGAGTTCGAGGCAAGGACCCGTCTCGAGTTGGCCTAGTACGAGCTGCTTCATCGAACATTATTGAGTTGTTCTCTCGAACGAAGCTGCAAGCCGTAGGCAAAAAGGATGCGGACACGCGCACGGTTGTAAAGGATACGGAGCTGTCGTCCATCCATGAGCTTGCGACAAGCGCTATCTCTCCCCTACTACGCTACAGTGAAACCGGCAGCTTCGCTGACCACACGTACTTTGCCGGCCCCATCATTTTCGAGAACTGGGAAGCCTTTGCGAAGCAGGAGGTTTTTACGTTTGAGGGACATGAAGTCGAGACAGCGCAGTCAGCACAGAGGCTACTTTCGCAGCTCTACCAAATTGACCAGGATAGAGCGTATCCAAACGCCCTTCGCACGCCAGCCAAATCTCTCGCAGACTTGCTCCGTCGAGACAACCCGGACTCATATGTCGAGTTCAATACCTTGAAAGACTTGAAGTCTCCAAACACTTGGGTAGCTGTACCGGCAGGCTACATTCAGTTCGGGCACAACGCTGCGAAGCAGAGTGGAACGTCGTTCGAACTAGCCGATGCGGACATGTGGTTAGAAGCGTTAGCCAAATCTCTGAATGCAGGCTCAGCAACGATGCCACCAATAGCACGCTACCGCTCCTTCCCATGGTGCGCTTCAGTAGGCGCAGTCGAACCTCTAAACTTAGCCCAAGTCTTTGATGACCGTTACTTCATGGCGTCGAACGAACTGAATCTACTCAACACCCTGCTCCTATCAGAACGCCGCGGTGACCACCCGTCACCTGGCCGGCACGAGACACATGAATGAATTTCTTCTGCGTGATTCGTTTGAGCTGCACGATACGGTTGGAGCGTTACTCGAGCGCGCTTCCCCCTATCCTGGCCCAAGATTTAGCGCGGCGATTGATACATGTGGCGTTTCGTTCGAACACGCTTATGGCGTGTTGAGCCTTGTAGAGACGGGACTTCCCTCTTCCGCTGCCGCGCTGCTGCGAGTTCAATTCGAGGCTGTTACGCGCGCAATGTGGCTACTTTATGCCGCAAGCGACAGTGACATCGACACGATGCTCGGGCCGTTAAACATTGAGAACCAGAAGGCTGCTAACAAGTTTCCAATGGCAGCCGAGATGCTGAAAGCGCTTGAGAAGAATGGCCCACCGATGGCCGTGCGACCTCTAGCGCGGTTCAAGGAATTCTCGGCTGGGCCGATGAACTCCTTCATCCACAGTGGCCTCCATGCGTCGAAACGCCAGCGTGAAGGCTTTCCCATCACGTTAATCGAGCAAATCGTCGTAAGCGCGAATGGACTCGTCACGATGTCCGGTATGACGGCTGCGGTGCTTACCGGCGATGCGTCTATGACCGCAAAGATACGTGACATTCAAGGGCAATTTGTACGAGTGTTACCTCCACTCGACACCTCTACATAGAGTCCTGCAAGCCACATCTCAAAAAGACCTGGGCGTCTGACGCGTGGCAGAGCCGCGCGTCACGGTTGGCTCTTTGATTAGGCAACCCATGCAGTGCATGCTGAGACAGTACGAAGCGGGTATTGGCTCCTCAGCTCGGCCCCACAGCTTGAGCAATGCACGGTCCGCGGCTCGCCTGGCGACGTTATTTCTGTTGCCCTTCCTTCCAGTGGCGAGAGTAACCAAGAACAAACTCGCATAGAAAAGCCTGCTCGCGCTGGGGCAAGCCTTCGATGGCGTCGACCATCATTTCTACCATTCCGGACGTTGTGCTCGCATCGGCGACCAAAGCTTGCAATGGGACATCCAGCACATCAGCAATGACTTGGAGCCGGTCCAGTGACGGTAGTTGAGCACCAGTTTCGATTCGTGACAACGTTACGTTTTCAACATCAATAGCCTCGGCTAGTTGACCTTGCGTCATACCAGCTCGAGTACGTGCGACCTTGATGTTGGCGCCGACCCTCACGCTAAGGGCTGCGTCAGGAGCTTTCGGCTTCCGGGGCATGCGTTTCCTTACAAAAGGCAACATCGTCAACCGCAGGGCACCTAAAACAAATGACATAAAACGATAAGTCACTTGATGTAATATGTGTTTTAGCGTAAAGTTTTTGTCTCGGACAGGTAGTAAGACCTGTAGGACTACATTGCTACGCGCACTGCAGACGTTATCAGGGCCTTTAGGTCGCACCTAAGCATTGAGCGTCTCGCGGTACCGGCCACACGTTTGAGCCGACGAAACGCGGCCCTACCTATCTGTCAGCGCGCACGTAAGCAACCGTTCGCAGAACCATCAGGAGTGTTGGAATATGAAAAAGCGTCTCGCGTATGAGCTCAACAGACAAGGTGTCGTCAGCCTAGCGGAGTGCAGTGCTTTCGCCGCACGCCATCCGGAGTCGGCCTCATCCTTTGCGACGAACAGCGGTACGAAGACTTGGTAACGGTCCTTTGCTGGTAATTATCCTATGAAATTGAGCGCGAAATTGGGCACGACGAGCACGCTGGTATTGGCCTCGATGCCGCGTCGTGAGCACCGTCGTACTAGCGCTGTACAAGTACGCTTACCCATCAAAGGCACCACTACTGGTTCGAGTGCATGTGCAGACCAACGGATTCACGCGAGCTACTTGATTAAGATAGGCGTTCATCATGTCTACTAAGGTCAGCACTTATGACACGATAGCCACGAGCCAGCACTGGAAGAGTCTTATCGAGCAGCTTAACGGTAGAGACTTACTTCCTCACCGTCTGCGTGTCGATGCCCAAATCTTTTTAGCTCGAGCGTTAGCTATGTACCGAACCGATGCCCTCTATGCGGACGAGGCTAACGCCGTACGAGAGTTGATGGTGTGCTGGATTGAGCAGCTACTCACGGCCCAGGACATTGCTCGCCTACCGACGTTCCGTAAGCATTCGAAAGTTTTGCTCCCCCAGCTAACGGACGAGCTTGAACACTGGTTACGACAAGCACTACTCTCCCGGCAGATTGGCTACCCGCTAACAAATGCCCATATGAGTGCATTGTTTCTCGAAGCCTTCAACGAAGTTCAGCATGTACAGTAAAAGGCTCTGCTGGGATGGCTTCACAATTTACCTCAGGCCCAACCGATGGTGCGTTCACGATGGCGAATGAACCGAACTACGAAGATGTCCCGGCCGACTATCCACGCCGCGCAGAACATGGGGCTGTCTCTGGATTTCAGCCAAAACTCCTCTTGAAAAGCGGACCAGGTGGTAACTTCTACAGTCCTGGCAATACTCCGCATGAACGCTGGGAAGACTGGAAGTACAGCGAGGGCATGGTCGCTGCAATGGTCGAGCGGTGTCGTCAAACTAAGGCTGGGGAGCGTGCTCATATGGCTGAGGAAGAAATAATTCTTCAGTACTACCAGCGAGCCTTCAGGCCAGATGAGCGATACGGTACGGAAGACCAACTCAAATGGACGTTTAGGAAGGTGGCTGAAATTCTTGAGTGGCCTCTCCCACCCATAATCGCCCTCCCCTGACACCGCGACTCTTCGAAGTCTACTTTACCAGTCTCGCGTCACCGTCACCGAGACAAAGATTCCCTAACCCCTATGGACCACAGCATGACTAGTATGACCTCACCCCTCAACATGGAGGGCATGTCAGATGAAGCGCAGCGTGCAACTCTGGCAGCCGCCGCCTACGCGACGCGAAAAGAACAAAAGTGCATGCATGAGATGACGTTTGGAGAATTCTATGACCTCATTGGGCTCCCTGGCCAACCAGACCGACGTCACTTGATTAGCCTCCTGTTGGAGATGCGCCGCGCTACCGGGTCTGGCGTTGATGTCGACAGCAGAGGAGAAGAAAATCACCGAAGGCCTAATGGAAGTTGGCCAGTGTTCATCTCGGTGGCGCTTTCGCATACCCATGTCTCGTTCAAGGTATGCCCATATATCAGGGAAGTGCCGGGAGCCTGATTTCGTTCCATTGTCTGCAGCGTCCCTTCAGCGCCGAGCCGCGTGTTTCGTTGGCCAACTCAGTCTTTATATAGAAGTTACTTTAGGGTTTGAAGTTGGGCGCGAGGACCTGTGTAGAAATTTCGATTTATATCCTAATTGCGTCCGTCAGTTGGCTGTGGGCACTGCGTGCGGCGTCCGAATCGCCCCACGGACTGCGCTACTGTTTAACGGGTAACGAAAGTTCGGAAAGCAGGTTGAGCAGGGCTGGGGCCTGAGCATCGCGGTGACGAACCATCAACAGCTCCAGGCGCTCTATGGTATCAGCCAACGGACGTAGAACGACCCGATTCCCTGCGATACGCTTTATTGAAGAAGGAACCAGGCAGACACCAAGGCCGGCGGCAACGAGGCCTGTGAGGGATACTAGCTCGTCTGCCCTGAGCGCCACTTGGGGCTCAAATCCAGCTAGACGACAAAGGCGCTCCGTGCAGTGAGCGAAATAGCCGGGCTCTTCGCTATCTTGAAGGACTAACCACTGCTCCCTAGCCAAGTCGGCTATGGCGACTCGTTCTTGCGCTGCGCAGGGATGTTCGAGTGGGAGGGCAACTAGCACCTCACTTACGGATAACACTTGACCCCGCAACTGGTTGTCCAACTCAATGCCGTGCGCTGGCCCAACGCCTCGAACGAAGGCTAGGTCGAGCTTCCGGTCGAGGACGGCTCTTAACTGCGTCAACACTGGCATACGCCGCACGTGCAGACGTACCTCGGGATACGTGCGTTGAAACGTGTGAAGCAGCTGTGGCAGGTCATCCTCCAGCATGGCTGAGGCCACGTAACCAATTTCCAACCGCCCAAGCTGTCCACGCGCTGCCGCATGCACTGCTGCTTGAGCCTGCTCTGCCTGACGAAGCGTGGCACGCGCTTCAGGTAGAAAAACTGCGCCGACCGCTGACAGTCGAATCCCCCGTCCAACGCGCTCAAATAAGCGGGTTCCTAGAGTCTCTTCAAGTACACGTAGCTGTTGACTTAGTGCCGGTTGGGCGATGTCGAGACGTTCGGCGGCGCGGGCAACATGTAGTTCCTCAGCAGTGGTCACAAAGTAGCGTAGGCGCTTCAAATCCATGCATATTCCTTATCAATTCTTCGGCTATCGCTTAATTGATTGGCGGAGCCCTCCCCGCAATACTGGTGCCTCCTACTCGGAGGCAAACCATGACACGCAAACGAATCATTGTCGGCATCAGCGGCGCAACGGGCATTCGCTACGGCGTCCGCGCGCTCGAAATGCTGCGCGCACTAGAAATCGAGACTCACTTGGTTGTCTCACGCGCGGGTGAGCTAACGCGGGAATACGAAACCGAGCTAGAACGAAGTGACTTACACACCCTAGCAGATGTCGTCCACCCTATAGCAGACGTCGGAGCATCGATTTCTAGCGGTTCGTTTAACACCCTTGGCATGCTAGTCGCGCCTTGCTCCGTTCGTACTCTCGCGGAAATCGCCAGCGGTGTTACGACTAGCCTACTTACCCGAGCTGCAGACGTCGCCCTGAAGGAGCGTCGCAAGCTCGTGCTTATGGTACGAGAAACACCGCTTCACCTAGGACACCTCCGCAACATGGTCGCTGCGACTGAGATGGGCGCCATTATCGCCCCTCCGGTGCCAGCTTTCTACACTCGCCCCCAAAACATCGATGACCTGGTCGACCACAGCGTCGGCCGCGCACTTGACCTGTTTGGACTCGAGCTGCCTCAGCTTGAGCGCTGGGGCGAGGACATCTCTACCGAACTTCCTATCAACCGCATCTGACTGGAGTATCAATGACCACTTTTGATAGCCTACGCGAGTTTCTCGCATACTTGGAGCAGCAAGGCCAACTGCTGACCATTCGCGACCAAGTTGCGCCCGAACCTGACCTTGGTGCGGCAGCTCGCGCAATTAGCGATATCGGCGAAGATACGCCTGCCCTCCTCTTCGACAACATCCACGGTTATGACGGTGCACGCGTTGCGCTGAACGTGCATGGCTCGTGGCCTAACCATGCCTTGATGATGGGGATGGACAAGAACACCCCTAGCAAGGAGCAGTTCTTCGAATTCGTACGACGATATCAAGCCTTCCCTGGCGAAGTTGAGCAACGCGTCGAAGCACCTTGGCAGGAATGCGTTATTGATGACCCAAGCAAAATCAACCTCTTTGAACTGCTGCCCCTGTTCCGCCTGAACCGCCACGATGCTGGCTGCTTCATCGACAAGGCCGTGATTGTGAGCCGCGAGCCGGACCGTCCTGAAGACACCAATCGCCAAAACGTGGGCATCTACAGACTGCAGGTAAAAGGACCTAATCGTCTAGGCATACAACCTGCCCCAGCGCATGACATCGCAATCCACCTGCGCCAAGCTGAAGAGCGTGGTGAAGACCTTCGCGTTGCAATCGCCATCGGCAACGACCCGGTCATCTCGTGTGTTGCAGCGATGCCTATCCTCTATGACCAGTCTGAGTACGAGATGGCAGGGGCGCTACGAGGCAAGCCCTACCCCGTCGTGCACTCGCAATACTCGGGTGTCGACATCCCTTGGGGCGCGGAGATGGTGCTCGAAGGCGTGATACGCGGACGGCAACGCGAAACCGAAGGCCCATTCGGCGAGTTCACTGGACATTATTCGGGAGGCCGCTTGATGCCTGTGCTCGAAATTACCCGGGTATCTCACCGCCGCAGCCCGATTTTCGAAAGCCTGTACATCGGCATGCCGTGGACAGAAATCGACTACATGACTGCCATTAACACGTCAGCTCCAATCTACGTGCAGCTCAAAGCACAGTTCCCAGAAATCGAGGCAGTCAACGCGGCATATACCCACGGCCTGGTAGTGATTGTCTCAACACGTAGCCGAGTCGGAGGCTTCGCTAAGAACGTGGGCTTACGCGTTCTTACGACACCACACGGAATGGGATACGCGAAGCTCGTCATCGTGGTCGATGAGACGGTTGACCCCTTCGACTTGAAGCAAGTGATGTGGGCAGTCTCGACGAAGTTCCATTCTCGCGACGACCTCATGGTCCTCCCTAATCTCTCGGTTGTGCCGCTCGACCCTGGCTCATCCCCGCCTGGCATTACTCATAAGATGGTGATTGACGCGACTACGCCAGTCGCTCCGGACATCCGCGGCCACTACTCGCAGCCATTGGACCGGCCACAAAACACCGACGCATGGCGTGTAAAGTTAATGGAGATGCTCAATGCCTAACCTCGTATATACCAAAGCTCCTAGCTGCCCCAGGTGCGCCGAAAACGCCACCGAAATAGTGGCTCAATCCCCTGTTGCAGGTGCATGGACGATGGCGTTATGCCCAACGTGCTACTACACCTGGCGTAGTACGGAGCCAGACTACGCAGTGAAGCGAGAAGCGATGTCCAAGGACTTCTACATCGACCCTACAAAAATCGAAAAAGGCAGAGTGATGCCGGAAATTCCTCCGCGTCGCACTTAAGCACTACGACGGCACATTGCTCGAGCTACCATGTGCCGCGTTCAGGCGACTCCATAACGGAGTCGGCCTAGTGACTCTCGACGCGCAGCCTTTGTCGATAAATAATGAGCTCAGACTACCCAGAGAATGTAACCCGAAGGTATAAAACAACTTTTGGTCAGCCAGCTCGATATCTTAGATATAGTCAAACAAAGACATCTTTCGGACCGTACCAGTGTCGCCGAACTGCGAGTAAGCACCCTGACCAGCGTTGCTGTACTGCTGAGCCAGTAAACTGGCTTGCCGGTTCATTGAAGTTATGAGTTCTTTTTGACGTGTAAGCTGAGTCATGTCCTCCTGAGTGCTAGCCCGTGCATTGGACACAACTCCCCCAGAACCAAGCTCTTTTCCAATTTCCGCCGCAAGCACGCCGGAGATGCCCTTAGCGCTTGTAATCAGTCCCCCTACTTCCTTGGGATTAGCGTCATTAGCAGCCTCTAGCTTCTTTGCATCAACTGTGAGCGTAGTTCCGTGCACAGTGATACCTATTGCCGCCAGCGCATTTTGGTCAATCCGCGCTAACGCCTGCCCAAGCTGTTTTTTGGTCTGATTGATTAACTTCGTTGAATACTCATCGTCTCCCTTCAACGAGTCGAGCTGCGCACTCAAGTCGTTCACTGCGTCGATGAAGGCTTTTGCGTTCGAGATTCCTGTGGGCGCGTCTTTGGCGCCCTCCACCTTTGTCATCCCGCCTTTGTCCGAAGCGGGCCAGCTTACGAGAGCCTGTAAAGCCGTGTCTCCAGTGACGCCAATGTGAAGTTCATTAGATGTACCACTTTTCCCTGTTATGTGCAGTTGGTAACCCTTTGGGGTTTGTACGACTTCAGCGTTAACCCCTTGGTCTTTCAGCGCATTCGCAATGCCTTCAAGAGTGTTGTTACTCTGGTCAATCGTTACCGTTATGCTGGAATGTGCCTTAGTGCCTGGCGTACCAATATCGACTTGTATAGTAGCTTTATCGCCAGTAATTATAGGAGCCGATTTGCTCGGAACCTCCGGCGACAGTAGTTCTTGGGACTCAGCCGGGTTTTCAAACGTGTAACCTTTTGTCTTAGCCTTCCCTGCTTCAACGGCGGCGTTTATCTCCCTTTCTGAAAGTGCGAAACCAGCTTTCAGAGTATTTGAAGACACCGCCGTCGCCTTATCTTGGAATTCCCCAAGCATTGACGTCAGCTTCCCAATGGAAGAAATTCGTGTGGCGTCGCGCTGAAGGGCACCTTCGACTGCGCTCGATGCTGAGTTTTTCGATGAGCCAGCAACGGTTTTAACCGCACTGGGCGCTTCTGCCTTCTTCGCACCGGAAACACTAGTGCTAGTAGGCGCTGTGGTCGTATGTGAGATGTTCATGGCTGAAATTATGAACGGCGGTAGCTGCGTTCAAACCCATGAATAAATGAGCAATCACGTGACAACAAAAAAATTTGGCACGTTCAAATATCGTCGTCGATACCGTATAAATCGGCGTACTACGCAGGGTCTACCCATCGAGGCTCTGTACAGGACGTCCTTTACTCAGCCGAACCATTAGTACATGGTCAGTACGCACTCCAGGTAGCGTGCCAACTTAACGCTGACAAGGTGCAGACTATTGCGGATGTGTCGGGTGACTGGCAGCGAACTATGCACCCGGCCTTCGAGTGGTCCTGGTCTCTCCTCTAGCACACTGGTGTGGTCGACGCGAAGCAACGCCGCTACTTGCCCAGCAAACTGGTCGCCAAAGTTGCGCTCTTGAGCACCCGGCAAGCAGTCCGTCAGCACCGCTCACCTAGACCTATACACTTTGCCCTGCCCAGGAGTCGATGCACGTTCGCAACGACAAAATTTTTAAGATGCATTTTGAATACTTGTTTGATAGAATGATGCTGTTGAACATCAAGAGAGCCTCATGCGTATCACTCGCTTTTCCGACATCGGTATACGTGCCCTCATCTACCTTGCTCACGCCAATGAACACAGGGCTTTAGTGACCGCTGCTGAAATCTCGAGACAATTCGACATCCCGCTCAACCATATGGTGAAAGTTGTTGCTCAGTTAGCGCGTTGTGGGTGGATTCAGGGAGTTCGAGGTCGTAACGGTGGACTGCTACTGCTAGCTGACCCAACAAATCTTCGGTTGGGCAGCGTTTTACAGCAGCTTGAAGGTGACAACGAATTGCTTAATTGCGAGGCACAACATTGCCAGCTGAGCAAGGATTGTTTCTTGCGGTGGGCAATGGCCGCTGGGTTGCGCGCATTTTACGAAGCAATGAATCGTTACGTGTTAGCAGACTTAAGCGGTGGCGTTGTCAGTGAACAGATTATTGTTATGCATCGGAAGTACGTGAGTCTACGGTGAGCATTGATTGAACAGCGATATGAATTCGCCAGGCATAAGTGTTTTTTGGATTTTATGATGCATCTTTTTACACATGCGGAAGAAGAGGCATCTGCAATCGCTCGCCCCAGCTGGCAATACATATTAAAGCAATTCGTCAGCGCAGATATTTATATCATTAAGTAGGAGTATTAAAATGTTAGATTGGTTTCCTTGGGCTTTTGGTTCAATCAAGGCTCTCATATTGGGTGCAGGTATGTTCTTTGCTATTAAATGGCATTACGATAAAGAGCTTAAGAAAGGCAAGAAAAAGGGCGAGATGTTCACCATGGCCGGCAAGTTGGGGGCAATTTTTTTGTTATCCCTCGCAGGATTGCTACTTGCCACCTTTGCACTTATGAATAAGCTCGGTATGTAATCATATGCTGGTGTGAATGCGGCAAGAACCAGCGTGGAGGTCCCGCAGCGTGAGCATTAACAGCGATGGATGGCCAGCATGAGCGGCAGGGGTCGGTGTCGAGAAAGCGACTAACGAGCACGTGCTTTATTCATCTCGCGGCTTCGCCGAGCTCAACATTGCAGTCGTGCCTAGTTTGTGGCGCGTACTGCACTTGCAGTACTCGTAAATGGAGATTAGCAAGAGCCGCGAACGCAGTGTTGCGCGTAAAATTCTAGGTTGGATTTCGGCTGACTAGGCAGGAAACCGAAGCATGTCTGTACAAGACGGTTAGAGCTTATATCGAACTGGTTTGCTCTGAAAGGAAGCCGCGGTATCAATCGGCTAGACCGAATACCCTGAATTTGGCACCTTCAAAGAACTTTCTGGCCCTGCTAATGATGTGTCAACGTATACCGAGCCAAGTTCGACGGCGGTCGTAGGAAGAAGCACTCCGCCTCCAAGGTAGGTGCGGACACGTCGCACAAACGCTTGAAAGTCCTACGTATAAAGCTGCTTAGTGACAGACGACCTGTAGTTTTGTCGCCGTACGCATATTTGCCAACGAAAGCGTTGCCATCGCCAAACACAATTTCAAACTCCAAGGATTTTTCACCCGGGGTTTGGGCCCACTTGGCTAGCAAAAGGTCCGCTGCATGCCACTCGTACACCACGGCACTGCAACCTTTGCGCGTAAGCTTTATTCGAACAATCTCAATTTGTTCATCGTCAGGGAGCAACCCCGAGGGTTGCATAATTACTTGACCCATAGTCCGGCTCCGTTTTCGCATTGGAAGCATGTTCGGCCACTGTACGCAAAAATTGGGTAATGTGTTCGAGTTCTGCTTCAACCTCAGTATTGTTTATCATAGAGTCAATACGCATTACTGCATCACTCATGCCAGGCAACACAGTGTGTCCTTTTTCTGTTAGATAAAGACAAACACATCGACGGTCTTTGCCATCAGAACGGCGCTCAACCATACCTATTCGCTCTAGGCGGTTAACTAAGCGCGACAGCGTACCGTTGTCCAACTTCGTGTGTCGTGCCAACACGGTAGATGTAACCCCTGCCATCCCTTGCAAAATCGACATTAATCGATATTGAGTCCATGTGACATCGTATGGTGTCAGAGCTTTTTCCTTTGCAGCCATCACCATCTGGCCGGCCAGCATAAGCATATCAGTCAATTCACCAGTTTTTTTCATTATCCAATTTCTAGTTTAGAGAAAATTAACTTCTCACTGTGGCTGCATTTATCGCTTATACATACGCACGGATAAATGGGATTATCTTTAGCCAACTACGGCTCAGTCCCACTGACGTAATATTTCCACTCACCGGCATCAAAGCCATCCTCATATCGTCCTTCCGCGGCGAGCTGCCCGTTCTCGTGGTAATAACGCCAAAGCCCATTCTCTAGCCCGTTAAGGTATTGCCCTTCAGATGCCAGCTGCCCATTACGATGGTAGGCATAAAAGCGTCCGTGGAGCACCCACACTGCACCGTCATTCGCAAGATAGCGTTCATAAGTATGTTTATGGCTGCCGTCTTCGTAGAAGGTCTCAGCAAGACTTAGCTGCAAAGCACTGCTCCAGAATAAATTTGGCCATGCTGTTTCAGCCCATATAAAGGGGCATCTCAGCCAGCCGCTGCAAGAAATACGCGGTGAGCGTTGAACAAGTAAAATTACATCCGCTCTCGTTTATATTCCTAACGACTAAAGGCGCTTTCTACTTAATTGACGTCCCTTAGTAGCTCACTCCTATTTGGTTCTCGCATTTGCTTCAATTGCCGGATAAAACTCATGGTCCTCTCGCTGCATTCGGTCAAAAAGCACGCGCAAAACTTGATTTGCCTCAGCGCGGAAACGTTCAGGTTCGGCGGCCACTCGAGCAGCCAGGTTCCAGTGAGTAGCAAAGGTAAAGAACTCTTCCGAGATGCCCTTCATCTCGTACTGATACCGTTCGCCCAGACGGGACAACGTTGCGTCTGAGCTACTGGCAACTTCTGGGTAGAGAACTGAATCTTCCACCACGAGATGAAGCTTAATAACACTGCTAATCTTGACAATCATCGAAGCGATTTTTTCGGCGTTTTCTTCAATACCGCCCCGAGCTGCTTCACGCAGACTCGCGATACCGTCCAAAATTGCTACGTGTTGACGCTTAAACTTATCGATATTCATGTTTATCCAATCCAGTAGATGTTGCGCAGCGCACTACGTATGCGCAACGCAATGATTAATTATGCAATTAGGTTTACCCTTAAATTTCGCATTAACTCAGGCCGATATCACAGTGGCGACATATGAACACCGCACATCCCTAACATAATTACTAACGCCACAGCAGCGCTAAAGACGATTCCGAGTACGGCCATGACATTTACACGTTCTGGACGGGCGCCATGAGCAATAGCGATGAGTCTGGCTGCAAGTGTCAGGTGGCTTAGCACTAGAAATACGCCGAGGTAATAATGTGGTACTAAGCGGATATTCCAAGCATCGTGTAGCAACCCGGTCGGTGCACCGGTAGCGAAATCCCAATCTGTTTTGATGCCGGCATATTTTCGAGCATATATGAACACTGAATTCATATGGCCTAATACAAAAAACACTAGGTACGCACCAGAGGCAATTTGAAAACTTCTGAAGAAGTCAGCAGGCCGCGTGCTGAGCTTTTGAACAAGTGCTATGCCAGAGATTGTTTGAAATAAGAAGAGCAGGACAATTACAGGCTCAACGATGTGACTTCTGTAGATAGTTCGGAACAAATCCATGAGCTGTCGATGCTGCTCCTCGCTGATGATGCCTGCGAGATGATTCGTCAGATGCATACCCAGGAATAGCACGATGATGAGCAAGGCACTGACACCGTGGGCAACGCGCAAAAACGGCGAGTAGGAAGGTGTTTGTGCGACTCGAGTCAACAAAACTGGCCGGGACGACCGCATGTGGGCTAACCATCCGGCGGCTGCAGCCAAGAGCCAGAATATCAGCCACACAGTCGTATCCGACAGGGAGCTACCGAGCATATAGGTGACAACACCATCAGCGACAAAGATTGCTGGACTGGCGACAGTTAGCCACGAAATTTGTTTTAGGAACACGTCTGCGCTCGTTGGGGCAGACTTTTTACCTAAATCCCACGCAACCAAGAAACCATGAACCGGCACGACCAGCGACAGCAAAAACGATGTCACTGCTACTGTCACGCTAAAGCTCAATGCAGCGTGATAAGCTTTCAACAAAAACGGATAAAAGATGGCTGCAATTGCTGGAGTTGCATAAACCCAGTGACTTTGTTCTTTTTGTAAAACCCGGAAGTTCCTCATTTTTCAGTCTCGCGAAGATGCTACATTCATTTGAGTAACATGTTATCTGGCGACTGTCGGCTGGGAGGTACCAATCAGGAGTAAATGAAGGTGGCCATTGCTTGAAGGCCTCCACTAATTAAACAAAAAACAATGGTATGTAACTTTAAGTAGGCCTTTATCTATCCTTATCGAGTCAGGGCACTCGAGTGGGGTGGACAACTACCAGACCGGGAATTTGATGGTAGTGAAAATTTTGTCGACATCCAGGCATGCCGTAGTGCTAATATTTAATGCACTGATGGCGTACGTACACAACGACTTATTTCCCAACGGCAACTCGCACCTCGGGCGTCCTCAACGCCTGCTGGTCATAAGACGGAAGGCGCGATTCATGATTTCGTGTCCAGTTGAGTCTGCTTTACTGCTAAGGCAAGCAGGAACTACGCTAGCGTGCCTTGCGCTGTGTTTGCATAGTGCTACAGCTTCCGCCCAGTCCACGCAAGGACGTGCCGATGCCATTCCGGCATTCAAAAAGCTTGACTCTATCGAAGCGCGAGTACAAGGCTGCGTTACCTGCCATGGTCAGCAGGGTCAAGGAACTGGAGACGGGTACTTCCCGCGGATAGCGGGAAAGCCAGCCGGCTATCTCTACAATCAGCTTGTCGCCTTTCGAGATGGAACCAGAAGCTACCCGCCCATGAATTATTTGGTGGCGTATCTCCCTGACGCTTACCTCAAGGAGATAGCTGCTCACTTCTCTGAACAGCGCCCAGCCTTCAATCCACAGGCTCCTACTACGACAGACCCGTCTCTAACTGAACGCGGCCAAGTTTTAGCGAACAATGGCGACGCATCGAAAGGCGTACCTGCTTGTATCGCATGTCATGGCAAGAACCTGACTGGCATGCAGCCTGGCATCCCTGGATTGGCCGGCTTACGACCGGCATATGTGGTCGGACAACTTACACGGTGGAGGGTCGGTGAACGGCGCGCTGCTGAGCCTGATTGCATGAAGCGAATTGCTTCGCGGTTGTCGGACTCAGATATCACGTCGGTCGCTACCTGGCTGGCTCAACAGACTCCACCAGCCAATGCTTCGCCTGAACCTTCGAATGTAGTCCGAATGCCTCTTGCATGCGGTAGCCAACGGTAATCGTTATGCGTACAAGTGCCCGAATCGCTCTTGCGTTAATCGTCCTAGGTCTACTAGCGGTAGCCGGCCTCTACTTTTTTCACCCAGGCTTTCTGCCTCGCTCAAAGACAGCTGCGCAGGTGGCATCAAATGACATCATCAGTCGAGGCGAGTACCTTGCTCGTGCGGGGGATTGCGTCGCATGCCATACGGTCCCAAATGGCCCGGTTTTCGCAGGCGGACGCGCGATGGCCACACCGTTCGGAAACCTATATGTGCCGAACATCACTCCTGACGACGACACCGGCATTGGCAAATGGAATGCGGATGACTTTTACCGCATGATGCATACCGGCATCTCGCGTGACGGTACGCTGTTGTATCCGGCAATGCCTTTTGCTTCGTACACGCAGGTCACGCGCGCCGACTCTGACGCTATCTTCGCCTACCTGATGTCGAATGCCCCGGTTAAGCAAAAGAATCGAGAGCACGAACTGCGCTTCCCCTATAACAATCGAGAGCTCCTCTTAGGCTGGAGGACGCTTTACTTCAAGGCTGGCGAGTACAAACCCGACAACAGCCAGTCAGCTGAGTGGAATCGTGGTGCGTATCTTGTTAAAGGATTGGGCCACTGCGCCATGTGCCATACCGCGGTGAACGCTTTGGGTGGCTCGAGCGAGTCAAAAGCTTTCGAGGGCGGGATGATTCCAAACCAGAACTGGTATGCCCCTTCCCTGACGTCCAACAGGGAAGCTGGTTTGGGAGATTGGAAGCTCCAAGATATTTCTGACCTGCTGCAGGTTGGGGTCTCACATCGTGGCACGGTGTATGGGCCTATGGCTGAGGTTGTCTACAACAGTCTGCAATACCTTACTGACGACGATGCTAAGGCGATGGCAGTGTATTTGAAAGCCCTGCCACAGAAAGATAGCGCCCAGCCACCTACTAGCAAGGCGCGACTTGTCAGTCCCGAAGTGATGGAGGCCGGCCGGAAAACATACGTGGCGCAATGCGCAGTGTGTCACGGCGCAGAAGGACAAGGCCAAGCTCCCTCCTACCCGCCACTGGCGGGCAACCAGTCGATAATCATGGAATCGCCTGTCAACTCGATACGCATGGTGCTCAACGGCGGTTATCCCCCAGGCACTCGCAAGAACCCGCGGCCACATGGGATGCCGCCCTTTTCACACATCCTGAATGACCAAGAAGTTGCGGCTGCTGTGACTTACATTCGTGTGGCATGGGGTAACAGCGGCACGCCAGTCAACGCTACCCAGGTGAACGATTTGCGCAAGCTCTTACCGGAATAAGCTATGCAAACTTCAGACGACGATGAAGCACCGGAACTCGAAAAAAGAATCGATGAGATTGTCGCAAGTGGACCTACTGGTGCCTTTGCAGTAGCTGGAGTCGCGACATTCATTGTCGTCGCAATATTTTACTTGTTCTATGCCTTCGTCTATCTGCCAAGGGGTGCAGTGCAATGACGTCACCGCATCCGCCAGGGCAGTCCGTGGACAGCCACCATCAGTCTGAAATCGTCGCAATCGCGGCAGAGCGCCGCTGGGCAGTCCTCGTCGGACTCATCATTTTTTCGCTACTTGCGATGATGGTTTTCACTGCTCTGCATTGGGCGGCAATGCCGCCATCGCGCGTGGAAAGCATCGACGTCAGAAGTGTTCATCTCAAGGGAGAGTTTGTCGAAAGTAACCTAGGCACAGCGGTGGAAAACAATGGGCGTGTAGTGGTCAGGTTAATCGCGCAACAGTACTCGTTCTCCCCTCAGTGCCTAGTTGTCCCTGCAGGAACTCCTGTCACGTTTCGTGGAACGAGTACCGACGCGATACATGGATTCGTCGTTGGGCGAACCAACGCCAACACGATGCTCATTCCAGGCTTCGTCTCAACGTTCACTACTACTTTCCCAAAGGTGGGTGAGCAGCTGATGCCCTGTCACGAATATTGCGGCATTGGACACGAAGCCATGTGGGCTCGGGTTCAAGTCATTCCCCAAGAAGAGTTTGCAGCTAAGGAAAAAATGTCCGGGAGGCTGAACTGTGTTCCACGCTAGAAAACTCGTTCTCGCCCACTTCTGGGTCGCTTTTGTTGCATTTTTTGCTGCAATCCTGCTGGGCGAGTGGCAGATGTACATTCGCAGCCCACTACATGCCTGGGTGAATAACCCCGAGCACTACTACCGGTCCGTAACTGCACACGGGACCGTCATGGGCTATGTGCTCCCTACCCTGGTTGCCATGGGATTTGGTTACGCAATCACAGAGATAACTCTTAAACGACCGCTGTTTGGTCTGAAGTGGGCGTGGGTAGGATTTTGGCTCGTCATTGTAGGAACAGTTGTCGCCGCGACGACAACCGCAACTGGCAAATCATCCGTGCTGTACACGTTCTATCCACCGATGATTGCTAGCCCGTTCTACTACCTCGGCATTGTCCTAGTCGTTGTTGGGTCATGGATTTGGGTGGCACTGATGTCGCTTAACCTTCGCGCTTGGAAGAAAGCTAATCCTGGAAACACAGTACCGCTTGCGATGTATGGCAACGTCGCTGGAGCATACCTGTGGGCCTGGACTTCTGTAGGCGCTGCAAGCGAAATTATCGTACTCATTCTGCCAGCGTCGTTTGGGCTGACCGACACCATTAACGCAGGCCTTGCACGAGTGCTGTTCTCTTGGACGCTACACGCAATCGTCTACTTCTGGCTCATGCCCGCATACATCGTCTTCTATACGATGTTCCCACGCGCTATCGGTGGGCGGCTCTACAGCGACACAATGGGTCGTGTCGCCTTCGCGCTATTTCTGGTTTTCTCCATGCCCATCGGCATTCACCACCTCTTTGCGGACCCTCAAGTTGGCTCAGGCTTCAAGTTCGTACATGCTGCGATGACCGCAATGGTCTCGGTACCGACGCTGCTGACGGTCTTCACAATTGTCGCCTCCGCAGAGGTCGTTGGCCGTCTCCGCGGCGGCCGCGGCCCATTCGGTTGGGTGAAGTCCCTACCCTGGTCTAACCCGATGATGCTTGCAGTGACTTACGCGTTTGTGATGCTCGGTTTTGGTGGAGCTGGCGGCATCATAAACATGAGCTACCAGCTTAACGAAACAGTCCACAACACGCAGTGGGTCACTGGGCACTTCCATCTGATTTTCGCCGGCGCCATCGTCATCATGTACTTCATGGCAGCTTACGAACTCTGGCCACAGCTTCGTAACTGCGCCCCGCTGTCCGCAAACCTCATCCGAACTCAGCTTACACTTTGGTTCGTTGGCATGATGGTTCTAACGATGCCTTGGCACCTCGTGGGCCTTCTTGGCGCGCCGCGACGAATGGCCTATTACGACTACACGAATCCGGCGCTTCACTCACAAGCTATCACGGTGACAATCTCTACTATTGGCGGCTTCTTGCTTGTGATATCGGCAGCGTTGTTCCTATACGTTTTGGCTTCCGCAAAGAAGCAATCGGAGCCTGCAGCACCCTACTTCTTCAGTAAAGCCGTCCATCCAGGAGCCAGAGTGCCTGCTGCGCTGAATAGCTTAGGCTTGTGGACAGCAATGATGATTGCACTGACGGTGGTCAACTACGGCTACCCGATTGCCCAGCTGGCAGCCACACCAAACGCTTACGTGCCGGTCATACCGATAGGAGCGCGATGATGCCCAGACCAAGTCCTGATGAGGAAAGCGGTCGTTTCGCAAGGCTTAGCATCGTAGCGCTGGTAGCGCTGACGGTTGTCTCCTTGCTGGTAGCTTTCCTTTGGCTTCCCTCCGTCCATGCAGATTTTCGCGCCGCCGGGGTCTGGGACAGTATATGTCGAGCTGCCGGTGTTCCAAGCACTTGGGGCAACCGTAATGATGGAGATTCTCGTCCAGTAGTCGCTACGAACGTAGTGCTTCTTCCGGCCATGGCTAAGCGCGCATCGTCTGACTCCATAGGGCGCGGTGCTACGCTGGCGCTGAATTGCACGATGTGTCATGGGGCACAAGGTATGAGTAGGTCTGATGCGCCGAACCTTGCAGGTCAATATCCTGAGGTTATCGTCAAGCAGCTGACAGACTACAAGAACGGCAAACGCGCTAGCTCAATCATGATGGCGTTGTCTCAGAACCTTTCAGACCAAAACATGAGAGACCTTGCCGCTTACTACACCAGCCTACCAAAGGCGCGGACTGCACCAACCACGTACGACGAGACACTACCTGCACTAGTGAGAGTTGGTGACCCCATGAGGAACATCGCTCCATGCATCTCGTGTCATGGCGGTGTAGACCAAAAAATTGGTGCGCCATGGCTTGAAGGTATGCCCAAGCAATATCTGACTCAGCAGCTCACTCTTTTCAAGCACGGCGAACGTAGAAACGATGGCGAACTTCAAATGCGTAACGTTGCTCGCCTGATGACAGCAGAAGAAATTGAGTCCGTTGCGACCTTCTATGCTCGCAAGGGCTTACCCCGCCGAGAGTAACCGCTCAACTACCTAACAAGCTCAACTGTAGACCACCAATCCTGCCTTACTACCGCAGCGAACAGTGGAACACGGGGCGTACACGCTGAAACGCTACGTCTATCAGTTTGGCTTTTGAACGCCATACTTAGTCAAAGCCAGGAATTTGTTGGCTGGACGTTCGTCGCTTAACTTCGCATTTCCACACAAGCGTTCGTCACTGCCCAGCATGTATCGCTTCAGCTGCGGTCCCGCTACTACTGCCACAAACAAGTCACTGAGCTCGTCAAGACAATCGCTTGCGCTTAGCACACCCTGTTGTTGGGCTTTATGCAGTTCGCGTCGAAGGAAGTCGAGGAACTGTCCAGGGCCTGCGGCGTAGCATTCTTGTGAGAGCATTTGGTCGCCGGTAGAGATAACGATGACCTGCAACTTAAGAAACGCTTCGTCCTGGGAGCGGGCTACCAAGTGCCCGGCAATTACATGCAATCTGCTCTCACAGTCTTCGGGTAGAGCTAGCGCCGCAATCTGCTTGGCGTGACGGCTCGCCTCGAGTGCTACCAAAGCGCGGACGACACCAATTTTTCCGCCAAAACTTGAGTAAATCGTTCGTACGGCAGCTTTCGCTTCCGCAGCGATGGCCGCTAGGCTAACCTCATGAAATCCTGAGGCGCAGAACAATCGGAATGCCGTCGCGAGCATCTCTTCGTCGCGCTCCACGACTTCAGAATTACGGCGGCGCCCTCGCTTGGTTTCCATTCCTATTACCTGAAGGTCCGCTGAGCAAGCATCACGACTGCAGATATCGCAGCGAGAATCATGAGCAGCGAGAAGTAGTCAAGCCCAGCCAGCAAGGTAGCTTGCTGAGACAGTTGTTGCCCCAGTTGTGCCATCGCTTGTTGCGGCCCAAAGTTTGCGGTCAGTTGGTCACGCAGTGCAGAGAAGATAGCATCACCGTTGCTGAAGCGTTCGGTGAGCACATTGTAGTGCTCACTGACACGCCATTGCATGCCAACCGTGGAGCCTGCAATTCCAAGCGCGATGCCGAACTGCGACATCATGTTCTTAATCATCTGTCCGTGGTTGAAGCCTACAGCGTGCTTCTGCAGCTCAGTGAAGGTATGGATGGCGGTCGTGGCGAGCACAAGAATCAGGAACACACCAAACGCTGCAATGGCAGGAAGGACGTCTCGAACCAGGTCAGCGTTCAGGTTAACCCGCGAAAGCTGCCAAGCAAAGTAGAACAATGCGGCGAAACCGACGACATAGAACTTACGTGGGCTCGGCGACTTCCTAAGGATGAGTATCATCGCTACGAACGCAATCAGCGACGACAAAAGGCCCAGAGTCTGAATCTCGCCGACTGCAACCCACGGTGCACCAAGTGCACGCTGCAGAAGGACTGGCAGCATCGTGTTGTTCGCGCCTAGGATTACGTAGCAGAAGGCGAACAGTCCAAGACCAGCAAGGTAACGGGTATGAAGCAGGCTGCGGATTGCCAGAAGCGGACGCTCATGACGAGCCTGGTGAAAAATCACAACTCCCAGACCGACGACACTAACGAGAAGACACAGGAACAGCGGCGTCGCGTTTTCGTAGAAATCGAATGCTGCGCGCTGCAGGCCGTAGAGTCCAAAGAGGCTGGCGCACAAAATCGACACAGTAAGCCACGGGCTATTCTGAGTACGAGCTTCATCGTTGACTAAGTCACTAGGCAGCGCAAACTGGGACAGTAAAGCGGCGCCGGCGGCCAATGCTGCTGGCACCACGAAAATCAAAAACCAGTTGTCGGCGTCCACGCTGACCGAAGCCAGCCAGGGAGCGAAAGCATTACCCAACGCCAGTGCGCTACCGAATGCACCAATGCCCTTCATCCGCTCGGGGCTCGGTGGAATAAGGTTGATGAGTAGTCGTGCTGCTGTCATGAAGCCAGCGCCACCGAGTGCCATCACAAAGCGGCCCAGCAGGAACTGTGCGAACGAGGTGCTAGTTGCGCAGATTAAGCCTCCCGTCACGAACAAAGCTGCCGAGAGTTGAACATACAGGCGCCATCCGAGACGCTCAACCAACCAGTGCTGTGCGGCGATGGCAGTAATTGCCACGGCAGCGTAAAGCACAGTCGCCAGCACAAAATCATCCGGCGACGCGCTGATTTGCCCCATGATGGCGCTAGCGCCGAAGGCAATCATGCCCGACTGCAGAAATTCAGTCGCATTCAGCAGGAAGACGATACCAAGCAGCGTACGTTGATGCGGATGGCGCAGGCTTTGCATTTCAGTTCCCCTTGGCGAGTTGAACCGTGTGTTGACCAACGATGGTGTTCTCAGCGATGACCTTTTGGACGAGTTGGTCAACTTGAGCGAGCTCGGTGCTGAAGACATCCGTGCTGTAGTGAGTCAGATTTTTCTGGCTCTTAACCGGCACGCCTGCATTGCTGCGAGTTGTGTCGACACTTACCTCCATGGACAAGCCCAGCTTCAAAGGATGCGCAGCCAGTTCAGCTGGTGCGATAGCGACACGTACCGGAACACGTTGCACAACCTTTATCCAGTTACCGCTCGCGTTCTGGGCCGGCAGTAGCGAGAAGGCACTACCCGTTCCCGCATCCTGGCCAACGACGGTGCCGTGGTAACGAATGTCTTTCCCGTAAAGGTCAGCAGTGAGAACTACAGCTTGACCAACGCGCACATGACGCAGTTGGGACTCTTTAAAATTCGCATTGACCCACATTTGGTCCGACGGGACGATAGACATCAGAGGGCTTGCCGGGCTCACACGTTGGCCAAGCTGGACGTTGCGTTTGCTGACAACGCCGCTAACAGGTGCACGAACCACAGTGCGGGCATTTGCAAGGTAAGCGTCGCGCAGTTGAGAGATAGCGGCTTGGACGTCCGGATGATTTGCAACGTCAGTCTTATCCACGAGCGAGCGAGCGCTGTTCTGCTGTTCACGAGCGACGATAAGTGCAGCGCGAGCTGCCTTCACTGCGTCCTCAGCGTGCGTCACGTCTTCACCGGAGACTGCACCGCTAGAAATCAACTGGCGGCGACGCGCCAGGTCAGCTTCGACTTTCGCCAGGTCGCTTTCGCGCAGCGTCACATTGGCACCGGCCTGGGTTGCGTTCGAGAACTGAGCACGGACCTGTCGTACGACGTGAGCCAGCTGAGCCTGAGCACGGCCCAAGGCTAGTTTGGTGTCGACATCGTTAAACTGCACAAGGACTTGGCCAGCTTGCACATAGTCTGTGTTGTCTGCGTTGATAGCGACGACACTGCCGCTTAGCTGAGGCGTAACTTGGACGATATTGCCGTCGACGTACGCGTCTTGGGTGCTCTCGCCATTGGTATCGACAAAGTGCAGGGTTGCTGCGGTAGCTGCTGCGGCAAGAGCGACGAGGATAGCGGCTACAACAATTTTTTTGCCGTGCGATTTCGATGCTGCGGCCGGGGTGTTAGCTGAGGTAGTCATGTTGGTTACCTTAGAAATTACGAGTTGGTAGGATTCGGGGCAGCAGCAACTTGGTATCCGCCACCCAGGGCACGCACCAGGTTGATATCAAGGTCGAATGCACGAGCATCGAATTCGATAGTTGCGCGGGAAATAGTCAGAACTTGGATTTCGGTGCTTAAGACCTGGAGGTAATTTCCCAGACCAGCGCGGTATCTCTGGACCGAAAGGTCGTGAGCCTGCTGAGCGGACTGCAGAGCTTGCGCTTGCAGTGCTGCGCGCTCGTTCAACGCTTTAATCGAGGTAAGCTGGCTCACAACGTCTCGTACTGCATCGACCAAGGTCGCGTTGTATTGCTCAACTGCCGCGTCGTACTCGGCATCACGAGCTGCCAGGTTGCCGCGAAGACGACCACCGTCAAAAATCGGGAGACTCAGAGCTCCACTAGCGCTAGTGACACGGCTACCAGCAGTAAGCAAGCGGTCAAAACCGAGACTTTGCAGTCCAACGAGCGCGCCCAGGTTAAACGAGGGTAGGAACTGTGCTTTAGCGACCTTGATGTCATTCGAGGCCGCTTCGACTCTCCAGCGCTGAGCCACCACGTCAGGGCGACGAGCAATCAGCTCGCTCGGCAGTTCAGAGGGAATCGCCGGCGCTGCTGACTTATGCATTGCCGGCCGGGTGACAGCATCACCGCGGTCAGGACCCGCTCCGAGCAAGGCAGCGAGCTGATAGCGCGCCAGCGAAATGGCTTCCTTGGTTGCGGCAACTTGTTCACGAGCGAGAGGAACGGCAAGTTCAGCTTGCTTCATGTCGACGACAGAATCGAGATGCGCTTGGACACGCTCTTTCGTGAGGCGCAAGAGGTGTTCCCGTTGCGTGACAACAGCTTCGGCCAAGTCGAGCTGTGCGTACGCTTGGGAGAGACGAAGGTAAGACTGGGTAATTGCGACGGCCAACATCAAACGGGCTGCCTGAGCCTCAACTTCCGTCGCATGCTGACGACCAATTGCTGCAGCTAATCCAGACTGATTCTTGCCCCAAAAATCGAGCTCGTACGACAAGTTGATGCTTGCATCGTTGTTCCAAAACCAGTTCCCAGCCAAAGGCTTAGGCACATTGCTGTTCTCGCTGAACAGTTGGCGACTCGTACGCGCCCCGCCCGATACCTGTGGCGACAGGTTCGACTCGGCAATGGCGCCGACAGCTGCTGCTTGGCGAACACGTGCATCTGCAATACGAAGGCTTGGGTTTGACGCCATCGCCTCTTCGATTAACGAATTCAGCTGAGCGTCGCCATAACGGGTGTACCAGTCACGTGCCGGCCAAGCTGCCGGAGTCACTGCAGCACCCGACGTTGCCTTGTTTGCGGTGAGGTTGCCACCGTTGCTGAGCGACGCCTGAGGTTTCAGACCGCCATCGCTCGCACACCCAGCCAGGAGTGCTAACGAAACAAGGGCCGTCATCGCTGAAATCGAATGCTTCACTATGTTCTCCTTACTTGCCTAGGCAAGCATTTCTATAAAAAAAATCTACTTGCGTGCGTTCGAAATAACGCGCTGAAGGAAAAACTGCAGCTGCGCGGTCTCAACGTCGGAAAAGCCGTCAAGCATTTTGCGATTCACCTTGCTAACGACTGCCATAATTTGGGGATACAACGCAGCTCCTTGCTCAGTCAACTCCAAGTTGATGATTCGGCGGTCAATCTCAGAAGGTACTCGACGGATTAGACCCTTCTGCTCGACACGGTCAATGAGGCGCTTCATTGCGCCAGGGTCATAGTCGAAGAAGCGAGCAAACTCGCTAAGGGTTTTCGCACGCTCGTGAGCAATTCCGATGACAATTTTGAACTGTGCCGAAGTGATATCCAGCGGTGCCAGCTCCTTCTCAATCTCAGAAAAATTCGCATTCCGAGTTTCGTTGAGCAAGAAGCCCAACAAGCCCCCCGCCATGCTGCTCCACTCAAAAACCTGTTTGGTATTCATAATTTTCCTCAGTCAGTGAAGTCATTCTATTGCCTAGGCAAAGAAAGTCAAGGACTATCGCCACGTTGCGTAGTGGTCCCTCGAAATCATCAGGATTGGCTCAGCCGAAACTGGGACCGGCCGCCGCCTACAGGTCCCGCTCAACGAGCTGCAAGGTTCCAACCGCAACTAGGCAATCTTGAGGTCAACGAGACCGCTCTGCAGCGAAACCGCGGCGCGAAGCCGCGAGGCGGTAGCCAATTGAGAGAGGTCGCGACACTGGCTGTTCGCGACCAACTTCGCTTGCTCTATAGAGCCTTCTTGAAAACTACTTCGACTCCCTCTTCTGTTGCGTCACTCTCGCTCCTGGCCATTTCCTTACCCCCTTTGAACGCAATGAGTGTGCCTTGCATCGTGGCCTTCAACTTCGCTACTACGGGCTTCTGAGTATCAAAATTCACGGTCAATAGCGTGACATCTTTGTACTTCGGTGACTTAAGAAGCTTGTCTTGTATCGGCTTCTGCATCGCCGACGTCAAGCACCAAGTTGCAAAGATATTCACAACGACTGGCTTTCCTTCCTTGGCCAACTTGTCAAACATCTCCTGGGAGTAAGCGGCAGTTTGGCTGGCATTTGCCAAAGTCGTGAACATTGTGAGAACGATTGCTGATGTGATGGTGCGAAGTTTCATAAAACCTTACTAAATTGTTAAGTTCTGACCCGATAAGCTCTACCAATAAAAATTTGATAAGGACTTGGCAGAGTGTCTAACGATGCTACAGCTCCACCTTTTACTGTAGACAACCGCAGCATCGTATTGATGTATTATAAATGCATCTTTTCAATGTTGCTTGCCGTTGAGCCACTTCCGAACAGCGGCTTGCGTCATGATTCGACCTATAACTACGCGAGCTCAACAATTTGTTTTCATATAACAAATAACACTATTCCCTCTTTCGGAGAGGTAGTAATATCGTCAATACGGACAACGAACTAACACCTGTTTAGCTCATACAGTTGGTAGCGAGGATGGTGACTGGTCGAGTAAATGTTCGTTTGCGAATGCACCGGCACCCATGTGAGGTTGACGATGAAATGCAGAGAATCCCTCCTAACATCCAACCCTGAAGCTGGGACTTCTTGTCCAGGCAATTCATCTCCAGAAAACAGCCCTGAGATAACGCTTCGGCAAGCAATGCTCCTTATGGAGTTTGGTAGCTGGACATTTTCGCCGGCGACCGGGATGGTCTCAGTGACCCCTAGTGCTCGAAGCATTATCGGTGAGTCGAAAGCACACCCCTTCTGCGTCACCGAGCTGCTACGAGCTATTAGCCAAAAAGAGCGACACGAGTTCTTCTTGTCATATCGCCGCCTAGTTTCGCGCGAGTCTGCCAGTGAAGTACTTGACTTCGCTTTGCCATTGGACCATCACGAGATTCGGCATTTGAGGGTTGCGTTCGAACTGCGTAGCGAAGGTGGAGGCCGGCTGAGTGACGTGACAGGACTGGTGCAAAGCACTACAGAAGTTCACACCCTAACCCAACAGTTAGAGCAGTTGAGCTACTACGACAGCGTTACCTCTCTCCCTAATCGAAAGCGGTTCGACGAAATCTTCGCAAAGCGACTTGAGGAGCGTGCGGTTACAGGCGCCGAGTTAGCATTCCTCATTGTCGACCTCACACGCTTCAGAGAGGTCAACTACGCTTTGACTCACGTTGTTGGTGACGAGCTACTAAGAATGGTAGGACAACGAATTCGTGCGGTCCTGCATGACCGCGACGAGGTTGCCAGGGTTGGCACACGCTTTCCCGTTCTTCTTCAAGATGCAGATGTCGAAAGGGCCGCTCAGTGTGCGCACGCAATTTGCGCTGCACTTGAGGTACCGTTCCAGCTCGGGGGCATTTCATACGAGATTGGTGCTCACATTGGCATCTCTCATTGCCCGAGTGACGACACAACCTACCCAGGACTACTTCGCAAGGCCGATATCGCCGTCGAACAGGCGGCCCACAGAGGTCAGTCGGTGGCGGCCTACGATGCCAAAATTGACAGGCATACGCCTTACCGCTTAGGCCTGATAGGAGACTTCCGCCACGCTGCAAAAAACGGCGAAATCCGACTCTACTGTCAGCCGAAAATCGAGATGCGCACTCGGACAGTCATCGGAGCGGAGGTACTAGCCAGATGGGTTCACCCGACGAAAGGACTTATTCCGCCTGACGAATTTGTCGAGCTGATTGAAGGTACAGAACTAATCCATGTGCTGACCAATCACATGCTAGCTGGCGCCGCTCAGTGCGCGTTAAGCTGGCAGCCACTCGGAATAGCTGTGCCCTTAGCCGTAAACTTGTCCACTCAGGACGTAGCTACTCCTGCACTGGCACAGTACCTCGCCAGCCTATTAAAAACGACGAAAATCGACCCCAGTCTACTGGAGCTTGAGGTCACGGAGCGAAGTCTGATGCGCAACCCTACGGGAAGCATCGCCGAGTTGAACCGTCTACGCGACATGGGATTTCGCCTGTCGATTGATGACTTTGGAACCGGCTACTCATCATTAAATTACCTGACTCAGCTACCTGTCGACGTCATCAAAATCGACCATAGCTTTACGATGAAGATGGTTCACGACAAGCGCTCCGCAACAATTGTGCGTTCCACTATCCACATGGCTCACGACTTAGGCATGACAGTTGTCGCTGAGGGAACCGCGGACGTCGATATCTGGAACGCTCTCGAAGCGTTAAATTGCGATGAAGCGCAGGGCTACTACATCGCGAGGCCCATGCCGATTGAAGACTTCTCAAACTGGCTACAAAGCGTGAGCAAATCCTATCAGTACGCATCGTCTAGCCAGCAAGTAGCCAATCACGCCCGGTGAGAACGGTGTTACGAGCCCGTAGGCGCACTAGTCATATGACTGGTGCACCGAAACCTCATGTATCCGGCTGACTAGGTCTACTTTCCACACCGCGCCATTCTCTTTACAACCAAGCACCCGACATCAGGATGACTGCGGAGCCTTGGTGGACTTCCGCTTTTTTGTCCCCTTTGCTGGAACGGTCGGTTTCGTCGTTGCTTGGCTGACGGGCTCTTGTGCCGCAATGGCGGCCAACTCAGTGTCCATCGCACTCATCCAACCTTCGTAAGCTGGGCCGGCGTAGATGCGTTTCGCCTCAGTGATGATATGTTTGGCGTAAGGGTAGCACTTGCGAGACCTGTACGCTTTCGCTACCTCGAGCAATCCATCAAGCGTTACCTTGTTCAACTCATCCAAGACATCCATAGCCGCTTCGCGGTCTGCCGCCTCTGGAGCAGACACCGACATCTGCATGTATCGCCGAGCGACTTCATCGACTGACTGTAAAGTCGACAGCGTGCCTGCCATGGTTCGGTCGTCACATTTAGCACTCCCGACCATAAAATTCGCGGCCGTTGTCTGAACAGACATGTACGCTTGCTGAGCGCTCGATAGCGCAGCATCAGCTTTCTGGTCTTCTTCCTCAGTCGAAAAACCACTGTCATTGTCGGGTTCTGTCTCCACCATCGCGGGGGTTACAGGAGCACGATATGTTGAGTAGGGATTAGACGTCGCACAAGCGCCTAGGAACACGGTCAATGCCGCAACCAAGGCAGAATTTCTCATTCCCCATCCCTCGGCTTAGTACCGGCAACTCCTGTGTGCGGGTTAGTGTTACCCCTCGTGCTGTAGTTGTTATTGCGAGTGCTATCAGCGTTCGTTGCGAAATAAGGCTGTACGAACTGGCCATCTCTACGGTAATACCCGCTCACCAAGTGCTCACTAGTCGACATAGGCCTGGCCGAACGACTCTTCGCGTACCTCGACACGTGGGTAGCTTTGAATCCGCTATTGACGTGATACGCGCTTCGCTTACCTCCGCCATAGTGGCTAGCGCGCCCGGATTTTCCATACGCTTTGCCATGGCTGGTATGACCAGAGTGGGCACCATGCCCTCCTCCATGCCCACCTCCTGGCCCCGCATAAGCGGAAGAGCAGGCTAGTAACGTAGTCAGGGCGATTCCAATCAAATGCCACAAAGTCCTAATGGTCTTCATCTTGTCTCCATAATTTCGGACGCAGCTAATTTCTGCAAACAACGCAAAAATTTTAGCATGAAAGAATTGCAACACTCAACGTTAGAGTTGTTGGAAGACGATGTTTGTGGAAAGCATCTAGGTAGACTTGTAGCTGTAGTCGGTAAGGTGCTTTGCGTGTTCGATGACAATTTCAGAATTGTTTTCGAATACAAAAATTGCACGAATCCGGTCACCAACTGCGGAGAACTCACAAGAGCGCATCCTTACCCCAAGGATTCCAGCAAGCAGACCAACGTCTGCATGTACGAACTCTAAATGAGCCTCTTTAAAGGACTGGGGTTTCGGTCGCTCTGCCAACGCTCGCCAATGCACAATGCCTGGGTCAAAACAAAGTAAGTGCCATACGTCGCCAAATTTCACGTAAGTCACGGAAGCGCTACATATCGGCACGCCGTTGACTTGGGGAGATTCGCAAATAAAGCCCTGACACGTTTCACCATCGAGCTTTGGGGTGTCGCCTAGGAATTGAAGTCCTTGCATTAGAAATTGCCTTTTCAGTTCTTTAGCATACTTCTCGTGATAACCCTGGCGTTCATAATGAACTAACCTTACCGACATACTTCCATGCAGCTTAAAGAAGCTTTTCGGAATTATGCCATGTTGCTTGGATACCTACTGGTCAGTTTAACTAGATTCGCATCGAGACTTTCTTGCGCTTTGGCTTTGGCGGTATAGCGGCCAATAGGATTTTTACTTTGGCTCCTCGTTTTTAGTGCACATTGGCTACCCGCAGCGCCGGCGGTGGTACCTACAATTACTACGTCGCAACCACACAACCACCTAAGGAGAAACATCATGACGCAACGTACCGACTTCTACACCGCCTCCCCGGACGCAATGAAAGCCCTCATCGCCCTCGAAGTGGCTGTGAGCAAACTGGGTCTGGAAAAATCGCTGCTGGAACTCATCAAGCTGCGCGCATCGCAAATCAACGGCTGCGGCTTCTGTGTCGACATGCACACCACGGACATGCGTAAGGCAGGTGAAACTGAACGCCGCATCAACACTGTCTGCGTGTGGCGTGAAACCCCGTTCTTCACTGAGCGCGAGCGCGCCGTCCTGGCCTGGACCGAGGCACTGACTCAGGTTTCGACGTCGCACGCACCGGACGCAGACTACGAAGCGCTGGCCGCCCTGTTCTCGCCGAAAGAAATGGTGGACATCTCGCTGGCAATTTGCACCATCAACGCATGGAACCGCCTGGGCGTTGGCTTCCGTAAGCAGCCGGCTGCGTAAGATTATGAAACGCTTTAGCTACCTGTTAGCAGCTTTCGTGGCTTGTTTCGCGCTGAACGCATCGGCGCACGATGGCCACGAAACCGGCAAGGAAACCCGAGCACTTTTGCAGCATCGTGCTCTTCCAGATGCTCCTGGTAAGGTTGGTATCATGGCTACGGTTCACTATGCACCTGGTCAAGCATCGATTCCGCATGAGCATCCTGGCTCGGTGTTCGCCTACGTTCTTGAAGGCGAAGTTACCTCGCAAATGGAGGGTCAACCTCCCGTAACTTACAAAGCGGGAGAATCTTGGTACGAGACTCCACATGCTGGCCACCTGGTGTCGAAAAACGCCAGTAAAACCAAGCCAGCTACTCTTGTGGTGTTTCTGCTGATGAACGATGGCGAAGAAATTCTGAAACCTCGCTAACTCATCTCCAGCAAGATATCCCGGACCCGTAGCAATGCGGGTCCGATATCTAACGTTTCGATTGCGCCGTAACCCAAGAATAATCCCTTCTGAGGCGTACGCTCTGTATAGAAATCTTGAAGAGCGTAGAGTCCCACATCTGCTCTCCGAGCAAGTTTCTGCAGTAAGCGAATATCAATATCACGAGTTGTAACTGCCGCGACGTGAAAGCCTGCAGTATTCGGAATCAAACGGAACCAAGGCTCAAGCGCTCCTTGGAAATGCTTTATTAGCTCGTCTCTTCGAGTAGCGTAAATCCCGTGACCTCTCCTAATGTGCTTTAGCAGCGACCCGTCGTCAATAAAGTGCGCAAGCGCGTACTGAGCTGCAGCTGGACTATGCCAGTCGAAGACGTGCTTCGCAGCCAGGAGCGCCTTCACAAGCGCTGGAGGCGCAACTACGTAGCCAAGCCGAAGCTCAGGCAACATAACTTTTGAAAATGTGCCAACGAAGGCGACAACACCGTGCTGGTCCATGCTCTGCAGCGAGTCCGTCGGACGTCCTTCGTACCTGAACTCGCTGTCGTAATCATCTTCAATGATTAACGCACCGATTTCGTGTGCTTTCGCAAGCAGCTTTTCACGACGCGCTTGACTCATCGGCATACCAAGCGGGAACTGGTGTGCAGGCGTTGTGTAAATCAATTTTGTTTCTGGCGGAATCTCATCGACAATTATTCCTTCCTTGTCGACTCCGACGCTTACAACCTTCGCTCCTTGTCCAGTGAAGAGGAGCCTTGCCATAGGATAGCCTGGGTCTTCCATGGCGACGACGTCGCCCGGGGAAACCATCACACGCGTCAAGAGGTCGAATGCCTGCTGTGCACCATTAGTGACCACCACCTCAGAGCTCGTACAACGAACTCCGCGCGAAAAACCGCAATGCCGCGCTATAGCTTCGCGTAAGGCAGGCACTCCCTCCGTTGGTCCATACTTGCCTAGTACACCATTGTTCTTTCGCAGGCCGAACAAGGTGCAACGGCGCCACTCATCATGCGGAAAATGAGCCGGCGCCGGCATGCCACCAATGAACTCGTACTTGGAACTGCCCTCTGGCATAGCATGCCGCAGTGGGGTCTCCAACGTTCTCCAGAAGTTCAGTGTCGAATTGTTCTCGATTGCACAATCCGCCTTCGCCACTTGCGCCGGCGTACGTGCAGAATTGACAAAACTTCCCTTCCCGATGTGCCCAATGACTAGCCTGTCATATGTCAGGCGAGAGTAAGCGTCGGAGACAGGCTTTCTAGATATGCCCAACTGTTCAGCGAGCAAGCGCGAAGGCGGAAGCTGTTGTCCGTGCTTTAATCGTCCCTCAGCGATGGCCGCGGCGATTCCTCGATAGACCTGCCCCGAAAGGTCAGTGTCGCCGGCAATTTGTAAGTGTAGTTCCATTGGACCTCCCTAAATTGTCACCTGCCTGGATAGCAATGATGAGAATCTGGCTTGTTTTTCAATCTTCGAGCGCTGTTAACGCTTCTTTGGGCAATGCTATCGGCCGTATTGTTGTCTAGGACAGCATACCTCGGGTCAGCATAGCTGTCCGACTGCACTCTGCATAGATATTTGGAGTATGCTAGAACATTCAGTTGAAATCTATCTTTAGAAAATGCGGCTTACCACGTACACCGACTACTCTCTCCGTACCCTGCTGCACATCGGAAGCAACCGCGACCGTCTTGTGACTATCCACGAGATTGCAGAGCTTCATTCAATCTCAAAGAACCACCTGATGAAGGTAGTTCATCAACTCGGCATCATTGGTGTCCTAGAGACAATTAGAGGCAGGAACGGGGGCCTAAGGCTCGCGCGTGAGCCGAAAGACATCAATCTCGGTGCAGTAGTCCGCTCGACCGAGAGTGACTTCTACATGGCAGAGTGCTTCAATCCAAACGGGCAGCCATGCGGACTCGTAGGCGCCTGTGGCCTTAAGAGCGTCCTTGCTGACGCGACGGCTGCATACTTGAAAGTCCTCGATAGCAAAACCCTAGCTGACCTACTGCCAGAGCCAGCACCTGCCGCAGCCCCCATCAAATTTCACCCCCGTGCTGTAGAGACAGAAAGCTAATTTTTCGGCTAGCACATGTTCTTGTTGTCAATACCAATAAAGATGTATATTATATGCATCTAAATGTAATGTTCGCTACAACTAGCGAGAGCAATGGGGTTAGAAGCCATAGGTTCTAGTCGGTCTTTCCAAGCCTCTGCCACTCTCTCAAGATGGAGTCGACGACTACCTCTGCCATCGCTGCTGTGCCTGACCACTTCATCGTCTGTGTCATACGAGGAAAAGCAATCAGCCCATACACCGCGGCCAATAGTGCGTCAGCAGCTAAGCGTGGGGACATTGGAGACCGAGGAAGACTATCGAAAAACACTTGAACAGCATCGTAATAGACACTCAGCGCACGTACTACAACAGGTGTTTGGCCGAAGAGCTCTGCGTCGTCTGCGGTGGACTCTTTAACCGGCATTGCAAAAAGAACATCGAAATGTTCAGGGTTTTTTAGCCAATAGTCCACTGTACCGATAAACAGGTCACGCAAGCGCAGGAACGGGTCAGACTGCTGCGACACAAGCATTTCGAAAACTGCGACGGCATCTTCCATGTCGCGCTCACGAACCGCTCTGTACAGAGCGCGCCAGTCGGAGAAGTAGCTGTAAATAGTTCCTGGGCTATATCCTGCCTCCGCTGCGATACGTCGAAGCGAGACCTTCGAGGGGTCCCCTTCCGACAACAGTTTTCTTCCTGCTGACACAAAGGCCTGACGCACCCTAGCCTTGTCTTCATCGGCCCTGGCACGGCCCTTACTTGCGCTGTCTGTTCTAAAAGTCATCGTGATTCCTGTGCGTTACATCTACTAGTCGAATAGTGTAACCGTGCTAGCAGTCACACAACAAAACTGAGGCAAGGACTTGATTACAACGGTCAATACAAAAACGTAGACACGCATAATTGAACGCGTATAATTAATTATCGCTGCTATGAAGATACCCGTCAAGGATACGCAGACATGTGTAGTTGTCTGCCCTGTTATTGCACCCACGTAGGGTGGCGAATTAGTCCTCTCCAGCGATTGAACTTGATAAGCAGACCAACATGCCGGTCTCAACTCAACATCTAGTCTCATCGACCTAGGGACACAAAAGGCGAAACATGAACAAATTTAACGTAGGCACCAGACTTACCATTGGCTTTAGCTGTATCTGCCTTCTCCTCTTCACAGCGATTGCAACAGCCATCATCTGCCTCTCCGATTTAGGTGCTGGCACCCAGCGCATAGTCAACGAAAACGTACCGCGGATTGCCGCCTCGAACGCTCTCCGGTCGGAGGTTGACAGCATTGCCATCTCGCTTAGAAACATGATGCTGAGTAGTGACTCTAAGGACCGGTCGCAACAGACCGCACTTATCGAAACAGCTCGCACGAACATCGAACGTCTCAGCGCCGAATTAACCCGCACAACGCTTGCCGAGCAGGACCGTCAAATTTTGAAAACGGTAATCGAACGCGGCGAAGCGTATCAGCGTGGCCAAACTCAACTGCGTGAAATCATCGCCAAGGGTACGGAAGACGAGGCAAAAGCGTATCTGTCAACGCAGTTGCGTCCAGTACTTCTCAAGTACAAAGAGGCACTGAAAGCGCAAATTTCAGCACAAGAACAAGAGATTAACGACGTTGGCAAAGAGGCAGTTTCCAGCTATCTGCACTCGCGGAACGCTCTCCTCGCTCTCGGGGCCGCTGCAATTATGCTGGCTGTGGCAATCGGCTTTTTGATTCGACGCGGCCTTCTCATGCAACTTGGTGGCGAGCCCTCTGTCGCCGCAGGTGTGGCGAATGCCATTGCAAACGGAGACTTGGCCGTGAAGGCAGTAGTCAAGCCAAACGACACATCAAGCATGATGTTCGCCATAGAAAGTATGAGGGCGCAGCTTTCTAACCTTGTTGGCCAAGTGCGAGTCTCGTCGGAAAAAATTAAACAAGGGTCGCTGGAGTCAGCAGCTGGGAACCAGGAGCTGGCAAGTAGGACTGAACAGCAGGCCAGCGCCTTAGAGGAAACTGCTGCGTCACTTGAGCAGCTCACTGCGACCGTAGCGACGAACGCTCAAAACGCCGTGATGGCTAATGAGCTAGCTGTGTCAGCGTCCATGGTCGCCAAGAAAGGTGGCATTGCCGTTGAGCGCGTAGTCGAGACTATGGCTTCGATTAACGAAGCTGCAAAGAACATTTCGGAAATCATTTCAGTTGTCGACGGTATCGCTTTTCAAACCAATATCTTGGCTCTCAACGCTGCTGTCGAAGCAGCTAGGGCTGGCGAAGAAGGCCGTGGGTTTGCTGTTGTTGCCGGGGAAGTACGGACTCTTGCACAACGCTCTCATGCCGCTGCCAAGGAAATCAAGTCCTTAATCGAAACTGCGGTCGACCGTACGACTGAAGGTGCAGCCTACGTTGCTGAGACAGGCACGACGATGGAAGAGATTATTTCGAGCATCGGACGGGTTACCCAAACACTTGGAGAAATCACTACCGCTAGCGCTGAACAAGCTTCAGGCCTCAGCCAAATCAACGCCGCCGTTGTTCAGATGGACGACGTCACGCAACAGAACGCAGCTTTAGTCGAAGAGGCAGCAGCAGCATCTCAAGCGCTAGAAATGCTTGCAAGTGACCTCAGCAAGACTGTTAGCGTATTCAAGCTAGAAAGCAGTAGCCCCCACAACTCGAGTAAAGCCGCTAAACGCGTACCTCTGTATGCAGCGCTCGCCTAGGTAAAAAACCGATTCGCTCAAGGACCAGGGCGCCGTCAAGGCGCACCTATAACTTTACTAATAGCGGCTTTTGCTATGCCTCGCTACTGAACGAGCAACACGAAGAAGCGACTTCGCGGGCCAGCCAACAGGCAACTTCCATGCATAACCACCTCAAGCAGGACCTCAATTTGGCTGGGTCGGCCAAGGTTTTTACGCTGCCTACCAATGCTGACGCAAGCCCTAACACTAAATCAGGAGCCGCGGCAGAGCGAGCCTCGGCACCAGCGAAAATGTTCTTTGGCCTTATCACGCTGCCCGACGGGAGTTGGCAACTCTCCTATGTGAGCCAAGAGTTCTGTGCTGTGCACGGGTTCTCCCAAGCACACGAGATTACATTGAGAGAAGTGCTATCCGTCATTCACTCCGATGACCGTGACCGCTTCCAGGCATCGTTCACGATGTCCGCTAACGCCGGCGCGCCGTGGCTACATGAGTACCGAGTTGTACAACCTGGCGGCAAGGTAATCTGGCTGTCGGGAAGCGCGTTGCGAAATCGGCCGGATAAGGACGATAGCAGGACCTGGTCTGGCTTTGTTGTAGATATCACCGAAAGAAAACTGCTTGAGGAGAAGTCGCGCTCGCTAACTGAGCGTAACCGACTGCTCATGCGTACGGCAACGGACGGGCTGCACATACTTGACAGCGACGGCTACGTAGTCGAAGTGAGCGACAATTTCGCACGCCTGCTTGGATATACGTCTGCCGAACTTCAAGGCATGCATGTGTCGCACTGGAATGAGAAGTGGGACCACGACGGAAAGTGGGCAAAGCTACATGGAAAAGAAGGAAACTCAACGGTCTATGAAGCGGTCTTTCGGCGAAAGAATGGCCTTCTTTTTCCCGTTGAGGTCTTCTCGTCCACTGCAGCGTTTGGCGGGACAATATACGTCAGCAATACCGCTCACGATGTAAGTGGCCGCAAGCGAGACGAGAATGAGCTAAGGATGGCCGCAGCGGCGTTTGAAGCCAAACAATGCATGTTCATAACAGACGCCGTGCGTCGAGTCATCAAGGTGAACTCCGCCTTCTCCCAGCAGACTGGGTATGAGCCACATGAGACTATCGGGAGACTGCCTCCAATATTCCGGTCTGGCTTATACGACGACACTTACTTCTCCGAAGTATGGAAGCAGGCGCGACAGAAAGGATTCTGGAGCGGCGAGATGCTCAATCGTCGTAAAGACGGGTCCGTTTACCAAGCCAGGGTTTCGCTTACGGTTGTCAATCGTGCAGATGGCGCAATTTCGAGTTACGTCGGAACGGAAGTAGATATCACGGCGGAGAAAGAGGCAGAAAAGCACATCACCAGGCTAGCCTATTACGACGCCCTCACTGGACTGCCAAATCGGCGTTTACTCCAAGAACGATTGAGTCACTCCTCAATTATCAGTCGTCGCACAGGCCTACTCGGTGCACTGCTTTTCATCGACCTGGACAACTTCAAACAGTTGAATGACCAGGCTGGCCATGACGTAGGAGACATGCTCCTCATCCAGGTTGCAAAGCGTTTGACCGGTGGTTTACGAGATGCGGATACCGTTGCCAGACTTGCTGGAGACGAGTTTGTCGTCGTCTTAGAGAACTTGGCAGACAACGCATTGGATGCAGCTCGTTTGGCGGAAGGTGTTAGTTCCAAAATACTTGCAGAGCTTAACGAGCCATATGACCTGCTCGGGCATGAACACAGCTGTACGCCAAGTATCGGCTTCACCCTATTTGGTGAGCGCGATGAAACCGTCGAAGAGCTCATCAAGCGAGCCGACTTGGCTATGTATCACGCTAAGGCAATGGGCCGGAACGGGATACGTTTCTTCGACCTGGAGATGCGGAGGTCTCTAAAGGACCGGGCTACTCGAATAGACGAAATCAAGCGCGGAATCAAGAACCGAGAATTTGAACTCCATTATCAGCCGCAGCTTTCTATGGACGGCACAATCTTTGGCGCAGAGGCACTTGCACGATGGAGGCACCCAACAGCTGGCCTCCTGATGCCAGCGGACTTCATCCCTCTTGCCGAAGAAGCTGGGTTGATAGTCGACCTCGGCCACCTATTGTTAGATATCGCTTGTAACCAGCTGGTTATTTGGTCTCATGTGCCGGCCCTTGTTGAGACATGTATTTCAGTCAACGTAAGTGCCCGGCAATTCCGACAAAAAGACTTTGTCCAGAAGGTGATGGACAAACTGGAGGAGTCAGGCGCTAGACCAGAAAAAATACTTTTAGAAATCACGGAAAGTGTATTAGTCGACAACATCGAAGATACTATTTCGACGATGAACGCATTAAAAGCCGTGGGAATCCACTTCTCTCTGGACGATTTCGGAATCGGTTATTCGTCGTTGTCATATTTAAAACTGTTGCCGTTCGACCAACTGAAGATTGACCGGGCATTCGTTATCGATATTTTAACAAATCCAAAAGACGCCGCGATTGCATCGACTATTGTCTCGCTAGGGAAAAACCTTAATCTCGATGTGGTCGCTGAGGGTGTCGAGTCTACGGAACAACGCGACTTTCTGGAAAAAGTTGGATGCCAGGCCTTCCAAGGCTATCTAATCAGTAAGGCCTTGGAACCGGCACAGTACGAACTTTTCGTCCTCACTCACAAACCCTGACGACGCGGGCTGTGGGTGGCAAGCCTGTCACAGCGTGGCGCACGCCGGGTTCACCAGTTCAGTCGTCAACGCTAAGGTGCCAGCCTCGCTGACCCAGCAAGACTTAACGCATGCAAAGGGAGTTCACAACCCATCTAAGGCAGCAAAAAATCCTTGCAGGAAACTTTAAAGATGTATACGATATACATGTTTAAACCGGCAATGCGATTTTTTTTATCGCAAAAGAAGTATTTCAAATACATTTATCTGTAGGAGTAACTATGCGAACGTTTTCCAACGTTTGGCGCTGCGTAGCGCTAGCAGCAGTGTTTGTCCTTAACGTCGCGCATTCGGTGGATGCTTTCGCCGCGGTGCGCAAGTTTGAGATGAACATCGAAGACACCCGTATCACCTTAGTGGAAAAGCAGCAATATCACACCTTCGCCTTCGCAGGACAGGTCCCGGGTCCTCTGTTCTATGTAGATGAGGGAGACCAGATTGAGGTTAACGTGAACAACGTGACCGCCCTCCCCCACTCGGTGCACTGGCACGGAATGCTGCAAAAGGGGACGTGGAAGATGGATGGTGTCCCTGGCACGACACAAGAAGCAATCAAACCTGGCGAAAGTTTCACGTACAAATTCACCGCCGAACCCTCCGGCACCATGTGGTATCACTGCCACGTCAACGTGAACGAGCATGTCGCACTGCGTGGGATGTGGGGACCGTTCATCGTGCGTCCCAAGAAGCCTACCGCGCTTGAAAAGACCGTCACCAAAGAATTCATCATGATGCTGTCGGACTGGGACTCGAAGTGGTCGATTAAGCCCGGGTTTGGTGGAGTTCCGGGTGACGTTTATGACTTCTTCACTATCAACGGGAAGTCCTTCCCAGACAATCAGCCTCTTCGCGTGAACAAAGGTGACGTAGTCCGTCTGCGGTTCATCGGCGCCGGTGACCTCGTCCACAGCATCCACCTCCACGGCCACATTATGAAAGTGGCCTTCAAGGACGGCTTCCCGTTGGCTAATCCCATCAGCGCAGACACCATCCTCGTCGGCCCAGGCGAGCGTTACGACGTGATTTTCACTGCGGACAATCCTGGTCGTTGGATGATTCACGACCACGTCGACTCCCACACCATGAACGGTGACCGTCCCATGGGCGGGATTATGAGCGTCCTTGAGTACAACGAAATCAAGCCGGACGACTTCTATGACTGGAAAGCCAAGAAATTTGAACCGAACTTCTATTACGAAGAGTCGCTGAAAAAAGGTCCGGGCATCTACACAAATGATGGCTTCAAAGGCCAGGCTGTTCAGTAAAGGGGTGAACTTATGAAAGCTACTCGCCTCCTCTCAGCGCTGACGGTCCTCATCGCCTCCACTTTGAATGCTCAAGCTGCCGACCTGCTTTCACAGCAGTGTGTCTCGTGTCACGCGATTTCGAAGCCGGCCGATACTTCGCTTGAGCGTATGTTAGGCCGCGGTGGACCAGACCTGTACTACGCCGGCAACAAGTTTAATAAAGCATGGCTGCAGGCCTGGCTGCAGAACCCTACGGTGTTACGTCCGGGCGGTGTGATGTATGCCAAGACCGTTAAAGCCGGCGCTGACCGTACGGTCGACACTATCGACGCGTCGAAGGTTCCTGCCCATCCCAAGCTATCTGCAGCAGACGCAGCAATAGCCGCAGACCTGCTCATGGCATTGAAAGTCGACGGGCTGGTCACGCCTGGCGCCTTCAAAAATGAGCCACCAAACTCGATGGCGCCGATGCTGTTTTCGAAGCTTCGTGGATGCACATCATGCCACACCGCTAAGCAAGGGGGCAGTGCAACGTCGGGCCCAGAACTCTACTCCGCTGGCGACCGTCTGCAACCCGACTTCGTCTACGCGTTCACGAAAGACCCGCAGAAGTTCGATGCCCATACGTGGATGCCGACCTTAGGTCTCACGGACAGTGATTTGCAGAAGATTACAGGTCACATCGCAACGCTCAAGACGTCGGAGAAAAAATAATGAGCCTCTTCAACAAGAACTGGGTGCCCCTTGCAATCGCAATTGGGTATGGCCTGTGCGCGGCAGATGCGGTCCATGCCGACGAAGCGCACGCAGTCAAGCTCTACAACACCTACTGCGTGCAGTGCCATGGAATTAACCGCGATGGCAACGGTATCAACAGTGCAGCAATGGCTGTCAAACCACGCGACCACACCGACACCAAGTCGATGGGAGATACGCCAGATGAAACGTTATTCAAGGCCATCAAGGGCGGTGGCTTAGCAGTCAGTAAATCGGTTTTGATGCCCAAATGGGAAGGAGTATTAACGGACGACGACATTAAAGAACTAGTGGCATACCTGCGCGTGGTGAGCAAAACCACATCGAAGTAAATTCAAAACATAGGGAAAATATGAAAAAAATTAGTATGAGTGTAGCCGTCGCCCTGGCTCTCCTCGGTGCGACCGCTGTACAAGCTAAGACCGTCAAAATCACGATGACCGCTAAGGAAGTCGAGCTGCCAATCGACAACAAGGGCACGATGTATCGCTCTTGGACGTACGAAGGCATGGTCCCGGGCCCGGTTGTGCACGTGGAAGAAGGTGACGTCGTCGAGTTCACTCTTTACAACGACAAAACCAGCAAAAACTCCCACTCGATGGACTTCCACGCAGCGCGCGTCGACGTGGTGAAAGACTTCGAGCAAGTGAAGCCGGGCGAGAAAGGCAGCTACACCTTTAAGGCAGATTACCCAGGCGTCTTCTACTACCACTGCGGCGCGGACCCGATGATTCAGCACATCGCTCGCGGCATGTACGGCGCCATCATCGTCGACCCGAAGGACAAAAACGCGATGCCGAAGGCAGACCGTGAATACGTCCTGATTCAGTCGGAACTGTACGCGAACCCTGACAGCCAAGCCGACATGATGGCCAACAAGTGGACGAACGTCATGTTCAACGGCGGCGTCTTCAAATACGACCCGGTCCACGACCCGGCAGCGACCCGTATGCTCCAGGCAAAGCCGGGCGAACGTGTCCGTATTCACTTCATCAACGCTGGCGCAAACGAATTCGCTTCGTTCCACGCTATCGCAGGTATCTGGGACCGCGTCTACCCAAGTGGCAATCCGAAGAACGCTCTGCATGGCCTGCAAAGCTACGTCGTGGGTCCTGGCGACGCGTCCTCGTTCGACATCATCTCGCCGGTCGAAGGCGCAAACGCCTTGGTGACTCACTCGATGCGACAAGCCCTGACTGGCGGCATCGCCATCCTGCAATACACGAAGGACGCTGACCCGAAGATGGGCCGCGGCGACAACATCCTGGTGCGATAAGCACTGCGCTGGCGGGCGGTGCCCGCCAGCTTCAAAAGACGAGAACAATATGGGTATTCAAAGACGACAGTTTCTTCGAGGTCTCACACTTAGCCTGGGAGTTAGCGCAATAGCGTTAGGGACCTACGGTGCGACTACAAGTGCACGAGCTTCTGAGAAGAAAAAGCTCCCGACTACGAATGACCAGGTGATGTACACCTGCCCTATGCATCCACAGATTTTGCAAGACCATCCCGGCAACTGCCCAATCTGTAACATGACGCTGGTGAAAGTAGCTAAGGGTAAGTCCAAACTACACAGCGACGCTGTACACGTTGACTCCCTCGCTCAACAACAGATTGGCGTGAAGCTGGCCACTGCAACGACCGCCACCATTGCACAGTCTATCCGCTCTTTTGCGACCGTAACAGCTGATGAAAGCAAAGTCGTCTCCGTCAATCCCAAGGTAGAAGGGTGGCTACGCAAAGTTGCGATTCAAGGCATCGGGCAGCCAGTCCGCCAGGGTCAGGTTCTCTATGAAATCTACTCACCTGAACTGCAGCAGCGCCAGAGGGAATATATCGACCTGCTAACCCGTAAGGATGGTCTGCTTGGCGACAGCATGACGGTCGTTAGCTCGAACGCGGCCATGGTCGGAAGTCTCGCCAAAGAGAAGTTTCGCGCACGTGCAAGATTGCTCGCCGCGGACATGAGCGAGGACTTAATAAACCTCCTCGAGCAGTCGCGGCGTGTGATAGACGTTGTGCCAGTAAGGGCGGCACACAGCGGAACTATTACGGCCCTCAGCGTCCATGAGGGTAATTACGTCAACCCCATGCAGCAAATTTGTTCCTACGTCGGAACCGATACCGTTTGGGCGGAGGTCTCGCTACTGCCCGACCAAGCGAACCTGATTCGAAATGGTGACCGCGTAGCTGTACGTTCGAGCGTCGATAACGGCCACCTCGAGTACGCGCGTGTATCGATGGACACGCTCCAGTTCGACCCTGTTTCGAGAACGGCGAAGCTCCGGTTTGCTCTCAGGAACGACCGTGGAAACTTCCGTCCTGGCGCGTATGCCGAAGTCACCATCGAGGCTGCCAAGCGCAAGGCTCTACAGATACCGCGTGATGCGCTAATCCGCACTGGACAAGGTGACTTCGTCGTCGTTGCAGAAGCAGACAATCATTTCCGTAGGGTGAAGGTGACCAAGGGCATCGAAAGCGCAGATAACGTGTCAATCCTCTCTGGACTCATAGAGGGCAGCAAGGTAGTCGCAAACGGTCAGTTCTTACTAGACGGCGCAGCCTCCATGCAGGCCCTGCAAGCGCGCCTGGAAAGCCGGCTGTGATTTCCCGAATCATCGTCTGGTCCATACGCAACCGGCTCATGGTGTTGGTGAGCGCCATCGCGCTTTTTGTTGGTGGACTATGGTCATTGCAGCGTCTGTCACTAGACGCTTTGCCCGACCTTTCAGACGTCCAGGTCATCGTTAAGACAGATTACCCGGGCCAAGCTCCTCAGTTGGTCGAAGACCAGGTGACGTACCCGCTTGCTGGCGCCCTCCTCGCTGTCCCTGGTACAAAAGCCGTACGTGGCTTCTCCATGTTCGGAGAGTCATTTGTCTATGTCATTTTCAAAGATGGGACTGACCTCTACTGGGCACGCTCCAGAATCTTAGAAAATCTTGCACAAATGAGCAGCCGCCTGCCGGCCGGTGTCGCGCCGACCTTAGGTCCCGATGCCTCCGGCGTTGGTTGGGTCTTCGAGTACGCACTTATCGATAAAGCTGGAAAAACGCCGCCCGAGAAGCTGCGGGCAATACAGGACTTCTTCCTCAAGCTTGAGCTGCAAAGCGTACCTGGCGTCGCGGAAGTAGCAAGCCTGGGAGGTATGTCACGACAGTTCCAAGTGGACGCTGACCCTGCAGCGCTTGCAGCCCACAAGATTGAAGTAAGCAAAGTGGCTGAAGCACTGCGAGATGCGAACCAATCGTCTGGTGGCTCGCCAATAGAGATGGCTCGAGCTGAGTACTTGGTTCGTTCGAACGGCAACCTCAAAACGATTGATGATTTCCGCAATGTTCCGGTGGCCGGCGACGGTGCGATTGTGCGCCTACAGCAGTTAGCCAACATCAGTATCGGCGCGCAGGCTCGTCGCGGCGTAGCTGACTTGGATGGTAAAGGTGACGTCGTCGGCGGCATCGTAGTTATGAGACATGGAGAGAACGCCCTGGCTACCGTTACAGCCGTAAAGTCGCGTCTCGAGCAGATGAAGAGGTCCCTGCCTCCTGGCGTGGAAATCGTAACCACTTACGACCGCGGCGGACTGATTGAGCGGGCCGTGAGCACGCTGAGAGACAAGCTTCTGGAAGAGTCCATCGCAGTGGCTGTCATATGCGGGATTTTCCTTTTCCGTGTTCGCTCTGCACTCGTCGCGATTGTGACGCTGCCCTTAGGGATACTGGTTGCGCTCTGGATTATGCGGGTTCAAGGTGTGTCCGCTAACGTGATGTCGCTTGGCGGAATCGCCATTGCAGTTGGTGCTATGGTGGACGCCGCGATTGTGATGATTGAAAACATGCACCGCCAACTGGAGATGTCACCTCACAAGGTAGAGAAAGCAGACATTTGGCCGGTAGTCGAAAAGGCGGCGGTAGAGGTTGGCCCTGCCCTGTTCTTTTCCCTCATCATCATCACAGTCTCGTTTCTCCCCGTCTTGACCCTGAGCGGACAAGAACATCGTCTGTTCGCGCCCCTTGCATACACCAAGACCTATGCAATGGCCGCAGCGGCGATGCTCGCTATTACCCTGACCCCGGTTCTGATGGGCTACCTGATAAATGGCAAGCTCGCGAGCGAATCGGCTAACCCGGTCAACACCTTCTTGAAGCGGCTCTACAGGCCAGTGCTGAAAGGCGCACTCGCCTGGCCCCGCTTGTCCATGGTTCTGGCTTTACTCGTCCTCGCAAGCACGGCCCTTCCTTTGCAAAGACTCGGCAGTGAATTCATGCCGCCTTTGGATGAGGGAGACCTACTCTATATGCCAACGACGATGCCTAGTATCTCCGCAGCCGAGGCGTCTGACCTTCTGCGAAGAACCGACCAGATAATTGCCTCGATGCCCGAGGTCGCACGTGTCTTCGGTAAAGCAGGCCACGCTGAAACTGCAACCGACCCAGCTCCGCTGTCGATGTTCGAGACCACTATCCGACTGAAGCCACGCAAAGACTGGCCGAAGGGTTCGGCTCGTACGAATGAAGAGCTCATTGCAAAACTCGACACCGCAGTAAATCTCCCTGGATTCACCAATTCGTGGGGCTTTCCAATTAAGACTCGCATTGACATGCTGTCGACGGGGATTCGCAGCGCGCTAGGAATAAAAATCAGCGGTTCGGACTTTTCCGCACTCGAAAAGCAGGCAGACGAGGTAGCGGCGCTTCTGAGAACACTGCCAGAAACTCGTTCCGTCTTCTCCGACCGAGTCGGAGGTGGGCGCTACATAGACGTTGACATCAACCGCGAAGCGGCAGCGCGCTACGGCCTGTCGGTCGCAATGATACAAGGCAGCCTGCAGAACGTAGTCGGTGGCCAGGTCGTCGGCACGGTCGTCAATGGTCGCGAACGCTATCCGATAACACTGCGCTTCCCAAGCGCTGACAGGGACGGTACAGCTGCGCTCGAGCAGCTTCGATTGACGAACGCCGCCGGCGTCCAAGTGGCATTACAAGAGGTCGCTACGGTAGCTATCAAAGATGGCCCGGTAGAGATAAAGAGCGAAAATGCTCGACCTGTAGCTTACGTGTATGTCGACCTTTCGACTGGCGACGTTGGGAAGTACCTCAAAGAAGCAAAGGAGCTTCTCAATGCCAAACTGCAGCTGGAGCCTGGCACCACGCTGACCTGGCAAGGCCAGTACCTCGCATTTTTGGAGGGGCAAGCGTCACTGATAGCAGCTATCGTCATGACTCTGATTGCCGTTGCCGCCCTTCTCTACCTGCACTTCAAGCATCTTCCTAAGGTCGCGCTGGTCCTGTTGTGCCTGCCATTCTCGGTCAGTGGCGGAATTTGGCTCACTTGGTTGCTCGACTATCAGCTCTCCGTTGCCGTTGTCATCGGTCTGATTGCGCTCGCAGGCGTTGCCACTGAATTCGGCATTGTCATGCTGCTCTATCTCGACCAAGCGCTTGAAGAGAATCCTGAGCATCCTCGTGACGCTATCGTCGCGGGCGCCTTGCTCAGGTTACGGCCGAAGTCGATGACGGTAGCAGTCATCCTTGGCGGACTGCTGCCAGTAATGTTCTCGGACGACGCCGGCGCCGATGTGATGAAGCGAATCGCTGCGCCATTAATTGGCGGGATGGTCACAGCTCCTATGTTTTCGCTTCTTATCATCCCCGTGGTCTACTTTTACCTGAGCCGGAGGAAGCTGTGAAGCGAATCCTTAACCTTCTTCGCTCCATGCGGTTTGCCATCGGCATTTTGGCGGTTGTAGCGGTCGCTTCAAGCATCGGTTCGATACTTGAACAAAATCAGCCGAGCTCTCTGTATGTGAGCAAATACGGGGAAGTTTGGTCAGCTTTCTATTCGCTCTGTGGCCTCGACGACATCTACCACGCTTGGTGGTTCTTTGCGCTCCTTGGCTTCATGACCCTATCGACCGGCCTTTGTGTACTGCAAAATGCGCCTGGGATGTTACGGGACATGCGGAGCTACCGGGAAAACAAAAGCGTCGCCAGCCTCAAAAAGCTTGAGTACAGCGTTCAGTTACAGGATGTCAGTGGTAGCGAACACTTGAAGACAAGGCTGCGTCGGTACCTGAAGACTAAGGGGTATGCGTATCTACTCAGCTCGACACCAGACGGTGCTGTTACGTTAGCGGCACGACGTGGTGCAGCACGCCGCGCCGGCTATTTGCTGGTACATAGCGCCATGGTTCTAATCTGTGTTGGTGGCCTTATCGATGGTAACGTGTTTTTACGTCTGCGTCTCTGGGCAGGAGCGGCAAAGATTGAGACGCATGAGCTCGCGCCGAGCGAGGTGCCAGCAGTCAGCCGTTTGCGCGCCGATGCAGGTTCGTTTAGAGCGACCATGAACGTCGCCGAAGGGAAAGCAAGTAACACTGCCTTGGTGCCTATGGGCGACGGCTACCTTCTGCAAGAACTTCCATTCTCTATTGAGTTGAAGAGATTCAGAGTCGAACACTACGCTAGCGGGCAGCCCAAAGACTTCGCCAGCGATATTGAGATTGTTGACGAAAAAGGTCGACGTCCTGCCATCTTACAGGTCAACAAGCCATACACCTTTCACGGCGTCACCCTGTATCAATCTGGCTTCGCCGACGGGGGAAGCGGGGTTGAAATGGAATGGACGTCTCCTGGACAAGCACCTCAGAAAATCGTAGGCAACGTAGGAAGCAGCACCCCCATTCTCTTGGCAGGTAAGCCCATTACCATTGAGTTCACGGACCTACGACTGATTAACGTCTTCACGAAGGAGGACGGTGGCCCGGCTTCTGGGTGGCATTCGCACGCTAAACCTGGTGAACGGGTCCATGACGTTGGCCCGTCGTTAGCGTTTCGTGTCCGCGACCAGCTTGGTCAAGCCGACGAATGGCTTCTGTATCAAAAGCCTGCAGCTATCGATGGCGCGAACTGGTTTCTCGTTGGCCGACGCTTATCCCAAGAAGGGGCGATGAAATACTGGCGGCTCCCTGCCGACGCGCACTCGAGCCTGACTAGTTACCGCGACTTGGTAGACAAACTTCTCAGCAATGAGTCAAGGGTACAGGCAGCGCAAGCTGTCGCTCGTAGAACAGTTGACCCGAACGTCGCAAGTGCACTGGAAGCCGCTGTTAAGCGCCTCCTAGATACCTTCGCGACGAGTGGGTATGGCGGCGTTGCCAAACTCGTGCCGGCAACGATTCCACAAGAGGAGCGTCTACGGACAGCACAACTTTACGCACAGCTCCTACAGACCGCGGCAGAAAGTGTTGACCCGAGCTTGCCTCCGAGCTTTGTTCACAACGTGCTTAGCTCTTACAGCGAAACGCTTGAAGCAAAGCTTCCTGCAGTTTTCCAGCTGACGAATTTTCACGTTCTCAACGCTTCGGGTATTCAAGTGACGCACGCACCTGGTGCCAATATCGTCTACCTCGGCGCGGCCCTGTTAGCACTCGGTGTGATTGCGATGTATTTCGTACCAGAGCGGCGCTTATGGCTCAGGCTGTTTGACGAAACTCTACTCATTGCATTCACAGCAAACCGCCCAGGTCCTGGGCTGAGCGGGGAATTTCAAAGCATTCAGGATGAAATTAAGTCAATTGCTCTTCTTTCGAGAGAATAACCATGAATATGTACCCGACCATTTCAACGCGGTCACATGACCCGAGAAAAGTTCTTAGCGCAACTTACGTAGTAGCCCTACTCCTAGGCTGTCTCTATGTCTCGATGCGTTTCTGGAGCGACATCGACGTTTATGACATTGCGATTCTAGTCATTAGCCTCCTAGGCATGTCCGCCATGGCGCTAATGTGGCCGTCATTGCAGCCACTAACCGTTGCGTCGGCCGTCTTAAGTCTGATAGCCATCTCCATCTATAGCGGTTCTCTCGAACGTGGCGACCACGCGTTCGTCCTGAAGTATTTTCTTTCTAGTCAGTCTTCCATCATGTGGATGGGCCTGCTGTACTGGAGCGCTACGGTCCTCTATCTATTTGGCTGGCTACGCCAGTCTTCCTCGGGCCTACTCTACGGCAGCCGAGTTGCATGGGTTGGAACGACGGCAGGCCTTACCGGTCTGCTAGTGCGTTGGTACGAGTCCTATCTGCTCGGCGCAGAAGTGGGCCATATCCCAGTGTCGAACTTGTACGAAGTGTTTGTGCTTTTCAGCTTCCTCACTACGCTGCTCTACCTCCACATTGAATGGCAAACCAAGGACCGAAAACTTGGGGGCTTTGCAATGCTGGTGGTAAGCGCTGCTGTAGTGTTCCTATTTAAGTACGGCCAGGGAGCACACGAAATTCAGCCATTGATACCGGCTTTGAAGTCTTACTGGATGAAGGTCCACGTCCCTGCGAACTTCATCGGATACGGCGCATTCTCGTTAGCCGCCATGTTCGGCGGGGCCTGGCTGCTTGCCGGTAACCCGTTCTTTGCGAGCAGGCTTCCTTCCCGTCAATGGCTTGATGAACTGTCTTACAAGTCAGTAGCTTTGGGCTTCGTATTCTTCACGATTGCAACGATTCTTGGTGCACTCTGGGCTGCAGAAGCATGGGGCGGGTACTGGTCCTGGGACCCAAAGGAGACCTGGGCACTAGTTGTCTGGCTCAACTATGCAGCATGGCTTCATGCCCGGTTGGTCAAGAATATCCGCGGTCCACTGTTGGCATGGTGGTCTCTCGTTGGCTTTTGCATAACGCTTTTCGCGTTTGTAGGCGTCAATATGTTCTTGTCTGGCCTACATTCGTATGGTGCACTATGACCGCACAACAGTGGGCTTACCTCATGCTTATTAGCGGCACTGTACTGGCAAATTCAGCGGTGGCACTAACAAATACACCAGCGCGTAACGTCCTTGCGTGGCTGTTCGGCTATGCAGCCTGGATGCTGGCTTTCCACCACATCGCTGTCGACGTCTCCCCGACGGTAACCGCACCTTGGGAGCTTGTAGCGACAAGCTTCGCCTACTTCGGCGTTCTTGCATTCCCAACAATAGTGTGGCGTTACTTCTACCGACGATAAAGATGTATTTAAAATGCTTGTTTAAACTTGCTTAGCGGCATATACTTTGAATCGTCAGCAGAAGTAACGTAAATACCTTACTTCTGCACCAATAACTCTTCGGACGCCCCTGAAACTCTACTTAAGTACCGTACACCAGCGGTACCGGCTTCGTGCGCCCTAACGATTTGTGAACAGGAACTAACAATGAACAGACTTCTTCCCCACCGGTTAGCGCTGCCACTTCTCCTTTGCACGGTCGCTCTACATGTCCATAACGCATATGCAGCTGACGATGAGGCGCCCGCGATGCAGCCTGTAGCTATGGTGATGGTGAGCGGAGGTCGCCCTAGCTCGCTTCCGATGCAAATCGCCACGACAATCGAGAGCATACGAGAAGCTCAGATTGCTGAGTCCATCAACGCCGTCGATTCTGAAGACGTCTTGAAATACTTTCCCAGCCTGACCATCCGTAAGCGTTTCGTCGGCGACTATGACCATGCTGTCTTAGCTAGTAGAGCTTCTGGGACGGGCAACAGCGCTCGTTCGTTGGTGTACGCCGATGGCATCCTGCTCTCTAACTTGCTCGGTAACGGAGCGAGTTATACACCGCGTTGGGGCCTGGTAACCCCCGATGAGATTGACCGAGTCGACGTACTCTACGGTCCGTTTTCAGCGGCCTACCCCGGCAATTCTGTTGGGGCCGTTGTTGACTATCGCACCAGGATGCCGACCAAGCTCGAGGTACATGCACGCCTCACCGGGTTCAGCCAACAATTCAAACAATACTCGTCAAATGATAAGTACAACGGCAAACAAGGCAGCCTTTCAGTAGGCAACAAGGTTGGCCGCTTGGCTTGGTGGGTTTCAGCTAGCCACCTGGAGAACGACGGTCAACCGATTGGCTTTGCAACGAAGGCGGTGAGCGATGGCGTAGCGAGTAACGCAGGAACTGCAGTCACAGGTGCTGTCCATGACCGCAATCCGGCTAATCGCGACTGGCTCGTCCTGGGAGCTACAAACCAGGTCCATACGAAACAGGACCACATCAAGGTCAAGCTTGCATACGACGTCACTCCTGACCTCTTGGCGAGCTACACCCTCGGTTACTGGAAAAATGACGTGGACCGCTCTTCCTCGACATATCTGAAAGATACCCGCGGCAGGCCAGTCACGTTCGGCCCGATAAATATTGAAGGTCGGCAATACAATCTGTCGGCCGCAGACTTCGCGCCGGCGGAGAGCGACCTCGAGCATGTCATGCACGGCTTGACGCTGAAAAGTCACAGCCGCGGCCCATTCAACTGGGAGATTGCAGCGAGTGTCTATGACTATCGGCGCGATGTAACGCGTTCCCCGACAGTGTCTACGGATGGGACTGGTCCAAAAGCAGGAACAATCACAGACCTTCATGGCACTGGATGGACTACCTTAGCGGCTAAAGGTACATGGCGACCTACTCAACATATCGTTGAATTTGGCGTTCAACGCGATGCATATAGCTTACGAACTAACGTATCGAGTACTTCTGAATGGCATGAAGGCGCCGCGGCTAGTCGAGTTTCTGAGTTTGACGGCGATAGCCGTCTCGAGAGCGTCTTCCTTCAAGACACTTGGCGTTTCGCCCCGCTGTGGAAAACCACTATCGGCGGCAGGCTAGAACGCTGGAACGCCTTCGGTGGAACACTAGCAAATGGCAAGACTGTCAAGCATTTCTCTGACCACTCAGAGACAAGCTTTTCTCCCAAATTCGCTCTGGCGCATGAGCTAGCAGAGACCTGGGAAGTTAAGGCGTCTGTCGGTCGAGCTGTGCGGTACCCGACAGTGGCCGAACTGTATCAAGGAGCAATTGTTGAAGATACAGTAATTAACAACGACCCAAATCTTAAGGCAGAAAAATCTTGGACGACTGAACTCAGTCTAGAACATCAGCTGAACAACGGCTTAATTCGCACAACTGTATTTCGTGAGGAAAGCAAAGACGCACTTTACTCGCAACGAAATGTCAACGTGACGCCCAATGTCACGAATATACAAAACGTGCAGCGTATCGGAACCATGGGCGCAGAGTTCGCAGGCCAGTTTGCCAACATACTGCCAAATTTCGACCTCAATACCAGTGCAACATATGCCAGCTCCACCATCGACGCGAATACGAATTTCCCGGGCAGCGTTGGAAAACGCCAGCCTAGAGTTCCGAAGTGGCGAGCCAATGTTCTCGGAACATACCGCCCTATCGATACATGGTCAGTAACTCTAGGCGCTCGATTCAGCGGCCGACAGTTCGGCACTCTTGACAACAGCGACATCAACGCCAACACCTACACTGGCTTCAGCAGCTTTCTCGTAGCAGACCTTAGGGTCCGACACCAGTTTGATAAACAATGGTCAGCTGCACTCGGCATTGACAACATCGGTAACAAAAAATACTGGGCCTATCATCCATACACCCAGAGAACCCTTTTGGCAGAACTTCAATACGACTTACGTTAAAGCGAGGACGATATGATGGATATGGAACTCTTTATCTTGGCGAGCACGGCCACGGATTTTACCGTCGAAAAAAATCAGTTCAAACGCATCAGGTCAGCATTGCAAATCGCGGCATTTGCACTTGTCGCCGCATGTGCAGTTGGCCATTTTACTGAACCTCCTGCTACGACTACCCAGCTGGCGCAAAAATGATGTTGCAAATCAGCGAACCGCAATCTATAACGCCTGAGCCGACTGCATTTCTCCGCCTCGGATTTAGGCCGTTCTATTTTCTTGCATCGCTCTTCGCCATCGTATCGATTCCCTTATGGCTAATGAGCTACTACCGCGTGCTGCAACATAATGGGGTAAATGTCGTTTGGCACATGCACGAAATGGTCTTCGGATTCGCTGTGGCAGTAATTATCGGATTCCTCTTCACCGCCGCCAGGAACTGGACAGGTCTCTGGACACCGCGTGGTCGAGTTCTGGCAGCCTTTGCACTTTTGTGGATGGCCGGTCGGTTCGCAATGTTGACGGGACAAGCTGTGACTGCAACATTGCTTGACCTACCCTTCATTCCTGCTGCGGCTTTTGTGCTGTTTAGAGTCATCTATCGCAGTGGCAAATTACGCAATTTGCGCTTGGTAGGTGTCCTTGCGCTTCTGTCGCTGTGCAACCTTTGCTATCACCTTGCCGCGTTAGGGCTGACTGACTTCGACACAACGAAACCGCTACACGCCTCGCTGTTAGTGTTAATCATAATGTGTACGGTGATGGGCGCTCGGGTCATTCCTGGATTTACCGCGAACGCCACACTGACGAAAACCGTCTCGCATCCGAAAACTGACGTGTTGGCGCTCTGCCTGATGGCTGCATGCTTTGTTTCATGGGTGGCTTCGGCGCAGGGCGTTATCACATCCACCCTTTGCTTCCTTGGCGCGGCTTGTCATCTGTTCAGAATGCGCGACTGGAACACGCTAAAAACTGCGCGGCATCCACTACTCTGGATTTTGCATCTGTCTTACGCATGGATAGGGATAGGTACATGCCTTCTTGGTCTCGCATCGCTCGGCTTAGCTAGCGCTAGTAGCGCACTGCACGCGATGTCTATCGGTGCTATGGGCAGTCTTGTCATCGGCATGATTACAAGGACTACGAGGGGACATACCGGGCAGATGATGGTGACCACCTTACCAGATGTTTTTGTGTTCACTAGTATCCAGCTTGCGGCAGTCTTTAGATTATCTGCGAATTATGTTGCTGCTGATATGCGAAGTTTCTGTCTAATTGCATCTGCTGCGTTGTGGAGCGTAGCATTTTTAGGCTACCTCACCAAATACGCTCCATTACTGTTTCGGCCTCGTATCGACGGGCGCCCAGGTTAGGAAAAATAATGAACTTCCAAGCTCTCTCATTCTTCTTTTGCTCACTTTGGGCGGGCCTCGTACTAGGCATATCATTTGTCGCGCAGCCTGCAAAATTCAACGCTGCAGGCTTGACCAGGCCAGTCGCATTGTCTGTTGGACGTCGAATTTTTCGCGCGATGCATTGGACAGAAGTTGTCATTGCTCTTGGCTCTTTCTCTGCCGGGCTACACGGCGGAGGCAAACACCTCTACCTCATCATCACTAGCTCCGCAATATTAACGATACAAGTTACTCTGCTAATGCCAAGACTTTCAAAGCAGGTAGACATGGTTTTGACGGGTGTTCCACTGAACAAAGGTTACGACCACGCCATCTATGCAGCACTTGAGCTTGGAAAGTTTATCGCACTTATCGCTTACTCATTCCTTCTCACACTTGCCTGAGCCAGAAAATAAGTTATGGTCAATTTACCCACTCGCGACGCTATCGAATTAGTCGTTTCAAACTTTTATGACGATGTTCGGAACGATGACTTACTTTCGCCAATCTTTGATTCCAAGCTCGGCGGAAATTGGGACGCACATGTCGAGCGTTTAGTACAGTTTTGGTGCAACATTATTCTTGGCACAAATGAGTACAAAGGTAGCGTCTACAGAAAGCACATGGAGATTTCGGGAGTTACAAAAGAACATTTTGTACGTTGGCTGCAACTCTTTGAGCGAAATGCGTCCTCTCAGTTTTCCGACGAAGTCTGTTCTGAAGTGATGCAAGTAGCTAATCGCATAGCTACTAGCCTCCAGTATGGAATGCTTAGTGAGATGTAAACACCTGGTCGACATCATCGTCACAACAAAAGCTTGTATGTAGCTGCCGCAGCTTTGCTAACGATACCGTCTCGATGTACGCCCCGTATACCTTGGTGCCAATTTTCGGAAAAAAGCGGGTACCAATGGCACGGCGAACATTTCTCTGTACCATCATGTGTAAAGACATCGACCGCTCTCAGACAGTTATCTCGGCGGTGCGTTCGGTGCGGTACATCCTCGATGATGCGCCAACATCTTTCAATATATGCAATCAAACTATTCTTTGTCGGATTATCCGACGGTAGCTCAAGTTAAGAACGACACGTTCTTACGCGCGCTGTTACGTCAGCCAACGTCGCACACGCCCGTCTGGCTTATGCGTCAAGCAGGCCGTTATCTCCCTGAGTATCGTGCAGTACGCAAAAGCGCTGGCTCGTTCCTAGGGCTGGCAAAGAACCCTGCTCTAGCGGCGGAAGTCACGGTTCAGCCTACTGAGCGCTATCCGGTCGATGCAGCTATTGTTTTTTCAGACATCCTTACGGTGCCAGATGCAATGGGGCTTGGACTTCACTTCGTAGAGGGTGAAGGACCCAAGTTCGAACGCCCACTTCGCGACGAGGAAGAGATTTTCTCTCTACGCCCGCCTAAAGACGGCTCTCTCGACTATGTATATGAAGCTGTCCGACAGTCGCGCCTCGCTCTCCATGGCCGCATACCTCTCATCGGCTTCTCAGGAAGTCCGTGGACGCTGGCCTGCTATATGGTCCAGGGAGCGGGGTCGAAAGACTATCACGTCGTAAAGCAGATGCTATACAGCCGTCCAGACCTCATCCATCACATTTTGCAAGTTAACACGCTTGCCATTATCGACTACCTGAACGCGCAAATCGACGCTGGTGCTCAAGCGGTCATGCTGTTCGATTCTTGGGGTGGCATCCTTAGCGGCAAAGCCTTCGAAGTCTTCTCTTTGGACTACATGCGGCGAGTCATCAACGGCCTAACAAAAACTCGAAACGGCCAACGCATCCCGAGCATTGTGTTCACAAAAGGCGGTGGCCAGTGGGTGGAACAAATTGCAGACCTCGGGTGCGACGCTGTTGGCCTTGACTGGACCTCTAGCCTTACGGAAGCCCGGGCGAAAGTCGGGAACAAGGTAGCCCTTCAGGGAAATCTCGACCCTGCTGTTTTGCTTGCCACTCCCGACAAGGTGATTCGTGAAGCTCGCCGTGTCCTCGACGACTTCGGCCTGCCTGATAAGGGAGTTGGGCACGTGTTCAATCTAGGGCACGGAATATCGCAATTCACGCCACCTGAGAACGTCTTGGCTATGGTGACGGCGGTGCATGAGTACAGCGCTATGCAGCGCAAACAGACGAAATCCAAGACTGATGAAGACGGAGCGAAAAATGAACACCTTACTTAACGCGGTAGGAACTGAATCGACCCCAAGTCCAGAAGCGATGGTCGATGCACTCAACAATACCTTTGGCAAACACGTCGGCAAGCGAGCATCGCATGCGAAGGGCTTTTGCGCCGCCGGCACTTTTACCCCGGATGTGGGAGCTGCGCGATTCGCAAACAGCGAGTTCTTCAAAACCGATACCGCGGCAGCGGTCGTGCGCTTTTCTGTCGGCGGTGGTAACCCAGGCGTTTCCGACAAGAGCCGGACCGTGCGTGGGATGGGGTTGAAGCTGACGGCTGGCGGAGAACACTGGGACCTGGTGTTGGTCTCCGAGCCAGTTTTCTTTGCTGCTACCCCTGAATCCTTCGTGAGCTTCCTTGAGGCACGCGTTGCGGACCCAGCTACGAAGAAGCCGAATCCCGCTAACGTCGCGGCACATAACGAGAAGTTCCCCGATGGGAAACTTCAGCCGGCGCTGCTCGCTTCGCACGGCGCACCGAGCTCGTATGCGCACACTCCGTACTTCTCGAACAATGCATTTGTCTTCCATAACGCCGATGGCGAGCAGGTAACTGCGCGACTAGTTGTCGAGCCAGTACAGGGTACGAAATACCTTACGGAAGAGGAAGAGGCGAATTTCCCAGATAACTTCCTAGAAGCAGAGCTGTCGTCCAGGCTTAAAGTTGAGGAGGTAAGGTTCGTAATTTATGCGCAGTTGCCAGCACCGGGCGATTCCCTCACTAACCCTAGCCAGCTGTGGCGCGGTGAGGAAAAGATTGCTCTGGGCACGCTCCTCGTCGACAAAGTAGCGCCTTTTGATACCTGCGATAACTTGGTCTTCTCGCCGTTCAATCTTCCGGCGTCGATTACGCCCACCGCCGACCCTATCCTCGCTTCCCGCGACAAGCCCTACGGCATTTCGTTTGAAAGGCGCCAACCAGCTCCCTGCTGCTGACCTTCAGCGGCGGCTACCTTGCCTGTTACACGACACAAAAGCCTCCGCCTGCAACGGCGGAGGCATAGGCCACTCGTCCTAGCTGTAAGACCTTGCGTTGAGTAACTGAATGAGTCAATAAGAAAGATTATATGGACACGGTATCTCTCCTCCTATCAGCCTTTGTGCTCTCCGTGACAGGGCTATTCATCTTCATTTGGTCATTGCGAAAGAAGCTGTTCGATGCCTCGCCAGCAGCGGCAAAAGTGATTTTTGCCGACAACGAAATTGGAATCGGCGAAGAACCGGCAGCGACAAGCGCACAGACTGATGGTCTGACTCGTCATAACGAACATGTTGGTCAGACTTCGCTGAGGACTTCTCAGAAGGAGGCTCTATCCAATGACTTACGCGAGAGAGCTCTTGCTGACAAATCATCAGCCTTCGTTGTGTTCATCTTTCTCTCATGCGCCGTGGTTTGGTTGGTCGTAGCGTCGCTCGCAGGCCTTACCAGCTCTTTAAAACTTCACGAGCCTGACCTGCTCACGCAACAAGCGTGGCTGACCTTTGGCCGCCTTCGCACGATTCACCTGAATGCAGTCGCGTACGGCTGGTCTCCAATGGCAGCGTTAGGGATTGCAATCTGGCTGCTCCCCCGGCTGCTGAAGACTAAGTTGGTAGGAGGTCGCTACGCTATCGTAGGGTGCATGTTGTGGACCGCCGGCCTCATCGCAGGCCTGGGTTGTATTGCCGTCGGCATCAGCGACGGTATGGAATGGCTTGAGATTCCATGGCAAGTGGACATCCTCATAGTTGCGGGTGGCGCCTTGGTCGGCCTTCCGTTGGTATATACCCTTCAGAGTCGTAAGGTTGACCACCTGTACGTCTCTATCTGGTACATGGGCGCCGCCCTCTTCTGGTTCCCGATTCTGTTCTTAGTCGCCAACCTGCCAGCCTTTCACATCGGCGTCGAGCAGGCGACTATGAACTGGTGGTTTGGCCACAATGTCCTTGGCCTTTTTTACACGCCGATGGCTTTAGCGGCCGTCTATTACTTCCTGCCGAAAATTATTGGACGTCCAGTTCAGTCCTACAACCTGTCACTCCTGGGGTTTTGGACCTTAGCGTTCTTCTACGGCCAAGTTGGTGGCCACCACCTGATTGGCGGCCCAGTTCCAGGCTGGTTGATTACGCTGTCCATTGTCCAAAGCGTGATGATGTTGGTGCCCGTCATATCGTTCTCGATAAACCAGCACATGACCATGCGGGGACACTTCAAGAAGCTCGTCTATTCACCAACGTTACGCTTTATCGTCCTTGGCGGAATGATGTACACCTTGAGCTCTGTACAAGGTTCTCTCGAAGCTCTGCGTAGCGTGAACACCGTTACCCACTTTACGCACTTCACGGTGGCTCATGCGCACCTCGGGCTGTACGGATTTTTCACGATGGTAATGTTCGGCGCCATCTACTTCGTAATGCCACGTGTCATGTCGTGGGAGTGGCCTTACCCCAGCCTAATTGCGGCTCACTTCTGGCTCGTCGTCGTCGGGTTCTCGATTTACTTCGTGGGACTCACGATTGGCGGATGGCTGCAGGGACTCGCTATGCTCGACGCCAAGAAACCCTTCATCGAATCAGTCATTGTCACCCTTCCGTACCTCAAGAGTCGCTCCTTGGGTGGCTCGATTATGACTCTAGGCCATCTCATCTTCGCAGGTCACTTCGCTGCAATGGCATTCCGGTACGGCCCCAAGCGGACATCTGCAGCTCTCCTCCATGTTCGCGAGGACAGTGGTGATAGCAAAACGCTTGTGGGAGCCTAACCATGCAAGACGAACTCAAACTGTTTGGCGGCGCAATGGTGACGCTGGCCTTGGCGACCGGGGTCCTGGTGATTGTTCCGTTTTTCCAAATCAAACGTGTAGAGGCGCCGGCTGCCCTGAAGCCATATACCGCGGCGCAGCTACGCGGTCGCCAGGTCTACATCAATAACGGATGCATCTACTGCCACTCGCAACAGCCTCGCGACAAGGCCCAAGCACCCGATGACAAACGCGGCTGGGGCCGGGCCTCGGTCGCCGGCGACTACGCGTATGACGTTCCGCACCTGTTAGGCACGATGCGAACAGGGCCCGACCTTTTCAATATTGGAGCTCGCCAGCCAAGCGCTGACTGGCATCTCGGGCACCTTTTCCAACCGCGTGCCTACACGCGCGAGTCAATCATGCCCTCATACCCGTACCTGTTTGATGTCAAAGACGCAGCAGAGCCAGGAGACCGGGTCGTAACTATGCCGGAAGGTTTTAACCCCGCCGGAAAAGTCGTTGTTGCGAAATCGGAGGTTTTGGACCTGGTCGCATATTTGCAGGGCTTGGACCATACCTATCCAGTCATCAACACCAAGAACAAGTGATGGTGGCGCAATGACCAAACAGCAAAAGCATCTCTCTCGTGAGCGCGAAAATCCGGACCCACACGAGAAGAACAACCCTATTCCCATCGCAGTGTTGGCGGTGGTCGTTAGCCTGTTTGCTTGGGCAGTCTATTACATTGTGACCACTCAACATGATGACGACCCAACGCTCGGCGACAGGCGCACCCTGGCAACCCTCCAAGGGAAACCGAAAGGTGCCACAGCTTCCGCGAACGGTGCAGAACTGTACGCAGCGAACTGTGTCGCGTGCCATCAAGCGACCGGAACGGGCATTCCCGGGGCGTTTCCTCCACTCGCCGGCTCCGAGTGGGTACTCGGCGACGAGAAGGTCCTGGCCAACATTCTTTTGCACGGGGTCACTGGCAAGCTCACGGTTAAACAGAGCGAGTACAACGGCGCTATGCCCACGTTTAAGGACAAGCTCGATGACAATGAAATTGCGGCGACGCTGTCTTACGTGAGAAGCAATTTCGGGAATTCCGCTGGCCCAGTGACGGCTGACATCGTTAAATCAGAACGCGACCAGAGCAAAGAGCGCACAACGCCTTGGAACGGCGATGATGACCTATCAAAGCTCAAGCATTAAGGGCACTTTCGTCGCCTGCACAATTGTCGCTGCTATTGCGATAGCAGCGCTCGACCATGTGACGCTCGGCTTTCGCGTAACGGCGACGGAAGACGGTCGGCGTCTGCAGCTGCTCGACAGCCCAGTTGAGCTACCAGGCTCGAAGTTGTTCATGCCCTTGCCTGTAAACCTGAGAAGTGAACTGCAAAGCGATGGGCGCGTCGCGGTGATTTCCTTCTTTTACAGCCAGTGCATCTCGATTTGCTCCGTGCTAGGCACTCAGAATCAGCAACTGCAGGGCGAGATACTTGCCCGGGGATTAGAGAAGAAAGTTCGGTTGGTTAGCATCAGCTTCGACCCGCGCGACACGCCCGCAGTGTTGAAGAATTACTCGGTGCGTCAGCACAGCAAACCAGAAATTTGGCGCTTCGCAAGCGTTCCGGCCGGACGAGACCGAGACAACCTCCTCGAGTCGTTTGGCATTGTCGTTCTACCGGTGCCACCGAGCGACTATCAGCACAATGCAGCGTTTCATGTCGTGGATTCACAGGGGCGCCTGCGTCGAATTTTCGACTTAGCTGAACAAGAGGCGGCACTGGAATTTGCCGCGGGTCTTGCGAGGGACAGCCGGAATGAAAAGTGAAAAGAGACAGCTAATCGTTGGCAGCGGCGCGCTGATACTAGCGGCAATTACTCATAATTGGCTAGAAGCGTCGATGGCCAGACACATGCTTGTCCAACTTCCGGCACTGTTTATCGCGGGTTGGCTTATGTTTGGACACACCAATCTCATCAAATTTTTCGCGAAGATTGACGCACATGGACTGACGTCATTTGTTTTTATACTATCAGTCAGCAGCTATTGGATGATACCGCGCGCACTGGAGCTGAGCATCAGGTCGTCCTCGTATGAAACGGCGAAATTCATCACGATAATCTTTGCGGGAGCACTTACGCCCTCAGCACTTAAACGTGCAAATCAGATTGTTCAGCTATTTTTCCTTGGCAATTTTTGCGCGATGGCGGCAATTTTCGGCCTATTGTACCAAGACCAGTTTAAGCAATTGTGCAACGCCTATACCGTTGACGACCAAGCGTTAGCCGGTGTCGGCCTCGTGATTATCGCTTGCACTATCCCGTTGTTCTGGTTTGTTTTTCACTACCGAACAATTATCGATACAACGCCTACTGAAATCTAGGCACATATTTTTCTTAACCATGAAAATATGAATTACTGGAGAAATCATGCAAACCTTACCTACTTCTGTTTCACTTTATAAGAGCACGCCAGAATTCAACGAGAATACTGTCCCAGCGGCGCTGCAACGCGACCATACAACGGCAGCAGGGGTTTGGGCGACAATCAACGTCATTGAGGGCCAGCTGGACTACTGCATTACCGAACCATCAGTGGAGAAACACAATCTTACGCCTGGAACTCAAGGAGTCATCGAGCCTCAGATGAAACACTTCGTCAAGCTGTCTGGCCCGGTAAAATTTCGAGTAGATTTCTATCGCTGACATTGTGTATGAAGAAGCGTCTGGCTCCACCCACCGTTAATAATGGTAGGCAGGGCTTTCAACAAGCTGGTATCGGCAAAAACCTCGTACGGATTGCCCCCGTGATGTCCAGGTACTGCAAGTGGATAACCTCACCGATGTGCGAGCAGGATGCCCGTAAATGCATATCCTGCAACTTGTTACATCACTAAGCAATGGCTACCTCAGATAAACTGATTTACCGATGGCTACGCGCTGTAAGTCGCACTCAAGGCTTGGAGAAACGCCAGCAATCTCACACTACCTCTGGATTTCCCAACAACAGTAATTACGTAGGTGGTGCATCGTTTAGCTTAATCCTTGGAATGGTCGGCTTAGGTATGTCATTGAGAACGGCGGTTAAGCTCTGGTCCATTCCGTCTGCAATCGCTGAGTTACAGCTAGCCCTAAGTTTCGGGCTGTGGCTATGGCTGATTCGCAAGTATCTAGCAAAGCTACTTCGCAATTACAAAAGCACATTAGAGGAATTTGACGACCCTGTATTTGGCAGCACCGGGGCATTGATTGGAATTTCCACACTGGTGCTTGTACCTGGCTTAGCTGTTTATTCTCGAGCAACAGCTGTGGGCATGACGGTATTAGGCATCGCTTTCCATCTATATTTTTCGATACGTCATACGTTCACATTATGGGTGGCCGACAGGGATAGCGACGATGTAACGCCCGCACTATATTTGCCTGACGTCGCAGGAAATTTCACAAGTGCCTCGGCTCTTGCGGTCCTTGGGCTGCACGACTGGGCCTGGCTCTTTTTCGGTGCCGGTTTGCTTTCGTGGCTTTCGCTTGAGCCAATCGTCAAACGGAACATCTTCTACGGAGCGGGACTCCCAACAACGCGACGTCATACTGCAGGAATCCAAGCGGCCCCGGCCGTCGTTTGTGCGTCGTCCTTGCTAAATATCAGTCCGAGCATCGGACCAATCTTTCCGAGCATCCTAGTAGGTTACGCCCTTTACCAGATGCTTCATGCGCTGAGGCTGCTGCCTTGGCTCCGTGAGCAGCCTTTATCAAAAGCCCACTGGGCTTATACATTCGGGCTTACTTCTGCACTAAATTGCACGCTCAAGCTTGCGTTACTCGGTAACGCAGCGGCACATACAATCAGCTTGCCGCTTATGTTTTTAGTCAGTTCGTTTGTGTTGTATTTGTTCGCGCAGACCATAATACCTAAGCCCAATGGCATGAACTAAAGCGCAACATCCGCACATCCTTAAATCGTCACCTTGAACCAAAACACAATGACCCGCACAAATAAATTTCGCAAGCAGCATGACGAAATCCTTTCCACCGCCCTTGAAATCAACGGAATACTTGGCGACGCAATCAATGATAGCGAAGCTGAGACCATTAGGAAGTTGATGTCAAGACTCGCGGGCCTTGTGAGCGTCCACCTGGCGATGGAAGATAAAGCCCTCTACCCTCAGCTACTCTCAAGTACGAATTCTGCCGTTAACGCTACCGCGAATAAATTCATTCAAGAAATGGGCGCTATTGGCCAAAGCTTTGAAGGTTACATCAGAAAGTGGGCGACGACTCAGGCAATCAAGTCTAAGCCGGCAGAGTTTACTATTGAAAGCAAAGCGATATTCAACGCGCTAAGCAAACGCATTCATAAGGAAAACGTCGAGTTATACATGCTGGTTGACGAGATGTGAGGGCCGGGCTCACCACTCGTTAGCCAGTACGCCTGGGTGCACTAAACACCCAGCGCGTGAGAGCACTGCCATAGGGTACGAAGCATGTGCCTTAGCAATGCTTAGGCTGTCGTATCAATTACCGAGCCAACTAAACTTGTACGGTCAACCTTCGCAGGTTTTGTCGCAGTATCTGGGGAATCACTAGAAGCCGCTTCGCCGGCGGCCTTGACTTTGCTGGATACACCACCATTACCATTAGTCGCCTCGACATTTTCGCTCGAAGCTGAGTCCAACTCCGGATTTGGAATTTTTAATGCAGTACTCTTGTTTTTCTTGAGCTGCTCAACAGCTTCATGTTCGATAATCGACTTCTGAATAGCGTCGATTTCACGTTGAACGCTGTCCATCTGGTGCAATATCTCGCGTAGAATTTCTTGTTCTTTGGGACCAGAAGTCTTTGGATGTGCCAACTCGTCCTGATAGCGCTCTCCAATTGCTTGGAGTTGTTTCTGCAGATTGCGAATATTTCGCATTGCAGTTGCAGTAAAATCTTCAGCGGCACCGCCACCGGCGGTAGCTCTCAAATGCGCAACAAGTGTGGCAGATGTATGTTTATTTATTGGCTTCATAAGCAATAGTCCAAACCTCCAATATTAAGGAATTCTATCGCGTTACAACGCAAAAGTTGTCGGAAAATTGTCAAGACACAGAGCAGCGCGAACCCGCGACCAATAAATTTATTAGTAGTTCTTAGCCGATAAATCGTTAAGAGACAGCTCTTATTCAAGGTCTTAACTCGTCATATTCCAATATCTCGACGGTTCGCCTAAACTATGTCGAGACTGAATATAAGCAAATATCGTAGCTTTAAGTTAAGCAGGAGTCAGCTTAGGCCTAGCTGACCGGATTACATCCAAAAAGTGTCTCCGCGTTCTCAACTCTGTTTCGCCCACTGGATTTCGCCGCATAAAGCGCGCGGTCCGCCAAGCCGATTAGGTCATCTGAGTTATGAACATGAATACTTTCCGTACTAGCAACACCAAAGCTTGCGGTAACCACCGAGCTGGCTTCCGAAAAATCGTGTGGAATTTGGAGCTGCTCAACACGTGTCCTCATCTGCTCGGCTATCAAGCACGCGCCTTCGTAGCCACAATCGAGCAACACAACAAACTCTTCGCCACCGTAACGAGCTACCAAGTCCCCTTTCCGCTGTAAGCTCGCCTCGATTGCCCTAGCGATTTTTTGAAGGCAAGTATCGCCAGCGACATGTCCATAGTGGTCGTTGTAAAGCTTGAAGCAGTCAACGTCGAGCATAACCAGCGACAGCGGAGCGCCACTGCGGGCATGCGCACTCCAGTCGTGCTTGAACATGCTGTCGAAAATTCTGCGGTTACCGATGCCGGTGAGCGGGTCCTTAGAGGCAAGGTCGTCTAATCGCGTGTTCGCGCGACGCAAAATCGACTTTTCCGCGACCGCGCGGTAAGCGACAACCAACGCGCCCCAAATCAAGACCAGCATGCTGGCCACGATGACAAGCCGCCGAACCGTACGCACTTTCCAGGAAGCGAATGCTGAGCTCTTTTCGATACCTGCGAAGATAACAAGGTCCAAGTCCGGAAGTGACCGGTAGGCTGCCAAGCGTCTCTTCCCATCAATTGGCGACAAGGAGTCATAGATTCCTGCCGGCGCACGGCGCAGCAAGGTTGTGAAAATTTTGCTCTGCGCGTCGCTCTTGCCAACGTACTCAGCCATGCCTGGGTTGCGTGCGACTAGGCTACCGTCGCCTTTGTAGATAGCCACAGTCGGGGCAACTGAAAAACCGAAGAGTGAGTAGAACGAAGTGAGCTGTGTAGTCTCCAAACCGACTGCGACCACCGCAAGTAGCTTTCCCGCGGAATCGTAAACAGGCTTTGCGACCGTTACCAGAATTGGATTACCAGGAAGGCGCGAGACGACGGCCATATCAATGTATCGGTGCTTACTGTCGCGCGCATGCTGGAAGTATCTCCGGTCCGAGACGTCGTAGGGAGTAAAGTTCAAGTTACCTGTCTGAGCGATGAGCTGCCCATCATTGTCAATCACACCTATCACGTGGCAACCAATGAGCGTCGCGCAATAGGAGCGCAGTATTCGCCAAGCCGCGGGTTGGCGGATTGTCTCTAAGCTCGGAGACGCTTCTACTACCGTAGAAACCGCGTCGAGCGTGTGGTCTACATATGTAATCGTGTCACGTGTCTGACGCTCGACAACCCGCGTGATGTCGTTCGCGGTCGCGTAGTTCTGCGCTTCGGCATCCTGGAAGTCCAGGATAGCTTCTAGCGCTACCGCGCACGTAACCGAGGCCGTAATAATGAAGACAAGTGCCGCAGCCTTGAATTTTAGTGAACTTCTCATTTACGACTAGCGTGGTGCATGGCTGCGGTAGTGGTCGGTGCCTAGAAGATATCGATTTTAACCCTTGCCGTCTTAGGGGCATAGCCTTAGCTGCTTAACATCAGCTGACACTAGGGCGACCGCCATGCCGACCGCGACTCCCTCTTAGGGCCTTTGTCTCCTATATCTGCTCAGTACCCTTAGTGGCTGTCAGCGAGAATGTGAAACATCGCTATACAGCTCAGGCCACTGATTAGGAACTCCATGAGCGACACTTTCATCCTCTATGCAGTCATCGTGTTCACGTGCTTAGCAACCGCTTTCATCGTCATCTCGGCCTTCTTAGGCCATTCGTCTCCGGCTGGCTTGCCTTCGGGACCAGACGAGGCTGAGCTACAAAAACGGGAGTACGAAACTATGCTTCGGCATCGAAGGCGGGAGAAGAATCGACGGGAGTTCGAAGAGAACAATATTCTGCAATAACCGCGTAGTAATTCACCCTGGCCCCGAGCAACCGCTCGGGGCATTTTCTAGGGTTGCCACTCTAAAGTAATCCGATTGTCAACGCGTCGAGTAGCGCCATGAGATAATATCCCACAGGAAACTATTGTGAATACTCATGCGTACGGTTAAAGCAGCACCAAGACTAAAAGTAGAGCCGTTTTTTGTGATACCTGGCCTTTCTACTGAGAAAGGACAGGGATTCGCGCGCCTGGTCTGGACTGCAGTTTTGTTCGTCTACCTCGTCTCATTTCACTCGAAGTTTGAAGGTACCTCGGAGTACGTCACAGCATCCGCTTTGTTGATAGTACATTCCGTCTTTGCTGTCGGAATTCTGACTGCTACGTTCCTAAGCCCCCAATATTGCCGCCCAAGACAAGTGCTGAGTGTCATCGTTGACCAGGTGCTGATAGCCGCTCTGCTCTACTTTACCGATGAAGTCGGCGCACCGTTTGTGCTTGCCCCGTTGTTTTTCACGTTTGGCACTGGCTTACGATACAGCCGCGGCTACGCCATATTTGCCTCAACACTGAGCTCGGGTCTCACCTGCACGGTGCTTCTGTTCTCGCAGTATTGGGAACAGTACTCGGCCCTTCGCGCGGGACTGGTAATTGCAAGCATCTACCTTCCCGTGTACGTCTTCCGTCTGACCGATGCCGTCGCTTTAGCACTGCGTACAGACTCACTAACAACGTTGTGGAACCGAACAGGTTTCGACGAACTATTGAATAAAGCCTGTGAAAATCTGGAAACGGCGACGTTGGAGAGTGCAGTCATTCTCTTAGACCTAGACGGTTTTAAGAAGGTGAATGATGAGCAAGGACACGATGGCGGCGACGCCGTACTGAAGCACGTAGGGTACTGGTTAGGCACAGAGCTAAGCCCTTTTGGTACCGCCGCTCGCTTTGGCGGGGACGAATTTGCAGTCGTAGTCGAAAACCTCGAAGACCGTGCGCAACTTGAGGCGGCACTGACGAAGTTTCTCGAACGAACAGCAGAGGTCGGTAAGCTTTTTGAAAGTCCGCTTGGAGCGAGTATCGGCGTAAGCTACTTCGAACCAGGTTCAAAACCCAAGGCGAGCTTCATGTACAAAACCGCTGACCAGCTGATGTATAAAGCGAAGCGCCAAGGCAAGAATCAGTTCGTTACCTCAGTGGGTTGTACCTTCTCCGAGAACGGAAGCTTGGCCACCCCTACCAGCTCATCAGACCACATGGCAGACGACCTGGAACCATCCCTTGCAGCTGGTTAACACGGCCCTTAGTCCGCGATAGCTTTTCAATTTTTGACGCCCTTAAGGGAACAATGGACTTCACGATTCCTGAAAAATACAAGAACAACTTGCTGGCCTTCGGCGCTGGCGTACTGTTTTCCGGCAGCATCGTTTCGGCAATCGCCGGCAACTTACATGCGCAGAAGGTCGACATACTCGAAACTGCACTTCGAGAATCAAAACTCAAACTGGCAGATACCCAAGGACAACTAGCGGCAGCCCAGCTGTCTTTGGAGAAAGCAAAAGACAGCGCTACGGCCGTTGCCGTCACTCTCAAAGCGGAGCAAGACAAGCAGTCCCGTAAGCAGGAGCTAGCTTCCCTACTTCGCTCAATCGACAAGGAAATCAAGGCAAGGAAACAGGAGCTCATTCTGGCCTCCCCAATCTCTGCAGGCGGCCCGAAGGGTGAACTCTACCTTCGTGCGGAAAGCGAGCTCGCGTCATTAGAAGAGCGACGAAATGATGTGTTGGCCCAGCAAATCGCGTCATCAGGTTCGCGTTGAGCTGAAAAGGTTGCGCTTAAAAGCGCACTACAAGTGGGCACTTTTGTCCGCCACTTTAATCACGCACAACATGAAACGAACCGTGCCTGCCAGGAACTATGTTAGATTTGGGTTTTCTACCCACACAAACTACCATGCCGACCTATCAAGAACTTCAAGCACAAATCGAGGAACTGAAAGCCCTCGCGGAGAAAGCACGCCAGGATGAAATCACTGAAGCTCGCAAGCAGATTCGTAAGCTAATCCAAGATAACAATATTGATATCAACGACCTGTTGAACGAAAAAAAGAAGACCGGTGGCTCAAAGAAGACGAAGTCGGTCGAGGCGAAGTATCGCGACCCGGATTCGGGCGGCACTTGGACCGGGCGTGGACGGGCGCCGAAGTGGCTGAACGGGCGTAACAAAGAAGAGTTCTTAATCAAGTAAACACTATGAGGGGTCAGCCGGCCCCTCGTTTCCACTCGGTATCCTAATAAATTCGAGTGAGTCGATATTCCGAAACGTGAAGCCGACCAGTCGACGTCGACCGCTCACTAGTCAATAAGCCCTTGGTACAAGACTAAGAAGCCCATTCGCCTTGGTTGTTCAATGCGCAGCAATACACTCTTGCCCTGTTTGCCGGTATCCTCGTTGGCAGTCCCACCCGTTGCCCAGGTAGTTCAACTTAGCATTCTCGGGGACTTGGACAGATAAACACTCCTGCCCAGCTTGACGGTATTCTCGCTGGCACTCCCATCCATTACCGAGGTAGTTTAGCTTGCCATTCTCAGGAATCTGCACCGCTGCGCATGCTTGCCCGGCTTGTCGATATCCTCGCTGGCATTCCCATCCATTTCCGAGGTAGTTCAGTTTGGCGTTCTCCGGAATTTGCACGGCTATGCATTCCTGCCCAGCTTGCCGGTATCCGCGTTGGCAGTCCCATCCAGTACCAAGGTAGTTGAGCTTTGCGTTCTCTGGTATGGCCACTGCAATGCATCTTTGCCCGGCCTGGCGGTATCCCCGCTGGCAGTCCCAGCCATTGCCCAGGTAGTTCAGCTTCGCATTCTCTGGAATCTGAACAGCCACGCATCCCTGCCCTGCCTGGCGGTATCCGCGCTGGCAGTCCCAGCCATTGCCGAGGTAGTTCAGCTTTGCATTGTCTGGGATTTGTACAGCGACGCACTCCTGTCCAGCCTGTCGATAGCCTCGTTCGCACACCCAGCCGTTCCGCAGATAGTTAAGCTTCGCGTGAAGTGGCACCTTTATGTTGCGCTCGTGGCTCGACTCTCTTTCGGTCGATGAGCCATCGACAACGTCGCTTCGTGCCGCGTTGTTGCCTTCTACGGAGCCGGTATACCCTGCAGTCGAAGAGCTCGTATTGCCATCAGCTGGGACGTAACCAGACCCACTTGACGGCTGCGTCTTCGTACCTGGAGCGCCTGTGTATGGATTAACGTTTCCGACAGTGCTCCAGTTGTTGGAGAAGTTTCCGTCAGGAGCGGAGCGCATATGTGGCTGGACATACGTCCCATCGCTTTTCACGTACCCGCGGACGGAAACAGCCCCACCGCCTCGTGGTCCGTGTCCGTAGGCCAAGGCAGGCAGGAGCAAGAACAGGCCGATGCCAAACAAAAGGAAGTTTTGGACTCTTCGCATAAGAAAGCTTGCGCTCATGTTGGGGAGACGAACAGCGTTGTATTGTTATCAGGGAAAACACCCTGCAACAATATATCGAAGTAGCCAAATTTACAACTAACGAGAGACCCGGCGTTCGCGACCATGGCACTATTGAATCGAGACCGCGGCGCATTGCCTCAGTGCAGTAGCCGCAAAACGCCTTGAAACTTGGCTGCACAATTGTGCAACAGGCTGTTGCACAATTTATGTGCCAAGCGCTTCAGGCTACGGTCAGCTTCGCAACCTCAAGGTGATGCCCGCAAGTAGACAAGAAAACACGCGGATTTCCTTGCAGTTTGACGCCGTTCAGAACGGCCATGGAGTGACTAAGCGTCGCCAAGCTCATACACCTGGCGCCCGCCTGCCCTATAGCGGATGACTGCTCCTAAGCTCTGGCGCCAGCCCGGCGGTGCAGTATTGCTGAAGTCTCCTTCCAACGTTGTCAAAGGCATTGCTCTCGCCAAACGCCTTGGCAACCGCAACTGTGATTTCGGTGTTTGTCCACCTAGCATTCGCCGCTCCAGCTCGGAATGATGCCACGTCTGCGAGTCCATCCATAAACTCAAGTTGGCAGGTCACGACTGGAAGGTCTACTAAAGTTCGCATTTTTGTGCTCCATGGTTGGCCGAAAACCAGTGTAAGCAACGGATTTATATGTTTTCGAAGAAATTTCGAGGGTGTCATAGGGCGGGCCGATACAAACGTTCAAGTGCTACACCTATGTTCGTATCTACCCCTGGCTCGAGGAGCTGCAGTGCCACCAACCTGAACGTGTGTCCTTGGCTCTGTAGGTGCATACCCAACCAGTTGTAGCATTACGCTTCGGTATCGCCGAGCCAAGGCGGCCGGTTCCCCGAGAAACGTGGTGGTTTGGTCCACTTGATTAGCTTCCTCAGCATCGTTTTGCCATCCTTAACAACTGCACGAACCTGGAACGCCCTCTTTCGAGTGGCACTCTTCATAAGCAACTATACTTGGCCCCCCGATTAATCCTCAGATTGGTAACTCAGGGTCGCAATTCGAAGTCGTAAGATAGGTTTCATTGACTGGCGCCCCGCCAGGCTCACTTGAGATTGGACTGCAAATGAACAATTCGACCGCTGCGAACACTCCCTCCACCATGACCGCAGTCCGTGTGCATGCCTTCGGCGATACCGAGGCCATGAGCCTGGAGCACGTCGCATTGCCTGAAATTCAGGATGATGAGGTTCTTGTTAAGGTGATGGCGGCAGGGGTTGGCCCTTGGGACGGCTGGATTCGCAGCGGGAACAGCGTGCTGCCGCAACCGCTACCTTTGACACTCGGCTCTGACATTGCTGGCGTAGTAGTAGCGGTCGGAAGCAAGGCAGCGCAGTGGGAGGTAGGCGAAGCCGTATATGGCGTCACAAACAAGCGGTTCACGGGCGGCTACGCTGAGTATGCAGCTTGCTCGGCCGGAATGATTGCTCATAAACCTGTCTCGCTCTCATACGTGGAAGCTGCGTCGGTCCCGGTAGTTGCAGTGACCGCTGCTCAAATGCTTTTTGACGCGGCAGACCTCCAGGGTGGAGATACTGTGTTGATTCATGGCGCCGCCGGCAATGTAGGTCGCTATGCCGTACAGCTGGCCCATGCGGCCGGGCTCAAAGTCGTCGCAACCAGCTCAGATGCTGATGCCGCGGCTGTAACGGCGCTTGGAGCCGACACAGTCATCGGCCGGACGTTGCAGTCCGTGATAGTCGTCGACGCGGTCATCGACCTGGTGGGCGGGCCAACGCAGGTGCAGCTGTTTAATTTTCTCAAACCGGACGGTAAATTTATCTCAGCTGTTTCCGAACCGGACCAAGCGGTAGCCCAAGCGCGTGGGGTTTCTGCCCGGTTCATGTTAGTCGATGTGAACACAGAAGCTCTGACGCGCCTAAATCGCCAGTTTGACGAAGGAAGCCTGTTTCCTTGGGTAGGTCCAGTACTAAAACTAGCAGACGCGCGCCTTGCCCATGACATGATGGAGGGGCGAGCCGACCGTATCCCTGGGAAGATTGTTCTGGAGGTGGCCACCGCGGACAGTACTGACAAAACTTGAAGATAGCTACTTTGATAGGGAAAACAAACTCCTATCGACCAGCTATTCAAGTCTAACCGGCTTTAAAATCTGTCGGCTGTTGTTGCCTCATTAGGAAAGATTCACTCTCGAACATTTGAATGCATCGTCGAGAACGAACGTCTACTGGACCGAAGCACTGCCTCAGCTCCTCACGGCCAACGCCGCCGACAAGCTTGCCCGACTGGGACGTGCTTAGAAAAACGAAAATCGTTCGCTTTCCATAACGATGCTCTCAATATATTCACAAAAACAGCACTGCAGGGAGACCTACTTGAGTCGGACCGCTTTCTTCCACGTAGGGGCCTGCCACTCCCATACGTGTACCTCTTCGAAAATTTTTGGCAGTAGCATGCGGCCAATCTCGACACTTGCACTCAGCGGGGTTGCAGGCAAGATGTGCAGTATTCGCACTCCAGAAGCATTGAGAGCATTCAAAAACGTATTGAATTGCCGGCGAAACTCAAGAACATGCGCTTCTGTCCGGATGATTCCTCTGTTCGGAGCCTCGGCTCGAAACTCCACCACTGGCATCTGAACGTTTGGCTGGCTAGCTAGACCCGAGACATTCACCATAACCGTGACCTCGCGAGGAAGGTTCTGCGGCACGTCAAACTTGTAGCTAGGAGCTGGACACTCGGGCCGAACATCCCATAGCCAACGTTCAACAGGCAAATCGAGCACTGCAGCTTCTATCTTGTCACCTAGCAGCGCGCCCAGCTTCATGAGCATCGGAATAGGGGCAAATGCAGCAATCGTCAAGTGCGTCGGTCCGTGCCTATCAGTCAAAACCGGACGGATACGCTGTTCAAATATCTTCTCAAGAGCCGCTTGCGCGCGCGGCCAAAATTCATCGGCACTATCTATGGTGTCAAAAGATGCTTGGTCAATATGGATGTGTGGCGTTCTAGGTGCGCGCGTAAATCGACTATTTTCGAGCATCGCGTAGTTGACCTGGCGAACGTCGACCACAGGGACATGAGTTCCGATGGGAAACGACATCAATATCGGCAAGCTGTCTGTCATCCCTGTAGAGCTATATATCAGTTCGATACGAGCTTCGTGCTCCCGTTTCATAGCACGAAGTTGTTCCGCTGTGTACTCGTTGTTCTTTCCGTTTCGGTCCACTCGAGCATGACAATCGAAGCAGGCCAGCATTAGATTGTTAGCGTCGTCTGCAAGCTTCTCTGACAGTCCTGCTACACCACGTGCACCGTCGGGGCTGTCGGCGATGATATGGGCTAACTCGCCTACCTTAGCAGCCCTCTGCGTCAAAAAATCGCGTGAGACAGGCTTGTTACATCCCCGGAACTGGCATCGCCCTGCTGCGGCTATCCACAGAGCGTGTCTAGTCGCGGTAGGGATGGTTGCTCGTGCTTGTGTCCTTGCCATGCTTTACTTCCTCTTTCAATTCGAAAAATGTTCCGTTACAGCTCATCGACCACACACGGATTCGCTCTATTCCTACTATCGGAAAAAACAGCTGGTTGCCGTGAAACGTATCCTTCGACAGCGCTTGCTCCCAGTCCCTTCGGTCCACTCCGCTCGGCGTCGGGTCTGCTTCTGGATGTGTATGCCATAAACCTAAGTAAGCTAGCGTACTTGCCTCTTCAGACCATCGGCTTTGTGCAATTTTCCCATGCTTTTTAGAACGAAAAAAACTGAAGCGCCGGCGACGGTCCGAGTTCTGAGGCGTCGTAACCTCGTCGACTACAAGGTCGTCTGAATCTAGAAGGTGGCGCCCTAAGAGCACACCTCCTGCTTCTGCCTGCCACCATGAACGCTGGCGGAACGCAAGCATTTGCTCGACAGCCTCCGTCACGAAAATAAGGCGCTGACTGTCTGATACGCGAAAGACCAACTTCATTTAGCATCCCTACACGTCTTACAAGGCCTACCGAATGCTCGTTTCGAGTAAAGGGCACTTGGCATCGCAGTTCGTGCCTCCCTCCACCAAGGTGTGGTCTGCAATTTCTGGGCTGCAGCCGCCTTCCCTTCCCCAGCCCAATAACGGTACGAAGGCCCTGCTTCGCCCGACAGCGCAGACAAGATATGTTCCGAAGCCATCAATGCAGTTCGCCGTGACTGCAGTGCCCCGTATGGGACAAATACGCTTCCGCAACCAGTAATCGTCTTCGAGACTGGCTGGTCGGGAGCAAGAAACGCTATGCGGGACTGAAGGCTAGGAGCTCCTTCATCATCGCGATAAAGGCAGTCGAGACACCCCTCCCCTTGAGTCCACGTCAGAACCGAGTGACCACCTAAGTCGAGAGGCTCCAGCCATGTAAAGAGAAGCGGCACAAGCTTATTTTTCTTTCGAAGCTCTCGAGCGAACGCTTTTTCCAAAGTGGGAAGTCCAAGTGCACAAACGACGGCATCGACATCAGAAAGGTCGGAGGCGCGAAGCCAACTCTCACCGTTAGTTGCTTGTCGCGCCACTGTAAGACCCGGGTAGTGCCTCTCAAGCTGATACTGAAGGCCAAACACCTTTGGGAATTCTATCCACGTCGGGTCAAGGATGTGCCGAAAGACGTTGTCTTCTGAGTAGTAGTCGTAATCAACAAGCGTGAGCTTGCCTAGGCCAGTCGCCGCAAGCGTATCGGCAATCACAGCGCCAATCGCCCCGCACCCAATAATGACAACATGCTTTGCAAACATCTCGGCGGAGGCACCACCGCGCTCGCGCATGTAAGCAGCCGTAAGGCGGCGCATGGTCATAGCCGTGACTGGGGCCTTGAGGTCGACGTCGCCATTTCGTGTTCCAAACTCAACACCGACCAAGGATACTCCGCCTGCCGCTCGTGCAATTGAAACCAGAAGTACGGCACGTTTCGGGTGGTTCTTGTTAGACGACGGCCGTACCAGTCGAGCCCATAGCGCAAGCTGGCTAGCAGACATGCGGTCCCGTACCGACGCAACAAACGCCGCGCTAAGCACTTCAGGATGCACAGGGAGGCCAACCAACTCATCAACGTGAATATAGAGCGCGCTTTGTGCTGCAGCCCCTTTCACGTCGAAGTCCTTCGGCGGCGCAACGTCTCGCTCAGTAAAGAACCATTGGCGTCTTTTCTCTTTAAGCTTGAGATAAGACGTAATCAATCGGTCTCTACCGTCGACGTCAAAGGCGCCAGACGAACTTATCGAACCAGGGAGGCAACCCCAGTACCCTTCCAGCTCGTTGAAGAATTCGGCAGCGCTTCCTACTTTATCTGAGCCCCACTTTTCCAGCAAATCAAAAGCCGCAAGAAACGTGTAAGCGACGATGTCTGCCTTTCTGTCCGGGTCAAGCGAAAGCCCTTGATTATCGCTGACACACACCGCACCGTAGTAGCTCACATGAGGGAGCAGCCTGCCACTAGGCTTTAATCTCACCCGAGGCAAACGCGTCAACGACTCATTCAGGCATTCAACCGTAAGGTCCCACTGCTGAGAAGCACCCACAACAACTACGCGAAGATAGTTCTCAGGCGTAACTTCCAAAACTTCAATCTGGAGGTTACGGTCGACACTAGCTTGACGTACTGCCTCAAGGCAGGCGTTCAGCACGTCTTTAGTTGCTTGACTTGGTTGCATCAAGCGGAGTTGCCAGTACTGATGACAGGAGAAGCTACCTTAACAGCAGTGGCCGCCTTTTCAGGAATGACGAAGTCGTCGCCGAATTGCTTGTTGAGTATCTTGCACGCGTCTTCTGGCAAATCTTCGTCAAGTGCCTCCTGCAGCGCATCACAGAGGGCCTCGAACTTGAATTTCACAGTGCTCATCTGACCTTCAGTCATCCACTCCATCAGGTCGCAGTATGGGGTAACCGGGAGCGTCACTACAAGACGCTGATAGGTGGTTCCATTCAAGCTCGTCCATTGAAACTGGTTCAAAATCGCATTGACCCAGTCCAGCATTGCCTGCAGGTCGCCGGCTTTACCGGACATCTCAAAATACGGCCTGAACCATTTCTGCGCAGCAACCGTCAAAGCAATGCTCAACGGTGCGCCTGACGAAAACTGAACCTGACGCCAGCGCTTCAGGTAACGAATGCATCGGCGGTACTGCGCTAGGTCGTATGTGTCGGTGAACGCGCCGCAAATCAGCTTGGTGAGCTCTTTCGGGTCAGACGGCTCCCAAACGCGCTTACTTTCATCCGAGTTCTCTTTACCCTTCGCGATGTCAAGCAGGCCGTCGCTACGCTTAGCGTACACTGCCAGGTCGACGTGGTACGCAATTTCGTCGCCGCGCATGTAGTTTACAGTGACACATGGACGGCGAATATTCACGGTACGACCGTGCGTGTCCAGCGCATCCCGGATTTTCTTCTTGAGGCTAACCGGGTCAGGATACTCATCTTTCGTGCAGTCAAAAATCAGCCCGACATCAATGTCGAAATTGCCATCGACAGGTACTACCCCAGTGTGCATTGAGTAGCTACCTTGGTGGAAAGAGTCAAATTTCGGCACGTCATCAGCCAGATTTTTGTCCAAGGCTGCAAGAAGGGTATCGCGCTTCTCGCGCAGCGTTGCCTTCTCGTCATCTTCTTCAAGTCTGATTCTGGAGTGAAAATCTTCAAAGTGCTTCTGGACTGCGGGCATTGTAGACATCCTTTTTTAAGAGTGAAACTCGCCGTGAGCATAGTTACTCACCTGGCATAGGCTGGAAAATTTTCGCGCTTATTAGCACTCTCGCTTGTTGAGTGCTAATTCTCACATCATACTCCTGTTACACCATAGTGGCCGCGTAGCAATAGACGATTGACGTGAAATTCCTTTGGAGTGCGCCGAACTCAGCACACTGTACTTGCATACAGTATATAGTTCTTGAGCAAGAAAATGTACTCGAACGCCTCAGCTGCGTTGCGACTGGGAAATTTGATGGCAAGGTGCAGCTTGTCCAGTTCGGGAGCTCATTGCTCTGCTGCAGATGGTCTAGCTTATGCAATAGGAAAATCTGGCCCGAACTGAGATGAAAGAGCCTCAACCGCAGTAGTTAGCGCAACGTCACCAAAGCACTGGAAAAGTGTACGTTGGAGGCTATCCAACCGCTGCCTGAAGACTTTCATCTGCTCCGGTGTTAGCTTTGACATGAGGTCAATGCTCCGCGACCCTGGAAGTAGTACTGCTAGCCTGTCGAGCTTCCAGTTATTCCCGAAATTTTTCTGCATCTTTCGCACAAGGGCATGTAAGGCCGCCAGGTCAAAGCTGCTCCCGTCCTCGGCTACCATTGGTTCGAACCACATAGCAGCTGCCACCGTTAAGGCAATGCTGACAGGCGCGCCCGAGGTAAAATTCTCGTCCCTCCACCGCTTGAGATATCGAATGCACCTTCGTAATTGTGCTTGCTCGTCGCCAGAGTACTTTGACAGTATGAAGCGAGTAAGCTCATTGGGCGAAGAAGGCTCCCATTTACACCTGTCATCGCCGGAGTATCTTCGCCCCTTACCTAGTAAAAGCTTGCCGTTCGCCGTCCTTACGTAGAGGGCAAGGTCTATGTGGTAGTGGGGTCTTCCGCCGCGAATGTAAGTGACCGTTACACATGCGTTACGGATGGAGACAGTCCGATTTTTTTCGGCTAGTGCGTCGTAAACCAATAATTTCAGCTCGACCGGATTGGGGAAACGTTCCTGCGAACAGTCAAAAATTAACCCAACATCGATATCGTAGTTTCCATCCTTTGGCACGACCCCAGTCCGCAAAGCGTAGCTACCTTGGTCGAATGGCTCAAATGTCAAGCAATGAGAGGCCATCTTCTTTCTCAATGCCTTGAGCAGAACCTCGCGCTTAGTACGAAGCTTGAGCCGCTCATCATTTTCTTCGAGCTTTATCGCATCATGAAAGCGCTCGAACAGGCGTTGAATCTCGGGCGAGGCACGCTTCTTAGTACTTGAGAATGACCAAAAGAGAAGGCCGACTACTGCCGCGCCGATAGCTCTTTCCAAGCTCATTTTCAGGCTATGGGTAAAGTTGTTCGCAAGACCGCTGGCTCTGGTGAACCATGATGCGGGAGCACAATCCCCCAAGGATACGGCGGAGTTGAGGAGCGCTCATACTGATACGCAACTAGTTCGGGGTGGAGCCTTTCGTCGTAGGTCGCGCCTAACCTAACTGTCAAACTCGCTGGCGCCGCGAGAACAAGGTGTATGCGCTTAATGTGGCGCCCAAGCAGCTCCTGCACGGCGTTGCGAAAAGCGGCAGCAAAAGCTTGCTGAACTTCTTCCGACCAGTAGCTGTTCGCTTGAATCTTCTCCGCAGATAAGCGCACAACTGGAAGTCCTGGGAACGATGCGGCAACAGCACTTTCGTCAACAAGGTAGGACGCGGAGACCGCGAGCACTACCTCGCTCAGTCCGGACGAAATTGGCGGAATGTTCAACGGTAGCGCGCGATTCCCATCGTCGAGCCCATCAATAGCTTTCCAACTTTTCAAGTCTCTATTCCAATCGAAAAGCTCAAAGCGAGACTCGTCGTCCAACCGCATCCCAATGTAGAACATACCAGGCACCGCGGCCACGCCACCGACGGCCACAGACACATCACTCATGTCCCGTCCTTGAACAGCAGACTCAAGGTTGAGCTTCATACCTCTGATTTTTTCGAGCATCAACTCGGGGTTAACCAACTCTCCCACTAAACTCGGCCTGAAATCGACCAAGACCGAATGTCGTTGTCCCCGAAACGAAGGTCTTATCGCGTTTCGAGCCGGCGCATCCGGACTATTGTGAAGGCCACGTACCTCGATGACAACTAGCAGCTTCTGTCGCTCCCGTCGCTCGTCTCTCCACATCAGCAGGCCACCAGCGACGACCAGTGAGCCCGCCACTACAAACGCTGTATAGACGATGTAGCTAGGCAGGCCGCTCCCCGTGCCACCTTCGATATTAAGTTTGAAGTCTCCGAACTTTAAGGCAATCCGCCCTGCGAAATCTGCCCCGAGCAAAACCATCAGGAGGCCAAGCCCCCCCTTAAGCAGCCAGGCACCGAGAGTTCGAACACGAAAGAATCGTTCGACGAACAGCTTATAAAGTTCGAAAAGATGACGTTTCACAAATTCCTTAATTACGCAATATTGATAATAAAACCCCCACTTCGCGCTGCTAGGGCACCGTCCTTAACGATGAAACATTCTACTGAGTGGGCTCCTGTGTAAGCAGTTGTTTCTCTATGAGTGATTTCGCCTTTCACAATTACACCAGAGTTAAAGTCGCCTCGAAGGTCACCGCGGCGTTGTGCCTCTAAGCCGGTATTCACAATTTGCCAGAAGACAGCATAAGGCATGGGCACATCCGTCTTCGCTGCAAATTCGAGGCTGATACCCTTTATCAGAGGAGCTGCATCATGCAGAAGAACCTTGGGACGAAAACCGTCTTGGAAAGTGCGAACTTTTGCGATTTGAACTTTGCCTTGCGGACGCACAGGCCACTCTGGTCGTTTGCGGTGCGACGCAGAGAATACACTAGCAGCGCGTTTGAACAATGCTACAGCACCGCTGGACGGTTTTGCGTGGCTGGTCCCAGAGCGCACTTTCCTCGCAAGGGTGTCGCCCACTGCTACGCTCGCAGACTCCATCACAAGCTGCATGTCCTCCTCACCGGCAATGTTCTTAAAGTCTTCGCGCGCGAGATGGAGCCATTTGAAGAAAGCATCCCTACGCTCTGGATGCGTTTGCCAACGGTCCGCAAAATTTTCGGCCGGGTCAGTAGGATTCTCAATCCACCACACACCATTGCGCAATTTGATATGCAGATGCATCTTTTCCAAGATGCTAGCTAGGGCTTCAGAGAGGTCGGCCTGGTTACCGTATGCCTGGGCAGCAAGCGTTGTAATGATGACTGAGATTGGCTTGACGTCAGGTTGGTCAGAAAACCTGATGTCACGATGCCGCTTTAGAATTTGCACAACCTGCTGGAGCGGCGTCTTCACTTGGTAGGTCGGAACGTCTTCAACATTGGCGTGCGCCTCTAGAGCTATTCGTTGCCGCTGCTCGTTGAATACAACCCTCATGCGCGACCGGAACCATTCAGTGAATCCGCGGGGATTACTATGCGGCCATTGGCTGGTTCGCGTTTCAAAGGTGTCGCACTCCGTGTCCGTTATAGCAATTGCGGAGTTTGCCCATTCGGCAGACAACTGCATAGACTCCAGTGCAATTCTTCGACCGTCGCCGTCTGGGATTGCAGGCAAGGCGTCAAGATGGAACTGCGCTCCTTCGGCGTAGTCTAGTGTCCAGCAACGGCGGCCTTCTGCTGCATCGGACATTCCGTACCGCTTCGCATAGAGTTTCATTTCTTTGCCAAGCATCTCCTTTAGGTCTTTCTGGCAGATTTCATGCTTACCTAAAGAGAGCTCGCATACGAGGTCGATATCGTAGTGTTCCTCATCATTGACCGGACGGATAGGCGTGCCAAGACGAAAAGACCCTTGGACGTACACATTCGGCGAATGCTCACGTAAACTTGACTCCTCCCGACCAAGCCAGTCTCCCACTGAGTGATACCTACTCTCCGCCTCCTCATAACGACTAGTGGGAACATCCAATTCAAGCGCCAAGCGCTCAAGAAAGTCAGCTGCAGCTGCTGTTACACGGAAAACCATATCTTGCCTAATCTCCAACGAAGCAAAAACTATGCGTAACTTTATCCATTTTTTTTATAAAAGGTAGTTCGGCCGGAGAACTACCTAAATCGCTCTCGAAGTCAGATACATTGAGACCAAAATTATTGTCGCTCCTAGTGGAAGAACGTAAGGTATCGGGCCTTGTCCGGACTGCAATTTAGATTGAACACGTTCGCTCAAAGCATATTGCCCACCCCACAGAACTACAGAGACTAATAATAAATAAACAAGCGCATAAACAATCAGCATACTTCCGCCAAAAAACTGAGCTTTAGTAGATGTTGCAATAACTGCAGGGATAAGCACTCCAATTGCAGTACCTGTTAAGTCAAAACAAAATTTCAAATATGGTATTGCGAACATATGCCGGAAGACCTTAGCGGGAGGCCAACCAGTGAAAACCAATGTAATACAGCAGCTACCAATCGCAAAAAGCAGGAAGCCCCAGTCAGGCAAAGCGATTTCGTTCGCAAGTTTCTCCGTTAAGCCTTCAGCCGTGCCGGCTGAAGGAAGCGTGGTATGTGAATAAATCAAGAGCAACACTCCTGCAGCGAACCCACCAAAAGCCAGCTCGCGAATCCTTCGAAGATACCTCGCCGACTGTCTTTTAAATTCGACGTTTAAATGCGTATGCTTCACTTTGTTTTCCATGGGGGGTTTATGAAAAAAGAAGTTCTTATTACGTTGATTTGTTACATTTCCACTTACGGCATCCTCGGTGTTGAAGCTAAGTTGCTGCAGATAGCTACGCCACAGCTAGCAGACATTGGAGTGTTAGCTATCAAGCCTTTTGTTCCTTGCTTAATTCTCAATGCAGTTGTCGCTTGCATTCACTTACTTGCAGAACGGCATATCCTAAGGCGCCAACGTTTCAGCAATCAAAACGCTGCTAGCTCGACGCTGTAGTAACGAGAAACGAGCGCAAACCTTCGAGACACTTGTTGCATTACAGAATTATATCACTTAATACTCCTAAGCAATTTAGATGTGCCGGTGCTGTAACGGCGCTGTTCAGGCGGCTTGAGTGGTCCGGCAAACGCTTAGAGTAAATCACGCTCGAGCATCTACACCACGCTGGAAAAGAAAGCCGCTCCATCTCTACGAAACGGAAGGAGTAACTACATATCAGTGGACTAGGAATAACCAGCTCGCACGTCCGCAGAAAGTCTGACAGGACGGTCGCACCGCCCTCGCGCTCGCAGACTGGATGCCGCGCATATAAATCGGGTGCTTACATTGGATTCCTGCTGTCTGTGGACAGGCAGGAAGCACAGGGACATAGGAGTCGCTGTCTAACCGTCGCTGACCAATCAAGGACATCCCAATGCCAAAGCCTTCTGACTACGAAATCCTAATCAGTAAGCAGTTTTTCCGACAGGAGCCAGCGCTCGCAGGTGCGACCGAAGCTTTGCTAAGCAATGCCCAAGACCATCTAACAGCTTCTAAACTCCTACGCGCATCAGGCCTTATAACTCCATCTTTTACCGCAGCATACGAAGGTCTTTCCCAGCTATTTCGAACCATGTTCGAGTACCGCGAAGTGCGCCCGGTAGATGGTTGCTGGACGAGTGCTACACAGGTCGTATGCCGAGATTTGGGGATGAACGTAGCGGAACAATGCTTTGTTAGCGTTTTGCACGATATGAGATATCCGACATCCCGCGACTCTTCGTTTCCATCAGCATCCGCAGAGGAAGCCCAGAAAGTAGCTGACCTACTTGAAAAGTATTTGCCGGTCGCGCGGGGGCTGATGCACCTGAGCTAACTTCCGGGTTTGCATTAAAAATGAACTCAACTTGGACATTTCTGAGACAACTCTCAGGAATGTACTCTCGGAAATCTCCACACGGTTGCACATGCCCAAGTCCTCAACGCAGTACTGTGGAATTACTACCGACGGTCCTGTTAGCGTGCAAGCGGCTTATAAAAGGTTTTGCCCCTGTCGCATATCCGAGCATTACTTGGTCTGCATGTGCAAGGCAATCCTGTCGCGCTTGACCGAAGCATTGCGCAGTTCTTCGATTTTCAAATCTGTACCACGACAGGCATATTTTTTGGCGAGAAAGGAGCCTACCGTTGCGCGGCGATAAATAAGGTCACTACACCTCACCCAACCGAAGCGATGACGCTTAGCGCCTAATTTGAGTGAGAAGCAATGACGACGTATCTCGATATTGACGACCTGGCTGAACTGCTAGGTCTGCGACCAAACACAATAAAACGTAAGCTTGCGGATGCCCCAATGTTAGTGCCACCTAAAATGCACATTCTTAACTCTTCAATGTTGCGCTGGCGCGCTCACGAGGTAAAAAACTGGATGTATGAGGTTGACTGGGACGCTAACAACCGCAGGCCAACAAATCGATAACACGAGGCTTGAGGTGTTCAGTGAAGTGAAGGGGTTGGACAGCTCCCAGCGCGGAGCTGTCTTTCGCGACGGTCAGCATCATGATGCGACCGCCCGCAGCGTCGTGCACGTGACGTCAATTTTGCAGAGTATCGTGACATAGGCGATTCACTGTCCAAATACGCATGTGACGATACGATTCCAAACGTAGCGTCACATAAAACCTTTATAGATACGGTGTAACGATACGGATGGGTTAACATAATGTGAAAGAGCTTGGCGAAATACAGGTCGAAGTCGCGCAGGAAGGCGTCCATGCCGACCACGTCGGTCAGCGCGGTGCCGAGGTCGCCGCGGTATTCCTGCACCCAGTCTTCCAGCGCCTTCTTCTGGAAGTCGCGCAGGCGTACGTCGAAGGACTGGAAAGCCTGCATGTATTCGTGGGCCATGGTCCCGATCGGCACCAGGTTGAATTTCTTTGCCAGGTAGACGTTCGAGGTGCCCTTGAAGAACTGCGGCAGCTCGCGCGCCATGGTCCGCACCACTTCTTCGTGCCACTCGCCGGAAAAGCGGCGGCGTACGCCGAAGTCGAAGAAGTCGAAGGGATTCAGGCGCTTTGGCTCCGCATCGAAGGCGCGCAGTTCCTCGATCTTCTGGGCCAGGCGCCGCCGAGCCTCTTCCAGCGCGGCGGCCTGGTCGAAGCGGCGGAAATACAGCTCGTTGACGATGTAGAGGACGAAGATCTCGAAGCCCATCACGTGCACGACCGGACCGGTGGCGCGGATGCGCAGGTGGGGGCCGTCGGTCGTCACTTCGATGAACTTGCGCTGGAAGCGGAACAGGGTCAGGAAGTCGGCGAAGTCGCTCTTGATGAAGCGCAGCGAGCGCATGTACTCGACCTCGTCCTCCGTGAACATCATCCCGCACAGGTGATCGAGTTCGCGCTCGACTTCCTCCTTCAGCTCGGCCAGCGGAAAGGCCGGCGTGTTGCGGCACTTGAATTCGTACTCGCCGATGGCGTTCGGGTGCATGTGCAGGAAGGCCTGCCACATCGTGAATTTATAGAGGTCGGTTTCGATCAGGCTGCGGACGACTGGTTTCATTGAAGGTCTTTCGGTTCAGGCACGGGCTTGCGCCTGTTTTTTCGTGCGGCGCTTCGGCGCCAGCATGGTGCCGCTGCAGCCCGGCGTGCCGCAGCGGCAGGCAAACAGGCGCTTGAGCGCGGGTGTGTGGCGCTCGTCATAAATGAGCGCGTAATTGTAGTTCAGCTCCTCGCCCTCGTCGATGTCGCGCAGGGCGTGGATATACACCCGGCCGTCTTCCTCGTAGGCTTCGCAGTTCGGTTCGCAGGCGTGGTTGATCCAGCGCGCATCGTTGCCGCGCCGGCCGCCGTCGATCACATTGCCGTCGGCGAGGCTGAAATAGAAGGTGTGGTTGACCGGGCCGCCGCGCTGCGCGGCGCGGGCGGTGGCATCGTCCCAGCTGATGCGCTCACCGCGGTATTCGATGATGCGTTCCCCGGCTTCGATGGGCCGCAGGGCGAACACGCCGTTGCCGTGGACCGGGGACTTCCTGACTTCATAAGCTGCGGATTTCTTCGGGATGCTCATTGCTGGGCCGGAAAGATTGAGGGGCGGAGGCCTCATTATTGCCTGAATTCCGGCAAGCCTGCCACACCGCCCCCCATTTCCAGACCTCAGGCGCTGAAGTCTTCCTCGCGGAATTCGGCGCCGGCCCGGCTCCCCGCCTGCTCGGCCCTGCGCAGCTCGACGCGGCGGATCTTGCCGGAGATGGTCTTCGGCAGGTCCGTGAATTCCAGGCGGCGGATCCGCTTGTACGGCGACAGGCGCTCGCGCGCGAAGGCAAAGATCCTGCCTGCCAGCTCGCGGGTCGGCTCCACCCCTGGCCGCAGGGTGATGAAGGCCTTCGGCACCGACAGCCGCAGCGGATCGGGGCTGGGCACGATGGCCGCTTCCAGCACGTCCGGATGCTCGATCAGCACGCTCTCCAGCTCGAAGGGGCTGATGCGGTAGTCCGAGGACTTGAACACGTCGTCGTTGCGGCCGACGTAGAAGTAATAGCCGTCTTCATCGACGGTGGCGGTGTCGCCGGTGTGATAGTGGCCGGCGCGCATGACGTCGGCCGTCTTGGCCTCGTCGCCCTCGTAGCACAGCATCAGGCCCAACGGCGCCGGGTCCAGGACAAGGGAGATCTCGCCCTCCTGGGCCGGCTGTTCGTCGGCGTCCAGCAGCGCCACACGGTAGCCCGGCAGCGGACGGCCCATCGAGCCCGGCTTGAGGAGCTGGCCCGGCGGATTGCCGATCTGGCAGGTGGTTTCGGACTGGCCGAAACCGTCGCGGATGCGGATGCCCCAGGCCCGCTCGACCTGTTCGATCACTTCCGGATTCAGCGGTTCGCCGGCGCCGACCAGTTCGCGCAGCGGCGGCTTCCACGCCGTCAGGTCTTCCTTGATCATCATGCGCCACACGGTCGGCGGCGCGCACAGCGAGGTCACGCCGCAGCGGCAGATCACGTCCAGGCAGGCGCGCGCCGAGAAGCGCTCGTAGTTGTAGACGAAGATGGTGGCGCCGGCATTCCAGGGTGCGAAGAAGCAGCTCCAGGCATGCTTGGCCCAGCCGGGCGAGCTGATGTTCCAGTGGACGTCACCCTGCTTGAGGCCGATCCAGTACATGGTCGACAGGTGGCCCACCGGATAGCTCTGGTGGCTGTGCAGCACCAGCTTGGGCTTCGCGGTGGTGCCGGAGGTGAAGTACAGGAGCAGCGGGTCGGTGGCGCGCGTAGAGCCGTCCGGGGTGAACTGCCCGTCGGCCGTGCTGCTATCCGCAAAGTCTTGCCAGCCGTCCGGCCTGCCCGCATTTCCACCACCTACCGCGATGCGGGTATAGTCGCCGGCCAGCTCCGCGAACTTATGGGCTTCGGAGGCCTGGGCAATCACGTGGCGGATATGGCCGCGCTGCAGGCGGTCTTCGAGGTCGGCGGGCGAGACCAGCATCGTGGTCGGCACCAGCACGGCGCCCAGCTTGATCCCGGCCAGCATGATTTCCCACAGCTCGACCCGGTTGGGCAGCATCAGCAGCACGCGGTCGCCGCGGCGCACGCCCTGCTCCCTCAGCCAGTTGGCCACCTGGCCGGAGCGGAGTGCCATGTCGGCATAGCTGATCTTCTTCTCGCTGCCGTCTTCCTCGACCACCCACAGGGCCGGGGTCTGGTTATCCTTCGCCTGGACGTCGAAGTAGTCGAGGGCCCAGTTGAATTCATCGAATTCCGGGGCCGGATAGTCGCGGTAGGCGGTGTCGTAGTCGAGGCGGTGCTGTTGCAGGAAGTCGCGCGTGCGGATGAAGCGCTCGTAGGGGGATGCTGCCATGGCGGTCTCCTATTATGTTCTCCTTCGAACATTCTGCCATGCCGGGCGGCATCCCTGCCACACCTGCTTCAGGGACGGCGCAATTCCTTCACTTCGCGGATATCGACTTCGCCTACGCGCACGTCGTCCTTCGGCATCATCATGTCGATGACGCGGCAGTCGCCGCACATGCGCATGCGGTCGAGGTTGCCGGCGAAGGCCGGATGCGAGGCCAGGCGCGCCAGCATGGTCTCGACCATGCGCAGGGTGCCGAAAGGCTTGCTGCAGCGGATGCAGTGGAAGGGCTGGGTCTCGTTCAGCACCACGGTCTGCTTGCGCGACTCCATCAGGTTCATCCGCGGCACCAGGCGGATCGCGTCCTCCGGACAGGTGGTGGCGCACAGTCCGCACTGCACGCAGTTCTTTTCGACGAAGCGCAGCTGGGGCGCATTCTGGCCATCCATCAGCGCCGAACTCGGGCAGGCGCCGACGCAGGACATGCACAGGCTGCAGGCCGAGGCATCCACCGCCAGCGTGCCGAACGGCGCGCCCGCCGGCAGCGGGATCTGGTCGACCTTGACCGGGGCGTGGCGCACCAGGTGGTCGAGGGCGTAGTCCAGCGTGTTGCGCTTGTCGGCGGCGATGTTGAAGCCGGCGCGCTGGCTTGGGGTGTGTCCACGCGGCACGTGCTGCAGGCCGACCGCCAGCTCGTCCACGCTGCCGGCCCGCAGCAGCTGCAGGTGGGGGCCGGCGTAGCCGAGACCGTCGAGGATGGCCTGGGCGATCTCCATCTGCTGGGCCAGCGCGGCCGCGTATTGCGGCGCCTCGGCCGCCGTCGTCAGCACCGTGATGCCGGCCGCGCCATAGGCCAGGGCGCTCAGCCAGACGTCGATGCCGGTCGAGGCCGTGTGGTGCAGGCCGAGCGGCAGCAGGCGGCCGGGGACGGCATCGCCGAGCTGGGCCAGCAGGGCCGCTCCTTCGGCGCCGTGCAGCAGCACGACGGGCTCCACGCCGCCGGCCTCCGCATAGGCCTGCAGCGCGGTCTTGATGCGGCCGCCCGTGTGGCCGGCGGACGGATAGGCGTAGGAGATCGCACCGGTCGGGCAGACCGTGGTGCAGGCGCCGCAGCCGGCGCACAGATAGGGGTTCACCTTGATCAGGTCGCCGGCGCCTTCGATCGCACCGGCCGAGCAGATCTCGACGCAGGCATTGCAGCCGACCAGCTGGTTGCGGCTGTGGGCGCACAGGCGCTCCTTGTAGCTGAAATATGTCGGCTTTTCGAATTCGCCGACCATGTCCAGCAGCTCCTCGACGGCGGCCGCGCGCGCGGCTTCATCCAGTCCCGGCGCGTAGTAGCCGTGCGGGTGCTGGTGGGTCGCGATCTGCGGACTGGCGCCGAGGTCCAGCACCAGGTCGAACTTGCCATGCTCGGGCGCGCGGCCAGGTGCCTGCCAGGTGGCCTGGAAGGCGCCCAGCCAGCCGCTCAGGACGATGGCGCGGGCCGGGAACACGGGGTAGATGCGCAGCGGCGGTTTGCCTTCAACATCGAGCAGCAGCACCGTCACGTTCAGGCCGGCGGCCAGGCGGTCGGCCCAGGGCAAGGCCTGGGCGCTGCTGCCGATCACCAGGGTGTGGCCGGCGGAGCGGTAGCCGACCGTGTCCAGCGCCTCCGGCGGCTCGATGTTGCCGAGCGCGGCGATGGCGGCCGTGCGGGCGAGCCGATTGCGTGCCTCGATTTCCGGATCGGCGCCCTGCCCTTCGATGAAGCGGATATTCATTGTGTCTCTTGCTCAGGTGGTTGTTGTGTTTGTATTTGCGGTTCTTCTTCCGGGTCCTCGATCATCTTCAGGAAGGCGCTCCTGGCGTGATCGAGCGAGGCCAGCATCTGTTCCGACACCGGGCTGGGCTGGGTGTAGTCGTCGATGTAGACGTCCAGCCTGTCCATGGTGTTGAAGTGCGGGTCGGCGAACAGTTTCTTCAGCGCGCTGCGGCGCACGGCCTGGTCGACGCCGCGGGCGACGAAGGCCGAGAAGTCGGATCCGCTGTCCAGGGTGGCGACGTCGTCCATCGTCGGCAGCGGGCGTTCCGGGGCCTCATTCGGCTGAGGCTGCGGCTGCGGCTGCGGGATCGAGTGCGATGCGGGCTGCGCGGCAAGGGCCGTGGCGACGGCGGCGGGCTCGGCCGGCTGCAGCGGTGCCGGCCCGGCCGGCGCCACGCCGCCTTCCCGGGCTTCGCTCCGAAGTTCGTTCTTTCTACGCGCCCAGCGGCGCAGGAAGCCTTCGTCGGACATGGTCACCCGTGCTGCCGGCCGCGCCGCGGCTTGGGCTGGTAGTGCTCGCGCAGATAGGCGGCCACCCAGGCGTAGATATCGGCGGACATGGTGACCCCGTCGGCGTTCTCGCCCGAGTCGAACATGCGCGTGCCCTCGACATAGCTGACCGAGGCCCGCACCGGCATCGCCCGCCCGTCTTCCATGCGCCACAGCACGAAGACCTTGGACTCGGGCGCCATCACGTTTTCGTAATAGCCCTTGTTCTCGTCCGGATAGAGTTCCAGTTCGAGGCCGGAGACCAGGTAGTAGTCGCGCTCCGGCGTCTGGCTGAGCATCTGCACGTGCGGCAAGTTGCCGCGGTCGGGCACCACGCCCACCGCTTCCCAGGCTTCGTCCGCCCACACGTGCCGGACGCTGCGGCGCTGCATCAGTACCGCGATCGGCATGCTGCCCATCTTCATCGCTCGCTCACCTCATCCTCACTTCTTGCTGACATTCTTCGGCGTGTCCTTCTGTACCGTCGGCGGGGCGTCCTTCGGCTGGGCCTGGGTCGGGACCTTCTTGACGTCCTCGCTCGGCGGCGCCGTGCCTAGCTTCTCGCTCTTGATCGCCGGCTGTCCGGCTGCCTGTCCTGCGGCCGTGGTGTTGCCGGCGCCAGGCGAGCCCGCAGGCGGCGGATTCGCCGGCCCGGCGGCGGTGACGGCGCCTGCCGCCGGCGCCGCCGCCGCGATCGCCACCGCGGGATGGGTCTTCCAGCCCTGCTCGGCGGCGCGCGAGCGCCAGCGTGTGGTGACGGCATCCATCGACGCCGCCAGGCTTTCCTTGTCCTTGGCGGCCTGGACGTCGGCCTTGGCCTTCTTCTCGGCCGCGGCCTGCTGCTGGGCCGGGGTCGGCGGCGGCAGGGCCGCCCAGGCCACGCTGGCGATCAGCAGGCCGGCGATCAGCAGGGCCGCCTTGATCGCCGGGTGGCGCCCCTTGTGCGCCCGCTTGAAATGAATGGTTCTCATCGCATCGTCCTCGTCGTTTCCGCGCTTCGCCCAACGTCCGGCTCAGCGTCCGGGGGCAGCGCTGTTGGCGCCCGGATCGCGGTGGGCGGCGGCCGGCTGCGGCGCCGGTTCCGCCGCCGGCTTCACCGGGTTGTTGCCGCTGTCGCCGGACGGCTTCTCGGTCGCGCCCGTCTGCGCGGCGATGCCGCTGGACGGCGTCGACACGCCAGAGCTCGGGCCCTGGCCGGTTTCGCGCGTGCTGCCGCCGGTGCCGGCGCCCGCCGTATTACCGCCGGCGCCGCCGGCGATGCCCGGGGTACCGCCCGCATAGGTGGCGTCGGTCTTCGGTTTGTTATTCCTTGCCATCACCACGCCGCTGGACTCGCCGCCGGCCGTCACCATGCCCGGGAACCTGGTCTGGCGCATCGACTCGTCGCCGTGCTTCTTGCAGCCGGCCGCGCTCACAAGCAGCGCCAGGGCGCCCGCATGCATAAGAAAAACTAATGCTTTCATGGCCTGACTCCCGGCGGCAGAGTGCCCGGTGCGCCGCCGGCCGGCGGATGGTCGGGCGGCGGCACGTGATTGTCGAAGGTGCCCGGCGGCACGCCGGCCTTGACCTCGTCGTACCAGATGCCGTGGTGGGCCCGCGCCCAGGCTTCGTCGACGTCGCCATGGCGCATCGCGTGGTAGGCACCCGGCGTGCCCCAGGTGCCGATATAGATGTGGCCCATGGCGGCGGCGATGTAGAAGGTGGCGCCGAGCAGATGCAGGTAGTTCGCGATCTGCAGCACGTAGCGGGTCTGGCCGAAGGCGACGAAGTCGAGGATCAGGCCGCTGATCGACATCACCAGGCCCAGCAGGGTCACGCCGAACCAGAACCAGCTCTTCTCGCCGGCATTGAAGAAGCCGGCCGGCACGTGTTCGTGGCTCAGCATGCCGCCGGCCTTCCTGAACCACAGCCAGTCGACCTTGCGGAAGAAATTCCGGCGCAGGAAAGTGAAGAACATTAGCACCGAGCACAGGATGAACAGCGGGCCGATAAAGTTGTGCAGGTACTTGAAGATATAGGCGATGAAGGCGAACACGTCATGGCCGACCAGCGGGATCAGCAGCTTCTTGCCGAACAGGATCACCAGGCCGGTGACGGCCAGGATGATGAAGCTGATCGCCGTCGCCCAGTGGATGTGGCGCTCCCAGTTGGTGAAGCGCTGGATGCGGCGCCCGGTATCCGGCGATCCCGACTGCAGCTTGCCGACCACCTTGGCGACCAGGAAGACGGCCAGCAGCGCCAGCACCAGCACGGTGCCGGCCAGGGTGGCGAGCGGGCCGTTGCGGAACACCCGCCACTGGTTGCCGCCGCGCTGGACGATGACGTCCCCTTCCTTGTTGCCGTACTGGCCGAGGTAGTGGCGGTCGATATGCACGCGGCCGGAATTCTTCGAGGCCAGGCCGGGATCGGGCACGCGCGAGTCCTGCTGGGCCTGCAGGATGGTCTGCTCCTCGGCATAGGCCGGCTCGGCGCGGTTGTTCGGGACACCGGCCCAGGCCGTCGACAGGCTGAGCGCCATGAGCACACACAGGATGATCGATCGCATGGTCGGCTCCTCAGGGGTTGGCCCGGTTGTATTCGTTCTGGTGCTGGTTGCGGTTACTGATCGTCCCCCACCAGGCCAGCCTGTCGTTGTGGAAGTGGGTGGCGAACGGCAGGTTGTCCTTCTTGCCGGCGTACTGGCCCTTGATCCAGTGCGGGTGCTGGTCGACTTCCAGGCAGCCGGCCAGCAGCGCCATGGGAATCAGCATGAGGATGAGACGCTTCATGTCGGCAGCCTCCCCTCGTCGTTCTGCGAATCCTTGAGGTTCTGGTTCTCGCGCGGTCCCTGGCCGGTGGCCTTGATGTCGCCGCCGCGCTTCGGCTTGCCGTAGGCGATCTTCCAGCCCCACAGTTCCGGACCGTAGCCGCGGGTTTCGACGCGCTGGCGGTAGATGTCCGCGATGACGCCGGCATCGCCGCCGATCAGGGCCTTGGTGCCGCACATCTCGGCGCAGGCCGGCAGCTTGCCTTCGGCGATGCGGTTGCGGCCGTATTTCTTGAATTCGGCTTCCGAGGTATCCGGTTCCGGACCGCCGGCGCAGAAGGTGCACTTGTCCATCTTGCCGCGGTGATTGAACAGGCCGCTCTCAGGGAACTGCGGGGCGCCGAAGGGGCAGGCGTAATAGCAGTAGCCGCAGCCGATGCACTGGTCCTTGGAGTGCAACACGATGCCGTCTTCCGTGTGGTAGATGCAGTTGACCGGGCACACCGCCAGGCAGGGCGCATCGGTGCAGTGCATGCAGGCCACCGAGATCGAACGTTCGCCGGGAACGCCGTCGTTGATCGTCACGACGCGGCGCCGGTTCACGCCCCAGGGCGTCTCGTTCTCGTTCTTGCAGGCCGTCACGCAGCCGTTGCAGTCGATGCAGCGCTCCGTGTCGCAAATAAACTTCATCCTGGCCATAAGACCTCCTAAACTTGGGCCCCCGCCTGCGCGGGGGCGACGAGCTAACTTATGCGCGCACCAGGCGGCACAGCGATACCTTGGTTTCCTGCATCATCGTCACGGCGTCGTAGCCATAGGTCCAGCCGGTGTTGACGGCCTCCCCGCGCACTTCCGGCGCCCCGCCCTCCGGATAGTGCTTTTCGAGGTCCTCACCCATCCACCAGCCACCGAAGTGGAAGGGCATCCACACCAGGCCCTGCGGCACGCGCTCGGTCACCATCGCCATCACCTTGAGGTTGGCGCCGGTCGGGGTTTGCACCCAGATGAAGTCGCCGATCTTGACGCCGATCTGGGCCGCATCGTTCGGATTCACCTCGCAGAACATGTTCTGCTGCAGCTCGGCCAGCCAGGGGTTCGAACGCGTCTCCTCGCCGCCGCCCTCGAACTCGACCAGGCGGCCGGAGGTCATGATGAGCGGATAGTCCTTCGAGAAGTCGACCTGCTGGACCGACTTGTACAGGGTCGGCAGGCGCCAGAAGGCGGCCTTGTCGTCGTAGGTTGGGTACTTCGCCACCAGATCGCGGCGCGGCGAGACGATCGGCTCGCGGTGGGTCGGGATCGGGTCCGGGAAGTTCCAGACATTGCAGCGCGCCCGCGCATTGCCCCAGGGCGCGCAGCCGTGGGAGATGACGACGCGGATAATGCCGCCCGACAGGTCGGTCTTCCAGTTCTTGCCCTCGGCAGCAAGCTGCTCTTCCGGCGTCAGGTCGGCCCACCAGCCGAGCTTCTTCATGAAGACGTGGTCGAATTCCGGATAGCCGACGTCGAGTTCGCTATCCTTGTTGGTCGAACCGTCGGCCGCCAGCAGGGTCTCGCCGTTGTGCTCGACGCCCCAGTTGGCGCGGAACGGCAGGCCGCCTTCGGCCACGGACTTGTGCAGGTCGTACAGGATCGGCGTGCCTGGATGCTTCATCTCCGGCGTGCCCCAGCAGGGCCAGGGCAGGCCGTAATAATCGCCCTTGCAGGGCCCATCCTCGGCCCGCAGCGTGGTCGGGTTGAAGGTGTGCTTGTTCTGCATGTGCAGCTTGAGGCGCTCCGGCGAGCAGCCGGTATAGCCGATGGTCCAGCAGGAGCGGTTGATCTCGCGAAGGATGTCCTCGATCACCGGCTCGTTCTCGACCACCTTGATGTTCTTGACCAGTTCGTCGCCGAAGCCCAGCTTGCGGGCGAACAGGTACATGATCTCGTGGTCGGTCTTGCACTCGAACAGGGGCTGGATGACGCGTTCGCGCCACTGGATCGAGCGGTTCGAGGCCGTCACCGAGCCCTGGCACTCGAATTGCGAGGCCGCCGGCAGCAGGTAGACGCCGTTCTCGCGCCCGTGCATCGAGGCCGTCATGCTCGGATAGGGGTCGATCACGACCAGCATGTCGAGCTTCTGCATTGCCGCCTTCATGTCCGGCAGGCGGGTCTGGCTGTTCGGCGCGTGGCCCCAGTAGAACACGGCGCGCAGGTTGCTCGGCTGGTCGACGTACTGGTTCTGCTCGTTCACCGCGTCGAACCAGCGCGACACCGTGATGCCCGGCTTTTCCATCAGCTCCTTGGAGCCGAAACGCGACTTGATCCACTCGTAGTCGACGCCCCAGACGGCGGCGAAGTGCTTCCAGGCGCCCTCGGCGATGCCGTAATAGCCCGGCAGCGAATCGCCGTTCGGGCCGACGTCGGTGGCGCCCTGCACGTTGTCGTGGCCGCGGTAGATGTTGGCGCCGCCGCCCGGGGTGCCGATATTGCCGAGCGCCAGCTGCAGGATGCACAGGGCGCGCACGTTGGCGGTGCCGACGTGGTGCTGGGTGATGCCCATGCACCAGACCACCGAGGACGGGCGGTTCTTGGCCAGCATCTCGGCCGCCATGCGCACCGAGGCCTCCGGCACGCCGGTGACGTCGGTCACCTTGTCCGGGGTCCATTTGGCGACTTCCTTGCGGACATCATCCATGCCGTTGGTGCGGGCGGCGATGTATTCCTTGTCTTCCCAGCCGTTCTCGAAGATGTGCCACAGGATGCCCCACACCAGCGGGATGTCGGTGCCCGGACGGACCCGTACGTAGTGGTGGGCGAAGCGCGCCGTGCGCGTGAAGCGCGGATCGACCACGATCATCTTGGCGCCCAGCTCCTTCGCGTGCAGGAAGTGCAGCATCGAGATCGGGTGGGCCTCGGCCGGATTCGAACCGATGAACATCACGGCCTTGCTGTAGTGCAGGTCGTTGAAGGAGTTCGTCATCGCGCCGTAGCCGAAGGTCTGGGCCACGCCCGCCACCGTGGTCGAGTGGCAGATGCGCGCCTGGTGGTCGCAGTTGTTGCTGCCCCAGAAGGAGACCCATTTGCGCAGCAGGTAGGACTGCTCGTTGTTGTGCTTCGAGCTGCCGATGACCATCAGCGCGTCGGGACCGGATTTCTGGCGCAGCTCGAGCAGCTTGTCGCCGATCTCGTTGATGGCCTGGTCCCAGGAGATGCGCTCGTACTTGCCATTGACCAGCTTCATCGGATAGCGCAGGCGGTGCTCGCCGAAGCCGTGCTCGCGCACCGAAGCGCCCTTGGCACAGTGGGCGCCCATGTTGATGGGCGAGTCGAAGGCCGCTTCCTGGCGCACCCAGACCCCGTTGCTGACCACCGCCTCCACCGAGCAGCCGACCGAGCAGTGGCTGCAGACGGTGTGCTTGATCTCGGTCTTGGTCTCGGCCGCATTGACCGGATCGGCCGCGCTGGCCGGTTCGATGACGTTCAGCGGCAGGTGACGCGCGACCGCCGCGGCGCCGGCCGTCACGCCGGCACCGACCAGGAATTTGCGGCGTTTCAGCCCGCTGTCGCGCGATGTCTTCACCAGGGTCATGGCAACTCCTTACCAGTAAGCGGCCGTCTGGTAGTAACGGCGGATGTGTTCGGTCTCGTGGTAGCCCTTGGGTTTGGCCGGCGGCTCCGGGGCCGGCGCGGGTGGCGCGGCCTCGGCGGCGCCGGCGCGGGCGGCCACCACGGCAAGGGCGCCCAGCGGCGCGGCCTTCAGCAGGCTGCGGCGGGCGGGGTCCGGAACTTTGTCGTTATCTGCCATGGCGATCCTCATGCGGCAAGGGTTGCGTCGGCCGGCTCCCACACCCTGAAGGCATGGGCTTCGACCGCCAGGAAGGCGCCGGCGAAGGCGGCGACCACCCGGTAGAAATTGGCGGGTTCGGCGCCCGCGATGGCGGCCACGCAGGCCGCGTACCAGGGCTGGATGTGGGTGACGAACAGCTGCTTCTGCTCCAGCAGCGGCTGGCGCGCGATGCCCGGTGCGCCGGTGATCAGGACCCGCATGGTTTCGCACAGGGCGCCCAGGTGGTCTTCGAACTCGCCGACGCCCCGCGCGCGCGCGATGCGCAGGCGCGCCAGGTCCTGGCGCAGCCCGGCCAGCGGAAAGTCGTTCATGTGGCCCGTCAGGTAGAAGGAGCCATAGGGATTCAGGAGCGGGGTGCCGGTGCTGATGAAGAGGTTCGCGAATTCCTCGGACACCGCGCTGGCATCGACCACGCTGGCGGCCTGGGTCAGCTTCAGCCACGCGTCTTCGAGCGCGCGCCCTGCCTCGTCCTCGCCGTCGGCGGCGATCGGGTCGGCCGCCGCCAGGGCAGCCAGCAGGACATCGTCGGGCGGTGCCAGCATCAGGCGGGCGATCAGGGCATAAAAATCGGCCCTGGCCTGGTCTTCGTCGGACACGGGCATCGAGATCGTTTGAAAAGACGTGGCTTCCTGCGGCACTGAGCGGTTCTCCCGTTAACAAATCTGCACTGAAAGTGTAGTCCCGGGGAACCCAAAGGGCGCGCACGGTTGAACTTCTTCGCCTTTTCTATTTCATGCCGGCCGCGTGCATCAGTACCCGCAACAGCCAGGCGACAGCGCCCAGCGCCGCAACACCGAGCAGCCAGAGGCCGAGCATCCAGCCCAGCCTGCGCATCCAGAGCGTATTCATCAGTGATAACCCTCCGTGTCGACCACCTTGCCTCGGAACACGTAATACGACCACCCCGTATAAGCCAGGATCAGGGGCAGCACGATCAGGGTGCCGATCAGCGCGAAGCTCTGGGTGGCCGGCGGCGCGGCCGCTTCCCAGATCGTGATCGCGGGCGGCACGATGTGCGGCCAGATGCTGATTGCCATGCCGATATAGCCGAGCAGGGTCAGCGCCAGCGCGGCGATGAAGGGCTGGCGGTGCGGATCGCGCTTGAGCGACCACAGCAGCCAGAACGCCGACCCGGCCACCAGCAGCGGCACCGGCGACAGGATCAGCAGGTTCGGGAAGCTGAACCAGCGCGCGGCCACCTGGTGCTGGGACAGCGGGGTCCAGATGCTGACCACCACCACCGCCGCCAGCAGCAGCAGGGCAAAGGGCCGCGCCAGGGCGACCATGCGGCGCTGCAGTTCGCCCTCGGTCTTCATCACCAGCCAGGTCGCCCCCAGCACCGTATACGCGATCATCACGCCAAAGCCGGCCGCCAGCGGAAACGGCGCGAACCAGTCGAGCGGCCCGCCGGCATAGCTGCGTCCCGACACCGGAATCCCGGACAGGAAGGCGCCCAGCGCCACGCCCTGGAAAAAGGCCGCCGCCATCGAGCCGCCGGTGAAGGCCAGGTCCCAGATCGGCCGTTCGCGGTCATTGGCCTTGAAGCGGAATTCGAAGGCGACGCCGCGGAAGATCAGGCCCAGCAGCATGAAGATCAGCGGCAGGTAGAGGCCCGGCAGGATCACGGCGTAGGCCACCGGGAAGGCGGCCAGCAGCCCTTCGCCACCCAGCACCAGCCAGGTTTCGTTGCCGTCCCAGATCGGCGCCACCGAATTCATCATCGCGTCGCGGTCGCGCCTGGCCGGGACGAAGGGGTAGAGCATGCCGATGCCGAGGTCGAAGCCGTCCAGGATCACGTACATGAACACGGAGAAGAAGATGATGCCGGCCCAGACCGCGGTGATGTCGATGTCCATGTCCATGTTCACGTCATATTGTCTTGGTTGGCGGAGGCATCGGCCTCCGGCACCGACAGCGGCCGCGCCGGCGTGCGTCCCCTGCCCGGCCCGCCTTGCGGGATGCGCGTGGTATCGAAGGCTTGCGGCCCCTTGCGCACCAGCCTCAGCACATAGGCGATGCCGACCCCGAACACAAAAAAGTAGGAAACCACGAACAGCGCCAGGCTCAGCGCCACCGGCCCGGCGTCGATCTTCGAGGCGCCGTCGGCGGTGCGTAGAACGCCATAGACGATCCAGGGCTGGCGCCCGACCTCGGTGGTGATCCAGCCGGCCAGCACCGCTACCAGACCCGCCGGCCCCATCCACATGGCCATGCGCAGGAAGCCGCGGCTGTCGAACAGGCGCTTCCTGAAGCGTAGCCACACGCCCCAGGCGCCCAGCGCGATCATCAGCAGGCCCAGGCCCACCATCACGCGAAAACTCCAGAACAGGATCAGGGAATTCGGCCGCTGGTCGCGCGGAAATTCCTTCAAACCCTTGATCTGGCCGCCCCAGGTATGGGTCAGGATCCAGCTGCCCACGCGCGGGATGCCGATGGCGAACTTGGTTTCCTCGTCCTCCATGCTGGGTATGCCGAACAGCAAAAGTGGCAGGGGCTTGTCGCCCTCGTTTTCCCAATGCCCCTCGAGGGCGGCGATCTTGGCCGGCTGGTGCTTGAGAGTGTTCAGGCCGTGCATGTCGCCGACCACGGCCTGGATCGGCGCCACGATCAGCACCATCCACATCGCCATCGACAGCATGGTGCGCACCGCCTCGCTCCCCCGTCCCTTGAGCAGATGCCAGGCCGCCGAGCTGCCGACGAACAGCGCGGTCGACAGGAAGGCCGCGATCGACATGTGCACCAGCCGGTAGGGGAAGGAGGGATTGAAGACGATCTTGAACCAGTCGACCGGCACCATGCGGCCGTTGACGATGTCGTAGCCCTGCGGCGTCTGCATCCAGCTGTTCGAGCCGAGGATCCAGGTGGCGGAAATCAAGGTGCCGAGCGCGACCATGCAGGTGGCGAGGAAGTGCAGCCCGGGCCCGACCCGGGTCCAGCCGAACAGCATCACGCCGAGGAAGCCGGCCTCCAGGAAGAAGGCGGTGAGCACCTCGTAGGCCAGCAGCGGCCCGGTGATGGCGCCGGCGTATTCGGAAAAATAGCTCCAGTTGGTACCGAACTGGTAAGCCATCACGATGCCGGAGACCACGCCCATGCCGAAGTTGACGGCGAAGATCTTCAGCCAGAAGTGATAGAGATCGACGAAGACCTGGCGCCTGGTCTTCAGCCAGCACAGCTCGAGCACGGCCAGGTAGCTGGCCAGGCCGATGGTGATGGCCGGAAACAGGATGTGGAACGACATCGTGAACGCGAACTGCAGGCGCGCCAGGTCCAATGCCGCCAATCCGAACATGAGTCCCCTCCGCTATTGTCGTGTACGGAATCTAGCACGTGCTGAGCCGCGCACGATTGGCGCAGTAGCGATGCCTGGCCGCGTTCAAAATGCCACGGAGTATGATCAGGCGTCGAGGAAGCCCCGGCTTTGCGAACGCAAGCTCGGCATGGGGCCGTATAATCCGGGGTATTGACATCCATTCGCATCCTTTATCCGATGATCCAGGCCATCTCTTTCCAGAGCGACGACAAGCCGCTGAACGTTCCCGCGCTCAAGGCCAGCTGCTCGGCCTGCAGCATGCACCAGCTGTGCCTGCCGATGGGCCTGGAAGACGCGGACATCGACCGCCTCGACAAGATCATCGGCCGCCGCCGCCGTCTCGAGCGCGACGAAGCCCTGTACAAGATGGGCGAGCCCTTCCGCAACCTCTACGCGGTGCGCTTCGGCCACTTCAAGACCTACCAGGTGAATGCGGCCGGCGAGGCGCAGATCACCGGTTTCCAGATGGCCGGCGAACTGCTGGGCATGGATGCGATCAGCGCCGACCGCCACCACTGCGACGCCGTCGCGCTGGAAGACAGCGAAGTCTGCGAGATTCCCTTCACCAACCTGGAAGACCTGTTTGGCCAGGTGCCTGCCCTGCTGCGCCACTTCCACCGCATCATGAGCCAGGAAATCACGCGCGAGCAGAACGTCATGCTCCTGCTCGGCAATATGCGCGCCGAGCAGCGCTTCGCCGTCTTCCTGGTGAACCTGTCGGCCCGCTACGCCGCGCGCGGCTATGCGGCCAACAGCTTCCAGCTGCGCATGTCGCGCGAGGACATCGGCAACTACCTGGGGCTGACCATCGAGAGCATCAGCCGCCTGCTGTCGCGCTTCAAGAAGCTTGGCCTGCTGCAGGTCGACAAGCGCGAAGTGACCCTGCTCGAACCGGCGCGGCTGAAGGCGATGGCGGCCGGGACCGAGCAGTGCAGTCCGATGGCGTGATCAACTAGCCTGTTGGATTGCTTCCGGCTTTTGATCGGCCGGTGCGGCTTCCGGCGCGACGACGTTGCCGTCGACGACTTGCACGACCATTTGTTCGCCTTGCGGGGCCGGGGCCAGGCAGTTGTATTTCAGGCACTCCCCTCGACAATAAGATCCAGTGGGTACATGCTGGTCGTCCGGCGTAGGCCAAGCACAAAACGGAGGTCGACATGACGACAAGTAACTTAGTTGAAGAACTCTCGGGCGCTCCATCCCGCCATGGGCTTCTTCAGGACATTGGCAGCTTGCGCGAAGGCCGAACCCGGCTCGATCTGGATGGGTTTCGATTCGATCCGATACGCAAGCTTCCACTCTATGTCTTCAATCTCGTCGACGACGACGGAGCTCTTGTCGGCCAGTATCACTTTGCACCGGGCGCGCCGGAAGCGGTGGGAGAGATCGGCAACGCCGGGGGATACGTGGATGAAGCGTACCGGAACAGAGATCACAGCAAAGACGCCATCAAGGCCTTGGGCGAGCTGGCGTCGCGACACGGAATGGACTCGTTCATCATCACCTGCCCGAAGGACAACGAGGCCGCGCGTAAAGCCCTGGACCAGGTCGGCGTAGAAATGGCGAATCGTGGCGACAAACTCTGTTTTTACGAAATTCCGGCATCGAAATCGAACTGAAGCAACCACGACGAGGAGACAGAGATGATCAAGGTGAGCGTGATGTATCCCAACGGCCCGGACGCCCGTTTCGACGACGACTACTACCGGGAGCGGCACATGCCCATGGTGAAGGAACTGATGGGCGATGCTTTAATGTACTACACGATCGACAGGGGAATGGCCGGCGGTGCGCCGGCGTCGAACGCGCCCTACATCGCCATGGGTCACCTGTTCTGCGACTCGGTCGATGCCTTCCAGGCCGGCTTCGGCCCGCATACGAAGGAAATCATGGGCGACATTCCGAATTACACCAACCAGACGCCGGTCGTCCAGATCAGTCAGGTGGTGGTCGGCCAAGCCTGAGCCGGGCGGCCGCCTCATCCTTCCCAGCGCGAGCCGGGAAGGATGCCGCACATGTTCCCGCGCTGGAATCCGGGACCCTTGAAGGCGAGGAAATCGTCATTGAAGCTAGCGAAGGTGGTGTCCGGGCGCCGCTTCAGCACCCGGTGGCCGAAATCCTGTCCGCGCGGGTGGGCGGCGACCACGGCGGCGCGCTGTTCCGCCGTGAACTGGTCGAAGTTGCGGCCCGCCATGTCCATGGCGGCGCCGGCCTGCGAAGGCAGGACTACCTGAGCAACGTGGATGCGGACCGTGTGGCCGCCGCCTGGCGGAACTGGTGCGGCGCCTTGGGTGATATTCGATCGCTCACCACGACGGTTGGCAAACCGGTGCCGAAATGACCCACCCGAGGGGAAACCATATTCGTGCAGATCGGCGCCAGGATCTACCAGCGTCGTCGATGCAGTACACGTAATCCCGGGCGGTGCCGAGCCAGGCTGCATAAGCCGGATTCGCTTCACTGCCGGGCGCGCCACCTCAAGCGCGAATGGATATACTCAGCATATCCGCCCACTATTGGGAATCGCGTGATGAACCGACGCCGCGACTACAAGACCGCCCTATTGATCGACGCAGCGATCTACTCGAGCTCTGCTGAAGTACGCGCGCACGCCGCCGGCGAACTTTCAGAGCGGCCCCTCCCGCCTGATTTCGAGATGCGCATCTTTTTGGAGCCGAATAGGCGTCGCCACAACCCACCTTCGCAGCAGCCGGAATTTCCGGAGTAATCGCGTCCAGGTGGACTGTCCGGGACCGCATGCAAATACGATTGCCATGATGCGACTGCCCACGTCCGCTCATGGGACCCGAAGGGACATCGGCATATCGCCGATCGCAGCCGCTTCAGGTATTCTCACGCACGTAACTATTGATTTCCTTGCCGTTCAGTTCAGTTTTCATTTCGTACGTCATTCCCAGGCGCTCGGCGACACGACGCGATGATTCATTGCCAGAAGCGATCAGTGCCCGAACCTTCGGCTCACCCCGGACCTCGAACGCATACTTCAGGACTGCCGCCGCCGCTTCGTTCGCAATTCCCTTTCCCCAGAATGCCCGATAGGTATTCCATCCCATCTCCATCACGGTTGATTCGTGGCGGAAGAAAGCGCCCACGCTGCCAACCAGCTGACCTGTCTGCCGGTCCTCTATCGACCACCAGCCAGCCCGGTTCAGGAGCCAGAATCCAGCATGTGAGTTGAAGATGCGCCAGGCGGTCTGACGGTCTGCCGAGCCTAAATGCGCTGAGCTTTCAGCATTCGACAAATGATCCGCAAATAATTCGAAGTCTTCAACACGATATTCCCGAAGCGTAAGCCGATCGGTGTGAAGGCGAGGCACGGAAATCGTAAGGGCGTCATTCATGAGAAGTGCATCCTTAAATGTTTACATGGTGTTCAGCCACCGCGTACGGCATCCTTGCTCAGCGACAGGCACGAGGTTTTGTTCGGCATTCCTAAGCAAACTGAAACTCCCCGGCATACCCATGAAAGAACTTCCACGTCGGGTCTTCATGCACCTTGCCGGCGAACTCTTCGTCGGGAAAACGATCCTTGACTCCCTGAACAAAAGCTTTCGCATCGAATGAAGGCGCAAGATAGATATAGTAAGTCCGCTTGCCTGCAAAGGTTTCGATAACGGCAATCAGCCCTCGCGTTTCATCGTCGAAGGGCGTCGTCACGCAGCTGCCCAGCGTTATGAGCGAGTCGTTGTAATCCCCTTCCGGAAGACCGTTTTCCCTCACATGCTTCAGCTTGTGCGTCAGTACCAGCAATCGCGGAAACGTCGGCCGAAGTCGCGCGAACTCCGCGACCTTGACGTCCGGCCGGCGCATATAGAGCGGAAAGCCCTCGTACATGGTATTGCCGTTGAGCCAGCTTCGCTTCGATGTCGTCATGGCTTGTTTGCCTTCATCTTTCCGATAACAGCGTGGAGTCGAACCACACATCCTCGTATCCGTCTTCAGGCAGCCTTCTGCTGCGCCACCCAGCGCTGCACGATCTCCCCCAGCACATCCAGCGGTACCGAACCATTCTTCAGCACCACGTCATGGAAGGCCGGCAGCGAGAACTTGTCGCCCAGCTCGCGCCTGGCCTGGTCGCGCAGTTCGAGGATGCGCAGCATGCCGATCATGTAGGCGCAGGCCTGGCCCGGGCGGGCGATGTAGCGCTCCACTTCCTGGGCGCCGATGCCATAGTCGATCGCCTGCTGGCGGGTCCAGCCCTTGGTGTGCAGGCCGGTATCGACCACCAGGCGGCGGGCGCGGAACAGTTCGGAGCCGAGGGCGCCGAGCAGGCCCGGGACGTCCCCCTCGTACCAGCCCTGCTCCACCGCCAGGCGCTCGGCGTACAGGCCCCAGCCTTCGCTGTGGGCGCTGCCGCCGCCGAAGATGCGCTGGGCGCGGAATTTCGGCAGGCCGGTCTGTTCCTGCTGGATCGCCAGCTGGAAGTGGTGGCCCGGCACCGCTTCGTGGTAGGACAGGCTGCGCATGCGGATCATGTCGAAAGTAGGGCCGCGCATCGGCACCCAGAAAATGCCGGGACGGCTGCCGTCCGGCGCCGGCAGCGAGTAGTGGGCCGAGGCCGAAGGCTCGGTCAGCGGCGGCTCGCGGCGCACTTCCACCGGGGCGCGCGGCTTCAGCTTGAACAGGGCGTTGCTGCGCTGTTCGGCGTCCGCCACCATCGCCGCGTACTTCTGCAGGATCTCGGGACGCGGATCCCCTTCTCCCTTCGGCTGGAAGCTGGCATCCAGCTGCTTCATGCGCTGCTCGATCGTGCCGTCGGTATAGCCGAGCGAACGCAGGTGGCGGTCCATCTCGGCTTCGATGCGGGCGACTTCGCGCAGGCCGATCTCGTGGATCTGTTCCGCCGTCAGGTTGGTGCTCGTGTAGGTTTTCAGGGCTTGCTGGTAGGCCGCGAGCCCGCCCGGCAGGCGCGAGATGCCGGCGGTGTCGTTGGTCCGTGGATGGATCTCGGCCAAAAAGGCCTGGATGCGCTGGTAGGCCGGGCGGATCTTCGCGTCGACGATGCGCGCGGCATCCGCGACCGCCTTGCTGCGCGCCGCTCCCGGCACGTCCGGCAGCTTCGCCAGTCGCTGGTCGAGGGTGGTCACCAGCACGTTCTGGCCGGCTTCCGGCTTGAGGAAGAGGTCGACCTGGTACTGGCCGCGTTCGAGGATGAAGCGCGGCGGCAGCATGCCTTTCGCGGCGGCCTCCCTGGCGCGCACCAGGGCTTCGTCGAGGCGCGGTCCCACCTGCTCCAGGCGCGCCATATAGCTGGCGAGGTCGGATGCGCGGCGCATCGGATGCGTGTTGGTCATGAAGTTGACCAGACCGACCTGGGCGCCGAACTGGCTGAACACGAAGTTGTAGTCTTCGTAGGGTTCGCTGTCGACGGTGTTGGCCAGGCTCCAGCGCATTACCGCGGCCGAGGTGCGCTGTTCTTCGCTCAGCGGGCCGGCCAGGAATTTGTCCAGGCGCGCCACGCCGCTCCTGGCCAGTGCGATCCGCTTCTGGCGCTGGGCGCGGGTCAGCGGGGTCAGCTGACGGTCGAGGGCGTCCTGTTCGGCGCCCGTGAAATACTGGGTCGAGGTCGCCTCTTGCGGATTGGCGCGCACCCAGTCTTCGGCAAAGCGGTCGGCCCAGGCGTCGAAGGCCTTGTTCGGCTTGACGGCGGGCGCCGTGGCGGCGGCCTTGGCCGTCTTGCCGGCGGCAATGGCCGGAGGCATGACGGCGGCCAGGGCCAGCGGGAGGAACAGCGAAGCGATGGTCGTGCGCAGGATGCGCTGTCGGGTCTGGGTCATGTCTCTCTTCCGTGTTTTTGTTGACTAACGGAAATTTAACATGAAGCCTCCACGCTTGGAAACGTCAATACGAAGCGGGTGCCCTCGGGGCCGCTCTCCGCCCGCACGCTGCCGCCATGCAGTTGCATGATGGAACGAACGATGGCGAGGCCGAGGCCGCCCGATTCGCCGGGGCCGTGCCGCGCCGGATCGCAGCGGTAGAAGCGCTCGAACAGATGCGGCAGGTGTTCGGACGCGATCGGCGCGCCGAGGTTGTGGACCGACAGTTCAATGCCGCCTGCCGTGACGCCGGCGGCGAGCGTGATCGCGGTGCCGGCCTCGCCATAGCGGAGGGCATTGGCCAGCAGGTTGGCCAGGGCGCGGCGCAGCAGCTCGCGGTCGGCCGGGAGGCTGCCCTGCATGCGGTTCAGCAGCGCCATGCCGCGTTCCTCGGCCATGCCTTCGAAGTAGTCGCACAGCTGGGCGGCCAGTTCGTGCAGGTCGACGGCTTCGCGCGCGATCGCGGACGAGGCTTCGGTGCGGGCCAGGAACAGCATGCTGTCGATCATGCGCGCCAGGCGCTCGTACTCCTCCTGGTTCGACACCAGCACGTCCTGGTAATCCGCGGCCGAGCGGGCCCGGCTCAGGGCTTGCTGGGTCTGCCCCATCAGGTTGTTCAGGGGCGTGCGCATCTCGTGGGCCAGGTCTTCGGAAAAGCGCGCCAGCTGGGCGAAGCCGGCTTCCAGGCGCTCCAGCATCTGATTCAGCGCCGCGCGCAGCGCCTGCAGCTCGCTCAATTCGCTGGCGTCGACCAGGCGCAGCGACAGGTGCTGGACGTCGATCGCGGCGGCGCGTGCGGCCAGCTCGCGCACCGGCCGCAAGCCGCGCGTGGCGACCGCCAGTCCGAGCAGGTAGGCCAGGCCGGAACCGGCGGCCAGCGCCAGCCACAGCTTGAGGCGGTAGGCGCCCAGCATCTGCTCGCGCTCGGCCAGCAGCTTGCCGGCGATGAGGGTCAGGCTGCCGTCCGGGCCCGGCACCCGCATCCAGGCCAGGCGCACCGGCTGCCTGCCCTCGATGGTGCGCAGCACGAGCTTGCCGTCGCCGGGCGCCAAGGTGGAGAGCGATGCGGGCAAGGCCACGCCGGCCGGGTCGACCGCGATGCGTACCTGGCCGGCGGCATCGACGATCCACAGCGCGCTGTCGCGGTTGCCGAGCATATTGTCGTACAGGCGCGGACGGCGCCGCAGGACTTCGAGGTCGGCGCTGTCTTCGATCAGGGAACGCGTCCGCTCGATGCGTCCGGCCAGGGCCTGGTCGTCGCGCCAGGCGATCTCGCGTTCCAGCGCGCCGTACAGGAAGATGCAGATGGCGCCCAGCAGCAGCGCGCTGCCGAGCGCGAACAGCAGGGCCAGGCGCTGGCTGAGCGCGCGCGGCCAGCCGCTCAAGCGCGCGCCTCCAGCACGTAGCCGACCCCGCGCACGGCGTGGATCAGTTTCAGGGAATGGCCGTCGTCGATCTTGGCGCGCAGGCGGCGGATGGCGACGTCGACGACGTTGGTGTCGCTGTCGAAGTTCATGCGCCAGACCTGGGACGCAATATAGGTGCGCGACAGCACCTCGCCTTCGCGGCTGAGCAGCAGGTGCAGCAGCGCGAATTCCTTGTTGGTCAGCTCGACGCGCTCGCCGGCGCGGATGGCCTGGCGGCGCAGCAGGTCGAGTTCGAGGTCGGCGGCCTGCAGGCGTTCGGCGTCGCGCGCGGTGCGCCGCAGCAGCGTGCGCACGCGCGCCAGGAACTCGGCATACGAAAAGGGTTTTACGAGGTAGTCGTCGGCGCCCAGTTCGAGTCCCTTGACCCGGTCTTCGACGGCATCGCGCGCGGTCAGGAACATCACCGGCACATCGGATTCGCGGCGCAGCCGGCGCAGCAGCTCCCAGCCGTCGACGCCGGGCAGCATCACGTCCAGCACCACCAGGTCATAGCGCTCGCTTTCGATCAGCCTGCGCCCCTCGGACCCAGTGGCCGCCACCTGCACCAGGTAGCCGGACTCCTGCAGGCCCTTGCGCAGGTAGTCCGCGGTCTTCGCTTCGTCTTCCACAATCAGGATCGTCATGCCGCATAGCTTACCGCGCGCGCGCCGCCGCTGGCTTACAAAGTTGTAATCGAAGCGTCATCCATGCCTGCGACGCTGCTGGCTACCATGGATGCCATCGATATGGACGAGGAGGATGACGATGAAGAAAATGGCTTGCCTGCTGGCCGCCGGCGCCCTGATGAACGCTGCCCATGCGGCCGCGCCGAACCCGCTGAGCGTGCACGTGCTGAACCTGCAGGATGGACGGCCGGCGCCCGGTGTGGAGGTCGTGCTCGAAAAGCAGGAGGACGGACGCTGGACCCCGCTGAATACCGCCGCGACCGACCAACAGGGCCGGATCGGCGCCCTCTTCCCGGACGGCCGCGCATGGAGCGCGGGCACCTACAAGGTCACCTTCAAGACCGGCAAGTGGTTCGCCGCGCGCCAGGCCGAGACCTTCTTTCCGGAGGTGCCGGTGATCTTCAAGGCGGACGGCAAGCTGCCGCACTACCACATCCCGCTGCTGCTCAGCCCCTACGGCTTCTCGACCTACCGCGGGAACTAGGGCTTGCTAACGATCGGCCGCGATCGCCAGTTCCCGCTGGCGCGGCCAGGACCAGCTCTTCGCCAGGCGCCAGTCGCGCCGGCTGCCTTCGACGACCACCTGCCAGTGGGTCTGTTCCAGCACCGGCAGCGGCACCGAGAAGGCGCCGTCGGCATCTGGCTTCACCAGCAGGCTCAGGTCGCGTTCCGGCAACGTCGGATGCGCGAGCCGGATGGTAAACGGCGCCGCCAGCGGCCGGCCGAGGCTTTCGATCCGGCCGGTCAGGCGCCCGCCCCCGTAGCGCATGTCCAGCACGATGCGCATCGCGCTGGCCACGCGGTCGCGGCGCAGGTCCTGGTTGATGGCCTTGCCCTGCTTGTAGTAGTCGTCGACCACCATGGCGTCCGGGTGGCCGAGCGCCAGCCAGGTGGCGAAGGAGCCGGCCACCACCACCGTGGCGGGGCCCAGCATCAGGAACCAGGGCCAGCGGTGCGTGTACCAGGGCGCTGCCTGGGCGGTATCGGGCGTGACGTGCATGTCGCTTCCTCTCATTTCGGAACGATGAAAACCGCCTTCTCGCTCACCTGCAGCGAGGGGTCGTCGAGGGCGCTGACCGTGAAGCGGATCGGGTGCGAGCCGCCGGCCGCCTTGCCGGGCTGGACTCTTACCCGCACCGGCACCGCCCGCGTCGAGGCGCCGGCCAGTTCGACCAGGTCCTCGTCGGCGATGCCGGCGGTGGCGATGCCGTCCACGTGGATGCGGTACAGGTGCTCGCGCTCGGCCGTATTCATGATCTGCAGGCGGTAGACGTTCTCGATCATGCCGTCCTCGACTTCGCGCCCCATCGCGCCGCGGTCGCGGATCACGTCCAGCTTGAGCGGGGTGCGCAGGGCCAGCGCGCCGGCGAAGGCCGCGGCGATGGCGAAGAACACCAGGCCGTAGCCGACCACGCGCGGACGCAGCAGGCGGCGCCTGACCTGGGCCGCGGACCAGCCGCCGGCCAGCGCATTCTCGGTCGCATAACGGATCAGGCCATGCGGCTTGTTCACCTTGTCCATCACGCTGTCGCAGGCATCGATGCAGGCGGCGCAGCCGATGCACTCGTACTGCAGGCCCCTGCGGATGTCGATCCCGGTCGGGCAGACCTGCACGCACATGCTGCAGTCGATGCAGTCGCCCTTCTTCTCCGTTGTCGCGCCGCTCTTCTCGACTCCGCGCGGTTCGCCGCGTGCCGTGTCGTAGCTGACGATCAGGGTATCGCGGTCGAACATCGCGCTCTGGAAACGCGCATAGGGGCACATGTACTTGCAGACCTGCTCGCGCATCCAGCCGGCGTTGCCGTAGGTGGCGAAGGCGTAGAACAGCACCCAGAAGGCTTCCCAGGGGCCGAGCGAAAAGCCCAGCGCCTCATGGCCGAGCTGGCGCACGGGCGTGAAATAGCCGACGAAGCTGAAGCCGGTCCACAGCGCGACGATGCCCCAGGCCAGGTGCTTGGCGCCGCGCTTGCCCAGCTTCTCCGCCGTCCACGGCTGGCGGTCGAGGCGGATGCGTGCGCTGCGGTTGCCCTCGATGCGGCGCTCGATCCACAGGAAGATCTCGGTGTACACCGTCTGCGGGCAGGCATAGCCGCACCAGATCCGCCCGGCGACGGTCGTCACCAGGAACAGGCCGTAGGCGGAGAATATCAGCAGGCCGGCCAGGTAGATGAAGTCCTGGGGCCACAGCACCAGGCCGAACAGGTGGAACTTGCGGGCGCCGAGGTCGAACAGCACGGCCTGGCGTCCGTTCCATTGCAGCCAGGGCAGGCCGTAGAACAGGATCTGCGTGAGCCAGACGCAGGCCCAGCGCAAGGTGGCAAAGCGGCCCTTCACCTCGCGCGGGTGGATCTCCTCGCGCGCGGCGTACATCTTGATGACCGCTTCCTTCACCACGAGCTCCCGCGCATTCATTTTGCCGCCTCCGGCGCGTTCGGATCGTTCGACAGGCTCCAGACATAGGCCGCCAGCACGTGCGCCTTGCCCTCGCCGAGGAATTCGCCCCAGGCCGGCATGGTGTTGTTGCGGCCCTTGCGGATGGTCTCCATGATGGTTTCCGCGCTGCCGCCGTAGAGCCAGACCTTGTCCGTCAGGTTCGGTGCGCCCAGGGCCGGGTTGCCATGGGCGTCGGCGCCATGGCAGGCGGCGCAGGCGCCGAACTTCGGCTTGCCGAAGGCGACCTTGACCGGATCCGCGGTCAGGCCGGACAGGCTGCGCACATAGTGGGCCACGTTCTCGACATCGCTGTCGGCACCGAGGGCCGCGCCCATCGGCGGCATCTGGCCGTTACGGCCCTTCATGATGGTTTCCTTGATGACGGAGGGTTCGCCGCCGTACAGCCAGTCCTTGTCGGTCAGGTTCGGATAACCCTTGTTGCCGCGCGCGTCGGAGCCGTGGCATTGGGCGCAGTAGTTCAGGAACAGGCGCTCGCCGATCGCATGGGCCTGCGGGTCGCGCGCCACCATCTTGATGTCCTGCTTCAGGTATTTGTCGAACAGCGGGCCGTAGTCGGCATTCGCCTGCTTCACCTCGAGCTGATAGGCGCCGCTGGATTTCCAGCCCAGCTTGCCCGCGTACGTGCCCAGGCCTGGATACAGCACCAGGTAGACGACCGCGAACACGATGGTCAGGTAGAACAGTCCCATCCACCAGCGCGGCATCGGGGTGTTCAGCTCCGTCAGGTCTTCGTCCCAGACGTGGCCGGTGGTCTTGTCAAGCTGGCCGTCATCGCCGATCCTGACCTTGTGCTTTGACTGGGACCACAGCAGGATCGCGCAGCCGGCGATGCCGAGCACCGTGATCAGCACGATGTACCAGTTCCAGAAGCCGCTGGTGAAGTCAGACATAGTCTTCTCCGATGTCGTCGTTATCGTCGGCGAAAGGCAGCGCGGCCGCCTGGGCGAAATCGTGTTCCTTGCGCAGCACGTAGGTCCAGGCCAGGATGCCGGCGAAGGTGGCGAAGCTGATCACCGTCATGATACGGCTCGCGTCGTCGAAAATATGTTGAAGTGCCATGTCGGTTCCTCGCTCAGTTCCTTGTCTTGATTTGCGTGCCCAGGCCCTGCAGGTAGGCGATCAGTGCGTCCTGCTCGCTCTTGCCTTCCAGTTCGGCCGGCGCGTCCTGCACGTCCTTTTCCGAGTACGGCACGTTCAGGCGCTGCATCGCGCGCATCTTCGGCACGATGGATTGCGGGTCGAGCTTGTTGTTGGCCAGCCAGGGATAGCCCGGCATATTCGATTCCGGGACCACGTCGCGCGGGTTGTCCAGGTGGGTGCGGTGCCACTCGTCCGAGTAGCGGCCGCCCACGCGCGCCAGGTCCGGGCCGGTGCGCTTGCTGCCCCACTGGAAGGGGTGGTCGTAGACGAACTCGCCGGCCACGGAATAGTGGCCATAGCGCTCGGTCTCGGCGCGGAAGGGACGGATCATCTGCGAGTGGCAGTTGTAGCAGCCTTCGCGGATATAGATGTCGCGGCCGGCCAGGCGCAGCGCGGAATACGGTTTGAGGCCGGCGACCGGCTCGGTGGTCGACTTCTGGAAGAACAGCGGCACGATCTCGACCAGGCCGCCGAACGAGATCACGACCAGCACCAGGCCGATCAGCAGCCAGGGGTTCTTCTCGATCCACTCGTGGGTGAATTTCATGATGGTTCCTTGCTTTGTTTATGCGTGTTCGGGGACGGCGCCGTTCGAGGCGGGTGCCGGCTTGGGCGGCTGCAGGTCGGGGATGCGCGCGTCGACGGACCGGGTGCCGCGCATCGTCAGCCAGGTGTTATAAGCCATCAGGCACATGCCGCTCAGGTACATCAGGCCGCCGCCGAAGCGGATCACGTAGTAGGGATAAGTGGCCTTGACGCCTTCGACGAAGGTATAGGTCAGGGTGCCGTCCGGGTTCACCGCGCGCCACATCAGGCCCTGCATCACGCCGGCGATCCACATCGCGGCGATGTACAGCACGATGCCGATGGTGCCGAGCCAGAAGTGGGCCTCGATCAGGGCCACGCTTTCCATCTGCTTCTTGCCGGCCAGGCGCGGGATCAGGTAATACAGCGATCCCATGGTGATGAAGCCGACCCAGCCCAGCGCGCCGCCGTGGACGTGGGCAATGCCCCAGTCGGTGTAGTGGGACAGAGAGTTGATGGTCTTGATCGACATCATCGGGCCCTCGAAGGTGGCCATGCCGTAGAAGGACAGCGAGACGATCATGAACTTCAGGATCGGATCCGAGCGCAGCTTGTGCCAGGCGCCCGACAGGGTCATCATCCCGTTGATCATGCCGCCCCAGGACGGCGCCAAAAGGATCAGCGAGAACACCATGCCCAGCGACTGGGTCCAGTCGGGCAGCGCGGTGTAGTGCAGGTGGTGGGGGCCGGCCCACATATAGGTGAAGATCAGGGCCCAGAAGTGCACGATCGACAGGCGATAGGAATACACCGGGCGCTCGGCCTGCTTGGGGATGAAGTAGTAGACCATGCCGAGGTAGCCGGCGGTCAGGATGAAGCCGACCGCGTTATGGCCGTACCACCACTGGATCATCGCGTCCTGCACCCCGGCGTACATCGAGTAGGACTTCCACAGCGACGCCGGCATCGACATGCCGTTCACGATGTGCAGCACCGCCACGGCGATGATGTAGCCGCCGAAGAACCAGTTGGCGACGTAGATGTGCTGCACGCGGCGCTTGACGATGGTGCCGAAGAAGACCACCGCATAGGCCACCCAGACGATGGCGATCAGGATCGCGATCGGCCATTCCAGCTCGGCGTATTCCTTGCCGCGCGTGAAGCCCATCGGCAGCGTGATCGCGGCCGCCACCAGCACCGCCTGCCAGCCCCAGAAGGTGAAGGCGGCCAGCCTGTCCGAGAACAGCCGCACCTGGCAGGTCCGCTGCACCACGTAGTAGGAGGTGGCGAACAGGCCGCAGATGCCGAAGGCGAAGATGACGGCATTCGTGTGCAGCGGGCGCAGGCGGCCGTAGGTCAGCCACGGGATGTCGAAGTTCAGCGCCGGCCAGGCCAGCTGGGCCGCGATCCAGACGCCGGCGAGCATGCCGATCACGCCCCAGACCACGGTGGCGATGGCAAACTGGCGCACGATCTTATAGTTGTAGTTTAGACTGGTGCTCAAGATGCACTCCCTAGAAGAAATAAAGGACGACATCAGGAGCGTAAGTTTCTGAACGTGGAAAATCCTTGATGTGAATCAAAATGTCCGGAACGGGCTGTGGCAGGAGACAAAAACCCACACTTGAGGACTTCGCATGCCACCCATCGCATCAGAACCGCACGAAGAAATCGGCAAGCGTCTGCGCCGGAGCCGCGAAGACATGCTTGCCACCATCCGTGCCCGCAGCGGCGGCGGCACCGACGACCGCCCGGCGATCTCGCCGATGGCCCACATGGGCTCGAACGACGACGCGCCGGCCGGCGAAATGCTGAGCCACAACGAAGAACACCTGGCCGAGCACGAAACCGATCTGCTGGCGCCCCCTACGGTGCAGACCCGTATCGAATGCCATGAGCGGATCGAGAAGGAACAGCGGACCGGGCGCGGGCCGACGATGTAACGACCTGCAACGCGGAGCACCGCCGCCTTGTCCCAGGCACCATTGACTTGTAAACGTCGCCCCCGCGCAGGCGGGGGTCAAGGTTCTGCGAGCGTCGTGCCAGCTCAAGCAAACTTGAGGCCCCGCCTTCGCGGGGACGACGGTGGTGGCGGGAACGACGCTTAATCATCATCATTCAGTATCCGCAAAGCCGGCCCATCCAGATCCTCGAACTGCCCGCTCTCGGCCGCCCCGAAGAAAATCCACACCGCAAACGCCACCAGGATCAGGCTCAGCGGAATCAGCAGATACAGGGCTTCCATCAGCCCGCCCTCCTCAGCCGCAAGGCATTCAGCACCACCAGGGCCGAACTGCCGGCCATGCCCAGGCCGGACAGCCAGGGATTCAGCAGGCCGCTGGCAGCGGCCGGTATCGCCACGAGGTTGTAGAGCATCGCCCAGCCCAGGTTCTGGCGGATGATGCGCACGCAGGCGCCGGCGGTGCGCACCGCTTCGCCCAGCGGTTCGAGGCCGGCGTCGCCGGTATCCAGCAGCACGCAGTCGGCATGCAGCTGGGCCAACTGGGCGCCCTGGCCCATCGCGAACGAGACGTCGGCGCCGCTCAGCACGGCGGCGTCATTGATGCCGTCGCCGACCATCGCCACCACCGCACCCTCGGCCTGCAGGGCGCGCACCGCGTCCAGCTTGTCCTGCGGCAGCTGGCGGCCGCGCGCCTCGCGGATGCCGAGCTGGGCGGCCACTGCCTGCACCGCTTCCTCGTCGTCGCCGGACAGCAGCAGCACGGTCTTGCCGCGCGCCTGTAGCTGGCGCACCAGGGCCGGCACTTCGGGGCGCAGGGCGTCGACCAGGTCGAAGCGGGCCAGCCAGCGGTCGCTGCTGCCCAGCCAGACCGCGCTGGCGCCGGCCGGCGCGCCCAGGGGCGCCACGCCGCCGGCCAGGGCGGCCACGAAATCAGCGCTGCCCAGGCGGTAGCGCAGGCCGGCCACCTCGCCTTCGATGCCCTGTCCGACCACATTCTCGATACTGTCCGCCTCCAGCGCGGCGGCGTCCAGCGCGGCCCGCGCTTCGCGCAGGGCCTGGGCCAGCGGATGCGCGTTGCCCGCTTCGAGCGCCGCCGCGATGCGCAGGCAGTCGGCGCTTTCGGCCATGCCCAGGGTCACGGTGTCGCGCAGCACGGGACGGCCGCGGGTCACGGTGCCGGTCTTGTCGAACACCACGTGGGTAGCCCGCTCCAGGGTCTCCAGCACGTGCGGCTTCACGGCCAGCACGCCGTGGCGCAGCAGGCGTTCCAATGCCGCCGCCAACGCGGTCGGCGTCGCCAGCGACAGCGCGCAGGGACAGGACACCACCAGCACCGCGATTGCCGCCGGCCAGGCGCGCGCCGGGTCCACCGCATGCCAGTACGCGAACACGGCGGCCGTCAGCACCAGCAGCACCACCACGAACCAGGCGCCGACGCGGTCGGCCCACTGCGCCAGTCTCGGCTTGTCCTGGCCGGCGCGTTCGCTCAGCCGCACCAGGGTCGCCAGGGTGCTGGCGGCGGCGCTGCTGCTCACCCGCACCGTCACCGCCTGGGCCACGTTGACGGCGCCGCCGGGCAGCTGGTCGCCGGGCGCCATCGGCCGCGTGCGGCTCTCGCCGGTCAGCAGGGACAGGTCGACTTCCGTGTGACCTTCGAGGATGACGCCATCGGCCGCCACCGTCTGCCCGGGCGGGACCAGGATCACGTCGCCGGGCACCAGCTTGCCGGCGGCGATGGTTTCGGGCTCGATCGAAGCCGGCCAGTACGGCAGCCGCAGCGCGGTGGCGGGCGCCGCATGCTGCAGGCTTTCCAGTGCGCGCGCGGCCTTGCGGCGGGCATCGAGTTCCAGCCAGCGGCTGCCCAGCAGCAGGAACACGAACATGGTGATCGAATCGAAATAGACCTCGCCGCTGCCGCGCACCAGCGACACCGCGCTGCCCACGAAGGCGGCCAGGATGCCCAGCGCCACCGGCACGTCCATGCCGGGCAGGCCGCGCCGCAGGTCGCTCCAGGCGCCGCACAGGAACGGCCAGGCGCAGTAGCTCACCGCGGGCAGCGTGAGCAGGAAGGAGGCCCAGCCCATCAGGGCCGTCATGTCGGCGTCCATGGTGCCGTCGGTGGCCATGTAGACCGGGACGGCGTACATCATCACCTGCATCATCGACAGCCCGGCCACGAACAGGCGCCGCATCAGGGATTTGCGGGCGCGTTCGAGCTGGGCGCCGTGGCGGGTGGCGTCGTAGGGATAGGCGGTATAGCCGATGGCGCGCAAGGCCGCGATGATGGCGCTGGGACGGCAGATCGATGCATCCCAGCGCACCTGCAGGCGCTCGGTGGCGACGTTCAGCACGCAGGACTGCACGCCCGGCAGCGAAGTTACGCGGCGTTCGATCAGCCACACGCAGGCGGCGCAGCGCAGGCCCTCGACGGTGAACACGGCGTCACCGTCCAGCCCCATCTCGTCGTAGAGCTTCAGGGACGCATCGCTGCCGCCGGTGTCGTCAGGCGGGGCGGCGAAGGCGGTGCGGCTGTCGTAGTAGTCGTGCAGGCCGGCGTCCGCGATCGCCTGGGCGGCGGCGGCGCAGCCGGGACAGCACATGGTGCGCGCCTGCCCGCCGATGCTGGCCTGCCAGCGCCTGCCCCCGACGGCCGGCTGGCCGCAGTGGTAGCAGGCGGCAAAGTCGGCAATCGCGTTCATGCTCCACCTCCCGGCGTCAGGCAGACGCTCTCCAGCCAGCTGTGCGGCAGGCCGCCGGCCGCGCGCGCGAGGCCGAGCAGGCCGAAGCCCAGCACCAGCGCGCCGCAGGCCAGGCGCACCTCGCGCCGGCGCAGGGAAGCGCGCAGGCGCGCGCCCAGCAGGCCGAGACCGAGCAGCATCGGCAGCGTGCCGAGGCCGAAGGCCAGCATCACCAGCGCGCCGCCCGCGGCGGAGCCGGACAGCATGGCCGTCACCAGCACGCTGTAGACCATCCCGCAGGGCAGCCAGCCCCACAGAAGCCCGGCGGCCAGCATGCGGCCCGGGCCGAGGCCCGCGCCCGGCCCCGGGCTCACACGGCGCAGTAGCGGCTGCACGCGGCGCCAGACGATCTGGCCGCCCTGCTCCAGCCGCGCCAGGCCGCGCCAGGCATCCATCAGGTACAGCCCCAGCATGGCCAGCATCAGGTTGGCCATCCAGTAGGCGCCCGTCTGCAGCGCCGGCAGCCGCGCCAGCGCGCCGGCGCCCTGGCCGATCCCGCCGGCCAGCGCACCCGCCAGCATGTAGCTGCCGATGCGGCCGGCGTTGTATGCCAGACCATTTGCGAGCGCCGGACGGGCCGGGCGCGCAGCATGCAGCTTCACCGGCGCCACCGACAGCGCGCCGACGATCCCGCCGCACATGCCGGCGCAGTGCACGCTGCCGAGCAGCCCGACCACGAACACCGGCAACAGGCCGATACCACCGATACCCATTTCACACCGTCTTCGAATAATGCGGTTCGGCGCTGCGGGTGGCGAGATAGCGGTCGAACACCATGCACACGTTGCGGATCAGCAGGCGCCCTTTGCTGCTGACGCTGATCCAGTCGCCGTTCACGACCACCAGTCCATCCTCTTCCATCGCCGCCAGTTGCGCCAGTTCGGCCGCGAAGTACTGGCGGAATACCACCGGGAAGGCCTGCTCGATGGTGGAGATCGACAGCTCGAACTGGCACATCAGCTTCTGGATCACGGTGCGTCGCAGGACGTCGTCCATGCCGAGGCGGGTGCCGCGCGCCACCGGCAGATCGTTGCGGTCGAGCGCATCGTAGTAGGCGTCCAGGGTCTTGACGTTCTGGCTGTAGGTCGCGCCCACCGCGCCGATGGCGGAGACACCACAGGAGACCAGGTCCGTATCCGCATGGGTCGAATAGCCCTGGAAGTTGCGGTGCAGGCGGCCCTGGCGCTGGGCGATGGCGAGGTCGTCTTCCGGCTTGGCGAAATGGTCCATGCCGATGTAAACGTAGCCGGCGGCGGTGAGGCGCTCGATGCACATCTGGAGCATGCGCAGCTTGGCGTCGCTGTCCGGCATGTCCTGTTCCAGGATGCGGCGCTGCGGCTTGAACAGGTGCGGCAGGTGGGCGTAGTGGTAGACGGCGATGCGGTCCGGATCCGCGGCCACCACCTTCGCGAGGGTGGCCGTCATGGTCTGCGGGGTCTGCTTCGGCAGGCCGTAGATCAGGTCGATGCTGACCGAACGGAAGCCGGCGGCGCGCGCGGCGGCGATCACGGCGCCCGTCTCTTCTTCCGGCTGGATGCGGTTGACGGCCTTCTGGACCTCGGCGTCGAAATCCTGCACGCCCAGGCTGATGCGGTTGAAGCCTTGCGCGCGCAGGCTGTGCACGCGCTCCACCGACACGGTGCGCGGGTCGACTTCGATGGAATACTCGCCGATTGCATCCGGAGCGAAGCGGAAGCAGCGCCGCAGATGGTCCATCAGCTCGCCCATCTGCGCATCCGACAGATAGGTGGGCGTGCCGCCGCCGAAGTGCAGCTGTTCGACATCGTTCATCCCGGCGAACAGGGCGCCCTGCATCGCGACTTCGCGCTTCAGGTAAGCCAGGTAGGTGGCCGCCTTTTCGCGGTTCCTGGTGACGATCTTGTTGCAGGCGCAGTAGTAGCAGACCGTGTCGCAGAACGGAATATGCAGGTACAGCGACAGTGGACGCGCATTGCCGCGCGTGCGGCGGTCGGCCACGGCGTGCAGGTAGTCGCGGTAGCCGAAGCTTTCCGTGAAGCGGTCGGCGGTCGGGTAAGAGGTGTAGCGCGGGCCGGACTTGCTGAGGCGGGAGATCAGCCCGGCGTCGAAATCGACATGCGGCTGGAAGGCCGGGATCTTGGCGGGTACTGCTTGCAACTGCTGCGTCATGAGGAACTCCTTGCGGGCGCTACCGATGGGTAGCGCACTGTATGCAAGGAGTCTATTGATTTAGATCAGGAAAATCCTTGACCTGCATCAAAAACGGCCGACCTTAAACACCGACAAAGCCTGCGATAGATGGCTTGCCTGTTCGGCCACATTCGCCGACGCCGCCGCCGCTTCCTCGACCAGGGCCGCGTTCTCGCGCGTGATGCCGTCCAGGTCGCGCATGGCGGCGTTGACCTGGGCGATGCCACCGTGCTGCTCGCGCGAGGCGACGGTGATGCCGTGCATGATCCTCGCCGCTTCCTGCACCGAGGCGACCACTTCGCGCATGGTCTGCCCGGCGGCGCCCACCAGTTCGTCGCCCTGCCCGATCTGCTCGACCGAATCCTCGATCAGGCGCTTGATTTCCTTGGCCGCGCCGGCCGAGCGCTGGGCCAGCGAGCGTACCTCGCCGGCGACCACCGCGAAGCCGCGGCCCTGCTCGCCCGCGCGGGCCGCCTCGACGGCCGCGTTCAGGGCCAGGATATTGGTCTGGAAGGCGATGCCGTCGATCAGGCCGATGATGTCGACGATGCGGGTGGCCGAGCCGCTGATCTGGCCCATCGTCGCGCCCACCTGCTGGACCGAGACGCCGGCGCGGTCGGCCACGCTGGAGGCCGTGTCCACCAGGCCGTCGGCCCGCACCGCGCTGTCGGTGTTGTTGCCGGCCGCGGCGGCCACCTGGGCCAGGCTGGCGGCGGTCTGCTCGAGGCTGGCGGCCTGGGACTCGGTGCGGCGCGCCAGGTCCTGGTTGCCGGCGGCGATGCCGCGCGTGGCGGACTCGATCGAGGCGACGTTGGCGCGCACGTCGCCGACGATGGCGGTCAGGTTGACGTTCAGCTGACGCAGCGCCAGCAGCAGGCGGCCGACTTCGTCGTCGCGGCCCACCGGCGGCAGGTGCGAGAGGTCGCCGCCGGCCAGTGCGTGGACCGCGTCCTGGGCCTGCCGCAGCGGGCCGACGATGGAGCGCTGCAGCTCGGCCCAGGCCAGCAGCGTGAGCAGCGCGCCGGCGCCGCCCAGCACGCGCCAGACGGTACCGTCGGCGGCCGCCGCCAGCGCCACCAGCAGGGCCGACTGGGTGCCCAGCATCAGGCCCAGGCGCCGGCCCAGCGGCAGGTTGCGCAGGGCACGCAGGCGGCCCTGCAGGCCAGCCCGGACCACGGCGCCGCGGCGGATCGCCAGGCCCTGCGCCTCCCCATTGCGGAAGCGACGGTACAGCTCCTCGGCGGCCTTCACCTGTTCGCGTTCGGGACGGGTGCGCACCGACATGTAGCCGACCGTGACGCCGTTCTCCTTGACCGGCACCACGTTCGCGACCACCCAGTAATAATCGCCGTTCTTGCGGCGGTTCTTGACCATGCCGGTCCAGGGCAGACCGGCCTTCAGCGTCTGCCACAGGTCGGCGAAGGCTTCGGGCGGCATGTCGGGATGGCGGACCACGTTGTGGGCCTTGCCGATCAGTTCTTCGGGTTCGAAGCCGCTGACCTCGATGAAGCTGGGGTTGACGTAGGTGATGCGTCCCTTGGTGTCGGTTTTGGAGACGATGGACTGGCCATCGGTGAGGATGTATTCGATGCCGGTGACCGGCAGGTTGGTGCGCACGACAAACTCCCTTGTTTCTTTACGGCAATACTTCTAACACGCGAAGTGTACAGACGTCAATCGGGTCATTTCCTTGATCTACATCAAAAACCTTTGAGAAACATTCTGTAATCCGCAAAGTTCGACAGCTAACCATGGGAGAAGCGAAAATACGGTACTCTGCGCTCATGTGCCCGCTCATGCTTTTTTCGATAGATCTCATCCGCCGCCGTTGATGAACGATATTTCCTCCCTGACACGGCATCCCGATGTGCTGTACGGTCCGCACCAGCCCGAGCTGCTGCGTGACGAAATCCTCGCCGACCTGCTGGAAGCCAGCGCCCGCCGCGCGCCCGGCCAGACCGCCCTGATCGCCGGCGACCGCCGGCTCAGTTACCGCGAACTCGACGAACTGGCCAGCCTGGCCGCCTCGCGCCTGATCGAGGCCGGCATCGGGCCCGGCGACATCGTCGGCCTATGGATGCCGCGCGGAATCGACCTGCTGCTGATGCAGGCCGCCATCGCCAAGGCCGGCGCCGCCTGGCTGCCGGTCGACGAAGACACCCCGGTCGAACGCCTGCTGGTGTGCATGGAAGACGCCGGTTCGCCGGCCCTGGTGAGCAGCGAACGCATGGGCGAGCGCCTGGCCACGGTCGACCGCCCCATCCACACCGCGGAAAGCCTGCTGGCGCCCGCCCCCGCCGGCTACGAGCTCAAACGCCGCGGCAAGGTCGGCGGCAGCGCCCCGGCCTACGTCATCTATACCTCGGGGTCGACCGGCAAGCCGAAAGGCATCCTGATCGACCAGCGCAGCATCTGCCACTTCCTGCGCAGCGAAAACGAAGTGCTGGGCGTGCGGGCCGACGACACGGTCTACCAGGGCTTCTCGGTCGCCTTCGACATGTCCTTCGAGGAGATCTGGATCTCCTGGCTGGTTGGCGCCACCCTGTGGCTGGGACCCAAGGAGACGGCCGGCGATCCCGAAGCCTTGCCGCGCCTGCTGCAGGAAAACGGCGTCACGGTGCTGCACGCGGTGCCGACCCTGCTGGCCCTGTTTGCCGAGGACGTCCCTGGCCTGCGCATCATCAACCTGGGCGGCGAGATGTGCCCGGAAACCGTGGTCGAACGCTTTTCGAAGCCCGGCCGCCAGATGTTCAACACTTACGGCCCGACCGAAGCCACGGTCTCGGCCAGCCTGGCTTCGCTCCATCCGGGACGCCTGATCACGATCGGCAAGCCGCTCCCCAATTACGGGCTGCTGGTAATCTCCACGGATACCGAAAAGGGGCTGCAGATCCTGCCGCGCGGCGACACCGGCGAGCTGTGCATCATCGGCCCGGGGCTTTCCGCCGGCTACCTGGGCCGCCCCGACCTGACCGCCGAAAAATTCCAGGCCAATCCCTGGAGCGCCAGCGCCGACGACACCCGCCTGTACCGCACCGGCGACCTGGCGCGCATCGAGCCGGACGGCGAAGTGGTCTGCCTGGGCCGCACCGACGACCAGGTCAAGATCCGCGGCTTCCGCGTCGAGCTGGGCGAAATCGAAGCCGTGCTGGCCCAGCAGGACGGCATCGGCACCACCGCGGTCCTGCTGCGCAAGGACGACGGCATCGACCGCCTGGTGGCCTACCTGGTGCCGGCCCTTGGTGCCACCGGCGAGCAGCTGGCCGCCTCCACCTTGCGCAAGGCGCTGGCCGCCCGCCTGCCGCCGTATATGGTGCCGAGCCGCTTCGAAGTCCTGAACGTGATGCCGCGCCTGACCTCGGGCAAGATCGACCGCAAGGCGCTGAAGGCGATGGCGCTGAGCGCGCCGCTGCCCAGCGACGCCGCCGAATCGGACATCGCCGAAACCCCGGCCGAGGAAGCCTTGTTCGCGGCCCTGGCCCAGCTGTTCCCGGGCCAGCCGATCCGCCGCGAGCTCGATTTCTTCAGCGACCTGGGTGGCCACTCCTTCTTCGCCGCGCGCCTGGCCACGGCCATGCGCAGCGATCCGCGCTTCGCCCACATGACGGTGCGCGACATCTACCAGCAACGCCAGATCGGTGCGATCGCCTCCGGCCTCGACCAGGCCGCCGGCACCGCCCAGATGGAGCAGGACTGGACCCCGCCGCCGGAAGCGCGGCGCTGGGCCTGCGGCCTGGCCCAGCTGGCGGCGGTGCCGGTGCTGGTGACCCTGCGCATGGCGCAGTGGCTGGCGCCCTTCTTCACCTACCACTTCATGACCGGCGACCCGGGCGACTCGACCCTGCGCGCGGTCGCGGCCTCGATCGGCGTGTTCCTGCTGGCGACCTTGATGGAATTCGTGTTCGCCGCCGCCGGTAAATGGCTGGTGGCCGGCCGCCTGAAGCCCGGCAGCTATCCGCTGTGGGGCATGACCTATTACCGCTGGTGGCTGTCCGACCGCCTGGTCGAAGCCGCGCCCACCTATCTGCTGGCCGGCTCCTCGCTGTACGCCTGGTGGCTGCGGGTGCTGGGCGCGAAGGTCGGCAAGGACGTCGTGATCGGCTCGATGACATTGCGCTCGCCGGACCTGTTCACCCTCGGCGACAACGTCAGCATCGGCAACGGCGTCAACTTCGAGAACGCGCGCGTCGAACGCGGACGCCTGCTCCTCGGCCACATCACGCTCGACGACGATGCCTGCGTCTCGTCCTACGCCATCCTCGAAGGGAATACCCGGGTCGGCCGGCGCGGCCACATGGAAGGCCAGTCGGCCCTCAGCGACGGCGCCATGGTGCCGGACGGCCGCGTGTGGTCCGGCTCGCCGGCGCGCGACGCGGGCGCCTTCGATCCCTCCATCCTGCCGCCGCGGCCGCGCGCTTCCCGCCTGCGGCTGGCCGGCGAAGCGCTGTTCTTCGTGTTCGGCATCCTGCTGGTGGCGACCCTGTTCTTCATGCCGGTCTTCCCGAGCTTCGTGCTGATCGACTGGTTCGACGAACGCGGTACCCTGGCCTGGATGCAGGCCAACACCATCCACGGCCAGCTGGTGCGCTACTTCGTGCTGGCGCTGCCGGCCAGCGCCGTGCTGATCTTCCTGACCATGCTGGTGTCGGCGGCGATCCGCTGGGGCTTCCTGCCGCGCATGCAGCCGGGCCGCTCGGCCGTCCACTCGAACACCTATTGCAAGAAGTGGCTGGTCAGCCACATCCAGGAATCGAGCCTGAACGTCCTGCACGGCATCTACGCCACCGTGTTCGCGCCCTTCTGGTACCGCCTGCTGGGCGCCAAGGTGGGCCGCGACGCCGAGATCTCGACCGCGCTGGGCGTGGTGCCCGACATGCTGACCCTCGGCGACGAGACCTTCATCGCCGACGCCGTGATGCTGGGCGACGAGCAGATCGACGGCGGCTGGATGACGATGGAACCGACCGTGGTCTCGAACCGCAGCTTCGTCGGCAACGGCAGCTACATCCCGGACGGCACCGTGCTGCCGGAAGGGGTGCTGGTGGGCGTGCACACCCACGCCCCGGCCAACGAACGCATGACGGGCGGCGACACCTGGCTCGGCTCGCCGCCGATCCACCTGCCGGCGCGCGAACAGGTCAGCGGCTATCCGGAACACCTGACCTATCGCCCATCAATGGCGCGGCGCCTGGGCCGCACTCTGGTGGAAGCCTTCCGCATCGTCGCGCCGCACGCGGTGGTGATCGCGGTAGGCTATACGGTGGTGCTGGACCTGATGCCGCTGGCCGGCGCCGGCCGATGGGGCGAAGTGATCTGGTACCTGGCCCTGATCGGACTGGCCTACGGCATCGGCAACTACCTGTTCGTGCTGGCCTTCAAATGGCTGCTGCTGGGCCGCTACAAGAAGCGCGCCGACCCGATGTGGACGCCCTTCGTCTGGCTGTCCGAGGGCGTGACCAATATGTACGAGGGCATTGCCGTGCCCAACTTCATGCGCTACCTGCGCGGCACGCCCTGGCTGCCGCTGGCTTTCAACATGCTCGGCTGCCGGATCGGCAAGGGCGTCTACATGGACACCACCGACATCACGGAATTCGATTGCGTGACGATCGGCGACCACAGCGAACTGAACGCCCTGTCCTGCCCGCAGACCCATTTGTTCGAAGACCGCGTGATGAAGATCGACCAGGTCGAGATCGGCAGCAAGGTGTACGTGGGCCCGCGCAGCGCGGTGCTGTACAGCGCCCGGGTCGGCCACAACGCCCGCATCGGCCCGCTGACCCTGGTGATGAAGGGCGAGCACATTCCGGATGCCACCGCCTGGTCCGGCCTGCCGGCCGCGCCACAACGAAGCTGAGCGGGCCCGAGGAGGATATCGATGGAGGACGCCGCCGCAGTTCCCGTTCAATGGATGCTGCTTCCCCCGGCCGCTGCTGGCGGCCGGGGGTTTTTCGCCGAGCCTGCCGGACCTTGTCGGTTAGTTGCAGATTTTGAGGTCGGCGTCATCGGCATCCAGGGCGATGCCGACCGCGACCATGCCCGGCGGGCGATCCGCGACGCCATCGTCGCCGCGCTCGGGCAGTTGAGCGGCCTGCCGCTTGAACGCATCGTCCTGCGCGCCGAACCAGGGGTGCCGCCCTATGCGGTGCTGGATGCGCCCTCCGGCCTGCGCCGCGCCTGGCTGGCGATCAGCCATGACGGCGCGCTGTCGGTGGCGGCGATCTCGCTGCGGGGCGCGGTCGGCATCGACGTCACCCAGGTCTTTGACGCCGCCGCCTTCCCCGACTGGGAAGCGGTGGCGCGCGATTTTCTCGGCCCTGAGGTGGCGGAAAGGCTGATTCCACTGCCGCCCGACGAGCGCATGCTGGCCTTTGCGCGCGCCTGGACCGAACGCGAGGCGCGCCTGAAATACCTGGGCCGCGAGCTGGTCGAATGGAGTGAGGACGGCGATGCTCCATTGCGTGCGAGCCGCTGCCTGGCGCTCGTCCTGCCCGAAGGCTATGTGGGAGCGCTGGTAGTGCCGCCCGGCTAAGCCATTTCCAATGTATTCCGGGTAAGATTGCAGAATGGATAATCTCACCCACTCCGTCGTCGGTCTCGGGATCGGCGCCCTGATCGACCGCAGCCTGCCCGCCGAACCTCAGGTGGAACACCGCCGCGTACGCTCGCGCATGCTGCTCACCATCGGCTGCCTGGCCAGCAACTTCCCCGACCTCGACCTGGTGCTGACCGGCCTGCTCGGACCGCCGCTCGGCTATCTGCTGCACCACCGCGGCCACACGCACACGCTCGTGGTCGCCCTCGCCGAGGCCGCTCTGCTGCTGGCCCTGGTCTGGCTGCTGTGGCCGTCCGCGCGGCGCCTGCTGCGCGAGAGTCCGACGGCGCGGCTCGGCGCCCTGCTGGCATCAAGCGTCGGGCTGCTGCTGCACATCGGCATGGACAGCCTGAACGTCTACGGCGTGCATCCCTTCTGGCCCTTCGACCCGAACTGGTATTACGGCGACCTGGTCTTCATCGTCGAACCGGTGTTCTGGATCGCTTTCGGCGTGCCGCTGGCGGAGATGATTCGCAGCCGTCCGCTGCGCCGGCTGTGGCTGGCCGTGATCGCCCTGGTGCCGCTGGCGGCTGCCGTGCTGGGTTTCCTGCAATGGGGTTCGCTGGCCGGCCTGGCGGCGCTGGGCCTGCTGCTGGCCTGGATCCAGCGCCGGAACGACGAACACCACGGCGAGACCCGCGCCGAACGCGGACGCATGGCGCTCGGCGCCGGACTGGCGGCCGCCCTGCTCTTCGTCGGCGTGCAAGCGATGGCCCTGCAGCAGGCGCACGCCATCGTCGACGCCGAACTGAAACGCATCGATGCCGGCGAGCGCCTGCTGGACACGGCGCTGTCGGCCTACCCGGCCAATCCGCTGTGCTGGTCCTTCGTCACCGTGGCCCGCACCGGTACCGACGCCGCCGGCACCGTCCACCTGCGGCGCGGCATGCTGAGCATCGCGCCCGGCTTGAGCCCGGTGTCGCACTGCCCTGTGCGCATCGCCGGTCCCGCGCTCGAGGACGCGCCGCCGCAGATTGCCTGGCACGCCGAAGACCGCCAGCCGGTGGCGGCGCTGCGCAAGCTTGCTTCCACCAACTGCCATGTGAATGCCTGGATGCGATTTGCGCGCGCGCCTTCGCTGGCCGACGGGGTGGCGACCGATGTGCGCTGGGGTGAGCCGGGTAGCCGGAATTTCTCGACCATGGGGTATGCCGGGTTGGCGCAGGCGCCCTGCCCGGCCCGGGTGCCGGGGTGGGCTTATCCGCGCGCCGACCTGCTGCGGGGCCACTGAGCTGGACCCCGGCCCGGCGCGGCCGTCAGTCCTTGCGCAGCACGACATGCGTCGCCGAGGGCGTCGGCAGGTGCTCGGTGCAGCGGAATCCCATGCTGCGAAGATCGAGGCCTCCAAACAGGGATTCGCCGGATCCCAGCAATACCGGGGCAATCGCCAGGTGCATCTCGTCCACCAGGCCGGCCTCGAGGTACTCGCGTACGGTCGCCACGCCGCCGCCCAGGCGCACGTCCTTGCCGTTCGCGGCGAGGCGGGCTTGCGCATAGGCGGACTCGATGCCGTCGGTAACGAAATAGAAGGTCGTGCCGCCCTTCATCGCCAGCGGCGCGCGTGCAGGGTGGGTCAGCACGAAGACGGGGACGCGATACGGGGGTTCGTCGCCCCACCAGCCTTTCCACTCGTCGTCCTGCCATGGCCCGCGGATCGGACCGAACATATTCCTGCCCAGGATCCATGCGCCAAGATTGTCGAGGCCGCGGGCTGCAAAATCCTTGTCCGGACCATCCACGCCCTTGCCTTCGTTTCCTGTCATGCGCTGGAAAGTACGGGTGCCGCGGAACCACTGGAGCAATCCGCCCCCGCCTTCACCCATGGGATTTTCCAGGCTCTGGTTCGGGCCGGCGCCAAAGCCATCGAGCGACACGGAAAAACACTTTACCTTTAGTTCGGACATTCCTTCTCCTCCTGATGTTGCGCTTGATGGTCGGGCAGGTTCAGCAGGGACCGTTGCCGGGCATAGCCGAAGTACACCACCAGGCCGAGCGCCAGCCATGCCAGGAAGGCGGCCCAGGTGGTCCTGCTCAGGAAGGCCATCAGCACGGCGCAGAACACGATCGCGAGCACCGGCACGACGGGCACTCCAGGGCAGCGGAAGGCGCGGTGCAGGTCGGGGCGCTTCTTGCGCAGCACGATGACGGCGACCGAGACCAGGCAGAAGGCCGCCAGCGTGCCCATGTTGACCAGTTCGCCGAGCACGCCGAGCGGCACGACCGCGCTCAGCAAGCCGAAGATGAGCCCGACGATCCAGGTGGCGAAGAAAGGCGTGCCGAAGCGCGGATGGATCTCGGACAGCTTATGCGGCAGCAGGCCGTCACGCGACATGGCGAACAGGATGCGTGTCTGGCCGTAGGCCATCACCAGGATCACGGTCGTCATGCCGAGGATGGCCCCGACGTCCACGAAGGCCGCGAACCAGGTCTCGTTAGCGTATTGAAGCGCCAGCGACACCGGATGGTCGATGCCGAGGAACTTTGCGTAGGGAACGATGCCGGTCATGATGGCGGTCACGATGATGTACATGATCGTGCACGTCGCCAGCGTTCCGATGAGGCCGATCGGCAAGTCGCGCTCGGGACGCTTCACTTCCTCGGCGGCCGAGGTGACGGAATCGAAGCCAATGAAGGCGAAGAACATGAGAGCGGCGGCGCTCAGCGTGCCGCCGGCGCCGTTCGGCATGAAGGGGTGCCAGTTCGACGGATGGACGTGGCGGGCGCCGACGCCGATGAACAGCAGGACCACGCCCAGTTTGATGATCACCATGATGTTGTTCACGCGCGCGGATTCCCGCACGCCCAGCGACAGCATCCCCGTAAGTACCATCATGATGCAGAAGGCCGGCAGGTTGAACCAGGTGTGCTGCCCCGGCACCGCCCCGGGCGCGCCGCGCAGCGACTCCGGCAGGGACAGGCCGAAGCTCGTCATGAGGGACTGGAAATAGCCGGACCAGCCTACCGCCACCGCGGAGGTCGCCAGGCCGTATTCGAGCAGCAGGTCCCAGCCGATGATCCAGGCGACCAGCTCGCCCATCGTCACATAGCTGTAAGTGTAGATGGACCCTGCGACCGGAACGGTCGAGGCGAACTCCGCATAGCACAGGGCCGCCAGTCCGCAACAGACGCCGGCGATGATGAAGGAGAGCGTCAAGGCGGGTCCGGCCGTGACGGCGCCCGTTCCCGTGAGGACGAAAATGCCGGTCCCGATCACCGCGCCTATCCCCATCAGTATCAGGTCGAATGGCCCCAGGACTTTCTTCAGGCCTCCCGGCTTGCGGCTGCTGGCCATTAAATGGTCCAGATTCTTTGTTCTGAATAAGCTCATTTGCGCTCTCTTTCAAGGTTTATGGCAAAGCCATGCCGGGATGCCAGTTGCGTGAACGTCTTTGCGCCTCATCGATTTGCTGTGCAGTCATGTGGCGCGCCAGGTCGTCGCGCTGCTCGCCGGCGTTGCGGTGGCCGCTTGCCGCGGCGAGATCCCACAGCATGTAGGCCGTGACCGCATCCTCCGGCACGTCGGCCACGTGGTGCCGAACCATCAGGCCGAGGGCATACTGGGCATCCGGCTGGCCAAGCTGCGCGGCCTTGCGGAACCACGACACTGCCAGCTTCTGGTCCTGCGGGACGGCATTGCCGGTGTAATACATCGCGCCGATCACGTACTCCGCGTCGGGCACGCCTTGCAGCGCCGCCTTGTAGTGCCATTCGAAGGCCTGCCTGTAATTGCGCGGCACCCCACGGCCCATGAAGTACATCAGGCCGAGCAAATGCTGGGCGTCTGCATTGCCGCCCCGGGCAAGCGGCGCGATTTCCTTCAGCGCCAATTCGTAATCGTGCTCGCGATAGGCCGCGGCGCCCTCGGCGAAACCCGCGATCGCGGGGCAGTGCAGGCCAAGCACGAGAAATATTGCAGCAATCGGCGTTTTCATTGTGTCGTCGGGTGATGGGTCATACCGGTTGCAGTGGTTCGATTCCTTATCGACGAACGAAGAAACGGATTTCGACAGACCATGAAAGATTAATTAGCGCCTTGACTATAATCAGCACACTGGCACCAAGAAAGGGCCAGCCGATGCCGATCTGATAGGACTACCTGTGGACTATGGTCTCCTGCTCGCCGATTTCGAACGCCACCACGATGTTGACGGCTGGCCGCGCCAGCGCAAGGTCCACGCCAGCCTGCGCGCGGCCATCCTGGATGGCCGCCTGGCGGCCGGCCACCGCCTCCTGTCCACCCGGATACTGGCGCGCGAGCTGGGTATCGCCCGCAACACCGTGTTGTACGCCTATGAGCAACTCATGGCGGAAGGACTCCTGCTCACATCCCGCGGCGGCACGGTGGTGGCGCCGGTGGCGGTTTCCACTCCCGCAGGGATCGGGTCGGAGCGGCCGCCGTCGGCCCTGTCGCGCCGCGCGCAAGCGCTGACCGGCATGGCCTCGCCCGGCGTGTTGACCGGGGCCTTCGCGCTCGGCGTGCCCGCGCTCGACGCGTTTCCCATGACGTCCTGGCGCCGCGCACTCGACCGTGCCTGGCGCGAAACCGGTCCCTTCGAGTTCGATTACTGCGACCCTGCCGGCCTGCCGGTCCTGCGCAAGGCGATCGCGGACTACCTGCAGGCTGCGCGCGGCGTGCGCTGCGACGCCGCACAGGTCGTCGTTACCAATGGCACGCAGGCCAGCCTGGAGCTCTGCGTCCAGCTGTTCAGCGATGCCGGCGACACTGCCTGGATCGAGAATCCGGGCTACCTCGGCGCGCTGTCGGCGTTTCGCGGGGGCCAGCTGCGGTCGGTCGGCATCGCGGTGGACGGCGAGGGCATCGCGCCGGCCGACGAAGACTGGCGGCGTACCCCGCCGCGGCTGATCTATACCAGCCCGTCGCACCAGTATCCGAGCGGGGGGGTGCTGGGCATGCGCCGCCGGCTTGCGCTATTGGACAGCGCGGCCCGTGCCGGCGCCCTGATCATCGAGGACGATTACGACAGCGAGTTCAGGCACGACGGCCCGGCGCTGCCCGCGATGCAAGGCCTCGCGCCATCCGCGCCGGTGATTTATCTCGGCACCTTCAGCAAGACCATGTTCCCGGCCATGCGTACCGGCTTCATGGTGCTGCCGGCCGGCCTGGCCGAAGCCGCGCGTCCGGCCCTGGCCCGCCTGCCCATGCATGGGCGGGTGCCTGAACAGCGCGCCCTGGCGGCATTCCTGAACGACGGGCAGTTCGTACAGCACCTGCGCCGCATGCGGCGCCTGTACCGCGAGCGGCGCGATGCCCTGCTCGAAGCCCTGGGCCGGCATTTCGGCGATATGGCGGCGGTCCATGGCGCCGGCACGGGCATGCATCTGGCGCTCCGGTTTGCCGATCCAGACTGGCGCGATGACCGCATCAGTGACGCAGCACGGGTTGCCGGCATCACCGCGCATTGCCTGACACGGCATGAAACCGGCTTGCGCAAGACAGGGTGGACCGGCCTCCTGCTTGGCTACAGCCAGGTGCCGGCGACGGAAATCGACGATGCGGCGAGGCGGCTTGCGAAAATTTCATGTCGGCGCCCGCCTGAATCCGCTGCGTAGAAGTCACAAACCGTTGCGTTCTGGTAACCCGAGACTATTGCGCATAAGCACTAACTGCTAGACTCTCCGGCTATCCTTCAAGCATCAGGAAAGTTCATGAAGACGTACCGGGTTCGCCCGAACCCCAGCCTGCTGGCCGCCGCACTGGCCGGCATCGCCTGGCATGCCGCCGGCGCCCAGACCGTAACGCCAGGCGCCGCCGGCGATGGCATCCAGGAAGTGATCGTCACCGCGCAACGCAGCGCCGCACCCGAATCCAGGACCCCGGTGGCGATGAGCGTGCTCACCGGCGAGCAGCTCGCCAAGCTCGGCCTCGACGATCCGATGGCGATCGGCGACCGCCTGCCGAATACTTATTTCCAATACGGCAACGACGGCCTGCGCATCACGATCCGCGGCGTCTCGAGTGCCGACAATACCGAAAAGGGCGATCCCTCGGCCGCCTTCATGCTCGACGGCGTCTACATCGCGCGTCCGCAGAGCCAGACCGTGTCCTTCTTCGACGTCGACCGCATCGAAGTGCTGCGTGGTCCGCAAGGCACGCTCTACGGCCGCAATACCACGGCCGGCGTGGTCCACGTGATCAGCAAGACGCCGGTGCCCTGGTTCGAAGGCGAGGCGCATGCGGAAATCGGCAGCTACGACAGCCGCAAGCTGGGCGCCACCGTCAACGTGCCGGTGAGCGAGACGCTCGCGCTGCGCGCCGCGGTCGCCGCCAATCAGCGCGAGTCCTTCCTGCGCAATGCCCAGGGCACGCCCTACCACCTTGGCCTGGACCGCGACGACTGGTCCGCCCGCCTCTCGGCCAGACTGGGCCTGGGCAGGGACGGCTCGCTGCTGCTGCGCTACGAGCACACGCAGAACGACGCCAGCAACGACGACAGCCTGCCCGACACGAATTTCTACCGCGGTGCCGCGCAGGGCGCGCCGGTCTGGTTCGACGCTCCCGCCGCGCAGCGCCTGACGAACGCCTTCATCGCGCCGAACATGCGTCCCGAACAGGGCTATACGCACAAGACCACCTCGGCGCTGTCGGCGGAGCTGAACTGGGACCTGGGCGGGTTCAACGCCACCTGGCTGGGCTCGCACCGCGATTTTTCGAACAACTACCTGTACAACTATTACTACCGGGTGGTGCCGACCTTCGCGATCGGCCTGCGCCATGACTTCAACGGCGACTACAACCAGGACTCGCACGAGCTGCGCTTCGCCACCAAGCCGGGCGGCCGCCTGAACGCCCAGGGCGGCCTGTACTGGTTCCGCGAAGACGCCAGCAACCACTACGTCTACCGCGACATGGAGCCGATCGGCCTGACGCCCTACTACGTCTGGGACATCATCCCGTCGGTGTCGCGCAGCCGCGCCGTGTTCGGCCAGGCCACCTACCCGGTGACCGACAGCCTGCGCCTGACCGCCGGCGCCCGCTACAACATGGACAATAAGTCGCGGGTCGGCACCATCGGCTACCAGCAGGCGCGCACCTTCAATCCGGCCACCGACCTGCGCGCCCTCGACCACGGCGAGCTGTCGATCCACAAGACCACCTGGCGCCTGGGTGCCGAGCTTGATCTTGCACCGGGCAGCATGCTGTACGGGACCGCCGCCACCGGCTTCAAGGCCGGCGGCTTCAACGACGGCTGCGCGGCCGGTGATGAAAAGCTCGGCGTGCGCTGCAATGCGCTGAGCCAGGTGCCGGCCGCGGACCTGACTTACGCACCGGAGACGGTCCGCTCCTGGGAAGCCGGCGCCAAGACCCGCTTCTGGGGCAATCGCGCCAGCCTGAACCTGGCGGCCTTCCATTACGACTACCGCAACCTGCAACTGTCGGCGGTGGCCTTCCACAACGGCTCACCGGTCTACGTGACCAGCAATGCCGGCCAGGCCGTGGTCAACGGCCTCGAAGCCGAAGGCCAGCTGCGCCCCACCGCGGCCGACCGCTTCGACTATGCGCTGACCTTCACCGACGCCCATTACATCAGCTACTCGCCTGACGGCGTGCATTCCTGGGCCGGCGTGAAGCTGGACCGCACACCCACCCGCACCCTGTCGCTCGGCTGGGAGCACCGCTTTGGCCTGGCCGGCGGCGCGCTGGTGGCCGGCGTCCACACGCGCGCCAGCAGCCGCGCCCTGCTGACGGTGCCGACCCAGGCCCTGAAGTACTGGGTGCCGGGCCACACCGAGTCCGACCTGCGCCTGGCCTGGGAACCGCAGGGCGCCAGCTGGACCGTGCAGGCGCGCGTGCGCAACCTCGAGAATGAAGTGCGTCCGACCACCGTGAACAGCTTCGGCATGGCGCTGCCAGGCGAGCCGCGTACCGCCGACCTGCGCGTCGACTACCGCTTCTGAGCAGGGAACCCGCCATGCGAACCTGGATCGTCCCGCTCTTCCTGGCCATGCTGGCCCTGCTGCCGCTGCCATCAAAGGCCGCGGCGCCGGCTGGCGGCCAGGCCGCGCTGCTGCTCGACGGCCGCCAGCCCGAGGTCGATCCATGGCCGGCGGTCCGGGTGCTGGTCGATCCCGGTCACCGGCTGGACGTCGGCATCCTGGCGGACGCGCCGGAACGTTTCAAGGATCCGGGTTCGCCCTTCGCCAGCATCGGCGTGCGGAAGGGTACGGCATGGCTGCGCTTTCCGGTGCAGGCGGCGATGACCGACGACGGCGACTGGGTGCTCGACATCGCCTATGGCCTGATCACCCGCGCCGACCTCTGGCTGCTGCGCGACGGCCGTATCGTGCGTCACGCGGCGGGCGGTTCCGGGATCGATCCGGAGGGCGCCCTCGGGCACGGCAACCCCGCCTTCCGGCTCGAGCTGGAACCCGGCGTGCACTATGAGGTGCTGCTGAAGGTCCAGACCGAGGCGCCGAAGATCCTGCCGGTCATGCTGCGCAAGCCAGAAGCCTCCTACAGTGCGGCGATGGACGAGCAGCTCCTGCAAGGCCTGCTGTCCGGCCTCAGCCTGTTCCTGGTGATCTACAGCCTGGCGCAATGGGCCCACCTGCGCGAATCGCTGTACGCCAAGTACGCGCTGTACATCGGCAGCCTGGCCATCTATTCGGCCGCGGTGTACGGCGTCGGCGGCCGCTACCTGTGGCCGGGGAATATGTGGGCGGCGCTGCACCTGAGCGGCATCGCGGCCATGCTGTGCTCCTGCAGCGCCTACCTGTTCGTCGAGCACCTGCTGGCCCGTCCCGGCCGCGACCGCGTCTTCTCGATCGTGATGAAGTCCTGCGCCGTGCTGTGCCTGCTGAACGCGGCCGCCTTCGGCCTCGACCTGATCCACGACGAGTTCCTGATCATGATGGTCAGCACCCTCGGCATCTTCCCCACCCTGTTCGGCCTGCCGGGCGCCTTCCGCCTGGCGCGCCGCCGCGACCCGGTCGGCATCTGGCTGCTGGTCGGCTGGACGATCAGCTTCACCGGCGCCGCCGTCATGACCAAGGTATCGCATGGGGGCGCCGCCCCGGACTTCTGGAACATGCACGCGGTGCAGTTCGGCGCCGCCCTCGACATGCTGGCCTTCCTGCGCATCGTCGGCCTGCGCAGCCGCGCGACCCGCGACGCCACCCTGCGCGCGGAAGCCGCGACCCGCATGAAGTCGGAGTTCCTGGCGAACATGAGCCACGAGATCCGCACGCCGATGAACGCCATCCTCGGCATGAGCCGGCTGGCCCTGATGGCCGAGCCGAATCCGAAGCTGCGCAACTACCTCGGCAAGATCCTCGGCGCCGGCGAGCACCTGCTGGGCATCATCAACGACATCCTCGACTTTTCCAAGATCGAGGCCGGCCGCATGACCGTCGAGGCGACCCCGTTCGCCCTCGACGGCCTGCTCGATCACCTGGCCGGCATCGCCGGCGTCAAGTCCGACGCCAAGCAGCTCGAGCTGGTGTTCCGCGTTGCGCCGGACGTGCCGCCCCACCTGGTGGGCGATCCGCTGCGCCTGGGCCAGGTGCTGATCAACCTGACCAACAATGCCGTCAAGTTCACCGAGCGCGGCGAGATCGTGGTGGCGGTCGAGCTGGTCGAGCCGGTCGACCGCGCGGCCGGCCAGGCGCGCCTGCGCTTCACCGTCAGCGACACCGGCATCGGCATGAGCGGCGAACAGCTCGCCGGCCTGTTCCAGGCCTTCGCCCAGGCCGACAGCTCGATCACCCGCAAGTACGGCGGCACCGGCCTCGGCCTGACGATCTCGAGGCAGCTGGTCGAGCTGATGGGCGGCGCGATCGGCGTGACCAGCACACTGGGCGCCGGCAGCCGCTTCAGCTTCACCGTCACGCTCGGCGTCGGCAGCGCCGACGACCTGCCCTCGGCCGCCCTGGGCCAGGCCCGCGTGATGGTGGTCGACGACAGCGCCAGCGCGCGCGACGCCCTGGTCGAGATGCTCGGCGCCTACGGCATCCGCGCCAGCGTGGCCGCCTCCGGCGAGGACGCCCTCGAACTGCTGGCCCAGGCCACAGACGCCGGCAACCCCTACGAGCTGGTGCTGATCGATTACCGCATGCCCGGCTGGGACGGCGTCGAGACCATCCGCCGCATCCGGCTCGATGCCCGCGTCAAGGCGCCGCCGGCGATCCTGATGGTCAGCGCCTGCACCCGCGAAGGCGTGCTGCAGGAACAGGGCGACCTGCCGCTGGACGGTTTCCTGACCAAGCCGGTGAACCCGGCCCTGCTCTACCACAGTGTGCTGCAGGCCCTGCATCCGGAACTGGTGCTGCCGGCCGGCGCCGCCGGTCCGGGCGCCCTGCCCGACCTGGCCCGCCTGGACGGCGCCCGCATCCTGCTGGTCGACGACAATGCCAACAACCGCGAGGTCGCGCTCGACTTCCTGGCGGCCGCGCGCATGCGGGTCGACACCGCCGTCGACGGCCTGGCAGCCGTGGCGATGGTGAAGGAAGGCGATTACGACCTGGTGCTGATGGACATCCAGATGCCGGTGCTGGACGGCCTGAGCGCCGCGCGCGCGATCCGCGCCCTGCCCGGCCGCGAAACGCTGCCGATCGTCGCCATGACCGCCGACGCCATGTCCGGCGACCGCGAACGCAGCCTGGCGGCCGGCATGAACGACCACGTGGTCAAGCCGATCGAACCGGAGCTGCTGTTCCACGCGCTGCTGCGCTGGATCGAGCCGGCGCGCCTGCTGGGACGCGCGCTGCCGGAAGCGCGGGATGCTTCCCCCGGCGCCGATGCCGGCGACGCCGGCGCGGCGCTGCCACCGCCACTGGCCGGGGTCGACTGGAGCCTGGCGCTGGCCAGCGCCGGCGGCGAGCCGGCCCGCCTGCGCCGCCGCCTCGCCAGCTTCGTCCGCGAATACGGCCAGGCGCCGGCCCTGATCCGCGATGCCCTCTCCAGCGGCGCCGACGAGGTCCTGCTCGGACTGGCGCACAACCTGCGCTCGGGCGCGACCTATATCGGCGCCGCCGCCCTGGCGCGCATCGCCGGCGACCTCGAACAGGAATTGCGCGCCGGCCGCCGCGAGCGCCTGCCGCTGCTGGCGCCGGAACTCTCGCTGAGCCTCGATGCCGTGCTGCAGGGCCTGGCGCGCAGCCAGGCTGCGGACAGCGACAGCCGCGCCGAGCAGGCGCCCGCAACGGGGACCGGCGTGCCGGCGCTGGTGCGGCGCCTGGCCGGCTATCTGCGCGCCGCCGACGCGCGTGCCGAAGACGCCCTCGCCGAACTGCAGGCCGCCCTGCAGGCAGGCAGTCACGCGGCCCTGCTGGCGGCGCTGCGCAAGGCGGTCGACGATATCGAGTACGACAGTGCGCTGGCCCTGCTCGCGGAACTGGAACAGCTGGACGAAGCGCAGGCATGAATCCGCTCGAACCGCAGAAAGTCCTGATCGCCGACGACGATGCGATCAACCGCCAGGTGCTGGCCGACCTCCTGAAGCCCGAGTACACGGTTCTGCTGGCGAAGAACGGCGAACAGACGCTGGAGCGCACCCAGCGCCACGCACCCGACCTGGTGCTGCTGGACGTGATGATGCCGGACATGGACGGCTACGAAGTGCTGCGCCGGCTGCGCGCCGATCCGCAGACAGCCCATACCACGGTCATCTTCATCTCCGGCATGAACCGGCCGGAAGACGAAGCCAACGGTCTCAATGCGGGCGCCGCCGACTACATCGCCAAGCCCTTCAACGCCACCGTGGTGATGGCGCGCGTGGCCATGCACCTGCAACTGGTGAGGCAACGCCGCATGCTGGAGCGCCTGGCCAACGTCGACGGCCTGACCGAGCTGGCCAACCGCCGCCGCTTCGACGAGCTGTACGAGGTCGAATGGCAGCGCGCCCAGCGCAACGGCCGGCCGCTGTCGCTGGCCCTGCTCGACATCGACGCCTTCAAGCAGTACAACGATCACTACGGCCACCCGGCCGGCGACCGCGCCCTGCGCGCGGTGGCGCGCGCCGCCAGCGCCGGCCTGCGCCGCCCGGCCGATCTCGCGGCCCGCTACGGCGGCGAGGAAGTGGTGCTGCTGCTGCCGGACACCGACGCCACCCAGGCCCGGCACGTGGTGGACGGCATCCTCAAGGCCATCGTCGACCTGCAGCTTGCGCACGCGGCGTCCGGCGTGGTGCCCTGGCTGACCGTCAGCGCGGGCGGCGCCACCCTGGGCGAACATGGGCCGGGACAGCGTCCGGAAACGGCGGCCGAGCTGTTCGAAGCGGCTGATGTGCAGTTGTACCGGGCCAAGCATGGGGGACGGAATCGGGTGGCCTGGCGCGGTCTGGACTAGGGTCGCGGAGTAGCTGGAGCGTATGGCCGCGCCCATTATCGCGGGGAGTCGCGCAACAGGTGTTTGGTGAAGGCTTGCGCCGGCCGCCATAGCAAAGGCAGCCTGCTCGCGGCACCGAGTCGTTTTATGTACTTCGAACGGCGGATTGCGATCGCAATCTGCTCGGCGATGTCATTCCTGCCCTTCGCCACCGAGGTTTGGTAGAGGTTTTCAAAAAATTTCTCGTCCAACCTGTGGCCAATATAGATCTTTGCAATTCGATTGATCTCGAACTTCCCTCTCTCAAACAACGATGCTTCGTCTAGTTTGCCGAACAGTTCGAGCGCAATCATCGTGCGATAGCACTTCTCGCATCGGCAACAATTTCTATGGTCTTGCCCTTTCGAGTCCGCGCCGCGATAGCAAACATGGAGTTCACGGAGGGCATTCAGGTCCTTGGTCAGGTATTCGATCTTCTCCGTTCGGGTATAGGCTGTTCCCTCGTGGACAATTTTAGTGTGAACGGTCGAAAAAAGCGGGTCCGACAAGGGGTGGGATCCCCATGGGTCCAGACTACCGTAGTCATAGGAAGCCGGTATCAGGGTCTCATGAAAATGGTTTTCGAACATGAGAGCCACTGCCGCGAGTGCCGGACCGTGTGAAATAGCTTCCCAATGGGCCTTGCGCCATCGCGTTTCCCGGATGTTGGTCCTCACCGGGATAAAGCTTGCCCCGTAGTGCCCGGCCATCTTTCGAAGCCGTGCGCAATGCTTCTCAAACTCATCATTCTTAGAAATAGGCATGTCGAAACCCTGAACCGTGATCCAGTTCTTCACATCGGGGCGTCGTAGAACCGTGAATGTCGAGTCGACTCCGGCTGAGAAAAAGGAGGCAGCTCCGCGCTCATCTGCGAATGCCTGAACCTCCGGCGGTCCCGAGACGATATCTACTACGTGGACGTCCTTCCGCCAGTAGGCCCATAGCCGCAAAACACTTTCGGCTCCGCGCATCAGCTCAGGGTCGACAGAAAAAGGAATATGCAGGCTTTCGCCAAGGGTTGCCGCTATTGGCAGGAGAATCGACAGCCAGGGATTGCCAGATGTGCTTGGCTCATATGCACCAGGCAGCTCAAACCAATAGTCTTCGATAAAGCCGTCGTCGTATTGAACTTGCCCGGTTATCCGGGTGCGATCATTCAGCTGACTTGTTTTCTCGACGTTTAGTAGGCGCATGGCATGTCCGTATTCTCGACTATCAGTTTTACTTTGGATTACCGCTTGATAATTTCAGCGGCCAAGTTACTTATCTAAAAATTAACAAGTGTCGAAAACACGTTTTACCACAAGCGTTAATATCCAGCCCTTTCCTTTCTAAAATTTAATAATAGACTTGGTTGACGCGCTGTTTCTTTCGGGAAAAACGGTATTCATAAGATAAATTCTTACAAACCAGCAAGTTATTACCGTCCATATTGATGCACTTGTTCTAAGCCCGCTATTACAAGCGCCTCAACTCTGCGCACGACACCACTCCGGTTCTCCATCCAAAAGTAAGCGCTGGCATCCTACGTCGGCATGTCGCCGGGCAGTGACGGTATGAGCTTGGATCGCATCGCCGTAATGCGGCATTTCGTGTCTGAACAAGCCCCGAATTAACGCAAACTTGCGATCGAAGTTTGGCAGCGTGAAGAATCGGGCAAGATCTTGACGCAAAAAAACAACTTTCGCCCATCAATATTTGCAATTATTATAACCATGAGTAAACGGACATAATAATGGAAAAAAACATTCCTTATCTCGATGGTTGGCGCGGCGCAGCAATCAGTTGCTTGCTCATAGGACATTTTTTCGCGATTCCAGGAATAAATCTGGGCACCGTCGGGGTGGGCCTGTTTTTCGTCCTCTCAGGCTTGTTGATGGCGAATGTTCTGTTCGTCAAGGAAGTAGGCTTCGGAACATTTTATCGGCGGCGCGTCGCACGGGTTTTCCCATCAGTGGCCGTTTATCTTGCAGTCATCCTTGGCGTATGGGTCGTTACCGGTCAACCGGTTTCGGCTACGGAATTTTTGTCCGCCCTTACGTTCACGAATAACTATTTTGTGGTCGACCGATGGGTAATGCCTCTTGGGCATATCTGGTCGCTGAGTGTCGAAGAGCATTCATATGTCATTCTTTCGCTCGCCGCATTGTGGTGCCGTACGCATGAAGGTCGTGGCAGGTCCGCAATCGGCCTGATCCTGGCGGTGATCATCGCTGCAATCGCGGTCTACACACTCGTGCCTTCTGCGAAGGTAAGCGGCTACCATTCCCATACCGAGGTAGCGTCGCTGGGTATTTTTGCGGCTGGATTCATTTTCTTGAGTATGACCGAGGGTGGCGTGCGCTTGAGCCGCCCTTGGGTTTCACCAATAGCGCTGATGATCGGCGGCGCAGCCTACTGGTGGTCAGTCCCGCCAGGCCTACGGCTGATTGCCGGTCCCATTGCGTTTGCCGTGGCGATCAATGGCATGGCCGGTGCCCCCGGCTGGTATCGTTCGATCTTCGAGTTTGGATGGCTGCGCAGGCTCGGGACCTGTTCGTTCTCGCTGTATCTATGGCAGCAGCCCTTCTATCAACTCTACCGCCACCATGGCATGTCGCCAGTTCTGGGCCTCATACTGGCTTCGACCGCCGGGTGGGCAGCTTTCCACCTGATCGAGCACCCGGCGCGCTTGTACCTAAATAAACGATGGGGCGCGAAACCAGGTGTGGTGATTGATCCGGAATCCAGCAACATTCGGGCTGAAATCTAGTGTTCAGCCAAGGTCTCGCGACGCCCGGCGGCTGGCAACATGACGCTGGCTGTTGCGTTTGCCGACGTTTGCAACGAAATAGAAAAAGCCCACTTGCGAGTGGGCTTTGTCATGAATCGGTTCAGGCGAGGACAGGAATCGAACCTGTCTGGGCGGCGTTGCAAGCCGCTGCATAACCTCTTTGCTACCTCGCCGAAGAGAATCCTACGCCCCTGCCAGACGCGCGCTGTGCGATGGCTCAAGAGTCGAGCGCCCAAGGCCGCCGCCGGCAGACGGCGGCGCGCAATGGCATACTGGCTGGCCCGACTTCAGGACCACCATGAATACAGATAAACGATTAAGTTTCGAGGAACTGACGCAGCTGGCGACGGCATCGGCAGCCGTCACGCAGGACTGTACTTGCGCCATCGACTCCTTCCGCGAATGGACGCGCATTCCGGCAGCCTTCCCGGAGCAGCAGGTGCGCGCCCTTGGCACGCTGGTCGAGGATCCCTACGCCGAAGCGAGCTACGACGAATACCATCCGCACAAGACGAACTACTGGTCGGCGGAGGCGCCGATCGCCTGGCGCCACTATCCCTACAACCGCTGCGGCGTGTTCCAGTGCAGCGTGTGCGGGCGATGCTGCCTGAAGTACGTGGAAGCCGGCGGCTATTACGTCGAGCCGCGCATCCGCGCCCTCGATCCGGCACTGCTGGTGGACGCGCCGCTCAGCGCATGAAGGGCCAGGCCAGCACGCGCTTCACGTGCAGCAGCGGGCGCGCGGTCAGGTAGGCGCCCGCCGCACCGAAGGCCAGCAGGCAGCGCAGGTCGCCGATGACGGCGAGCCAGACGCCGGCGACGCTGACGAAGGACAGCATCAGCATCAGCAGCAGCTCGATGCTGAGGAAAAACGGCGAGGCCTGGCGCCAGGCGCGCAGCACCAGTGCGCCGGCTTCTTTGATGTTCTTGATCTCTTGACTCATGATCGTTCGGCCGGCAAGCGGCGGTGGGCAACCGGCGATTATAGAGCAATCCGCCGGCTACTGCCCGGTCTGCCGCGCCAGCGCCACGAAGGCGTGCAGGTAGTCGGTATCCCAGTCCGCCTCGCGCGCGCCGAGGTGGATGTGCTTCTGGATCCCCGTCGGCCCGAGCCGCAAGGTATGCAGGCGCAGCTGCGGCGCGTAATCCGTCACCAGCCATTTCGGCAGCGCCGTCACCCCGCGGCCGCTGGCCACCATCTGCAGCATGATGTCGGTGGTCTCGATGGTCTTGTGCCGGCGCGGCCTGCAGTTGGCCGGCAGCAGGAACATGGTGTAGACGTCGAGGCGGTCGATCGGCACCGGATAGGTGATCAGGGTTTCCTCGATCAGCTGCTCCGGCCTCACCTCTTCCTGGCCGGCCCAGGGATGGTGTTCGTGTACCACCAGCACCTGCTCGTAGCCGAACACCGGCTCGAAGCGCAGGCCGGGACGCAGCACCGGATCGGGCGTGACGACCAGGTCGATCTCGTAGCCCAGCAAGGCTGCGATGCCGCCGAACTGGAACTTCTGCTTGACGTCGACGTCGACCAGCGGCCACGCCTCCAGATAGGGCGACACCACTTTCAGCAGCCACTGGTAGCAGGGATGGCACTCCATGCCGATGCGCAGCGTGCCGCGCTCCCCCTGCGCGAACTGGGCCAGCTGCTGCTCCGCCAGCACCAGCTGCGGCAGCAGGCGCTGGGCCACCGCAAGCAGGTAGTCGCCGGCCTGGGTCAGGCGCAGCGAGCGGCCTTCGCGGATCCAGATCTCGGTGCCGGCATGCTGCTCCAGCTTGCGCATGCTGTGGCTCAGCGCCGACTGGGTCAGGTGCAGCACCTCGGCGGCGGCCGTGACCGATCCCTGGCGTTTCACTTCGAGGAGGATTTCCAGATGGGCGCGCTCGAGCATATATGAATGAAATCGATGGATACGTGAAAAATGACCATTTTACTTCATGACTAAGCGCCAATAACATGAATCAAATAAATCATTCATGGAGTTGGCATGACCACTATTCATAACCTGGGATTCCCGCGCATCGGCGTCAAACGCGAACTGAAATTCGCGCTGGAGGCTTACTGGAAGGGCGAATCCTCGCGCGAGACGCTCCAGCAGCTGGGTGCCGGGCTGCGCGCACGCCACTGGCAGGACCAGGCCGGCCTCGATCTCGTGCCGGTGGGCGACTTCTCCTTCTACGACCAGGTGCTCGACATGAGCTTCACCCTCGGCAACCTGCCCGAGCGCGTGCAGGGCTTCCACGGCGACGCGCTCGACAACTACTTCCGCGTGGCGCGCGGCCGCTCGGCGCAATCGGCCGAAGAGCATCCGGGCTGCTGCGGTGGGGTCGCGGCCGGCGAGATGACCAAGTGGTTCGACACCAACTACCACTACATCGTGCCGGAGTTCTCGGCCGGGACCGAATTCAGGCTCGACGCCTCGCGCCTGCTCGCCCAGCTGGCCGAAGCCAGGTCCCAGGGCGTGAAAGCCAAGCCGGTGATCCTCGGCCCGGTCAGCTACCTGGCGCTGGGCAAGGCGAAGGATGGCGCCGACAAGCTGGCCCTGCTGCCCGCCCTGCTGAACGTCTACGCGCAACTGCTGTGCGTCCTCGCCGAACAGGGCGTGACATGGGTGCAGGTGGACGAACCGATCCTGGTGACGGAGCTCGACGCCGACTGGCAGCACGCCGTCAACAGCACCTACCACCACCTCAAGGCCTGCCCGGTCAAGCTGCTGCTGGCGACCTACTTCGGCCAGCTGCAGGAAAACCTCTATCTGGCCGCCAACCTGCCGGTGGCCGGGCTGCACGTCGACGCCATCCGCGGCCGCGAGGACGTCCGTCCGCTGCTGAATCTCCTGCCCAACCACAAGGTGCTGTCGCTGGGCGTGATCGACGGCCGGAATATCTGGAAGACCGACCTGAACGCGGTGCTGGACTGGCTGGAGCCGATCGCGGCCGGCCTGGGCGAGCGCCTGTGGATCGCGCCTTCCTGCTCGCTGCTGCACGTGCCGGTGGACCTGGGCAGCGAACAGAAGCTCGATGCGGAGATCAAGTCCTGGCTCGCCTTCGCCCTGCAGAAGCTGGACGAACTGCGGGTGCTGGCCCAGGCCCTACGCGGCGGCCGCGACTCGGTGAAGGAGGCGCTCGCGGACAACGCCGCCGCCCTGGCCGCGCGCCGCGCCTCGCCGCGCGTGCACGACCCGGTGGTGCGGGCCGCGGTCAAGGCGGTCGATCCCGCCCTCGGCTGCCGCGACAGCGCCTATGCCGAACGGGCCGCGCTGCAAGCCGCCCTGCTCCGCCTGCCGGCCTACCCGACCACCACCATCGGCTCCTTCCCGCAGACGCTTGAAATCCGCCAGGCGCGCAGCAATCACAAGGCCGGCCTGCTGGACGACGCCGGCTACCGGGCGGCGATGCGCGCCGAGATCGCACGCAGCGTGCGCGAACAGGAAGCCCTCGGACTGGACGTGCTGGTGCACGGCGAGGCCGAGCGCAACGACATGGTCGAATACTTCGGCGAGCAGCTCGAGGGCTATGCCTTCAGCCAGTACGGCTGGGTCCAGTCCTATGGCTCGCGCTGCGTCAAGCCGCCCATCCTGTTCGGCGACATCAAGCGTCCGCGGGCGATGACGGTCGACTGGATCGCCTACGCCCAGTCGCTGACGGACAAGCCGATGAAGGGCATGCTGACCGGCCCGGTGACCATCCTGAACTGGTCCTTCGTGCGCGACGACCAGCCGCGCGCCGAGTCCTGCCGGCAGCTGGCGCTGGCGATCCGCGCGGAAGTGCTGGATCTGGAGCGGGCCGGCGTGCGTGTGATCCAGATCGACGAGGCGGCCCTGCGCGAAGGCCTGCCGCTGCGCCGCGCGCAATGGCAGGACTACCTCGACTGGGCGATCGAGTCCTTCCGCATCGCCGCCAACGGCGTGCGGGACAGTACCCAGATCCATACCCATATGTGCTATTCGGAGTTCAACGACATCATCGCCGCGATCGCCGGCATGGATGCGGACGTGATCACCATCGAGACCTCGCGCTCCAGCATGGAGTTGCTGGACGCCTTCGACGACTTCCGCTATCCGAACGAGATCGGCCCCGGCGTCTACGACATCCACTCGCCCAACATCCCGACCACCGAACACATCGTGCAGCTGATGAAGAAGGCGGCCGAGCGCATTCCGGCCGAGCGGCTGTGGGTCAATCCGGATTGCGGCCTGAAGACGCGCCAGTGGGCCGAGGTGATCCCGGCGCTGAGCAATATGGTGGCCGCGGCCAGGGAGCTGCGCGCCGCGGCTTGAAAGGCCTGCTCAGCTCAATCGCTGTTGGAGGCGGCAAAGGCCGGGGAAGCCTCCCCGCGCCCGACCCGCTTCACCAGCAGCTGGTCGATGCGGTAATGGTCGACGTCCAGCACTTCGAAGCGCATGCCCTGGTACTCCACGCTGTCGGTGGGCTTGGGCACCTTGCGCAGCATGTACATCATGAAGCCGGCCGCGGTTTCGTAGTGCTCTTCCTCGGGCAGCGATTCGAGCTCGAGCACGCGCTTCATGTCCGCCACCGGGGTGCTGCCGTCGATCAGCCAGGAGCCGTCTTCGCGCTGCAGGGCTTGCTGGTCGGCTTCCATCGGGCTGCCCCACTTGCCCATCACCGTCACCATGATGTCGCTGAGGGTGATCACGCCGACCACCAGCGCGTATTCGTTGATCACCACCGCGAAGGTCTCCTTGGTGGCGCGGAAGCGGTCCAGCAGTTCGGACAGGGTCAGGGTATCGGGAATCATCAGCACCGTGCGGATGGTCGATTCGTTCAGCTGGAAGCCGGAGCGCTTGTGCAGCAGGCCTACCAGGATGTCGCGCGTGTCGACATAGCCGATCACGCGGTCGATCACGCCGTCGCAGACCGGGAACTTGGACAGCGCGTGGGTCGCGATCTTCTGGCGGATGCTCTCTTCCGGCTCGCTCAGGTTGAAGAACACCACGTTCTCGCGGGTCGTCATGGTGGACGTCACCGCCCGCGACTCCAGTTCGAAGACGTTCTCGATGAAGTGCTGCTCCTGCTTCTGCAGCACGCCGGCCTGGGCGCCGGCTTCCACCACCGCCGAGATCTCGTCGAAGGTGATGCGGTCTTCGCGCGTGGTGTCGATGCCGAAGACCCGGAACAGCATGTTCGCCACCTTGTTCAGCGCCCACGAGAAGGGCTTGAAGAAGCGGATGATGAACAGGACCGGCCGGATCACGGCCATCGCCGTGCTCTCCGGCGCGATCATCGCCAGGCGCTTGGGCATCAGGTCGGCGAACAGCACGAACAGGGTCGTGACGAACACGAAGGACAGGGCGAAGGCCACGTTCTCGCGCCCCGGCCCCGCATACACCACCGACAGCCAGTCGAAGAAGAAGGGCCGCAGGGCCCCTTCGCCGAGGATACCGCCGAGGATCGCGATCGCATTCAGGCCGATCTGCGAGGCCGCGAAGAAATCGGCCGATTGCGCCTGCAGCGATATGACCTTGTGGGCGCGCTCGTCGCCTGCCTCGGCCAGCAGCTTGAGTTTGATTTTGCGTGCGCCGGCCAGCGAGATCTCCGTCAGGGACAGGAAGCCGGCGGCAAGCACCAATACGGCCAGTAGGGCCAAATGTTCGAACAAATTCATGGGACACCCGGGACTTTGTTATCACTTTAGCATATGGCCGGGATGCGAAGCCAACCCGGCAGCTATCCCGCCACGCCGACGATGACGCTCGAGGCCTTGAACATCGCCATCGCCGCCGCCCCTTCCGCCAACGCCAGCGACTCCGCGCTCTCGTTGGTGATCACCGCCGCCACCGTGCCGCCACCCGGCAGGTCCAGCACCACCTCGGTATTCACCGCGCCCGGCGTCAGGCGCGAGATCGTCCCCTGCAGGCGGTTGCGGGCCGAGAAGCGCGCGCCATCCGCTTGCGTCACCAGGATCACCGAGGACGACTTGATGAGGGCAAAGGCCTGGCGGCCCGGCTGCAGGCCCAGGGTCTCGGTGCTTTCGCGGGTGACGATGGCGACCAGCTTGTGGCCGCCGGCGATGTCGAGTTCGATCTCGTCGTTGACGGCGCCCGGCTTGACGCCGGTGACGGTGCCGAAGAACTGGTTGCGTGCGCTGGTCTTCATATTCAGTCTGCTGATCAGGTTCAGGTCGTCGGCCACGCCGGCCGCCTGGCGGTTGAGTTGTTCGACAAAATCGCGATGCACTTGTTCGAGGCGGCGGAAGTTCTTCACCAGCTGTCCGCCGCGCGCGGTCAGGCGGGTGCCGCCGCCGCCCTTGCCGCCGGTCTGGCGTTCGACCAGGGCTTCGCCGGCCAGGTTGTTCATCGCATCGATGGCGTCCCAGGCGGCCTTGTAGCTCATCTTGATGGCCCTGGCGGCCTGGCTGATCGACCCGGTCTCGGCCACCTTGGCCAGCAGGTCGACCCGGCCGGGGCCGCCGAAGTTCTCGCCGCCCACCGTCATCCACACCATGCCCTGCAATGCAAATTCCTTGTCCATCTCTTCTCCCGATCCAGCCGCCACGATAACAGATGCCAAGATGAAAATAACGCTATATACTCGCAAATATAACGCTTCGGAGCCATCATCCATGAAACGACTTGCCGGCCTGCTGGCCACGATATTGACGACCGCCGGCGCCCATGCCGGCGAGGTGCAGGTGGCGGTCGCCGCGAATTTCACCGCGCCCATGCAGAAGATCGCCGACGCCTTCGCCCAGGACACCGGACACAAGGCCGTGCTCGCCTTCGGCGCAACCGGCAAGTTCTATGCGCAGATCACCAACGGCGCGCCGTTCGAAGTCCTGCTGGCGGCCGACGACGAGACCCCGGCCAGACTCGAGGCCGCAAAGCAGGCCGTGCCCGGCACCCGCTTCACCTACGCCACCGGCAAGCTGGTGCTGTGGTCGGCCAGGGAAGGCTATGTCGACAGCCAGGGCAAGGTGCTGCAGGACGGGCACTTCGCCCACCTGGCTATCGCCAATCCGAAGGCCGCGCCCTACGGTGCCGCCGCGGTCGAGACCCTTATCAGGCTGAAGCTCTACCAGCACCTGCAGCCGAAGATCGTCCAGGGCGAGAACATCGCCCAGGCCCACCAGTTCGTCAGCACCGGCAATGCGGAACTCGGCTTCGTCGCCCTGTCCCAGGTGTCGCGCGACGGCAGGTTCACGTCCGGCTCCGGCTGGATCGTCCCCGAGTCCATGCACAGCCCGATCCGTCAGGACGCCGTCATCCTGCTCAAGGGCGCCGCCAATCCGGCCGCCAGGGCCCTTACCGACTACCTCAAATCCGACAAGGCAAAGGGCATCATCCGCGCCTACGGCTACGAAATCTGAACCTGGATGGACGCCGCCGACCTTGCCGCCATCTGGCTGACCCTGAAGCTCGCCACCGTCGTCACCCTGCTGTTGCTGGTGCTCGGCACGCCCGTTGCCTGGTGGCTGGCGCGCACCCGCTCGCGCCTGAAGAACGCGGTGGTGGCGGTGGTGGCGCTGCCGCTGGTGCTGCCGCCCACCGTGATCGGCTTCTACCTGCTGGTCGTGATGGGGCCGAACGGCTTTCTCGGCAAGCTCACCGGCGCCCTCGGCCTGGGGCTGCTGCCCTTCACCTTCACGGGCCTGGTGCTGGCTTCGGTGCTGTACTCGATGCCCTTCGTCGTGCAGCCGCTGCAGAACGCCTTCGAGGCGATCGGCGAGCGCCCGCTGGAAGTGGCGGCGACCCTGCGCGCCAGTCCCTGGGATGCCTTCTGGAGCGTGGCGGTGCCGCTGGCGCGTCCCGGCTTCCTGACCGCGGCGGTGCTGGGCTTCGCGCACACGGTGGGCGAGTTCGGCGTCGTGCTCATGATCGGCGGGAACATCCCCGACCGCACGCGCGTGGTCTCGGTGCAGATCTACGACCACGTCGAAGCGCTCGAATACGCGCAGGCGCATTGGCTGTCGGCCGCCATGCTGGTGTTCAGCTTCGCGGTGCTGCTGGCCCTGTACACCTTCAATCCGCAATCGCTGAAGGGACGCCGATGACGGAAGATGCTGGAATTCGCGTACGCCTGAACCTGCAGCGCGACGCTTTCGCGCTGGACGTCGACCTGCACCTGCCGGGCCGGGGCATCACGGCCCTGTTCGGCCCCTCGGGCTCCGGCAAGACCACCTGCCTGCGCGCCATCGCCGGCCTGGAGCGCGCGCGGGGCGGCTATGTGGCGGTGGGCGGCGAGGTCTGGCAGGACGAGGCGGCCGGCATCTTCGTCCCGGTGCACAAGCGCGCCCTCGGCGTCGTGTTCCAGGAAGCCAGCCTGTTCGCCCACCTGAGCGTGCGCTCCAACCTGGAGTTCGGCCGCAAGCGGGTGCCGCCGGCCGCGCGCCGCTTCGAGCCGGAAGCGGTGGCCGCCCTGCTCGGCATCGACCACCTGCTCGAGCGCCGGCCGGACCGGCTGTCCGGCGGAGAGCGCCAGCGGGTGGCGATCGCGCGCGCCCTGCTGGCCTCCCCGCGCCTGCTGCTGATGGACGAGCCGCTCGCCGCCCTCGACCTGCGCCGCAAGCAGGAGATCCTGCCCTATCTGGAGCGCCTGCACGACGAGCTGTCGGTGCCGATCGTCTACGTCAGCCACGCGCCGGACGAGGTGGCGCGCCTGGCCGACCATCTGGTGCTGCTGGACGCCGGCCGCGTGGTCGCCAGCGGCCCGCTGACCGAGACCCTGGCGCGCGCCGACCTGCCGCCCGCCTTCGTGGACGACGCCGGCGTGGTGCTCGACACCATCCTCGAAGGCCACGAGGACGATGCCCTGTCGCGCCTGGCCTTCGCCGGCGGCGTGCTGCGCGTCGGCCGGCGCCATGAAGCGATCGGCAGCCGCCTGCGCTGCCGCATCCATGCGCGCGACGTCAGCCTGGCGCTGTCGCGCCCGCTCGACTCCAGCATCGTCAACCTGCTGCCCGCCGTGGTGACGGCGACCGCGGCCACCGATACGCCGGGCCACGTGCTGGTGCAGCTGCGCATGGGCGAGACGCCGCTGCTGGCGCGCATCACCGAGCGTTCGCGGCGCGAGCTGGGCATCGGCGCGGGACGCGAACTGTGGGTACAGATCAAGGGGGTGGCACTGCTGCGCTAGTTTGCATAACGAAAATTTAATGTGTTGTAAGCAATAGTTACAGTTTACCAACTTCCTCTTCCGCCGCGCCAAGGTAATCAGGAGCAATCTCCCCCTACCTTACCGATGCCGCTCTCCACACTTCTCGTAGAAAACGATCCGCTCACGCGTCAGGCCGTGGTCTACCTGCTGGACGGGTTGAAGCATGTGCCGGTCGCCTTCGAGGACCTCGCTTGCGCCGCCGGCGTCCTCGAGTCGCTCCGGGTCGACCTGGCGATCATCAGCCTGGGCTTGCGCGACCCCGACGGCGGCACGGTGGCGGCACGGCTCAAGAAGCTGCAAGGGCATCTGAAAGTGATCGTGGTGGGCGGGCGCCAGCCACAGGCGCCGGCGACATCGATCGACGCCTGGGTACAAAAGCCTTTGTGCCTGAAAGCGCTGGCGGCAGCAATCGAACGCGCCATGTCCCCCGGCAGCGCAGGATGGCGCAAATGGTGAAGTAGCGCAGGGCTATTTGCACTCGCCACTGTTTGAATCCAAAACCGAATCCGCTACGTATATAGGTCAAAGCGCCTGACGGCTGAAGAGCGACGCTCGCAGCTGCAGCGCTTCCACGCGGGGACCATTCCCCGGATCGACCACTTTCTGGAGACCCATATGAAGCGCACCCTCTTCCTGTCCTCGGCATGCCTGTGCGCCGTCTTGTCCGCCTGCGGCGGCGGCAATGACGACAAGCCGATGGCACAATTCCCTCAGAACAATGACATCTGGCTGGCCCTGGGCGGCGACGCCAAGGCCCCGGCGGCGGTCGGCAAGGTCGTCGACGACGCCGTCGCCGGCCTGCTCGCCGATCCGAAGGAAGCGCCCTATTTCGCCGTCGTCGGCAAACCGGGCCACGACTCGCCCGACCGCCTGAAAGCCTGCCTGCGCCTGCAGTTCAACGCCGTACTCGGCGGCCCCTACTCCTATCCCGGCCCCGTCACCGCGGACGGCAGCACCCAGACCTGCGAAGACATGGTCACGGCCCACAAGGACCTCGGCATTCCCGGCTGCGTGTTCGACCAGTTCATCGTCGACCTGGCAGCGGTCATGAAACAGGATGGCGTACCGGACGCTTACATCAACCGGGTGGCGCCGACCCTGGTCGGACTGAAGGGCTCGATCGTTTCCAGCGCGCCGGTCTACCTTGGCCCGAATACCGCGGCCAACTGCCAGTCATGAACACGCTCGGCCGTCCCCTCAGGCTGGGCGCCGGCATCGGCGCTGCCGTGCTGCTGGCGCTCGGCGCGATCGGCTGGATGCACACGCCTTCCGGCCTGCGCTTCCTCGCCGCCGCCGGCGTTCCGTGCCCGGTGAACACGGTGACGCCGGAACGGGTCGGGCGATTGCGCAGCGTCGGATTGGCCTCGATCCGCGGCGGCGCACCGGCACCGGTTCGTCCGGCTCTGGCGGGCATGCAGCTCGACCGGACCACCGAAGCCGAGGCCCTGGCCCTGCTCGGGCGCGCGCATGCGCAATGCGAGGCGCAAGTGCGCGGCTACCGCCACCTGCGCTGCCGCGGCATCGATGCCGGTGCGCTGGCGCTGGACGGGCCGCCGGTCAGCGAACTGTGGCTGAGCTTCGGCCCGTCCGGGCGCCTGGTCGGCGTCGACGTCTACCGGCGCGGCATGGATGCAGCCTCGCTGCGCACGGTATGGTCGTCGGCCGCCGCCCGCCTGCGCAGCGCCCTCGGCGCGCCCACCGTGACGCTGGGCGATCCGGCGCCGGAAGCGCTGGCGGCGCTGCCGATCCAGACCGCCCGGCTTCAATACCGCTATGCGGACTATCTCGCGACCGTCACGGCCTCCCACCTGCCACAGAGCGGGCTGTCGGTGCGCGAGCAGTACCTGTCCGCGAAGGAGGACACCATAAATTGATGAATTTAACGCAAGCATGAGATGAAACGCTACAATGGTTTCATCTCGCCAATCACAAGGCCGCCGTGAGCAGGGAATTCGACGAAAACGAGGATCTGCGCCGGCTTCTTGCCGCCGTGGCGCTCGGGGACAGGAAGGCCTTCCGCACCTTGTACGACGCGACGTCGGCCAGGCTGTTCGGCTTTGCCCTGCGCATCCTGAGGAAGGATGAGCTGGCGGAAGAAGCGCTGCAGGACGCCTTCGTCTCGATCTGGCACGCGGCATCGAGCTACCAGGTGCATCTTTCGGCGCCGCTGACCTGGATGGCGGCCATCGTGCGCAACAAGGCCCTGGACGCGTACCGCCGCCTGCAGGCCAGCGGGGAAACCGCTTTCGCGGCGGGCGACTGCGACCCCGTCGAAGCGCTGCAGGACAGCGCCGCCGGACCGCAGGAACGCGCCCAGCTCTCGCGCGAAGCGCTGGCGCTGGCCGCCTGCATGGAAAGGCTGGCAAGCCGCCAGCGCCAGGCGATCGGCATGGCCTACCTGCACGAGCTGTCGCACAGCGAAGTGGCGGCCCGGCTCAGTCTTCCTCTCGGCACCGTGAAGACCTGGATCCGCCGCGGTCTCGAGCGCCTGCGCGACTGCCTGACGAAGGGAGAGACTGCATGAACATCCGGGACAACGCCGTCCTGCGGGAAAGGCTGGCGACCGAATACGCGCTCGGCACCCTGCGCGGTGCGGCACGGCGCCGCTTCGAGACCTGGCTGCGCGCCGACGCCGCCCTGCGCGCCGCCGTCTCCAGCTGGCAGGGACGGCTGGCCGCGATGGCGGAGATGGGCCGACCGGTCACGCCGCCGGCACGCGTCTGGGGCGGCATCGAACGCCGCCTGCAGCTGTCGCCGGCGCCGTGGTGGCAGTTCTGGCGCGTGGACGCGGCACGGCCCTGGGCCGGGCTCGCATTCTTCGCAAGCGCCGCCGCAGTGGTCCTGGCCGTGCTGCTGGCCGGGCGCGGCGAAGCGCCGCTGCCGCGGCAGGTCGCGGCCCTTGCCGACGCGCAGGCGCGTACCGCCCTCGTCGTCACCGCGGATCCGGCACGCCGGCGCCTCCACGTCCAGGTCGCACAGGACGTACGCGTACCGGACGACCGCACCCTGCAGCTGTGGGCGATCGCCCGCGACGGCAAGCCGCGCTCGCTCGGTATCCTGCCCGACAACCACAGCGCCGAGCTGGTGCTCGACCAGCGCGCCATCGGCCCGGACGTGATGCTGCTGGCGATCAGCCTGGAGCCGAAAGGCGGTTCGCCGAATCCGGATGCGCCGACAGGGCCGGTGCTGTACAAGGGTGGCTGGACGCGGCTTTGAAGCGCATCGGGCAGGCGTCATCCTCAGGCCGGGGGAGAAGTGCTTCAGGCGATGGCATCGGTCCGCCGACCAGCATGGACGTCCTGTCATGGCCGAGCGTCGCCACGAGGTAAACGTCACTTCCGGCGCTGTGACCCAGGTGCCAAAAGACATCGTTCACCCTGTCGAAAAACTTTACAGGTTGCACTATTTGTAGAACATAGGAAACAACAAATGCATGATTTTCAAGTTTAATTTACGTGTGGCATGGTTTCTGCTTGTATTTGCTGCATCAAATTAACTTGGAGAATTCATGAAAAACGTCATCAAGACCATGCTCGCCGCCCTTGCTCTTCTTACCGCCGCCAGTACGCATGCCGGCGTCATCACCGACACGGGCGACAACGCCTACTGGGGCAGCGATTCACACGGCTACGGCGACGTGATCGGGGACACGCCCTATTACATCCATGGCGCCACGATCACCCGCGCCGGCGCCATGCTGACGATAGGCATTGCCACCAACTTCGCAGGCCACGCCGGCATCGACGCCGCGCTCACCTCGGGCGGTATCGGTTATGGCGACGTGTTCCTGGCTTCGGCCTGGACGCCCTACGGCAGCGATGCCCACCATGTCAGCGACAACGCCGGCAACGGCACACTGTGGTCGTATGGCTTCAGCCTCGACAACCGCTACAGTAATAGCGGAGGCAGCTTCAGGCTCTACCAGCTAAATGGCCCGGCCAACAACGCCGGCATCAAGATGAGCGAATCCTTCATGAGCTGCGGCCTGGGCAGCGCCTGCTACTACCGTGATGGCCAGGCGACGGCCGTGGACACCGGCTCCGGGAGCGTGACCGACACCGGGCTGACCGGCACCTGGACAGTGACGCCCGACCAGACGCTGGAATTCCAGATCGATGTATCGTCGACCGACCTGTTGAACTTTTCGTCCATCGCCATGCATTGGGGCGAGACCTGCCAGAACGACGTCATCGAAGGACAGGTGAACATGGTGCCCGCGCCAGGCCCGCTGTCCCTGATAGCGCTAGGCCTGACCGCTCTCGGGGCCACTCGCCGCCGCGTGCGACGCGGCTGACTGTCCAGGAAATTTTTCAACACGACAGGTCGATCGCAGAAGCCCTGAATGGCTCAAGCCACGGTCTTGCCGCTCTTACGACGAGACCAGGTTTGGTGGGACACGCTCATTCGCTGAGCACCACACGATTCCGCCCGGCCGCCTTGGCGCGGTACAGCGCCGCATCGGCCAGCCGCATCAGGGTATCCGGGTTCCCTGCCTCCAGCCCCGGCTGGACCGCGATGCCGACGCTGATCGTCACCTGCCCCGAGGCCGCACCCGCGTGGTCGATGTGCAGGACTTCGATCGCCGCGCGCAGCGCCTCGCCGATGTCGCGGGCTTCGTCCGCGCCGGTGTTGGGCAGCACGATCGAAAACTCTTCGCCGCCGTAGCGCGCGGTCAGGTCGCCGGCGCGCCGCGTGCCGGCGGCCAGCGCGTGCGCTACCCGCACCAGGCAGGCGTCGCCGGCCTGGTGGCCGTAGCGGTCGTTGAATTTCTTGAAGTGGTCGACGTCGAGCATGACCACGGCCAGCGGCTGGCCGAGGCGGGCCACGCGCGCGCATTCGGCGCGCAGCACCTCGTCGAAATGGCGGCGGTTGGCGAGGCCGGTGAGGCCGTCGGTAATGGACAGCGTCGCCAGCTTGCGGTTGGCGTCTTCGAGCTGCGCGGTGCGCTCGGCGACGCGCTGTTCGAGGCTGTCGTGCAGCCTGGCGCTGGCGATCGAGATCATGGCCTGGGCGCCGAGCATGCGCAGGAATTCCACGCGCTCCGCGGTGAAGGAGGCTTCGGCCAGCCGGTTCTCGAAGTACAGCACGCCGTCGATGCGGCCGCCGTGCCGGATCGGCAGGCACATCACGGCGCGCGGCTGCAGACGCTGCACATAGGGGTCGGCGGCAAAGCGCGAGGCCGCTGCGATATTGTCTTCGATGACTTCCTGGCCGGTGCGGATCACGTAGCGCAGCACCGACAGCGGGAACTGCGGATCGACGGCGGCGTCCAGGTCGATCGGGCGCGACTGCAGCACCGTGACGCCTTCGCCATCCTTCTCCTCGTCGATGCTGGCTTCCAGCCGGCAGACGCCATCGGTCAGCAGCAGCAGGCGCGCCACCTGGCCGCCGGAGTTTTCCAGCACGATGGACACCAGGCGCTGCAGCACATTGCGCAGCCCGACCTCGTTCGACAGGATCTGGGTCGCCTTCAACAGCGAGACCAGGTCGAGGGCGCTGGCGCCGTTGGCGTGGGTTTGCGTGTGGGTGCCGGAATGCGGGAGCGTGGTGCGCCCGTCCAGGTTCGACAGCAGGCCGCTGTGGCGCGCGCGCAGCTGCGCGATCTTGCCCGCGGCGCCCCACTGGCCGTAACGGGCGATGGCGTCCCTGAGGAAGACCGCCGCCACGCGCGGCTGGCCCTGCTCCAGCCAGCATTCGCCGCACAGCTCGTTCGCCAGCGCCTGCACGTTGACGTAGCCGGCCAGGCCGGCGGCGTCGATCGCCTGCTGGTAGCAGCGCGTCGCCAGCGGCAGGTCCTGGCGCAAGCGGGCCAGCTCGGCCTGTACCAGCAGGTCTTTCGCGCCGAGATTCTCAGGGCCGATGCCGGCCCAGTGGGCGAGGCTGGACCGCAGCGCCTCGATCCGCTCCAGCAGTTCGCCGGCGTCTGGCCGTCCCGGCTCGCGGCGCAAGGCGCGGATCAGGATCAGCGCCGCGTAGAAACTCGATTCCGGCACCTTGGCCTGGCCGCGCATGATTGCGGTGATGATGCCGAGCTGGCCGGCCAGCGCCTCGGCATCGGCGGCGTCGAACAGCCAGGCGTTGCGGATCTTCCCCTGCAAAAAGTAGGCATTGTAGAGGCGCGAAGCGCCGTACTGCTCGAGGAAGCGCGCCTCGCTGAACGTGTCGTCGTCGTAGCTGTCGCTGCGCGCCGTCAGGCCCATCAGGGACCTGATCGGCTGGAGCGCGCCGGCGACGCAGCAGTCGGCCATCGCCTGCTGCCCGTTGGCGCGCATCAGCGCCAGGTCGTGCTCGACGTCCTGCATCAGGTCCGGCAGGTAGTCGCCGAGGATGATCCTTTCGGTCGCGCGCACGGCAGCCACCACGCCGACCTGCACGAAATCGCCGATCTCCAGCGCCCAGCCGAAGGCTTCCTCGTACAGGGCATCCGAGCTGCGCAGCGGACGCGTCCAGTGATTGCACATGGCGGCGAACATCAGGGTGGTCTGGATGCGAATCTGCACGTTGGCGCGGCTCCTGGCCAGCGCCAGCGCCATCGCGCCGAAGCGATAGCTACGCTCGAAGTCGCCGCTTTGCAGCGCGAAATGCGTCGCGTAGGCGACGTAGCCGGCGGCGCTGAAGTCGCTTTTTCCCTCTTGCATGGAGAGATGGGTCATCTCCAGGGGCATCAGCCCGCTTATATCCTGCGTGCCGGCATAATACGCGGCCATCCACAGGCCGTGCATCAGCTGCAGCGCCGCCACCGCGGCCGGATCGCGCATCTCGCCCGCCGCCAGCAGCTCCTCGGGATCGCGGCCCTGGTGAAGGCGCATGGTGTCGGCCATGAGTTCGTCGAAGCGCGTCTTCAGCAGGGCCGCCTCGTGCGGGATGTCGACGCCCAGCAGCGCCAGGCCTTCGCGCAGCACGGCGATGGCATCCTGCAGGCGGCCCTGCAACTGGTACTGGTGGGCCTGGACGGAAATGCAGCGCACCTGTTCGAGGGGCGTGCGGCTGTGCGCGCGCACCATCGGGTAGATCGCCTCGGCGGCGTCGAACCGGCCGCACAGGTAACAGGCTTCGGCGGCGCCGAGCTGGAGGTCGAGCCAGAGGCCGGTGTGGTGCTGCCATGCATCCGCCGGCAGCAGCTCGAGGCCGATGCGCATGTGCTCCAGCGTGGCCTGGAAGGCGGCGGACCGGCGCGCCCTGGCGCCGGCGCGCAGGTTCAGCCCGGCCAGCTGCAGGCGCTCGGCGGCGTCCTGGATCAAGCCGCGGCCGGCGTTGAGCTGCTCGACGATCTCGAACAGTTTGCCGTCCTGCCGCTCCGGCGCCGTGTCCCGCAGCAGCAGGCGGCCGATGCGCAGGTGGTTGGCGCCGCGCGCGCCGGCGTCGAGGACTTCGTAGGCCGCCTGCTGCACGCGGTCGTGCAGGAAGCGGTAGCCGATGCCGCTGCTGCCGGCGGCGGGGCCGGCATCCGCATCGAGGTATTTGTAGCGTTCGTCGAGCGGCTGGATCAGCCCCGCATCGAGCGCCGGCCACAGGTCCTGCTGCGTGCGCCAGGCGGCGCGTTCGACCACCAGGGCCAGCGTGTCGAGCGTGAAGCGGTTGCCGATCGAGGCGGCCAGCTGCAGCAGGTGCTCGGTCGCCGACGGCAGGCGGCGGATCTTGTCGAGCAGGAGATCGACCACGTTGTCGGTGTACGCCGCCTGCTCGATCGCGGCCAGGTCCCAGTCCCAGCAATCGTCCGCGGCGCGGTAGCGCAGGTGGCCCGCTTCATGGATCGAACCCAGGAACTGGTTGAGGAAGAAGGGATTGCCGGCGGTCTTGCGGAAGCACAGCCGGCTGAGCGGCGCGCAGTCGGCGAGCGGCACGCGCACCGTGGCCGAGACGATGCGCGCCACCTGCTGCTCGGTCAGGGGCCCCAGCACCAGCGTCGATACCTTGAGGCCGTCCGCCAGCAGCTTGTCGCGCAAGCCGATCAGCGGACGGGTGGCCTCGGCTTCGTTGTCGCGGTAGGCGCCGATGACCAGCAGGTGGCGCGAGCGCATGAACAGCTCGATCATCCGCAAGGTCGGCGCGTCGGCCCATTGCAGGTCGTCGAGGAACAGCACCAGCGGATGCCCGGCAGCGGCGAATACCTGGGCAAAGCGCGGGAACACCCGGCTCAGGCGGAGCTGGGCCTGTTCCGGCGCCAGCAGGGGCGCCGCCTCGACCGGACCGACGATCAGCGCTAGCTGGGGAATCAGTTCGGCCATTACGCCAAGCCCGCTGCCCAGGGTCTCGCGCAGCTTGTCCGCCCATTGCCGCAGCACGTCCTGGGGCTCGGCGAGCAGCTGGCGCACCAGTCCCTGGAAGGCCTGGATCAGCGAGGCGTAAGGCAGGTCGCGCTGGAACTGGTCGAATTTACCGGACAGGAAGCAGCCGCGCCGGGCGACGATCGGCTTCTGCACCTCGTTCACCACCGCCGACTTGCCGATGCCGGAATAGCCGGCCACCAGCAGCATCTCGCCGCCGCCATCGGCGCTGCGTTCGAAGGCCGCCAGCAGTGCCGTGATCGCCTTTTCGCGCCCGTGCAGGGCCTGCGGTACCAGGAAGCGGCCGTTGTGGTCGGACAGCCGCAGCGGCTGCGCCGGTGCCGCCTGACCCGCGCGGCAGGCTTCGAGGTCGCGGCGCAGGCCTTCCACGCTCTGGTAGCGCTGGTCGGCGTTCTTTTCCAGCAAGCGCTGGACGATCGCCAGCAGCGCGCCAGGCAGGCCGGCCAGCGCCGGGTTGAGCCAGTCCGGGCTGCGCGCGATGTGGCAGTGCACCAGCTCCATGCCGTCGCGCGCATCGAAGGGCGGCTGGCCGGCCAGCAATTCGTGGAAGGTGGCGCCGAGCGCGTAGAAATCGGCGCGGTAGTCGACCCGCCGGTTCATGCGCCCGGTCTGCTCCGGCGCCATGTAGCGCAGCGTGCCTTCCAGCGCATGCGGGTGGACGATGCCCTGGTTTTCCTGCGGCAGCTCGCAGGCGATGCCGAAGTCGATCAGCTGCAGCAGGCGCCGTTCGGCATTCCACACCAGGTTGGAGGGATTGATGTCCTTGTGGATCACACCCTGGCGGTGGACCTCTTCCAGCGCCGCGCACAGCTGCAGCGCGATCTCGAAGAAGTCGTCCAGCGCCAGGATGCCCTGCGGCTGGGCGCGCAGGAATTTGTCGAGGGCGAGGCCGCCGGCGTCTTCCTGGATCATGGTCCAGCGCCCGCCATGCAGCGCCAGCGCGAGCGGACGCACCACGCCCGGATGGCGGCAGCGGCGCGCGATCGCGTACTCGCGCTTGAACTGCGCCAGCTGCTGGAAGGACGGGAACTGCTGGTTGGGCTGCTTGACGATGAGCGCAGTACCGTCCCGCGCGCGGGCGCGATAGACCAGCGAGCGGGAACTGTCGTGCAGCTGTTCGATGATCTCGTGGTCGAAAAGGGCGCTCATGGGATGGGCTTGCAGTGTGGCAAATATTATATCAGCATGCCGCCGCCTGGGAGCGTCGAAAATCCGATATCGATCTGCATAATCGGTCGTTTGCTTTCGTCGCGGACGCGGTTAAGGTGGGCTTTCCCATCATTGAACCACACCGCCATGACCGACACACTCACGCCCAGCCGCGCGGCGGCATCCTGTCGCAGCGCTGCCGATCTCCCGGCGCCGGCGGCGCTTCCTGCGGGGTTTCCCATTTACCTCGACTACGCGGCGACCACGCCCGTCGATCCGCGCGTCGCGCAGAAGATGCTGGTGTACATGACCGAAAAATTCGGCAACCCGGCCAGCAGCTCCCACGCTTTCGGCATTGAGGCCGCTTCGGCGGTGCAGCGGGCGCGCGCCCAGGTCGCGGCCCTGGTCGGCGCGGCCGCCGGCGACATCGTCTGGACTTCCGGCGCCACCGAATCCAATAACCTCGCGCTGAAAGGCGCGGCCCACGCGAACCGCGCCAAAGGCCGGCACCTGGTCACGCTGACGACCGAGCACAAGGCCGTGCTGGACACCATGCGCCGGCTGGAGAGCGAGGGCTACGAGGTCACCTACCTGCAGCCGCAGCCGAACGGCCTGCTCGACCCGGCCGCCTTCGAAGCGGCGCTGCGGCCCGACACCATCCTGGCCTCGGTCATGATGGTCAACAACGAGATCGGCGTGATCCAACCGATCGGCGAACTGGGACGCATCTGCCGCGCCCGCGGCGTACTGCTGCACGTGGACGCGGCACAGGCGGCCGGCAAGGTGGCGATCGACGTCGATCGCCTGCAGGTCGACCTGCTGTCGCTGAGCGCCCACAAGGTCTACGGTCCCAAGGGCATCGGCGCCCTCTACGTGCGCAGCGATCCGCGGGTGCGGCTGGAGGCGCAGATGGATGGCGGCGGGCACGAGAAGGGCTTGCGTTCCGGCACCCTGCCCAGCCACCAGATCGTGGGCATGGGCGAGGCCTTCGAACTGGCGCGCCTGGACATGGCGAACGAAACCGCGCGCATCGGCGCGCTGCGGGAGCGCCTGTGCGGCGGGCTCGCCGCCCTGCCCGGCGTGCGCTTCAACGGCGACATGGAACAGCGCATTCCACACAACCTGAACATCAGCTTTACCGGCGCCGGCGCCGATGCCCTGGCCGACAAGCTGCCCGGCATCGCGGTGTCGGCCGGTTCCGCCTGCAACTCGGCCAGCGCCGCGCCCTCCTACGTCCTGCGCGCGCTCGGCCTGAGCGAGGCGCTGGCCCGCGGCGCGATGCGGATCACCCTGGGCCGCTACACAGGCGCCGCCGACGTCGACTATCTGCTGCGGCAGCTCCGGCTGGCGCTGCGGGTTCAGTAACCGACGGTGAAGCGCTGGCGCGAATGGGCCGGTTTCTCGAGTTCGTCGACCATCGCGATGGCGAAATCCTCGTACGAGATCGAGCTGCCTTTTTCGCCCGTCAGCAGTTCGTCCTGGCCGAGCCGGAAGCGGCCCGTGCGCTCGCCGGGCACGAACATCGCCGACGGTGACAGGAAGGTCCAGTCCAGGTCCTGGACTTGCCGCAGGGCGTCGAGGAAAGCGGCGCCACGCGTCGCCTCGGCCTTGTAGGCTTCGGGGAAATCGGGCTGGTCGAGCAGGCGCTTGCCGGGCGCCACCAGCAGGCTCGCGGCGCCGCCCACCACCAGGTAGCGCGGCACGCCGGCGCTGCGCACCGCGGCCAGCAGGGTTTCGGGGTCGCTGTCCAGGAAGCGCACCGCGCTGATCACGGCATCGTGTCCGCGCAGTACGGCGGCGAGGCCGGCTTCGTCATTGATGTCCGCGCGCGCGGCGCTGACGCCCGCACGCGCCGGAACCTTGCCGGGATCGCGGCCGATGGCGGTGACCTGGTGGCCGCGTGAAACGAGTTCGTCGAGCAGGCGGGAACCGACGTTGCCGGTGGCGCCGATGAGGGCAATACTTGCCATGAAAATTTCTCCGTGTAGACCACGCCCCATCCTATGCTAGGCTGGAGCCCTTTACAAGAAGTCACCGCGGCATGATCTGGTCAGTGCGGCCTGACCATGCCGGACCGATTCCCATGCGCGACACACTAATTGCCCATCCCTGCCTGGACGCCGACACCGCGGACGGCTGCCCGATCCGCGACATCCTCGACCGCATCGGCGACCAGTGGACCCTGCTGGTCCTGCATTCCCTCGATTGCGGCACCCTGCGCTTCAATGAATTGATGCGTGCGATCGGCGACGTGTCCAAGCAGATGCTGTCGACCACGCTCAAGCGCCTGGAAGAAGACGGTTTCGTGCTGCGGACCGTGTATCCGGAAGTGCCGCCGAGGGTCGAATACGAGCTCACGCCGCTCGGGCGTTCCTTCATGGTGCCGATGCGTGGCCTGGTCGACTGGGCCAACCGGCATCACGAAGCGATTCGCGACGCCAGGCGCCAGTACCGCCTGCCTGGATGATGGGTGATGGGTAATGCTTGCCGGCGCCCGGCCTGGATGGACGGCCGGCCCGGACGCCGCTTCAAGTGATACCGATGCGGTCGCCCGGGCCCTTGTCCGCCTGGCTTACTGCTTTGCGGTGAAGCGGCGGCGCATTGCGCCGAAGGCCATCGCGCCTGCGCCCAGCAGGGCCAGCGAGCCCGGTTCCGGCACCTCGCCGCCGGGATTGCCCGGGGTCTCGCGCTCGAAGGCGGCCACCCGGACGGTTTCCGGCGCCCCTTGCGTTGTGCCGTTCAGGAACTGGACACCACCTCCGACAATGCAGTTGGCCAGGTTACTGCAGAAGCCCGCGGCGTCGGCGGCCTGGGCGTCGTCCAGGACGAAACGGTGAAGGCCCGATTGGCCGATACCACCGGTGTCGCTGAGCACCAGGTCCGGTCCCATGTAGTTGTAGTATCTCGTCGTACTGTCCGAAACCCTGAACAGGCTCATATAGAGGTCGGTCAGTGTGGCCGTGGTCGCGCCGGGCTCGCTGACGTTGACGACGAAGCCGAGCAGGCCCGCGCTGGCGAGGCCGGTGATCGAACTGAGGAAATAGGTATTGTTACCAGCGTTACCGGCAGTGTTGTCGCCGCCTTCCAGGGCCGTGGGCATGCCCAACTTTAAGGCCGTCGGGCAGGTTTCCGCCGGGGTGGCCGGATTGCCGCTGACGTAGGTCACGCATCCGGACTCGGTGCCGTTTTTCTTCCCACCACCATTGTCCTGGACCGTTACCACCGTCTGTACCGCCCCCAGGCCGGTGCCGGTCTGTTGCGTTCCCGTTTGATAGACCAGGTTTGCGAACGCTGGCGCCGCGCCCGTTAGAAATGCCGTTGTCAATGCAATTTTCAGAACCTTAGATCTCATTATTTTGCTCCCCCAGAAGTTACTTCGCTTTTATATGGACATCCAAGTAATGCAACTCTTAACCACAGCAAAATACATTCCAGCTTAAATGAGTTCTTTCAGATCAACGACTTAACTGAACATTCATTGTAACCCCAAAGAAATGCGTAAAGATTACCGAAAGTTTCCATGTCACCACCTTTCGTTTGGACACTTACTTGAGACCGTCGAACAACCCGCCGCGAGCGAGGCGGCGCCTGTATCGCGTGACGTGGATGCTGGCGGGCTCGCCGGATACGACGACCGTCATCGGCGAGGTGGAGATGAACGGCAAAGGCTGGCCGACCGGCGCCGGCATCCGGCACCGCGTCCTTACCTGCCGCGACCGCGCGGCTGCTGAGGCCGGCGCCCTGGGCGCAAGGTCTAGGCCGTGCCGATCCCGCCGCTGCCGTACATCCGTTCGAAGTCCCCGATGGGCATCGGCCGGCCCAGCAGGTAACCCTGCAGCGTGCCGCAGCCGCCATCGACCAGGAAGTTGCGCTGCGCTTCGTGTTCGACGCCCTCGGCAACGATGTCGAGCTTGAGCGTGCGCGCCAGCGCGATGATCGCCTTGACGATCGGCACGGCATCGGGATTGACGTGGACGTCGTGCACGAAGGAGCGGTCGATCTTCAGGGCGGTGAGCGGAAAGCGCTTCAGGTAGGCGAGCGAGGAATAGCCGGTACCGAAGTCGTCCAGCGAGAAATGCAGGCCGTGGCCGCGCAGTGCGCGCATGCGCTCGATCGTGTCCGCGACATTTTCGGCAAGCACGCTTTCGGTCAGTTCCAGGCAGAGCTTGCCCGGCGGCGCGCCGGTTTCCTCGAGGATGTCGACCATCCGGGCGACGAAATCGGCACTGCGCAGCTGGTGCGCGCTGACGTTGACCGCCAGCTCGAGCTGTCCGAGTACATGGTCGCTGCGCCAGCGTGCCAGCGCGCGGCAGCTTTCCTCCAGCACGTGCTGGCCGAGCGGCACGATCATGCCCGACGACTCGGCCAGGCCGATGAATTCGGTGGGACCGAGCAGCGAGCCGTCGGCGCGGCGCCAGCGCAGCAGCACTTCGGCGCCGACCACCTGGCCCTCACTGTTGAACTGGGGCTGGCAGAACAGCACGAACTGGTGGTCCAGCAAGCCTTCCCGCAGCGCCCGCTCCAGCCTTGCCTGGTATTCGGCCGAGGCCTGCATGCGAGGATCGAAGAAGCGCGCGGTATTGCGTCCTTCCGCCTTGGCACGGTACATGGCGAGGTCGGCCTGCTTGAGCAGGGTCTCGATGCCGGTCGCGGCGCCGTCGAACAAGGTGACCCCGATGCTCGGCGTGCTGACGAACAGGCGTCCATCCAGGTAATAAGGCTGGCCGAGCGTGAACAGCAGCTTTTCCAGAACGTGCTGGGCCTCGATCACCGCCTCGTGCGGGTCGTCGCCCAGGTCTTCCAGCACCAGCACGAACTCGTCGCCGCCCAGCCTGGCCAGCTGGTCGCAGTGGCGCAAGGTATGGCGCAGGCGCTCGGCCACCTGGCGCAGCAGCATGTCGCCGAAGTCGTGGCCCATCGTATCGTTGAGCAGCTTGAAATTGTCCAGGTCGAGAAAGACCACCGCCCCGAGGCGGCCCGTGCGTTCGCTGCGCGCCAGCGCCTTGTCCAGTTCCTCGCCCAGCAGGCGGCGGTTCGGCAGGCCGGTGAGATGGTCGTAATAGGCCAGTTCGTAGATACGGCGCTCCGCCAGTTTTTGCTCGGTCAGGTCGGTATTCGTTCCGGATACACGCAGGGCCTTGCCCGCCGCATCGCGCGTCACCAGGCCGCGCGACAGCACCGGTACGTAGTGGCCGTCGCGATGGCGCAGGCGCCATTCGACGCTATAGGTGCCGCGCTGGCTGGCCAGCAGATCGTCCCAGTAGCCGGCAACACGCACCCTGTCGTCGGGGTGGGCGAGGTCCAGCCAGAGGCTGGTATCGGTCCCCAGTTCGCCGGGCCGGTAGCCGAGCATTTCCCACCAGCGGTCCGAGTAATAAATCTCGTTCTTCTCGAGATCGTAGTCCCACGGCGCATCGGTCGAGCCTTGCAGGATCAGGCGCAGCCGTTCCTCGGACTTCTGCAATCCCTGCTGGGCCTGCTTCATCGCGGTACAGTCGGTGAAGCAGACGATGACCCGGCAAAGTTTGCCCTTGGAATCGAATTCCGGATACGCGTTACAGATCAGCCAGCGCACCGATTCCGGCTGCGGTTCGGCAATGCCGAGGATGACTTCCGAGACCTTGCTGCCGGTGCGCAGCACGACGTTGGCGGGAAGTTCATCCGGCGGCAAGGGCGAGCCGTCGGCGCGCAGCAGGGGCCGGGCCTTCCCGCTGACCCTGTTCTTCAATTGCTCGACGCTCATGCCGATCAGTTCGCAGGCGAGCCGGTTCGCGTTCAGGATGCGGCCGTCGACGCCATGCACGACGACGCCCGCGGGAATGTGCTCGAGCAGATCGTCGAGCTGGGGCTGGATTGCCGGGGCGTTGTGGGAGGCCATGATGTGATCCGCGCTGAGGAACCGGAAGTTACAACCGATGGTAGCACGGCCCTGCCAGTGGGCGCGCAAGACTTTGCGATAAGTAAATTAGACCACATCAGCAGCATTTCGCACCCCTCCGTTCGGCGCTTGCCCGACAATCAGGCAATCCTGGTCGCGGTGTCCTTACGCCCGGGATCCCATCCAACGACAATAAAGGAGACAAGATGCCCCATCCAATCGACCTGCAACGCCGCCACCTGCTGCTGGCCAGCGGCACCGCCCTGGCCGCCGGCCTGCTGCCCTCGTTCGCGCGCGCCGCCGGCGCCACCCCGCTGAAGGTCGGCCTGATCGTGCCGATGTCCGGCCCCTTCGCCTCCACCGGCCGCCAGGTCGACGCGGCGGTGCGGCTGTTCATCCAGCAGCACGGCGATACCGTGGCCGGCCGCAAGATCGAAGTCATTCTGAAGGACGACGGCGGGCTCTCGCCCGACGTCACCAAGCGCCTGGCCCAGGAACTGGTGGCGCGCGACAAGGTCGAGGTGCTGGCCGGCTTCGGCCTGACGCCGCTGGCCCTGGCCGCGGCCCCCATCGCCACCCAGGCCAAGGTGCCGATGATCGTGATGGCGGCCGCCACCTCGATCATTCCGCAGCGCTCGCCCTACATCGTGCGCACCGGCCTGACCCTGCCGCAGGTCACGGCGCCGCTGGCCGAATGGGCGCCGAAGAACAAGATCAAGACCGTGGTGACCCTGGTGTCCGACTACGGTCCGGGGCTCGACTCCGAAAAGACCTTCGTCACGCGCTTCACCAAGGCGGGCGGCAAGATCCTGGAAAGCCTGCGCGTCCCGCTGCGCAATCCGGACTACGCGCCCTTCCTGGCGCGCGTGCGCGACGCCAGGCCGGACGCGCTGTTCGTGTTCGTCCCCTCGGGCGAGGGGGCGGCGGTGATGAAGCAGTTCACCGACCGTGGCCTGGCCAATGCCGGCATCCGCCTGATCGGCACCGGCGACGTGGTCGACGACGACCTGATGGAAACCATCGGCGCGGCTTCGGAAGGCGTGGTCTCGAGCTTCAATTACTCGGCCGCCCATCCCTCGCCGGAGAACAAGGCGTATGTGGAGGCCTTCGAGAAGGCCAACAAGGGCATGCGCCCGAACATGCACTCGGTCGGCGCCTACGATGGCATGCAGCTGCTCTACCTGGCCCTGGCCAAGACCGGCGGCGACAGCAATGGCGACAAGCTGCTGGCGGCGATGAAGGGCATGGCCTGGGTTAGCCCGCGCGGCCCGATGGAGATCGACCCGGCGACCCGCGACACGATCCAGAACGTCTATCTGCGCAAGGCCGAGAAGGTGAACGGCGGCTGGTACAACGTGGAGTTCGACAAGATCGAGAAGTTCCGCGATCCGGGCGCCTGAACCCGGCCGGGGCAAGCGGACATCGCCGCCGCTTGCCCCTACTTCCCTCGCCTCAGAACGAGTGCTTGATACCGGTGATCACGCCGGTTTGCGACAGGCCCGCACCGACCGAGCCGCCCGAGCTCAAGGCCACAGCGGCAGTACCGTCGTTGACGATATGGCCGGCCGCCACATACACGGTGGTGCGCTTCGAGAAGTTATACATGGCGCGCAGCAGGAGCTGCGCCGAATCGTTCGGGCTGTCCTTGAAATCGAGCCTGGCGATCTGCCCGTCGACGACCAGTTGCGGGGTCACGGAATAGGCGGCATCGACGTAGGCCAGCGTGCTCTTCGGCTGGGTCTTGCTGCCCTCGTTATTCCGGTGCAGGACGCCGGCGCCGAGCTTCCATGCGCCCACGTTGGCGTAGCCGGCAACATGCAGGCGCGAATCCGACAGGTCCGCACTCGTCAGCCCGGCGGCGGCACCGGGGCCGCCACGCAGATTGTCGTAGGCGACCACGGCACCGAATGCCGATCCCGGGGCGTCATAGCGCAGCAGACCGGAATATTCGCGGCAGGCCTGGGCGCTGGTGGCGGATTCGCCGGGACAGTTGGTGGCCGACGGCCCGCCCGCCGCCGAGACGTCGCGGCCGAGGCTATAGGTGGCGCCGACCGTGATGCGGTCGAAGGATCCCTTGTACGAGATCGAATTGTCGTGGCGCCCGTTCGGGATGAAGGAGTCCAGGGTGCCGATGCCGTAGACGCTGGGGCCGAAGGGGTCGACGTCGAAGGTCGAGATGTACAGCATATTGTAGGTGCGGCCGATGGTCAGCGCGCCCCACTTGCCGGCCAGGCCGACCCAGGCCTGGCGGCCGAACAGGCGCCCGCCCTGGTTCACGTTGCCGGTATCGGGCTGGAAGCCGTTCTCCAGCGTGAAGATGGCCGAGAGGCCGTTGCCGAGATCTTCGCTGCCGCGGAAACCCAGGCGCGACGGGAACATGCCACCGGTCAGGCCGGGCACGCGGGTCACGCCCGCGCCGGACGCGTTCGCGTTGTCGTAGTGTTCGATGGCGGCATCGATCAGACCATAGACCGTGACGCTGGACTGGGCATGGGCGGCGCCGGACAGGGCTGCGATGGCTGCGGCGAGTATGTAGGTCTTCTTCATGTAGTCTCCAGGTTGCGCTGCAGCGCTCTCGTTGCCTGTACCAGACGCGAGTCCCGGCAGGCGCCGGCGCTGCAGCACCGGTGCCGGCATGATCTTGTCATGGGCGAGGCTCAGGCCAGCGCGGTGCGCGCCGCGCTGCGGGACGCGACGATGGACAGGGCCGCGAAGATGGCCGGCATGGCGAGGATGCCGATCACCGCGGAGAAGCTCCAGCCCATGGTCAGCAGCAGGCCGCCGAGGAAGGAACCGAGGAGGCTGCCGAAGCGGCCGACGCCGAGCATCCACGACACGCCGGTGGCGCGGACCGCGGTCGGGTAGCAGGAAGGCGCGAAGGCGTTCAGGCCGGTCTGGGCGCCGCTCATCTTGCGGCCATTGGTATGGGCTCGGATATCGAGCGTTTGAACTGCAGTCATTACCGTCTCCTGTTTTGTCTGACTAGACTCTACACACGGCCAGTTGACGCAGGATTGCTTTCAACACCAATTGCGTTCCAATTTACTTATCGTGGGATTCGACCGTGGCGGCCGCCAGATGCAGCTCGGCCAGCAGGGCTTTTGCCCCCGGCGACAGGTGCGCGCCCGCGCGGGTGGTGACGCCGATCTGCCGTTCGAGGCCGGGCATCTCCAGCCGCAGCACCGCCAGCTGCCCCGTTTCGATCTCGTAATGCAGCTGGTGCGGCGACAGCACGGTCAGCATGTCCGAGGACAGCAGCAGGCCGCGCAGCAGGGCCAGGTCGCCGGTTTCGACGGCCGGCGGCGGCGGCGGATGGCCATGCTCGTTGTAGAAGTTCTCGAGCGCCATGCGCAGCGGCGAACCCGCGCGCGACAGCACCCAGGCATAGGGTTCGAGATCCTTGAAGGACAATCCAGCCTTGCCGGCAAGCGGGTGGTCGACCCGCGCGATCAGGGCGGGATGGTCCTGCATCAGCGGCGTGCTGTCGAGCCCCTGGCTGGCCGACTTGCGCAGCGCGCCGATGATGAAGTCGACCCGTCCGCTCAACAGCCCCGCCGCCAGTTCCTCGTATGGGCTTTCGAGGGACCGCACCCGCAGCCGCGGATATTTTTTGACCAACGCGGCGATCGCCGCCGGCAGCACCAGGGTCCGCGCCAGCGGCAGCGCCCCGATCGTGACCACACCTTCGAGCACGCCGTTCAGGGCGGCGATATCGGCGTGGATGTGCTCGAGCTCGACCAGCACCCGGTTGAAGCGCAGGATCCAGCGGCTGCCCGCATCCGAGGGCAGCATGCCGTGGGCGGTACGCCGGAACAGGCTTTGCCCGAGCCCTTCCTCGAGCTTGGCCAGGGCCTGGCTGACCCCGGACTGCGACATGTCCATCGCCTGGGCCACGGTCGGCATGTGGTGGACCTCGGCCAGCATGGTCGCCACCTGCAGGCGGCGTTCGTTGAACAGGGCTTCCATGCTGGTGACCAGGTAGCCTTCGCGCGCGCCGAGCCGGGCGGCGTCGTCGCGCACCTCGCGCAATTCGGTTTCGATGATCTGGGCCCGCAGGCGCACCACCTCCCCCGCCGCGGTCAGCAGCATGCCGCGCCCCTTCCGTTCGAATAATTGGGTGCCCAGGCTTTCCTCGAGCGACGCGACGGAACGCGTGACGGCGCTGGATGCCCGGTACAGCATGTCGGCGGAACGCCGGATGCCGCCGGTGGCGGCAACGGTATTGAAAGCGCGCAGATGGTGGAGATTAATGATCGACATGGCACCGAAGGATAAAGGTTTTGACCGGGCCGCTGGAGCGCCGATAAGTATTTTGGAACGGTTTTCGCGCATAAGGCAACCCAAATATGCGCCCGGCTGCCGATACTTGATCCATCCGAGTGGAGCACATTCCAGATGATCACCGAGACCGACAACGACGACGACTACCGTCCCCTCCCCTGCACGCTGATGCGCGGCGGTACTTCCCGCGGCCCCTTCTTCCTGGCCTCCGACCTGCCGGCCGATGTCGCGAGCCGCGACCGCGTGCTGCTGGCCGTCATGGGCTCGCCCGACAAGCGCCAGATCGACGGCCTGGGCGGCGCCCATCCGCTGACCAGCAAGGCCGGCATCGTCAGCGCGAGCGGCACTCCGGGCGTGGACCTGGATTTCCTGTTCGCCCAGCTGCAGCCGGATTCCGACAAGGTCGACACCACGCCCAACTGCGGCAATATGCTGGCGGCGGTGCTGCCCTTCGCCATCGAGCGCGGGCTGGTGCAGGCGGGCCCCGGCACCACCACGGCGCGCATCCTGACCCTCAATACCGGCATGCAGTGCGATGTTACGGTGCAGACGCCGGGCGGGCGCATGCGCTATGCGGGCGACACCCGCATCGACGGCGTGCCCGGCAGCGGGTCCGCCGTGAAGATCAACTTCCTCGATACGGCCGGCTCGGTCTGCCCTGCCATGCTCCCGACCGGGAACACGCTGGACCGCGTGTCCTTCGCCACCGCCGGCGGCGCCATTCAGGAAGTGGACGCCACCCTGATCGACAACGGCATGCCGATGGTGCTGGTGCGAGCCGCCGATTTCGGCATCACGGGACGCGAGAGCGCGGCGGAGCTGAACGCCGACGAGGCCCTGAAGGCCAGGCTGGAAGCGCTGCGCCTGGCCGTCGGCCCGGCGATGGGCCTGGGCGACGTCAAGGCCAGGAACTACCCGAAGATGTGCCTGGTGTCCGCGCCCGGCGCCGGCGGCGCCGTCTCGACCCGCTGCTTCATCCCCCACGTCTGCCACGACGCCATCGGGGTGCTGGCGGCGGTGACCGTGGCCACGGCCTGCGTGCTGGAGGGTTCGGTGACCCGGGGACTGGCGCGGGCCGGCAGCGGCTTGCGGCGCACCGTCTCGGTCGAACATCCGACCGGCGAGTTCAGCGTCGAACTGGAACTCGACCCTCGGGATCAACAGAAAGTCGCCGGCGCCGCCCTGCTGCGCACGGCGCGCCCCATCATGCGCGGCGAAGTCCTGGTACCCGCCGCCCTCCCTCACGAGAAAGCACCATGAAAAAGCCTTTGATCATCGATTGCCACGGCCACTACACCACCGCGCCGAAAGCCCTGGAAGACTGGCGCAACGCCCAGGTCGCGAACCTGAACACGCCCGAACTGGGCCCGCGTGTGTCCGACCTTCGCATCAGCGACGACGAGCTGCGCGCCTCGATCGAGGCCAACCAGCTGCGCCTGATGAAGGAGCGCGGATCAAGCCTGACGATCTTCTCGCCGCGCGCCAGCTTCATGGCCCACCACATCGGCAACTTCGAGACCAGCGCCACCTGGGCCGCGATCTGCAACGAGCTATGCTACCGCGTGTCCCAGCTCTTCCCCGATCATTTCATCGGCGCGGCCATGCTGCCGCAGTCGCCGGGCGTCGACCCGCGCACCTGCATTCCCGAGCTGGAGCGCTGCGTCAGGGAATACGGCATGGTCGGCATCAACCTGAACCCGGACCCTTCGGGCGGCCACTGGAACTCGCCGCCGCTGTCCGATCGCTTCTGGTATCCGATCTACGAAAAGATGGTGGAGTACGACATCCCGGCGATGATCCACGTCTCGACCAGCTGCAATGCCTGCTTCCACACCACCGGCGCCCACTACCTGAACGCGGACACCACCGCCTTCATGCAATGCCTCACCAGCGAGCTGTTCAAGGACTTCCCGACCCTGAAGTTCCTGATCCCGCACGGCGGCGGCGCCGTGCCCTACCATTGGGGCCGCTTCCGCGGCCTGGCCCAGGAGATGAAGAAGCCGCTGCTCGAGGAGCACCTGTTGAATAACATCTTCTTCGACACCTGTGTCTACCACCAGCCGGGCATCGACCTGCTGACCAAGGTGATCCCGGTGAAGAACGTGCTGTTCGCCTCCGAGATGATCGGCGCCGTGCGCGGCATCGACCCGCAAACCGGCCACTACTACGACGACACCAAACGCTATATCCAGGCCGCCACGCTCAGCGACGAAGACCGCTTCCAGATCTTCGAAGGCAATGCGCGCAAGGTCTACCCGCGCCTGGACACCGCACTCAGGAACAAAGGACTGTAAGATGACCACGCCTCATATGAACCAGCTCGGCATCGTCAAGCGCAACATCGAGCGCGCCGACCGCGGTATCGTCGAGCGCCTGGCGGCCTTCGGCAGCGCCACCGTGCACGAAGCCATGGGCCGGGTCGGCCTGATGAAGCCATACATGCGTCCCATCCATGCGGGTGCCCAGGTGGGTGGCAGCGCCGTCACCGTGCTGCTGCATCCCGGCGACAACTGGATGCTGCACGTGGCGGCGGAACAGATCCAGCCCGGCGATGTGGTGGTGGCCGCCTTGAGCGCCGAGTGCACGGACGGCTTCTTCGGCGACCTGCTGGCGACCAGCTTCATGGCGCGCGGCGCGAAGGCCCTGATCATCGACGCCGGCGTGCGCGACGTGCGCGTGCTGAAGGAGATGGGCTTTCCGGTGTGGAGCAAGGCGATCAGCGCCAAGGGCACGATCAAGGCGACGCTCGGTTCGGTGAACATCCCGGTGATCTGTGCCGGCGCCCTGGTCAACCCGGGCGACGCCGTGATCGCCGACGACGACGGCGTGGTGGTGGTGCCGGGCGGCGATGCCGCAAGCGTTGCGCAAGCCGCGCAAAAGCGCGAAGACCTGGAAGGGGAAAAGCGCGCGAAACTGGCCTCCGGCGTGCTGGGCCTGGACATGTACGGCATGCGCGAGCCGCTCGCCAAGGCGGGCCTGAAATACATCGACTGACATGAAGAAAACGATTTATCTCCTGTGCGGCCTGCTGTGCGACGCCGCCGTCTGGGAAGCCCAGGCCGCGGCCCTGCAGCCCGAGTACGAAGTCCGCACGATCAGCTTCGAGGGCCTCGACTCGATGCAGGCCATGGCCGACAGGGTGCTGGCGGATGCGCCCGAGCGCTTTGCCCTGGCCGGCCACTCGATGGGCGGCAGGGTGGCGCTGGAAGTCGTCCGGCGCGCGCCGCAGCGCGTCGAGAGGCTGGCCCTGCTGGATACCGGCTATGAAGCAGCCGCGCCCGGCGAGCAGGAAAGGCGGATGGTCCTCGTGAACCAGGCGCGCGAGCAAGGCATCGCCTCGATCGCGCCGACCTGGGGCCTGCCGATGCTGGCCCCCGCCAGGCGCGACGACCCGCGGCTGGTGAAGGCCGTGGTCGACATGGTGGGGCGGATGTCGGGCGCGGTCTACGCGGGCCAGACCCGCGCCCTCCTCTGCCGTCCGGACGCCACCGATGTGTTGAGGAGCATCGCCTGCCCGACGATGGTGATCTGCGGGATGGAGGACGGCTGGAGCCCGCCCGAACGCCACGAGCGCATGGCCGAACTGATCCCGGGCGCGGCGCTGCGCCTGATCGAGCGCAGCGGCCATATGTCGATGATGGAAGAACCCGAAGCGGTCCTGCGCGCCTTGCGGGAATGGCTGGACATGAATACGATCTGAACGAGGGAGTCGAGAGAACATGGCGAAGATTATTGGCGGTATCGGGACCTCGCACGTCCCCACCATCGGGTTGGCATACGATAAAAAGCGGCAGAACGACCCGGCCTGGGCGCCGCTGTTCGAGAACTACAAGCCGGTCGCGAAATGGCTGGAAGAGCAGAAGCCGGACGTGCTGCTGTTCTTCTACAACGACCATGCGAACAGCTTCTTTTTCGATTGCTATCCGACCTTCGCGGTCGGCGTCTCGCCGAACTTCGAGATGGCAGACGAGGGCGCGGGCAAGCGTCCGCTGCCCGATATCAAGGGCCATCCAAAGCTCGCCATCCACGTCATGGAATCGCTGGTCAACGACGAATTCGACATGGCCATGTTCCAGGACCGTCCGCTCGACCATGGCTGCAATTCGCCGCTGGCCCTGATGTGGCCGCACGAGCCCACCTGGCCGGGCGCCATCGTGCCGATCGCGATCAACGTCCTGCAATACCCGCTGCCCACCGCCGCGCGCTGCTACAAGCTGGGCAAGGCGGTGCGGCGCGCCATCGAATCCTATCCGGAAGACCTGAAGGTCGCGGTGGTCGGCACCGGCGGCCTCTCGCACCAGATCCACGGCGAACGTACCGGCTTCAACAACATCGAGTGGGACGAGGAATTCCTGCGTCTGATCGTTGAGGAGCCGGAAAGGCTGGCGAAGATGCGCCACGCGGAACTGGTGGAACTCGGCGGCGCCGAAAGCGCCGAGGTGATCATGTGGCTGGCCATGCGCGGCGCCCTGAACGACAACATCAGGTGCATCCACCAGAGCTACTACCTGGCCACCACCACGAATATGGCGGTCGCCATCTACGAACAGGAGGGCGACGGACACGCCCCCGCCGCGCCGGTGTACGGCAATCCGCAAACCGCCGGCCTGGAGGAACTCGAAGGCACCTATCCCTTCGACCTGAACGCCAGCATCCACGCGGCTCGCCTGAACCGCTTCTTCTGGCGCCATCGCGAGCCGGCCTTCCGCGAACTGGTCGCGCGCGACCTGGACGCCGCCTTCGACGAGCTGCAGCTGAACGAGGAAGAGCGCGGCCTGGTGACCCGCCAGGACTGGCTCGGGCTGGTGAAGTATGGCGTCAGCTTCTTCGTGCTGGAAAAATTCGCGCGCGTGGTCAAGATGTCGAACCTGGCCGTCTACGCCAGTATGCGTGGCGAGACCCTCGAAGACTTCCTGAAAACCCGGCGGGTGCCGGAGTCGGCCTGAGGACGATGAGCATGCACGTCGACGACCACGCCGCCATCGAAAGGGCCTGCGCCCGCCTGATCTCGGAATACGCCTACCTGAACGACCAGCGGCGTTACGAGGAACTTGCGGCCCTGTTCACGCCGGACGCCCTGCTCTTTCGGCCATCGGCGCCGGACCAGGCCATCGCCGGCATTGATGCCATCCTCGCCGCCTTCCGCAAGCGGCCTCTTGACGTCATGACCTTCCATGTCTGCACCGACATCATCGTCAGCGTCGACGATGCCGGGTCGGCGCGCGGACAATCGCGGATCCTGCTGCTGTCGGCCAAGCGTCCCGCCGAGGAGGGGTCCAGGCCGGCCGCCGCCGATGCGCCCGTGCCCGGCGTCTTTTACGACAGGTTCAGGCTGACGGACAGCGGCTGGAAGTTTGCCGAGCGGCGCGGGTCGTTCTGGATTTGATGAAGGCTTATAAATCGGCCTCGTCAAGGCTTCGCTAGCTTGCCGGTCACCGAGCACCTTGTCGGCAATACTTATTTGTTGCGAAATTACTGGCGTAGAGAATGGCTCTGCGCCAGTCGGACAGCCATTCATGTGATTAAGTACTCGCCCATAAATAAATGTGTTTTTGGCTGCCAGAACCGGCGCGTTGCTGCGTTGGCTCCTGCTTGCAGTGCTCGCACTGCGGCGCACTCGCCGCCTTGCACCGCATCCGGTTCTGTTTGCCAAAATTCACATTTATTTCCGGTCAAGTACTTAGCTGGATTTGCGACGCCGGGTCGAAGCGAGTCCTGCGAAAGCCAGACCGAACAAGGCAAGCGTAGCGGGTTCCGGCACATCGGTATTGGGGCCGCCTGGATTGTTTTCGGAGCGGCCAAAACGTAAATCATCGAACGCGACGATATCGTTGGTAGCGTTGAAAGTTACGCTTGCAATCAGGTTGCCGTAATCGATAAACCCGATGAAGGCCCCTCCCCCATCCGTTGCGGACGGTACGTTGATCGTCTGGGTGACTGACGAACCATCGACATAGACGATGGTTTGTTGCGACACTAGATTTGTCTGCAGGCCGGTAACGTAAAATCCGAAAGCATCGACCGGATTAACGAAGCTGAACGTCGCCGAACCGCCAACCAGGCTGCGGAAGTATTGTCCGCCGGCCGTCGTGTTAAACCCGCATAAGGCACCACATCCCGAGTTATTGGTTGTGACGCCGCCAGTGATGGTCAGGTTGGCCGGCAGGGCCGACTCGAAATCAACCGTATTGAGATTTCCGGCAACCGAAAGAAAAGCTGCGGCTGCCGCAGTAGAGTTGACCATTTGCGCAAGCGAGGACACGTTATTGTCACCGCCAAGGTAGGTAACCGGCGCGGCTTGCGCTGCAACGCCAGCCCCCGACAGGATTGCGACGACGGCGAATTTGGATGCAATAGACATAAAAGCTCCTTTATTTTGATTGGGATGTTGCGCTCCTCACGTAGCATTTTTTATGCCACTGTAGATTTTTTTAAATTTTTCAACGACTTGCAGTTATTTTTTTCAAATTAATTTTTGGTATTGTAAAAAACACTGACAGAAACCGGATTCATGCAAAGTGAATTCATGGATTCACAACCGGTCGTAAATGCTTATGCAGGAATTCGATAAGCAATTCGCATGAAATGCCAGCCGCACGCGGGTTATCGCGACATGCCGATAAAAACGAGGCGGTCAGCGATCACTCAGCGATGTGGTTTACATTACGCTCTTGTTACCAGTTTAAAAACTCACTGGACACGCGTGCGCGTGCGCGAGGAAGCCGTTTTGACGTCGTGCTTGCCTTGGATCGCATGGCCGCCTGGTCAATGCATGACAGGCGAAAAGTGCCTCAGCCGGCCAATTCGGCCGCCACCAGGCGATCCATGTCGGACGCCGCCATCGGCGGGCTGAGCAGATAGCCCTGGCCGCAATCGAAGCCGAGATTCTTGACGGCGGCCAGCTGGTCGGCCGTTTCGATGCCGTCGGCGCAGACCGTGATCTTGACGTCGCGCGCGACCCCGACCAGGGCCGACAGCATGGCCGAGGCGTTGTCGTGGCGCGATAGCCGGCGCACCAGTTCCTGGCCCGGCTTGACGATGTCGAGCGGGAATTTCTGCAGCGACGACAGGGCCGCCAGCTCTGCGCCGAAATCGTCGAGTCCCAGCCTCACGCCGCGCTTGCGCACCTCCTGCAGTGCCTGGGCCGAGAACTTCGGATCCAGCAGCACGCTCTCACGCATCTCCAGGCGCAGCAGCGAGGGCGCCAGGCCGGTGTCGTCGAGCACCCGGTTCAAGATGGCCGGAAAGCGCGGATGGCGGATCTGTTTCGAGGACACGTTCAAGGTCAGCGGCACCACGAGCCCGTCGCGCACCCAGCGGGCCTGGGCCGAGCAGGCGGTGCGCAGCGCCCATTCGCCCACCGGCAGCATCAGGTTGGCGTTTTCCACTTCCTGGATGAAATCCGCCGCGGTCAACAGGCCGCGCTCCGGGTGCAGCCAGCGGATCAGGGCCTCGATGCCGACGATGCGCCCGCTTTCCAGGTCGTATTGCGGCTGGTAGTGCAGGCAAAGTTCCTCGTCGCGCAGCGCGCGCTCCAGCTCGCGCTCGAAGCGCTTGGCTTCCTGGGCCGCCTTGCCCAGCGATTCGCGGTACACCTGGTAGTTCAGGCGCCCCTGGTTCTTGGCTTCGTACAGCGCCAGGTCGGCCAGCTTCACCAGCTGGCCCGGCTCGTGCGCATCGTTCGGATACACGGCGATGCCGATGCTGGTGCCGCTGTAGACTTCCTGGCCGTCCAGCAGGTAAGGCAGGCTCAGCTCGACCACGATCTTGTCGGCCAGCACCTCGGCGGCGCCTGCCTCCGCCAGGTGGGTCTGGACGATCACGAACTCGTCGCCGCCGAGGCGCGCGGCGAGGTCGGTCTCGCGGATGTGGGTGCGCAGGCGGCGCGCGACTTCCTTCAGCAGCAGGTCGCCGGCGTGGTGGCCGAGGGTATCGTTGATCGACTTGAAGCGGTCCAGGTCGAGCATGTGCACGGCCACCAGGTGGCCATCGCGCTGTGCGTACTTGAGCGCGTCCTTCAGGCGCTCGTTGAAGCTGGCGCGGTTGGCCAGGCCGGTCAGGGCGTCGTGGCTGGCCAGGTGGTAGGAATACTCGACCGCGCCGCGCAGGGCTTCCTCGGCCTTCTTGCGCCCCGTGACGTCCTCGACGATCTCGAGCACGCGCGGACCGTCGCCGCTGTTGCGCAGCGAGCAGGTGACGTTGACCCAGAATTGCGAGCGGTCCTTGCGCAGGTAGCGCTGCTCCGCCACCGTCACGGCCTGCTGGCCGGTCAACAGCTTGTGGAAATTGTGGACTGCCGTTTCCTGGTCGGCCGGATGAGTGATGTCCTGGTTCGACAGGGTTTCCAGCTCGTCCAAGGTATAGCCCAGCATCGCCAGCAGGGTCGTGTTGGCGGCCACGAAGCGGCCGTCCGGCGCGCATTCGGCGATCCCGAGCGGCGCATGCTCGAAGGTCGTGCGGAAACGCTCCTCGCTGCGCCGCAGGGCTTCCTCGGCGTGCATGGCGTCGGTGATGTCGAAGAACAGGATGATGCCGTACAGTGGATGGCCGCTTTCGTCGCGCAGCATCTTCGCGGTCAGGCGGATCCAGCGTGTGCTGCCGTCCTTGCGCAGCAGGCGGCGGTCGCGCTGGATCTCGATGGCGCCGGACAGCAGCTGCTCGGTGAACTGGCGGCTGCGCTCGCGCTCGTCCGGCGGGGCCAGCTCGAGATTGTCGCGGCCGATCAGTTCTTCCGGCGTATAGCCGGCGATCGCCGCGAAGGCGCGATTCACATAGATCCATTTGCCGTCGAGGTCGATGTGGCCGATGCCGATCGGCGCATGCTCGTACAGCAGGCGGAAACGCTGCTCGCTTTCGCGCAATAGCGCTTCCGCATTCTTGCTGTCGCTGATGTCGTGGACGTTCATGCTGGTCACCGGCCGGCCGTTGCCGTCCGTGAACACCCTGGCCACGACCCGCGCCTCGAAACCTTCGCCGTCAGGGCGCGCAAAGCGCAGCTCGGACGTGCCCTCGCCGGCCGCGGCACGCCGCGCCAGCGCGGCGACCAGGTCCGGGTCCTTGCTGTCGAGCAGGTCGCCGATATTGCGCGCCAGCAGTTCCTCCTGCGTATAGCCGAACAGCTGGCAGGCGGCGACGTTGGCGGACAGGATGCCGCCATCCAGTCCGGTCAGGAACAGGGCGTCGGTGCAATGCTCGAACGCCGCGCGATAGCGGGCTTCGCTTGCCTGACCGTCGAGATTCCCGTCGTTGTCGGATGGAGTGTTTTTCTCTGGCATATCGAAGCCCGGTTCGAACATGCGCACAAATGTGTGCGAGCTCAGGATGGCTCATCCTGCCATGACAAAGATGACAACACAAGACTCGCACTGCTGGTAGTTGCAAGCTCGGCACCTTTGGTTACGCGGATGGGGTAGGAAAGTTAAAATCCACAACACGGGAGAGGAAGGACAGGCGGATTGCCTTGCTGCGCGGGACAGCCCAGTCCGCCATCCTGGGCGAACCGGGCTTCCGGCGCCAGGGGGACGCATCGCCGATCGACGAAGTCCACCGCTTCCTGTTGGCAGGCATGCGGTACTGGCTTGTCCGGCGGCCCGGCAAGCCTTAGCGCAGTACCGGCAGCTCGATATAGCTCGCCGCATCCGGCGCGTGATGGACGGCATTGTCCGCGACCACGCCCTCCTTCTCGCTCTCGTTCGGTCCGCCGGTGTTGAGGTTGCGGACGAATTTCGGGAAATTCGACGAGGTGACTTCGACGCGGATGCGGTGGCCCACGCCGAACTGGATCGCGGTCGCGATCGGCGTCGGGTGGATGGTCACCACCTCGCCCGGGTTCAGGGGCGCGGGCTTGTCGTAGCCGTTGCGGTAGCGGGCGCGGAAGATCGTGTCGCCGACGATCCAGGCGGTACCGTCGGGCGCGACGTCGACCAGCTTGACCGCGAAGTCGGTGTCCTTCGCATTCGACGACACCTTCAGCACGGCGTCCACGAAGCCGACCACGTCGACCGGCCTGGTAAGCGGCTCGCTGCTGTAGACCAGCACGTCGCTGCGCGCCTCGATCGGACGCTGGTCGAAGGCGCCCGGCACCACCACGCCGCCGTTGCAGCAGTCGCCGCCGCCGATGGTCTGCACCGGGTTCATGGGATCGTAGCGGTAGCGGTCCGGCGCCTCGCCCGCCGGCGGCGCCTCGCCGAGCAGGCGGCCGTCGCCGTACAGGCTGTTCGCATTCCCTTTCGAGCGCAGGTAGAGGCGCATCGGCCTGGCGTTCTCGGGCGGCCACTGGGCCGCGCTCTGCCAGCGGTTGGCGCCCATCATGTAGTAGCGCACCCGCGGTGTCGTTTGCGCGAAGGCCTTCTGGTCGCCCTTCAGCCAGCGGTCGAACCAGCCGTAGACGGCGCCGTCGACGTCGAAGCTGGTGTCGCCCATGGCGCGTTCGCCGACCACGGTGTCGGGCCCGAGCCGCGCGTACTGGCAATGCGGCACCGGCGCCACCACCGCGTACTGGTTGGCGCTCGCCTCCTTGTCGGTGTTGGCCATGCGCGCCAGGTTGAACAGTTCCAGGTTCGGCCCGATCGAGACGTCGTACCAGCTGTTGAACCAGAGCGCCGGCACGCCCCAGCCCATGCCTTCGTGATACAGGCCGCCCTTGTTCCAGGCGGGATCGGCCGGGCCGCGCTTGATGAATTGCTCGAAGGTGGATGGCGGCTCGCCGAGGGAAGTCAGCATCTGCTCGACCGGCAGGTGCCTGATCTGCTTGTTCCACTCGACCTTGGGCTTGCTCGCATCCAGGTCGTTATAGGCCTCGATACGGGCGCGCAGCTTTTCGTCGGAAAGCAGCCCGTTCGGCAGTTCCGCGCGCAGCGGGTTCTCGACCCCGTACAGCCAGACGAAGAAGAGATTGCGCGGCACCCCGCCCGTGTACCAGTTGCCCTGCTCCTGGAAGCGTCCGACCTTGCCGATGCCGGCGCCGGCCGACATCGGCACCATGGCCGCATGTGCCGGGTGATTCATCCCGGCCAGCGCCAGCTGCCACTCGGCCGAGGACGAGCAGCCCAGCGTGCCGACCTTGCCGTTCGACCAGGGCTGCTGTGCGATCCAGCTGAGGGTGTCGTAGCCGTCGGTCTGCGGGTGACCGAGAATCTCCCATTTACCTTGCGAAAAATAGCGCCCGCGCTCGTTCTGTACGATGAAGACATAGCCGCGCTTGACCGATTCGAGCACGTAGCGCAGGGTCCCTCCGCGCAGCTTGTGCTCGTTGTACGGCGTTTTCCAGAGAATGGTGGGCAGCGGTCCCTTGGCGTTCTTCGGCGTGTAGACATCGGTCGACAGGGCGGCGCCATCGCGCATGGGCACCATCACGCCCAGCCGCGCCACCGCGTTACGGGCCAGCTCCTTGTCCAGTGCCTCCTGACTGTACTTCGAATAATCCTGCGCCAGGACCAGGGTCGAGGCGTCGGATGCGATCAGGGCAATGGCAACGAGGCTGGCGGTCAATCGTTTCACGTCGGCTCCTTCGATGGGATGGAATGTGCTTGCTGAGCGAACTCAAGCATAACGCATTCTCTTGCCCGTTGGGCAAGATCGAAGGTGCTGAAAAGAAACTGACGGCGAGTCTGTTATTCGGTGTCGTCGGCGTTGAAGCGCTCGCTTACCCATTCGAGCCAGTTGCACTGCGGGCAGCGGCTGACAAGGATCAGGGCGAAAAACGTGGCGAGGCCAAACACGAGTATGGCGGCATGCAGGAGGAGCCTGGGTTCGAAATCGTTGAGCAGGTTCAGCATCGCATCACCTCTATACAATTTCCTCCAATTTACTCCAAGAATGGGGAAGAAGCCATCGCCGCACGATTGATCAGAGCGCTTCCCAGCCCTGCGGCGTCGACCTGACGTACAGCTTTTCCTTCTGGCTGTGCTCGCCGTCGACGTTCCGCCCCAGCACCGGGAAGGCCTCCTTGACCTGCGGCTTCCTGGCCCACTCGGCCACGTTCGACAGCTTGTAGGTGTAGATCACGCTGGCTTCCTCATGGTCGCCCGCCTTGACCGGGTCGGTCCAGCGCTCCACCTTCTCCAGCGACTTGCGGCCCCAGCAGATGCGCGGCTCTCCCCCGGCGTCCGCGTGCAGGTAAGGCTTGGCGGCGTCGGCCATCGTGTAGCGCCTGACCTTGACCTTCGGCGCGCTTCCGGGCGATTCGACGTCCTCGCCCCTGGCCAGGCCCGCCGCTTCCAGCGCCGCCATCTGGCCGGCGACGCCGTCCGGATACAGCTTCTGCTGGCGCAGGTCGGTTTCATACACGTCGACCGGCCATTTCACCGGGTCCAGGCACATGTCGCCCTTCTTGGCGAAATACTGGGTGACGGCGATGCCGAAGTTCTTTTCGCTGGCCGAGGTCTTGCTGTTGCAGGCAGCCAGCGTGGCGGACAGCATGGTCGCGCCGAGAATGAGGGAGATGGCGGGCTTGTTCATGGTGAGCTCATTGTACCAAGGGCACCAGCCGGCGTGTCGTTTCGCCGCCAAGCCTCAGGTCTTTGCGGGAAGCGGAACGCCCTGCCCCGGATCGTCCTTCCAGCCACCACCAAGCGCCTTGTACAAGGACACCGTCGCCTGCAGCCGCTTCAGTTTCAGTTTTCCCATATCGTTCTGCACGTCCGACAAGGCCCGCTGCGTGTCGAGGACCGTCATCAGGTCTTCGGCCCCGGCCTTGTAGCGGATTTCCGCCAGGTCGTAGGCCTGGCGCGCCTCTTCCAGCTCGGTGGTCTTCAGGCGCCGCTGTTCATCCAGGCTGCGGATCTGGCCCAGCGCCGTGTCCACTTCGGACAGGGCGGCGATCACGGTCGCGCGATACACCTGGACCAGCTCCTGTTTCCGGGCGATGGCGAGATCGCGTTCCCGCTTCCGCCGGCCGCCGTCGAAAATCGGCGCGATCAGCGACGCACTGACATTGGCGAGCAGGTTCGGTGCATTCAGCAGCGACAGCAAGGCGCTGCTTTGGGTGCCCATCGCGCCTGTCAGGTTAATGCTGGGGAACAGGTTCGCCCGAGCGACGGCGACGTCGGCATTGGCGGCGGCCAGGCTGGCCTCGGCGCGGCGGATATCGGGGCGGCGCGACAGCAGCTCGGAGGGCAGGCCCGGGGACACCTCGGGCAAGGTGATCGTGTCCAGTCCCTTCTGGCCGACGGAGAAGGTCTGCGGCGTTTTGCCGAGCAGGATGGCAAGGGCCGACTGCGCTTCGCGCTCCTGCTGCATCAGGTCCGGTATGTCCGACTTCTGCTGCGCGACGACGGAGCGCTGGCGCGCCAGGTCGAGCGAAGAGGCGGCGCCCGCGTTCTTTTGCGCCTGCACCAGGGACAGGACGTGCTCGGCATTCGCGACATGCCCGCGCGCGACGGCAAGCCGGTCGCGCAGCGACAGCACCTGCAGATAGGTCGAGACGATGCCGCTGGTGACCGTCAATGCCACGGTCTGGCGGTCGAAACGGTTGGCCTCGAGCGAGGCTTCCGCCGACGCCACGCCTGCCTTGTTCTTGCCCCAGAAATCGACTTCGTAGGAGACCTGCAGACCGCTGTCGGCGGAGGTGCTTGCGCTGCCGCTCCGGATCGGTACCGAGCGGTTGGCGTCGCTGTAGAAAGTCGCCGTCGGCAGCAGGGACACGCCGGCAATGCGCGCCTCGGCCTCCGCCTGTCTCACGCGTGCGAGTGCGCCCGCGAGCTCCAGGTTGCCGGACTGGCCTTCATCGACCAGACGGGTCAGTTCAGGGCTGCCGAATCGCTGCCACCAGTTCTTGTCGGGCCATTCCTGATGGTTCGGGGCCCCGGCGGCCGTCCAGGCGGCAGGCAAGTCGACCTTGGGCGGCGGCTCCGCGATCGGACCACGGCCGGCGCAGCCCGCCAGCGCGGCGCAAACCAGGCCGAACAGGAGAGACGATCTGAAAGCGCGAGGCGTCATGGGCGCACCTCAAGTGCCTGATGCCGGCGCCGCCAGCGCATCGGGCACGGGACCGGCCAGCACCTTGTCGCCCGCCGCCAGGCCGGACAGGATCTGCGCCTGTTGCGCATTGCGCAGTCCGACCTTCACCTTGCGGGCACTGACGCGCTGGCCGGCGTCGACCACGTTGACCTTGACCAGGCCGTCTTCGTCCGGCGCGCCGAGGCAGCTGGCCGGCAGCAGCACGGCATCGCGCGCCTGGGCGACAAGGAATTGCACCTGGGCACTCATGCCGCTCATCAGTTCGTGATCCGGATTCTTGACCTCGAACAGGACGATATAAAAGGCCTGCTTGCCCTGCTCGCCCGTGCCGTCGGCCGGGACGGGAATAACCTGGCGCAGCTTTCCCGACCAGCGCTTTCCGGGATAGCCGGGCGTCGTGAAACTGGCGGCCATGCCCGGCCGCAAGCGCGTCACATCGTTTTCCGCCACGCGCGCGGCCACCGTCATTTCCGACAGGTCGGCAATCCGAAGCAGCGGTGCGGCAAGCTGCGAGGCGGCAAGGATTTGTCCGGGGCGCGCGGCCAAGGACACCACGGTCCCGGCAATCGGCGACTTGACCAGCGTCTTCTGGCGGGCTTCCTCATCGATCTTCAAGGTCGCTTCGAGTTCGCGGATCTGCGCCGTGATCGCATCGAGGCGCGCGCTGGCCGACGACGCGTTCATCCGCGCCGATTCAAAGGCTTCCTCGCGGGTCGCGTTCTGCGCTTTCAACTGCGTCTGGCGCTTGAACTGGAGCTGGGCGAAATCGAGTTGTGCGCGCTGGTCGGCGAGTTCGGCCTGCAGCCGGGCCATCTGGGCGCGATTGCTCTCGACCTTGGTGGCCTGCTGGGCCGGGGCGATTTCGAGCAAGGCCTGGTCCGCCTGGACCGTGTCGCCGATGGCGACCGGCACGTCTTTCACCTGTCCGGCAATCTGGGCATAGGCATCGGCCCATTTATGAAGCTGGAGCTTGCCGGCGGCGTCGACCGTCAGCTGGAAGTCGCCCCGGCGCGCGGTGACGGTGTCGAGCTTGACCGGTGCGGCCGCAGCCGCGGGTGCCGCCGGCTTGCCGGCCTGTGCCGACACGGGACCGGCGCACAGCACGGCGGCCAGCGAAAGCAGCGTCGCAGTGAGGTCACGGAAGCGGCCTGCCAGGAAGGAGGTTCTGTCTTGTTGATCAGCAGCCATGGAACTACATCGGCAAAATGCCGAGTATACACATTTACCGGCAAGTCCTGCCTATTCCTGTTCGAGCGGGAGCACCGTCAAGGTCTGGTTGAATACCGCACCCGTATCGATGTAGTGCACGTTACCGAGCAAGAGGTCGCGGTCCACCGGCGTATGGCCGACGAAGATTTTGGTGATGCCGGCGACATGGGAAGAGATGCGGGCGCCGAAACGCTCACGGCTCCACATGCTGATGTTGGCGATTACCTCACCGTCTTCGCCGCCCAGCTCGGCGACCAGCTCTTGCCAGCTGTCGAAAGGACAGTCGGCATGCACGATCCCGACCGCTCCCGAGCGCGTCCCGACTTCGATGGCGATGGGCAGCACGCTGAACATGCGGGCGATGTCGGCCTGCATCCCGGCGGGCAGGTCGATGAACCAGCGGCCGCCGTTCACCCGGTACTCGAGGCCATCCTGTTCGCCCGCGACGTAGTCGATCGCCATCTGCTCGTGGTTGCCCCGCACCGGATGAAACCACGGCTGCGCCAGCCATTCGACGACCTGCGCCGACTGTGGCCCCCGGTCGACGAGATCGCCGACACTGAACAGCCGGTCGGCTTCCGGATCGAAGCGGATATCGCGTAATGCCGCCGACAGCAGGTCGAAGCAGCCATGGATATCGCCGACCACGAAGTCGCGGCCATTCGTATTGACGGGATAGTGCGTATATAAAGACAAAGGCGCTCCTCGATTGCAGTCATGACGATTATCGATCATGAAGCGACAATCCGCGTCGCGCCGGTTCGGTGGAGCGCGTCTAGGCCGGCGCCCCGCCCGACATCCCGTCGATCTTGCGGTCGACGAAACGAACGACGTTTGCGAGCCAGTCCTGCGCCTGTCTAATTTCTTTGGGTTCAGGATGCGGCCTGAGGATCGTCCTTGGGACCCCACCGAAGGTGGTCAAGGCCATTTTCTGGCCAATGCCGCCTTTCGGGATCTTTTGGCCAAGGTTCCAGTGTTCTTCCATGAAAGCGGGCCATTCTTCCTTGCTCTTATTGCCCGGCCATGCCATCAGCTTCCGCTGCAGCGACGGCAGCGTTTCCTTGTCCTCGACGCATTGCGGATTTTCGAAGAACAGCTTGAGTTCGACCGTCTTCGCCCTGCGAATGTCGAGCCTGAAAAAGAACTGTGGCTTGCCGGTTCCCATCAGCTTCGCCATGGTCGGGGTCATGAAATCGATCTTGGTCGACGTGGCCGATTGCCGCTGCCTTTTCGCGCCGGAACCGATTCGCACCCAGTCGTCGCGCACGATGTGGGATGCGAGCGTGTCGCAGACCCTGGCGCGCAGATCGGATTCGACCGCTTGCAGCAGTTTCGCCGCTTCCAGCCCTCCCTTTAGCCCCTTCAGCTGCAACTCGAGCCGGGCCTTCGCCTCGGCGTTCTGGCCATGAAAGGTTTTGAGCATGTTTCCGATCGGCCCTTCGTAGTCTTCCTCTTTCAGGAGGTCTTCGGCAAGTACGCGGGGAGCGAAGTCACGCGATCCCGTGACTTTCTGCAGGGTGCGGAGGTAGTCGGACAGGAAATGCATCACGTTGGGACCGGGCTGTCCGGCGCAGTCACCGGCTTGGGGACTTGCCTGCAGCATCGCCTGCAAGGGAGCGAGGACATGGCCGCTCCAGTCGATGGGCGTCCAATAGTCCCTTTCGGCCTGCTGTGCCGGGGCCGCACCGTCGAGGGTCAGGTAGAGCAGCAGCGTCCTGGCCGAAGCCAGTCCGCCGGCCTGCTTTTGCACCGCTTCGCGGTAATGCTGCAATTGATCGCCGTGCTCGTTCGCGCCGATCTTGGCTTCGATGGCGAGGAAGAAGGTGGAGTCGACCTGGACATAGACGTCGATGCGCTTGCTGCTGTCCTGTTCGGCCGCTTCGGCCACCTCCGGCGAAGAAGCTTCGCCGAGCATCAGGGTCTTGTTCCTGACCGGCAGTTCCGAAAAGACGCGCGCCGCGTCCAGATTCGCCGGCACATGCCCTGCGACCCCGGCAGGCAGTCCCCGGACGAAGCGCTCGATGAAGGCCGTACCCAGGTTATGGCTGCCCTTGGGGTCCAGGAGCCATGCCAGTGTCTTGGTGTGGCGCAGTTCGTAGGTTTCCAGGCCGAGCACCTCGAACGGGTTGAATACCGACAGGGCTTCGCGCAGTTTGCTGAATCCCGGGTGGGAAAAGAGTTCTTCGGACATGGTCGTCTGCCTGGAGTTGAGCCGCCAGCAGCATAGGCTTCAAGTTGCATTTAGTCAACATACGGCCTATGCTGTCGTGACTCAGCAAGGAACCAACGGATGCATCACGTTCGGTTTGCTTCAATAAATCGTCGTGCGGAGCTCGCGCTGGTCCTCGCCCTGTGGCATGAGCTCCCCGCCCGGGGCCCGGCGTACGCCATCTAAAAGGACGGCTATCCCCGGATGCCGCTGGCGGACGGCGGCGCCGGGAATTGGACGACACGCGGTGTCGAGATGGAGTTATTCATGGATGGGTATTGAGCGATGAAAAACGTGAACATGGAAGAAGCGGCCGATGCCGCGGCCGAGCTGACGGCGAACGAGCGCAGGTACCTCGAACGCGCGCAGGACGATCCCTTCGAGGACGGCGGGATCGTGCGTTACTACGAACAGGCCTTGAAAAACAGGGTCCACGAGGCGGTACTCGCGGCGATCGAAGTGCGCATGCGGACCGACTTTCCGAAAGTCGCCAAAAGAGTGTTCGGCGCCAAGGGAGAGCAGGTCGAAGCCATGCTCGAGCGCGTGCAGGACGCGGTCCTGGCGCAGTTCGACCTGGCCGGCAATGGCCTGGGCAGCCACATCAAAGTCGGTGGCGACGAGCGCCGCACCGGCAAGGCCTATCTGTACCGCTATCTGTCCTACCGTGCGCGCGGGCAGCAGTACGGCGCACAGATCGCCCTGATCCAGGACGACCCGGCGCAGGAATTGCGCGTGCTCGTGCGCTACTACCGCGTTTATGCCGACGCCGGCAACATCGACGAGCAGGAGTGGTTCGCGGCGGGTGACATCGGGCGCGCCCAGCACGCCTACCTGGCGCTCCTCGAGCGGCTGGCGGTACCGCGCCGCCCGCAGGCCGCCTGAGCGCCTCGGTCAACGCCCGGAACGCGTCTGCCTTGCTGTCCCCGGTTTGCCAATTCTCAAATTTTCTTGCCCATATATCGATAGACTGATTCGGTCCGGCTAGTGCCATCGAAAAAGAAATCGAAGGAAATGGCGAGGGAAGGTATGGGATCGGAATCCGAATCGTGTGCCGGCCAGGCCGGCGCTTACGGCACAGCGGCCATGCGCAGGTCGGGGCATGCCGCGACGAGGCGCCGCCGCGAACGAGGCGCTTTCGCCATCATGTTCGTACCGCTGCTGTTCGTCATCGTCGCGTTCTGCGGCCTGGCCCTGGATGCCGGCCAGCTGTACAACCGCAAGGTCGACCTGACCGGCGTGGCCAAGGCAGTCGCCCTGGCGGCCGCACGCGAACTCAACGGCACGGACGACGGCATCACGATGGCAAAGAAAAGGGCCAGGGAGACCGCCGAGGCCCTTCGCTACGGCTATTTTCAGGACGGCGCCCCCGTCCCATGGAACGAGGCCGCCCTGAGCTTCAGCACCGCACCCGCGCGCGACGGGAACTGGATTCCAGCCTCTTCAGCCAACGGAACGCCCCAGACAACGAAATCGGCGCTCTACTACGCCAAGGTCGACACCGCCGGACTCGACCCTTCCGTCGGCACCGTGAATACCTTCCTCATGCATCTGGTGACCGGCGCCACCAGTGCGATCCGGATGAGAGAAAGTGCGGTGGCGGGACGGTCGGCGCTCAACGTGACACCGATAGCGATTTGCGCAATGTCCACTGACGCCGCCAGCAAGTACACCTTTACGACTTCCGGCGGCGTGACACTCAACGAACTGGTTCAATACGGCTACAGGCGCGGAGTGAGCTACGATCTGATGCAGCTCAACCCGAATGGGACCAGCGCAATCAGCTATATCGTCAACCCGGTCGCCGTACCGGGAGGCGCCGGCCCCGCATTCAGCAGCTCGAGTCTCGGTCCGTTCATGTGCAGCGGCAGCGTATGGGTCCCGCGCCTCACGGGCGGCACCATTCGCGTGACCTCGCTCCCATCCACATCGCCGCTGGCATCCCTGTCCACGCCGCTCAATTCGCGCTTCGACATCTACGGAAGCGGTCCCTGCGCAGCCAATGGCGCCCCTCCGGACTACAACGTCCAGGCCTACGAATACGACAAGAACAACGCCGTCAAATGGATGAATCCGACGAAGGGCAGCCGGGCCGCCCTGACGGTGACCTCGCGAGGCAAGCGCGAGACCGCCGCGGATCTTCTGACCGCCCCCGCGTCGGCGGGCGACTACGGTCCGCTATGGGCTTTCGCCAAAGCGGCCAAGGCCCCGACGCCGCTGGACGCGCCGGAACCGGCCAGCGGCTATGCGACCTTCAGTACGTCGGACTGGTCGACCCTGTACAAGTCCGGCCCGACCGCACCGGGCTACCCGACCGCGACAGCCACGCCTTACCTGTCGACCAGCACCTCCTCCGGCAATTACGCCAGCCCGGGCGCCGACCACCTCGATATCTCGACGCTGAATCGGCGGGTCCTCAACATACCGCTATTGTCCTGCTCCCCGGCAGCACCGTCCGGCACCAACACCAGCGCGACCGTAGTGGCGATCGGCAAATTCTTCATGACGGTCCCGGCTACAGATACCAGCCTGATCGCCGAGTTTGCCGGCCTGATCCCGGAACAGGCACTTTCCGGTCAAGTGGAGCTCTATCCATGAAAGCGCGTTTGCCAAGGAAGTTGCCACGTTCGCCCAGGCGGGAGCGCGGCTCCGCGGCCGTCGAACTGGCCCTCATACTGCCGATCCTCATCACACTCCTGACCTTTCCGGTTTTCTATGCGCGCTGCTTGTGGCACTACACCGTTGCGCAGAAAGCGGCACAGGACGCGGCACGCTACATGGCTTCGGTACCGGCTGCCGAGATGCGCTCCAAGAAACTGGGCGCCGCGGCACAAAAGATTGCGGAAGAGATAGCGAATCAGGAGATCGCCGAACTTGCTCCCGGCAAGGAGTTCGACCCGCCGCAGATCACCTGCGACGGCCTGTCGTGCGGCTCTTCGACCGGGAAGACGCCATCCAAGGTGCGTGTCTACATCAGTTTCGGCATGGCCGACACATTCTTCGGCGCCGTGGACACCGGCCGCTACGGTCTGTTAGTCACTGCTGACGTGACGATGCGCTATGCCGGCAATTAAATCTACGCGCCGTGCTCCACGACATCCCGGGGTGCGGGAATCGGGGATCGCTGCCATCGAATTCACGGTGCTTGCGGTCGTCTTCTTCAGCTTCGTGTTCGGGATCATGGAAGTCTCCCGCCTGCTGTTCGTGTACAACACCCTGCAGGAAGTCACACGCCGCGCCGCCGCCGCCGCCGTCAACATCTACCCGAGCGACACCACCGCAATCGACAAAGTGAAGCAGGATGCCGTCTTCCGGAATTCACCTGGCGAGCTCGTGCTTGCACCGCCGATCACGGACCAGCACGTGCGCCTCGAGTACCTGAAATTCGATTTATCCGTGATCCCGGAAACTGCCTGGCCCGCCAGCGCCGCTGCCAATCGCGCGATCTGCATGGCCAATTCGCACGCCGCCAACTGCATCCGCTTCGTGCGGGCCAGCGTTTGCGACCTGCATGTGGCCGGTGAATGCGACGCCGTGCCCTCGGCCTTGCTGCTTCCCCTGGTCGACCTGCGCGTCCGCCTCCATAAGGCGACGACGATCGCGCCGGTCGAGTCGCTGGGCTACGTGCTGGGGACGCCGGCTCCGCCGGTGCCTCCTCCTTGCTCTTGCTGAACAGTACGGACTGGTGCGGCTGTCAGCCCCGGTGCATATCGACGAATGACACCGGCCACGGAAGCCGGCGCCTGAACGCAGGCCGCTAGACCAGGGGCACGCCGTTGAGCCCGCGCGTTCCCGCAAACACGCCGCTGATGAATTCGAGGAATACGGATGCCCGTTGCGGCAGCAGCCGCTCGGCCGCATACAAGGCGTTCAAGGGCGTGCCCGATACGGCGTAGGCGCTCAGCAGCGCGCTTACCTCGCCGCGATCGAGTTCGCCGGCGACCATCCAGGAAGGAAGATAGCCGATGCCCAGGCCGCCCAGCACTGCGCGGCGGATGCCTTCCAGGTTGTTGAGCCGTAGACGCCCGCCGACGTGGACCTCGCCCGTGCTGAAGGGCCAGCCGCCGCTGCCCAGCAGGGTGTAGACGATGCACTCGTGCTGCATCAAGTCCGGCGGCTCGGCCGGCGCCCCATGCCGTTCGAGATAGGCCTTGCTGGCGACGCAGATGCGCTCGGATGTCCCGACACGCCGTGCACGCAGCGCGCTGTCCTTGAGGGCGCCGCCGCGGATCGCGATGTCGACGCCTTCGGCGACCAGATCGATATAGCTGTCGCTGAGCCTGAGCTCGACCTGCACGTCGGGATAACGGGATAAGAACCGGGGCAAGGCCGCCATCAGAACCTCGGTACCCAGGCTCTCCGCGCATGCCACGCGCAGCAAGCCATGCGGATGCTCTTCGCCGCGGGCGTCGGACTCCGCCTGCGCAATGACATCGAGGGCATGCTTTGCCTGCGCGTAATAGGCCTGTCCTTCCGGCGTCGTTGCCAGATGGCGTGTCGAGCGATGCAGCAGCCGCGTACCCAGCAGTTTCTCGAGCGAGGCGATATGCCGGCTGACGTTGGGCTGGCCGATCTGCAGCTCCCTTGCCACTGCGGAGAAACTGCCTGTTTCGACCGCCCGTACGAAGCAATGCATCCACATCAACTTATCCATTTTTCCCAGGCCTGATTTCGATTCATGCAATGAGAGCATAAATGATATGACGCCGGCCTGTCTTCTCCTTCCGCCGGCTTCGCCCCACACTGAGGACTGCGTTCAATGCAAAACCCGATTTCATAGCCAAGGAAAAACCATGTCACTGAAACTTGCACAAAAAGTAGCGGTCGTTACCGGCGGAAGTACCGGCATCGGCCTGGCCATTGCCAGACGTTTCGTCAGCGAAGGCGCGAAAGTCTATATCACCGGTCGCCGCCAGGCGGAACTCGATGCCGCCGTCCAGGCAATCGGAGGCGATGCGGAAAGCGCCCGTGTGGACTCTGCGGATATCGCGCAGCTGCGCGCCCTGTTCGATCGGATCGGTCAGAAGCACGGCAAGCTCGACGTTCTCGTCGCAAATGCGGGCGGCGGCGCACTGATGCCCTTCGGGCAGATCACCGAAGAACACTTCGACGACACTTTCTCGCGCAACGTGAAAGGCACCCTGTTCACCGTCCAGACCGCTTTGCCGCTGCTGGGCACAGGTTCGTCGGTCATCCTGACCGGCTCCACGGCAGCCAGCGGCGGGACCGAAGCGTTCAGCGTTTACGCCGCCTCCAAAGCCGCCGTCCGTGCCTTCGCCCGCAACTGGATTCTCGACCTGAAGGGTCGCGGTATCCGCATCAACACGCTGAGCCCGGGTCCGATCAGGACGCCTGGCTTGGTCGAGCTCGTTGGCACCGATCCGGATCAGCAACAAGGCTTCCTCGACCACCTGGCCTCGCTCATTCCGATGGGCCGCGTCGGCGAGCCGGACGAAATCGCGAAGGCGGCAGTATTTCTGGCGTCGGACGACGCGAGTTTCGTGAACGGCATCGAACTGTTCGTGGATGGCGGCCTCCGCCAGATCTGAGACGGCGCTACGTCCTGCTCGCGGCTGCACCGATCGCCGGTGCAGCCGGCCCCGAACCCGGCATCCCGGTGCCGATGCGAAAGGGTCCGCCGGGTCGGCGCTCTCATTTGGCGATATCGACGTGATACGGTAGCCAGCGCGGGCAGACCCGGCAGGTTCTGGCGATTCAACGGCACAAGAAACACAGGTATCCTGGACATGTTCTAATTGCGGAAACGAGCTCGTTCCACAGCCCGGGAGAACGAGACAGCACCCTGCCCAGGGTATGGGCGCACATTCAGGAGAGTGCAATGAGCCGTAAGACCCCCATTGAGCGCTACCGCAACATCGGCATCAGCGCCCACATCGACGCCGGCAAGACGACCACGACCGAGCGCATCCTGTTCTACACCGGCGTCAATCACAAGATAGGCGAGGTGCACGACGGCGCGGCGACCATGGACTGGATGGAACAGGAACAGGAGCGCGGCATCACGATCACCTCGGCTGCGACCACGGCATTCTGGAAGGGGATGGCCGGCAATTACCCGGAGTATCGCATCAACATCATCGACACCCCGGGGCACGTCGACTTCACCATCGAGGTCGAACGCTCGATGCGGGTACTGGACGGCGCGGTGATGGTGTACGACTCGGTCGGCGGCGTGCAGCCGCAATCCGAAACCGTGTGGCGCCAGGCGAACAAATACAAGGTGCCGCGCATCGCCTTCGTCAACAAGATGGACCGCGTCGGCGCCGATTTCTTCCGCGTGCGGCAGCAGATCCACGACCGTTTGAAGGGCAACCCGGTGCCAATCCAGGTGCCGATCGGTGCCGAGGACAGGTTCGAAGGCGTGGTCGACCTGGTCAAGATGCGCGCCATCCGCTGGGACGAAGCCGGTCAGGGCGTGCACTTCGAGTACGGCGACATCCCGGCCGAACTGGAAGGGGTCGCGCGCGCGTGGCGCGAAAGCCTGGTCGAGGCGGCGGCCGAGGCAACCCCCGAGCTGACCGAGAAATACCTGAACGGCGAGCCGTTTTCCGAAGACGAGATCAAGGCGGCGCTGCGCCAGCGCACCGTGGCCGGCGAAATCGTGCCGATGCTGGCCGGCTCCGCCTTCAAGAACAAGGGCGTGCAGGCGATGCTGGACGCCGTGATCGACTACCTGCCCTCTCCGATCGACGTGCCGGCCATTGCGGGCCATGACGAGAACGACCAGCCGATCGAGCGCCACCCGTCGGACGAGGAGCCGTTCGCCGCGCTGGCCTTCAAGATCATGACCGATCCTTTCGTGGGCCAGCTGACCTTCTTCCGCGTGTATTCGGGCGTGGTCAATTCCGGAGACAGCGTGTACAACCCGACCAAGGGCCAAAAGGAGAGGCTGGGCCGCATCCTGCAGATGCACGCCAACGAGCGCAAGGAAATCAAGGAAGTGTTCGCCGGCGACATCGCGGCCGCGGTAGGCCTGAAGGCGGTTACCACAGGCGATACGCTCTCCGATCCGCACCACGTGATCGTGCTGGAAAAGATGGTGTTCCCGGAACCGGTGATCTCGCAGGCGGTGGAACCGAAAACCAAGGCCGACCAGGAAAAGATGGGGGTCGCCCTGAATCGCCTGGCGCAGGAAGACCCCTCGTTCCGTGTCCGCACCGACGAGGAATCCGGCCAGACCATCATGTCCGGCATGGGCGAGCTGCACCTGGAAATCCTGGTCGACCGCATGAAGCGCGAGTTCGGCGTCGAAACCACGGTCGGCAAGCCGCAGGTGGCGTACCGCGAAACCATCCGCAACGCGGTCGAGAACGTCGAAGGCAAGTTCGTCAAGCAATCGGGCGGCAAGGGACAGTATGGCCACGTGGTGCTCAAGCTCGAGCCGCTCGAGCCCGGCAAGGGTTACGAATTCGTCGACGCCATCAAGGGTGGCGTGGTGCCGCGCGAGTACATCCCGGCGGTCGACAAGGGCATCCAGGAGACGCTGCCTTCCGGCGTGCTGGCCGGCTACCCGGTGGTCGACGTGCGCGCGACGCTGACCTTCGGCTCTTACCACGACGTCGACTCCAACGAAAACGCCTTCCGCGTGGCCGCCTCGATGGCTTTCAAGGACGGCATGCGCAAGGCCTCGCCCGAACTTCTCGAGCCGATGATGCAGGTCGAGGTCGAGACACCCGAGGAATTTACCGGCAACGTGATGGGCGACCTGTCGACCCGGCGCGGCCTGGTCCAGGGTATGGACGAGATTGCCGGCGGCGGTGGCAAGTTGATCAAGGCAGTGGTGCCGCTGGCCGAGATGTTCGGCTACTCGACCACGCTGCGTTCGCTGACCCAGGGCCGCGCGACTTACACGATGGAATTCAAGCACTACGCGGCGGTTCCCAGGCATGTGCTCGACCAGATCGCATCAACGCGCGCGAATCGATAATCAGCCCTGGGGCAACATGAACTCCGCGAAGAAATCGGCCAGGGCCTGGTGTGCATCCAAGGGCAGGACCAGGGCGATATACTGATCGGGGCGCACCACGACCAGGGCGCCCTGTTCCCGATCCACGCCGCGCAAGTCGAAGATGTCCGGGCCGTGCTTGAGCTTGGCGCTGAACACCTTTTCGTAATCGTGGAGGCCATGGCGCCCTTTCTGCGGCCATAGCAGCGCGGACATCGCCTGGATTTCGAGGTCCGCGTGACTGCCCTGGAACACTGCGCGCAGGTCGAACACCGCATCCGGGTCCTGGCCCGCCGCAGTGTATCTGCGCACTGGCGAGGCGGGTGAATCTTCGAGGAAGCGACACAGCTTGCGCAGGCCGCTGTTACCGTCCACGGCGTCATCCTTGCCGGCGAAGGCGTAGAGGCGCCAACGCCCGTCGGCCTTGCCCGCATGTCCCAGATGAACTACCTTGGCGTCGCAAATGCGCACCACTTCAGCCGAGTGAAAACGCGTCCCCACTTCGAAGCCGGCGGCCAAATGCTGGTGCGTCTCGTCACCGCAGAGCAGCGCTGCGCTGTATTTCGTGCCCATGCCGGCGGTGTACCGCAGGTGCCGCTCGAAATACGTCTGGAACTCCTTGGGGTCCAGGCCTCCGCCCTGTCCGTCGGCCGGTTTTTCGCTGATCATCTTCGCCCACTCACTGTCGAAGTCGATCAATTGCTTTCCGACCGCCTGGCGCTCGGCATTGTAGCTATGCAGGAGCGACGGCGGGCATTGTCCGCGCAGGACAGCCGCAAGCTTCCAGCCCAGGTTGAACGCATCCTGCATGGAGCAATTCATGCCCTGTCCCGCCTTGGGACTGTGGGTGTGGCAAGCGTCGCCGGCGATGAAGACGCGCGGCAGCTGCCCGCTTTCCCGTCCTGCGGGCACGTCGTCGTATTTGTCGCAGATGCGCTGGCCGATCTCGTACACAGACCACCATGCGACCTCCTTCACATCCAGCTTGTAAGGATGGAAAATGCGCTGCGCGGCATCGATTAACTGCTCGATCGTAATCTTGCGCTGCGACACGCGTTCGTCCTCGCTCAGCTTGTCCATCTCCACGTACAGCCGAGTGAGATACCCTCCCTCGCGCGGAATGATCAGGAGACTGCCTTCGCGGGACTGGATCGCCACCTTGTAGCGCACGTCGGGGAAGTCGGTTACCGCCAGCACGTCCATCACCCCCCAGGCCTGGTGCGCCGCCTCGCCGGCCAGTTCGCGGCCGATCGCGGTGCGCGTGGCACTGCGCGCACCGTCGCAGCCCACGACATAGCGTGCGCGCACGATCTCGCGCTGCCCGGCATGTGGCGGGTCGGTGCGCTCCAGCGTCGCCGTCACCGGATAGTCGCCGGCAGCAGCATCGACCTTGACGTCGAGCAGCTTGCGCGCGTAATGCGGCGCCAGCCGGCTCGGCGAATTGCGCATGGTCTCGAGGTAGAGATCGTGGACCCGGGCCTGGTTGAGCACTACGTGCGGAAACTCCGACAAGCCGTCCTCCGTGTCCTGCACGCGGCCATGACGCACGATCTCGCGCGGGTTCTTTTCGTCGGGTTTCCAGAACGTGACTTCGTTGATCCAGCAGGACTCCTGGAGCACCCGCTCGGCGAAATTGAATGCCTCGAACATTTCCATCGTGCGGCAGGCGATGCCGTCGGCCTGTCCTTTCTCCAGCGGGCCATCCTTCTGCTCGACGATCGCCGTGCGAATCTCGGGGAACGCTGCCAGTTGCGCCGCCAGCGTCAGGCCCGCCGGGCCGCAGCCGACAATGAGTACATCCACCTGTGCCGGCACGGCATCGGTGTGCGGCCGGGCGAGCGGCGAAACGGGGTGAAGATGCGGGTCGCCGGGACGAAATCCGTCGAGATGGAATTGCATGACTGGTCTCCTGAAAACTGTTACTACCGTTGTGTTATTTCGCGGCATGTTCCGCGTCGCTCCTGCGGTGGAAGCACTTTGACGGAAAAGAAGTATTTTCGAAACAGATAATCTTTGATCGTTATAATCAGGATTTTAAATATCGATAGACCAATGAAGCACTTTGACCTCGAGCTGCTGCAGATCTTCGACGAAATCTTCAAGACAGGGAACGTGACCCGGGCAGCCCACAACCTGGGCCTGCCGCAGTCGAGCGTCAGCCTCGCACTGAGCAAGCTGCGCGGCCATTTCAACGACCAGCTGTTCAGCCGTACCGTCAAGGGCATGGTGCCCACGCCACGCGCACAGAACGCAATCGGGGACGTGCGCCTCGCGATCTCGGCAGTGCAGCATGCGCTGGCCGACCAGCCGGTATTCGACCCCGCCGAGAGTACCCGTCAATTCCGTGTCTGCATGACGGATATCAGCGAGATCGTGCTCCTGCCGCGCATGCTGAACCACTTGCGCGCCATTGCCCCGGGCATTCACCTCGAGATATCGAGGATTTCCCCGGCCACGCCCGCCGAGCTTGCGGACGGCACGGTCGACCTGGCGGTCGGTTTCATGCCACATCTGGAGGCCGGCTTCTACCAGCAAAAGCTGTTCGACCAACACTTCGTCTGCCTGGTCGCGCATACGCATCCGCGTGTGGGCGCGTCGCTGACGGTCGAGAATCTGCGGCAGGAGGGACATGTGCGCGTACGTACCTCGGGCACCGGCCATGCGATCGTCGACAAGATACTGGCGCGCGAGGAGATCGAGCGCAATGTCGTGCTGAACCTGCCGAGCTTCCTGGGCGTCGCGTCCATCGTGGCGCAGACCGAGCTGCTGGCCATTGTCCCCTTGCGCTATGCGAGCGTGGTGGCAGGCAGCGAAGCGGTCCGCTTCCTGGAGATCCCGGTGGATCTACCGAGCTATCAGGTCAAGCAACACTGGCACGAACGCTATCATGCCGACGTCTCGAACCGCTGGCTGCGGCAGATGGTTGCCGCGCTGTTCGCCAGCGGCGACGCCGCCGGGAGCGGCGCGCCTCATATCGCGTCCGCTACCCGGCCAGCTGCATGACAAGCCGCTGCGCCGTCATGCCCGATGGGCGATACCGCTAGGGTTTGCCCGGATCTTTCTGATTTGGGAACTGATCGAATTCGATGTTGAACAGCTCCCCGTTGACCTTCTCGACCCGCCGCACGTATTCCGTCTGCACCACGTCGCGGGTGGCGGCGTCCAGCATGATCGGTCCGCGCGGACTGTTCAGCTGCATGCCCTTCAGGATTGCCATGGCCTTGTCGCCATTGATGTCGCCGTTCAGCTTGCGCGCGACCTCATAAATTGCCGCCATGCCGTCGTAGCCGCCGACGGCCATGAAGTTGGGCCGGCCCGCGCCAGGGTTGGCGCTGGCAAAACTCTTGAGGAATGCGGCATTTTCAGGCGATTTGTGGGCCGCCGAATAATGAAAGGTGGTGATCACGCCCAGCGTCGCGTCGCCCATCGCCGCCAGCATATGGTCGTCCGTCAGGTCTCCCGTGCCGATGACCTTGATACCCGCTTCGGCCAGGCCGCGCTCGCGGTAACCCTTCATGAAAGCGATGGTGTGCTCGCCGGGCGGTACGAATACGAACACCGCATCCGGCCTGGCGTCCTTGATGCGCTGGATGTAAGGCGCGAAGTCGGGATTTTTCAGCGGTACGCGGATTGCCTCCTGGACCTTGCCACCTCCTTCCGTCAGGGCCGCCTTGAACGCCGTCTCTGCATCGATACCGGGCGCGTAATCGGCTACCAGCGTGACCACGTTCCGGATCTTGTTCTTGAGCGCCCACTTCGCCATCGGCGCGGAGCTTTGCGGCAGCGTCATCGACACGCGTGCGATGTAATTCGACTTCGTCGTAATGGCCGAACTGGCCGCATTCATGATGATCATCGGCTTTTTCGCCTGCTCGGCAAGCGGCGCGACCGCAAGTGCTTCCGGCGTCAGGCCGAAGCCGGCCAGGAAATCGACCTTGTCCCGCACCACGAGTTCCTGGGCCAGCCGCTTCGCGATTTCGGGCGAGGGCCCGGTGGTGTCCTTGACGATGACCTCGATTTTCTTTCCGGCGACAATGCTGCCATGTTGCGCCATATAGGCTTTGATCCCGCCTTCCATCTGCTTGCCGTAATCGGCGAACGGCCCGGAAAAGGGTGCGATCAGTCCGACCTTGATGGTGTCCTCGCCCGCGGCTTGCGCCAGCATGGTGAGGGATAGCGCGCCTGCTGCGAGGACTACCCTGGATATTACTTTTTTCATGCTTTAGTCTCCATTTAAGCTGTTCTTGTTTCTTGTCCGGCCAGATATTCGCTCGACCGCGCCTCCCGATGCGGTCCGGAACCATCGCTCACAGTGTGCCGAAGTTCGCGCCCATTGAATACTTGTTGGACATTGATTCATATAATCAGCTTTTTGAATAATGCTGGATTTGTCGCTTCGGCGCCTGACGCCAGTTTGAACACGCCGACTGCCTGCGCCAGCCTCGCCGCCTGCTCCCGCATCGCTTCGGACGCCGCTGCCGCTTCCTCGACCAGGGCCGCGTTCTGCTGGGTCATCTGGTCGATCTCGGCGACGGACTGGTTGATCTGCTCGATACCGATGCCCTGTTCCCGGGTCGCGGCGCTGATCTCACCGATCATGCTGCCGACACGGCCGACGTCGGCGAGAATTTCCTGCATCGTCGTGCCCGCTTCCCGTACCAGACCCACGCCGTCGTCGACCTTTGACACGGAGTCCCCGATCAGCGTCTTGATCTCTCGTGCGGCGGCGGCCGAGCGCTGGGCCAGGTTGCGCACCTCGCTGGCCACCACGGCAAAGCCCCTGCCTTGCTCACCCGCGCGCGCGGCCTCCACCGCCGCATTCAGGGCCAGGATGTTTGTCTGGAAAGCGATGCCGTCGATGACGCTGATGATATCGACGATCTTGCTGGACGAGGCGTTGATCGACGCCATGGTTTCGACCACCCTGGCTACCGCGGCCCCGCCGCGCCCCGCGACCTCGGAGGACGATTCCGCCAGCACATTCGCCTGGCGCGCGTTGTCCGCGCTCTGCTTGAGGGTGGTGGTCAGTTCCTCCATCGAGGCCGCGGTTTCTTCGAGCGAGCTGGCCTGATCCTCGGTACGGCTCGACAGGTTTTGAATGCCGCTGGCGATTTCGCCCGACGCAGCGGCGATCAGGTCGGTGCCGGCGCGTACCTGGGTGACGACCGCGGCCAGCGCATCGCGCATGGACTTCATCGCGGCCATCAGGCTGCTCCGGTCACCGGCGCGGACCGCCACCTCGACGCTCAGGTCGCCGGTCGCGATGCGCTGGGCCACCGCGACGGCGACTTCAGGATCGCCGCCGATCTGGCGTTCGATGTTTCGCACCGGCAACACAACCACGCCACTAAGAACGGCACCGATCACGGCCAGCCAGAGCGCGGCCTCGCTCAGCTGTTCGCGGAAAGCCCGGTCCAGGTCATCGACATAGAGGCCGACCATGAAGTACCAACTCCAGGGCTTGTAGTGCACGGTATAGGATATCTTGGGTACCGGCTCCCGCGAGCCCGGCTTGACCCACATGAACGAGGTAAAGCCGGAACCGGTTTGCAAGGTCGATTTGACGCCTTCCACACTGATTGCCCGGCCGTTCACGTCGACCACTTTCGCGATCGGCATGCCTTCCAACTCGGCCTTGAAGGGGTGCATCAGCATCTTGTCCTTGTCGAATACGACGATGTAGCCGCTATCCCCGAAGCGTAATGCCCTGATGCGCGCCAGAGCCTGCCTTTTGGCTTCGTCGAGAGGCAGCGCACCCCTGGCGGCCAATGCCTCGTACTCCCCGGTGATCGACGCCGCCATGTCGTCCGCATTCGCGAGCTGGATCTTGCGTTCGTCAAAGCGCAATTCGCGCGTGCGCATGGCATCGATCACGAATACTGCGAGCAGGCATATCCAACTAAGAAACAACGGCAGAAATAGTTTTTGGCGAAAGGTCATTTTCATTGTCGTTATCAAGGCAATAGCGCCGTAATCACAGCCAAGATCCCGCCTGTCATTTTTTTCACGTTTTTATCTCCTGTTTTATGTAGTTCTAGGTTTGACCCGCCCCATGTGTTTTCCTCGCGGCGAACGGCGACTGGCTATTCGCTGTAATAGCCAGTAAGGGCGCACCTCTATCGCTTTCTTGATGCCGCCCATAAATCTTGCGAGTGAACATAGTCTGCCCAAGTCAAGGGATGGTGGATACCGATCCATTCCGATTTCGACAATCAGGTTTTTAAATAATGCAGCAGTCAGGAAACTCTTCGACGCCGGGATGTGACCCGACGGGCAGACCTGTACCGCACATCGCTACACTGATACCGACTCGGAAGGCATGGCCTTTCTGCAGCAGGCGCAGGTCGTCGTCGCCACGCTGGACGCGGCCGTTGATTCGGTGGCGGCGCGACAGTCTTCCTCAGTGATTATGGCGTGGCATGTCCTGAGCGACGCCCCGGTACTTCAACGCCATTTCTATTACAGCACCGGTATGCAGTTGGCCGACGCTGGCGCGGTAGATCTCCTGCCACGGCGTCTGGTTGCCGGGTACGGGCGGCGGCGCATCCTTCCTGCGCGCCGCCAGCTCCGCATCCGGCAGCAGTACGTCGCAGCGTCCGATGTTCAGGTCCACGCACACGCTGTCGCCGGTGCGCAGCAACGCCAGGTTGCCGCCGGCCGCACTCTCCGGCCCGGCCAACAGCCAGCCGCCCTGCGTGACGAAGTGAGCAAGCACCTTCGCGCCAACTACCCCGCCCCAGAAAAACAAGATCAACTGCAGGGTGCGAAGCAGCGCTTCGTAGCCACGCAAGGCGCTACCGAAGCGCACAGGCGAACGGAAATGCATCGCCAGGCCAGGTGCCAGCAATCGGGGTTTCATGGTCGTCTCCGCTTATCGATTTAATACCGACAAGCATATTCGCGGCCCCTTTTTCCAGCTCGTGATTCTATCGATACGTCCTATGGACATGATGGATGCCTGTTCGACGAGGCCGTGGCGGAGCTCGCGCATTGCGGTAAGCAGGCGGCGGCAGAGTGCTACCACAAACCAGACTAGTCCAGTACCTGATCGATTTTCCGTGGTGCGAAACAGTCGGCATCCAGCGCGACGCTTTTCGCATTGCTGACAATGCCCTGGAAGTTGCCCCGAACTGCGACGCCCTTACGAAGTCTCTGCGCGAGTGCGATTACTGTAGCCAGGGCGTCACCTGAAGTTTCCTTCCCGGGCGCGATCGTCCATATCTCCTCCGTCTCCGAAGACGCCGAAACATGCAAGCCAAGCACGTCGCCCCGGCGCCTCGTGCATCCAGCGATGTGGTCGACGCCGGAATACGAAGCTCGGGTCGTCAGTACGGCGCCGAACCTGGCAACCTGGTCCAACCGGCGGAACAACTTCTCTTTGCCTGCCCTGTCGCCAGGCTCCGCGTCGACAATCAAGTCGCAGTCTTTCAAGTGATGAAAATTTACCGTGCCGGCCAACAGTGCCATGCGCCTGTCACGCTCGGCCTGTCGAAGCTCGCCTTTCGCGGCCGCATTCCGGTAGCCCGACCGGACAAGCTCGACTACCTTGTCGAGTGACTCGCGCTCGGGTTCGAAGAGCGTCACCGGAACGTCGGCATCCAGCAGGCTTACCGCGATGCCGAGGCTCATGGCATCGGCGCCGATGATGCCGACCCGGCCGACCGTTCGAGAGTCATCGTGCACCTCGTTTTGCATACAATTCATTTGGGTTCCTCGATATGGCTAATGCAATGCTCCGCACAGGCTCGCCATGGCGAGCCTGTGAGTGCGCATTTCCTCAGAACTGGTTCATGGTGTTGAGCTTCCCCGAAGCCTTCAGCGCTGCTTCGCCACTGAAGTACTCCTTGTGATCGTCGCCCAGGTCCGAACCCGACATGTTCTGGTGTTTGACACAGGCGATGCCCTGGCGAATTTCCTTGCGCTGCACGCCGGCCACGTAACCCAGCATGCCCTGCTCGCCGAAGTATTCTTTGGCCAGGTTATCGGTCGACAGCGCGGCGGTATGGTAGGTGGGCAGCGTGATCAGGTGATGGAAGATACCGGCTTCGCGCGCCGCGTCGGCCTGGAAGGTGCGGATGCGTTCGTCGGCATCGCGCGCCAGTTCCGAGTCGTCGTATTCGGCGCTCATCAGTTGCGAACGCTCGTAGTGAGACACATCGGCGCCCTCGGCCTTCATGCTGTCGAAGACCTGCTGGCGGAAATTCAGGGTCCAGTTGAACGAAGGGCTGTTGTTGTACACCAGCTTCGCGTTCGGGATCACCTTGCGGATTTCCTTCACCATGCCGCCGATCTGGGCGATGTGCGGCTTTTCCGTTTCGATCCACAGCAGGTCGGCGCCATTCTGGAGCGAGGTGATGCAGTCGAGTACGCAGCGCGCCTCGCCGGTACCCTCGCGGAACTGGAACAGGTTGCTGGGCAGGCGCTTCGGGCGCAGCAGCTTGCCGTCGCGCTTGATGACCACGTCGCCGTTCGCCATCGCATCGAGCGATACCTCTTCGACGTCCAGGAAGCTGTTGTACTGGTCGCCGAGATCGCCCGGCTCACGGGTGTAGGCGATCTGCTTGGTCAGGCCAGCGCCAAGCGAATCGGTACGCGCCACGATGAGTCCATCGTCCACGCCCAGTTCGAGGAAGGCGTAGCGCACGGCGCGGATCTTGGCCAGGAAGTCTTCATGCGGCACGGTGACCTTGCCGTCCTGGTGGCCGCACTGCTTCTCGTCCGATACCTGGTTTTCGATCTGGATACAGCAGGCGCCGGCTTCGATCATCTGCTTGGCCAGCAGGTAGGTTGCCTCGGCATTGCCGAAGCCGGCGTCGATGTCGGCGATGATCGGCACCACGTGGGTGACGAAATTGTCGATCTTCGCCTGGACGGCGGCGCGCGCTTCGCCTTCCGCGGCATCGAGCTGGCGGAACAGGCCACCAAGCTCGCGTGCGTCGGCCTGGCACAGGAAGGTGTACAGCTCCTTGATCAGGGCGGGCACTGCCGTTTTCTCATGCATCGACTGGTCGGGCAGCGGGCCGAATTCCGAACGCAGCGCGGCAATCATCCAACCCGACAGGTACAGGTAACGGCGGTCGGTATTGTTGAAGTGCTTTTTGATGGAAATCATCTTTTGCTGGCCGATGAAACCATGCCAGCACCCCAGCGACTGGGTGTATTTGGATGGATCGGTATCGTAGTTCGCCATGTCGCGACGCATGATCCCGGCCGTGTAGCGGGCGATATCGAGGCCGGTTTGAAAGCGGTTCTGTGCGCGCATGCGCGCTGCGGACTCGGGGTTGATCGCATGCCAGCCGTCGCCCTGCTGTTGTTTGAGACTGGTGATGGCCTGGATATCGTTCTGGTACTGGGACATGATGAACTCCATAAAAAAGAATCGAAATCTCCTGCGTTCGCCGCTTACGGTGGTGCGCAGCGAATCGTAGTCGGATGAGTTCATCATAGAGCGAGCACGCCGAACTATCTTCTATCTTATATAAGAGTTGATTGAATATTTATCCGCTTAAATTCAATGACTTATGAAGTTTATTTCATTATGTGGAAAGTAGTATTGCGAAACGAAATTTCATGGTGAAAGTGGCGCGCAGCAAAATTCACCATGTGAAATCGAGTTTGGCTGTGTGAAACGTGATTGCTTTCACAAAACGCTCGATAGACAGCAGTCCATCGGTCGGAACTTGCCTATCAAGGAGCAAGGGCTGAGGCCTTCGATGGGCGCTCCTGATACAGACGACAGTCCCCTCATACCAATCAAATGACAAAGAAAACGGGATGCTATTGGCGTTACATTCCTGGCTGATGCCGGGATCACCGGCCGCAACGCCATCCGTCGCCATACCTTCGAGGTATCGAAGCGATACTAAAACAGTCTTGGACGCCCATCACCTGCGGGAATATCGTCTCATCACCGCAGTGAATTATGCCCACTGCATATAGTGCGGACGTCGACAAAAACAAAAGGCAGCTTTGGAGCAGACAATGGAAACGAGACTGATGATCATCGGTGCGATCACGGCGGGCTACTTCGCCCTCATGTCGTACATCACCTATAGCGTGCGCAGGCACGCCAACAGCAGCGACGGCATGACCGCTGGAGGACGCAATTACCCGGCTTACCTGATCGGCGCCCTTCTGCTGTCCGAATTCATCGGCAGTTCGGTCAGCATCGGCACCGCGCAGAAAGGTTTCGAGCTGGGCATCTCCGCGGTCTGGAACCTGGTGGCCCTGGCGGTCGGCTTCCTGCTGCTGGCGCTGATCCTGGTCCGCAAGTACAAGGAAAGCGGCAAGTCGACCATTTCCGGCATCCTGGCCGATGCCTACGGCGAGCCGATCCGCTATGCCGCCTCGGTGCTGACCATCGTCGCCCTGTCGATCGTCGCGGTCGCGCTGTACGCCGGCGGCGGCGCCGTGCTCGCCGCGGTCCTGCACATCGACAAGGCCGTCGCGATCCTGCTGGTCGGCGCCATCACCGTGGCCTACGTCAGCCTCGGCGGCATGCGTTCCGTCGTCTACACCAACTTCGCTCACTCGATCATGAAGTACCTCGGCATGATCCTGGCGCTCGCGTATGCCCTCGAAGCGAGCGGCGGCATCGATACGCTGCAGGCCCGGCTGCCGGCGGCGATGTTCGACTGGACCGCGATCGGCTGGGGCCAGATCTGCGCCTGGATGATCGGCGGCATCGGCTCGATCTTCGCCACCCAGTACGTGATCCAGGCCCTGGTGAGTACCGACAACCCGGCAGTCGCCAAGCGGGCCTGCTTCTACGTGGCCTCGCTGATGATCCCGTTCGGGCTGATGGCGGCGCTGGTCGGCATGTGCAGCGCCGTGCTGTATCCGGGCGTGAAGTCGATCGATGCTTTCCCAACCCTGATCGCGCACATGCCCGCGTTCTCGGCCAGCGTCATGGTGGTGGGCCTGGCCGGTGCGCTGTTCGGCGGCATCGCCGCGACGACGCTCGCCTCGGCGACCCTGGCCATGAAGGATTTCTACGACCCGATGTTCAACAGGGAGAAGAACGACCGCAAGTCGGTGCGCTTCATCCGCATCGCGATCCTGGTGGCAGGCCTGCTGCCCCTGGTGCTGGCCCTGTCCGCCGAAAAACTGCTGATGATCGCCTTCCTCGGCAAGGCCCTGCGCGCCACCCTGGCGGTGCTGGTCCTGATGGCCTTCTACGCGCCGACCTTCGGGACCCCGCGCGGCGCCTTCACCGGCGTGATCCTGTCGGTGACCGCGACCATCGGGTGGTTCCTCGCAGGGAATCCATACGGTGTCGACAGCTCTTACCTGGCGCTGGCCGTCCCTCTGCTGACCATGGGTATCAGCCATGTGTTCAAGCAGCCTCCCACCGAGGCGCCAAAAGTGCCTGCCGGCCGGTCGACGGCATCCCTGCCCTAGCAGTAACGTGGCGCCGGCCCGGCAGAGCGATCCTCTGCCTCGGGCCGGCGTGCTCGCGCCCGGGCTGCATTCACGGCCGGTATTTCGGACCGTTGTTGAGAAAGGCACCGCCCTGGAAGATGGTCGCGATATCGTCGGCCGGCGGGTAAGCCACGGCGTCCGGCAGCTTGTCTGCAAATCGCTCCGAACTGTCCTTCGGCTGGTAGCACAGGAAAGCCGCATGCCGATCGTCCCACCACCTGCCCGGATTGTTCGAGACCCCGAATGCGATCGTGTGGCCGACGCGGGGCGTGATGAGAGAACAGTGCAACAGGCGCACCAGGTCATCCAGGCTGAGCCAGAGCGCCATCTGGCGGTAAGTCGTCGCCTCGGGCCAGCAATAGCCGAAACGAATACAAACGGTCTCGACGCCGAAGCGGTCCCAGTAATAGCGGGCGATCTGCTCGCCGAATACCTTGGACAGGCCGTAATAGCCGTCCGGACGCGTCGGCATCGTCGCGTCGACCAGGTCGGCCCGTTCAACGAACGGCAGCCCCAAGGCTGAAAGCGCGTGACGGATGCCATGCACGTCGCCAAGGGTCGGATCTTCGTTCAGCTCGACCGCTGCGGTACGGCATTCCATCCCGACTTGTATAGCGGGAAGCTGGCGCTGGCGCCTTCCGCCGTCAGCCCCGGGCAATCAGACGCACGATTGGAGCTTATGTGCATACGACACGACTAGCCCGGACTTCCCACAGTTCCCCGCCCGCCTCGGCATTGCATCTCGCCTCCTGCATAACAGAATTGCAAGGATGATCATTGTTCGACTTTTGCGATCGGCCTAAATTGCTCTCTCCCGCTTAACACAACATTAGTCCAAAGGAGACAACGTGATCGATGCCGAAAGAGGCCCTTGGAAATACCTGGTGATGTGGCTGCGTTTTTATTACGCCATCCACTTTTTAAAGTCCGGAATCAACTATGCCGTATTCGGCGTGATTCCCGATTTCAGCAAGGCCGGGGCGGTCGGGCCTTATCTGACCGAAATGAACAACATCGGTTTTTATCCCTTCATCAAATACCTGGAAATCGTCCTCGGATCGATGCTGCTGTTCGATATCCTGACCCCGCTCGCGCTGGCGGTCATGGCCGGCATCGCTTTCCAGATCGCGTACCTGAATCTCTTCATTTCTCCCCACCCGCGGCAACTGTTTACGGGCACGCAGGAACTCCTGCTGTGCGGACTGCTCATTTTTTCTTATGGCAAAAGCTATGCAGGACTCCTGCGTATCAAGGCCAAGCCGCGTTTCCTGTGGTCCCGATAGACATCGATTTTCGCCAGCAAAGGATGCATGCCATGAATAATGAAGTAAACCGCAGAGATTTTGCCGTCCTGATCGCAGTGACTGTCGTCTGGACCGTGGTGGTCATCGGTTTTTCCACGACGATGGGATCCCGGCCCTTGCGCATCTACGATTGGGGACCGCCTGTTTTTGCCTGCCTGCTGACCCTGCTCTGCATGATCAAAGACATCCGTTCTGGCCGCCACAAGGGCGGCGGCTCCAGGACGGTCGGCCGGTAAGCCCGGCGCCACGCGTCCGGCGGCGTGGCGCCCTCCCTTCAGCCGGGCTTCAAATCACCACCCCGCGCGGAATCGGCAAGCCGTACAGCGAGCCGGCATAGGCCGCGTAGACCGGATCATCGACGTTGCAGGCGTGGCCCATCGCCACCGACAGGTCGCGCCAGGTGCGCTGGATCGGGTTGCCGAGGCGGCTTGCATTGCCGCCGGCGTGCTTGAACACCTCGGCGGCGGCCTCTGCCGCGCGGCGCACGGCGCGCACCTGGTTCACGCGGGCCTTGTACTTCATCTCCCTGGTCACCTTGCCGCCGGCCAGGACGAACTTGTAGATCTCACCGATCTCGTTCACCACGTGCTGGCGCGAGGCGTCGATATCGGCCAGGGCGGCGCCGAGCGAGGCCATGTGGTAAGGATTCTGGGTCTGCTTGACACCCATCCGGACGCGCCCGCCCGTGTAGTCGGCGAAGTGGTTCACCACCCCGGCGGCGATGCCCATCGTGGCGGCCGAGATCGCGCCCGGGAAGAACAGGTCGAAAGGCAGCTGGTACAAGGGCACGTCGGGACGGTTGCGCGTGGCGTACACGCAATCGTTCAAGTCCTGCACATTGTAGGTGCGATACTCGGGCACGAAGACTTCCTTCACCAGCACGTCCTTGCTGCCGGTGCCGGCCAGGCCCATCACGTTCCAGGAATCCTGCAGGATCTCGTAGTCGGCGCGCGGCAGCACGAAGTGGGTCAGGACGGTGAATTCTCCCGCCGGGCCGTTCCCGCTTTCCGCGAGTCCGCCGAGCACCGCCCACTTGCAGTGATCCGTCCCCGAAGAAAATGGCCATTGTCCGCTCAGGATGTAGCCGCCATCGACGCGCCGCGCCCTGCCCATCGGAGCATAGGGCGAGGCGGTCCAGGTATCGTGGTCCTGTCCCCACACTTCTTCCTGCATGCGCGGGTCGCCCTGGCCGAACTGGAAGGGATGCACACCCACCACCGAGCCGACCCAGCCCAGCGACGAGGCGCGCGACGCCAGTTCCATCACGGTGAGGTAGAACTCGCGCGGGTCGGCCTCGAAGCCGCCATATTCCCTGGGCTGGAGCATGCGCACCAGGCCGCTGTCGCGGATCAGCGCCGCGCCTTCGTCCGTTACACGGCCCAGTTCGTTGCTCGGTAGCTCTTCGTTGACGAAGCGATCGATGTTGCCAATGATAGTTTCTCGTACCGGATGCATATTGCACTCCTCTTTGACGATGTGTCTCAATATTGTTGTGAAATGTCCGGCAGCATGCGCGGCCGGAATTGGGGCTTGCCTGATGGTCCCGTCAGCGCGATCCCGGGTCGCTCATCAACGCGGTCAACTCCTTGTGCTGCCGGTGGTGTCCCCAGCTGCTGGGCTTGTCGTAGGTTCGCGGGACCCAGAGGTCGTGGTCGACGTCCAGGCCGCCCCAGCCATACTCGAGGCGGAAACCGGACGGCGTGTACATGTAGAACGAAATCATGTGGTCGTTGCTGTGCCGGCCCAGGGTGGTCGTGATCGGGATCCCGCGCTGCTCGCAGATGTCGTGCGCGGCGCCGACGTCGTCCAGGGAGTTCACCTCGATCATCAGGTGCAGGAAGGCCACGTCGCGGGTTGGCAGGCTGCTGATCGCCAGCGAATGGTGGCGACCGTTGATGTGATAGAAATGCGCTTCCAGCGGGCCGTCGCGGACGATGTCGGACTGGTGGAAGCCCAGCACCTCGCGGTAGAAGCGGTCGCCTTCCTCGAGGTCGGCGACGGCCAGCACCACATGTCCCAGGCCCTGCTCGGCGGTGCGGAAACCCGTGACCGCCCGGCCGGGATGGAAGGGAGCGACCGTATGGTATTGCCCCCAGCTCAGCTCATGGCGAAAGCCGGACGGATCCTCGAACCAGTAGAAGCCCTCGACCTTCCGCTGCGCGTCTTCGTCGGGACGCGAACGCGTCACTTCGAGGCCATGGGCCACCACGCGGCCGGCGATGGCCTTCGCATCGGCCTCGTCCTTGAGACTCCAGCCGATATACGCGATCGCATTGCGCTCGCCCGGGTGGATCGTGATGCGGTGGGCGGCTTCGTCGAGCCGCAGGCGGACCGCCCCGTCCGGACCGTGTCCGGCAAGCTGCAGTCCCAGCACTTCGGGACCGAAGCTTTCCCACTCTTTGTAGTCGGGGGAATGCACGCCAAGATAAGCAAGCGACTTGATCATCCCGTGTCTCCCGTCAGGCTGCCGGTTTCGCGGCGGCCGGGTTGCCTTCGATGAAGGAATCGATCACGCGGTTGAATTCGTCGGTGTGTTCGAGCTGGACCCAGTGGCCGCAGCGGTTGACGATGTAGGCGCGCGAGTTGGGGATGGCGCGGGCCAGCGTCAGCGCCGAATTGAAGTGGACCGTACGGTCGTCGCGCCCGTGCATCAGCAGGGTCGGCGCCGTGATCGTGGCCACGCGCTGCGGGTCGAGCCTGACCATCGGCTTGCCGTGGCCGCTCTTCCAGCCTTCGATATGGTCCGGACGTGCCAGGGTCGCCTTGACGCGCTCGGCCAGCAAGTCATCGGTGACGTGGCGGGTGTCGAAGGCCATGCCTTCGACGAACTTGCGCATGGTCTCGATGGACGGATTGAAATAGGCCGCTTCCAGCGCCTTCACGCCTTCGCTCAGGCCGGCCGGATCGAAGATGCCCGGCACGCCGGCCGAGGACCCCATCGTGATCAGGTGCGAGACCAGCTCCGGCCGTTCATACGCCAGGCGTATGCAGGACGAGCCGCCCATCGAGTTGCCGACGAAGGCGGCCTGGGAGATGCCGAGGGCTTCGAGAAACTCGGCCAGGGCGCCGCTGTTGTCGCGCCGGTCGTAGGTGACCGCCTGCGACTTGCCCCAGCCGGGCAGGTCCACTGCCAGCACGCGGTACTTCCTGGCGAGCGTGGCGATGTTGGGGTTGTAGTTGCTCCAGGCGGAGGCGCCCGGCCCGCCGCCGTGCACCAGGACCAGGGGATGACCCTCGCCCGCCTCGTGGTAGTGGATGTCCCAGTTTCTGGTCTTGATTCGCTTGCTTGTACTTTCTTCGGTCACGATCGCCACGTCTTCCTCCATTCGCATCAATTTTGGTTGCCCTACTCCCTGGCACGAAAGTCTGTGCCGGAGTGGTCAAAATATATTAGCTGAATATACGTTCTAGAATCAATATATTATTTTTGCGTCGGAAGTCGGCACCGTCAGGTAAAGCACGGTCACGGTTCAGCGTCTGGAACAGGCGGGGCGGGAGGCGCTGGACGCGCCTCCGGGAGGAGTGAGCAGTGCGCGCGCCGGATGGCGCGCCGGAGAATCAGGCCTTGGCCAGCGAGGACTTGCGGCTCTTGCGCGCGGGCGCGGCGGCCAGTTCGGCCATTGCCTTCGCTACCAGGTGCACCAGGCTCGAGGCGAGCATGGGGCGGAAGGCCTTGATCGACTCTCCCGAGGCGCCTGCGATCGCATTCCCGTCCTGCAGGGCCAGGGTGAAACCGCTGAGGCGTTCGGGCAGGTCGGCATCGTGATCGAGCAGCTCGCGGGGAAGGATCTTGCGCCACCAGGAAGCGAACTCCGCGCGCTGCAATTGCCGGATCTTGAGGAAGCGCTCGCGCGCGACCTGTTCGCGCACCGATTTCTCCACGCTCAGGATAACGCCCAGGCGCCAGAAGTCGGCCGCATCGTATTGCCGGCCCTCTTCGGCTGGTTCGAAGATGCGCTCGATATGCTGCTCGAAGGTCTCGCCCGGCAGGGGCTGGAGGGTCGACGCGATCTGGCTGTGCCAGCGCTCGAAACTGGTCTCGATCAGCGCGGCCAGCAGCAGGTCCTTGTTCTCGAAATGCCAGTAGACGCTACCCACCGGCAGCTCCGCTTTCTTCGCGACCTTGGCCATGGTGGCGCCGCTGTAGCCCTCGTCGCAGATGACCTCGAAGGCTGCGTCGAGGATGCGTTCGCGCGAGGCGGCGCTGGTGCGATGTTCGCCGGATCGGCGGGGGCGGTTCGTAATCGTGGACATGGTTGCTTGGACGCTCGGCTGAGAGGGATAACAATGGTAATACGGGATATTGCAAGAAAATCCACGGCGGGGCAAGGCGTACCGTCACACGGTCCCGGGGCCTGGCCGGCGCGGGCCAGCATTCATGCGGGGTATGCGCATTCATGCCGCGGCAGCATAGCTGAAATGAAGGTTTTCGCGTTGCTCCGCTTGCCACCATCACAAAAAATAGTGCCACCCACCGGCGCTGCGCGCCACCGGACAACCCGTCAAGGAAACACATGAACAAACTGCAGCTCTCCGTGGCCATCGGTAACTATGACCGCTGCCGCCCCCTGATCGATGGTGCCGTCCAGATCGACGGCGTCGATCCCGTCTTCATGACGCTGTCGCCGGAAGAGATCTTCTTCCGCGCTTTCCGCGCCGAGGAATTCGACATCTGCGAACTGTCGCTCTCCAGTTCCACCGTCAAGGCTGCCGCCGGCACCCTGCCCTACGTCGGCGTGCCGGTATTCCTGTCGCGTGCCTTCCGCCACACGGCCATCTACGTGCGCACCGACCGCATCAACCGCCCGGAAGACCTGCGCGGCTGCCGCATCGGCCTGCCCGAATACCAGCTGACCGCCAATGTCTGGGTCCGCTCCTTCCTGCAGGACGACCACGGCATCGCCCCCGCGGACGTGACCTGGGTGCGCGGCGGCATTTCGCACGCGGGCCGGCCGGAAAAAATCAGGCTGGCGCTGCCGGACGACGTCAGGCTGGAAGACGCGCCCGAAGGCGAGACGATCTCCAGCCTGCTGGCCAAGGGCGAGATCGACGCCTATGTCGCACCGCGTCCGCCGGACGTGGCGCCGGGCACCCCCAACATCGGCTGGCTGTACCCCGACCCGGTCGCCGCCGCCAAGGATTACTACCGCCGTACCCGCATCTTCCCGATCATGCACATCCTCGGCGTCCGGCGCGAACTGGCGGACAAGCACCCCTGGCTGCCAGGCGCGGTGTTCAAGGCCTTCAACCAGTCGAAGCAGCTGGCCCTGGAGCACCTGAGCGACACCTCGGCCACCAAGATCACCCTGCCCTTCGCCGAAGAACGCCTGAAGGAAGCGCGCGACCTGATGGGCGAGGACTTCTGGTCCTATGGCATCGACGGCAACCGCCACGTGCTGGACAAGTTCTTCGACCACCACCACCGGCAGGGCCTGTCCTCGCGCCGCGTGACGCCCGAGGACCTGTTCCATCCGGGTACCTTCGAATCCTTCAAACTGTAAGGCCATGCCATGAACCAGCCCCAATCCGATCCCTACGCGCGCTGGCACGCCGCCCAACTCGCGCCGCTGTGGAACAGCCCGAACGCCCACAAGCCGCCGCCACCGCCGGCCGCCGCCCACATCTGGCGCTGGGAAGAGACCCGCCCGCTGGTCGAACTGGCCTTCCGCGAAACCTCGCCGGCCGCGGTCCAGCGCCGCGTGCTGCAGATGCTCAGCCCGCACTCGGCGTCGCCAGCGGACGAATACACCTGCGGCAGCGTGCTCGCCGCCCTGCAGTGCCTGCTGCCCGGCGAGACCGCGCGCCCACACCGCCACACCATGAATGCGCTGCGCTTCCTGCTCGAAGGTTCGGGCGCGGTCACCCTGGTCGACGGCAAGGAATGTGCGATGGAATTCGGCGACCTGGTACTCACGCCGGGCATGTGCTGGCACGAGCACCGGCATGACGGCAAGGAAGCGGTGGTCTGGCTCGACGTGCTGGACGTGCCGCTGCACCAGCACCTCGGCACGATCGTGTTCCAGCCCGGCCCCGTGACCGACGCGCCCACGACCATGCCGGACGCCGCCTTCGCCTCGCCCGGCATCGTGCCGGTCGCGATCGGCGGCCGGCGCGACCACTCGCCGGTGTTCCGCTACCCATATGCGGACGCGGTGCGCGCCCTGCGCCATGCGCCGCCCTCGCCCGACGGCGCCCGCCGCGTGCGCTATGTAAATCCGCTGACCGGCGGCGGCGCGATGCCCCTGCTCGATACCGCGATGCTGCAACTGGACGCCGGCCTGCGCACGCTGCCGGCACGCACCAATGCCAACCTGGTGTGCACCGTGGTCGAAGGCCATGGCGAAACCCGGATCGGCGACCAGGTCATCGCCTGGGGACCGCGCGACACCTTCACGCTGCCGCAACACCACTGGGTCTCGCACCGCGCCGAGGGCGAGGCGCGCCTGTTCGTCGTCTCCGACGCCGACGTCCTGCGCCGCCTCGGCGTGCTGACCGAAGAAATCCAGTCCGCTCCCTGAAACGTTCCACCCGAAAGAGCATCACCATGAAAATCTGCTGGTACAACCATCAACAGCTGGGCGCCGTCGTCGGCGGCAGAGTCCATGACGTCAGCGCCGCACTGGAAGCGCTGCCGCCTGCGCGCTATCCCGCCGCACCCGGCGATCTCCTGACCGCCCACCTCGACACCGTGCGCGCCGCCATCGACCTGCTGCTGCCCTCCGCCGCATCGATCCCGGTGGAGGAAGCGCGCTTCCTGAGCCCGGTGGCCAACCCGGGCAAGATCATCGGCGTGCCGGTCAACTACGCCGACCACGTGGCCGAGGCAAAGGCCGACCAGGCCACCTTCACCGACCGCTACAAGGGCGACATCCGCGAACAGGGACTGTTCCTGAAGGCGGCCAGCAGCCTGGTCGGCCCGGGCCAAGGCGTGGCCCTGCGCTTCCCGGAGCGTCTCTCGCACCATGAGCTGGAACTCGGAGTCGTGATCGGCAGGACCGCCGCCAAGGTTTCGCCGGCCGAGGCCATGTCCTGCGTGGCCGGCTACGCGATCGCGCTCGACATGACGGTGCGCGGTCCGGAAGACCGCTCGCTGCGCAAGTCGGTCGACAGCTACTCGGTGCTCGGTCCGTGGCTGGTCACGGCCGACGACATCGCCGATGCGCAGGCGCTCGACATCCGCCTGCGCGTCAATGGCGAGGTCCGCCAGCAAGCCAGCACGGCCGAGATGATCATCGGGATCGCCGAGCAGATCGCCTGGGCCTCCAGTTACTACACCCTGCACCCCGGCGACATCATCATGAGCGGCACCTGCGCCGGCGTCGGCCGGGTCCTGCCGGGGGACGTGATGCAATGCGAGATCGCAGGCATCGGCGCCATGACGGTGGCCGTGCGCGCTGCCGGGGGCTGACATGACGGCCGCGCCCATTCCCCTCGCGTCCGCCGGCGGCCAGGCCCGGCTCCAGGTGCGCCTGCAGTCGATCGCCTACGCGACCCGCGACATCCTGGTCTACGAATTCGTGCGCCCGGAAGGCGGACGGCTTCCCGCCGTCACGCCCGGCGCCCACGTCGACGTTCACCTGGCCAACGGCATCACCCGCTCGTACTCGCTGCTGCACGCCGGCGAGGCGCCCGATCGCTACCTGGTCGGCGTCAAGCGCGACCCGAACAGCCGCGGCGGCTCGCGCTACATGCACGAGCAGCTGCGGGTCGGTACCCTCCTCGAGCTGTCCCAGCCGCGCAACCACTTTCCGCTGGAGGAACAGGCCACGTACACGGTGCTGATCGCCGGCGGGATCGGCATCACGCCGATCCTGTGCATGGCCGAGCGCCTCGAACGGACCGGCGCCCCGTTCGAGCTGTGGTACGCCAGCCGCTCGCGCGCCGACCTGGCCTTCCTGCCCGAACTGGCGCGTTTCGGCGAGCGCGTGCGCCTGCACCTCGACGACGAAGCGAATGCCGTGCTGGACATGGGCGCCATCGTCGCCGCGGCGCCGGCGGACACGCATTTTTATTGCTGCGGCCCGGGACCGATGCTGGCCGCCTACGAAGCCGCGGCGGCCGGACGCGCGCCGGAGACGGTCCACCTGGAACGTTTCGGCGCTTCGCAGCCGCTTGCCACGGATGGCGGCGGCTTCGTCGTCGCCCTGGCGCGCAGCGGGATCGAGCTGCGCGTGCCGACCGGGTCGACGCTGCTGCAAGTCCTCACCAGCAACGGCGTCGCCATCGACTCGTCCTGCGAAGCCGGCATCTGCGGCTGCTGCGAAGTGGCCGTGCTGGAAGGTGAAGTGGACCACCGCGACGAGGTGCTCACGCCGGCCCAGCGCGCCGGCAACAAGTCGATGATGGTGTGCTGCTCGCGGGCGAAAGGCGAGCGCCTGGTGCTCGACCTGTAAGCGCTGCCGCCGGCGCTGCCGCCGGCGGCCTGTCACTTCCTCTGTCTCCCTGCCGGTCGTGTGCCGCGGTCCTGCTCCCGCCCTGGAGCGGCGCTGCCCGATCATGCATCAGCTGCCGGCTGCCAGTGAGCCGGGATACCGCTCGACCTCGTGCGGTTGGGCTTGGCTCACCATATCTTCATTCATTTCCGCTACCTGACACCCGTCGGCTGGTCGAAGCTCGACCATCTGGCAGCCGCTCATGGCCAAACCCGGCCGTTCGGCTCACGACAGCAGGGCGTTATACGGCGCAAAAGTCATACAGTGTCACGACCGGGCGCAACCCACCCAAGCGGACCTACCTAAGCGGCTCTCCGCGATGTTGTGCCGTGATTCGACGACGTCCCCATGCCCAGAAAGCAAGACCACCACACATCAAGCCCAAGGCAGGACTGAGAATCAGCGTGAGGCCGAGTCCCACCATGGCGCCAGCGTCACAAGGGTCGCTGGGTTGTGACGTGCACGAGTATGTGGCGCTGACAAAAGCGCCTGCGATAAACACGCCTAACAAAGCTCCGCTCCCAGCAGCGACTAGCGCTATTAACAGCCTAATGAGTTTTCTCATCGTTTGTTGTAGTCCTCTATTTCCCGATGCCGGCGACGATCGTCATCGTCCGCCTCTGGCCGATCGGGGGCACCCGACATCAACCAGTTTATGAGCTTGCTGCCCTCCGAACAAGCACGCGGCGCCCAATGAACAAAGGGCCCACTGCACGAACGCAGCAGGCCCCCGAAAGACGCCAGCGGAAGACTCAGCGCACCCCGGCCTTGCCCGCCCCGCCCGGCGCCTCGGCGCGCGCAGCGGCTTCCGCTTCGTCGGTGCCGGCGGTATACACCGGCAGCTCCTGGTCGAAACGCTCGGCGCTGAAGTAATACGCGATCGCGCTGACCACGCACAGGCCGCCGAAGAAGACGGCGACCAGTACCGGATCGGTGCCGCCGCGCATGGCCAGCAGGCCCGAGGCGATCATCGGCGACAGGCCGGAGCCCAGGGTCGAGGCGATCTGGAAGGTCACCGCGATGCCGCTGTAGCGCACGTCGGCGGCGAACTTCTCGCCCATCCAGGTATTCACGGGGCCGCCCAGCATCGCCTGGATCAGCGGCAGTGCGAGCACCAGCGCGAGGATCAGGGCGCCAAGGCTGCCGTGATTCACCAGCAGGAAGATCGGCCAGGTCAGCACCGCGCCGAGGATCGCGCCGGTGATCAGGAGCGGACGGCGGCCGAGGCGGTCGGACAGCGCGCCGAAACAGGGCATCGTAAAGATGTGGATGAAGTTGGCGATGGTCATCGCGAGCAGGGAATCCGTGCGGCTGTGCCCCACGGTGACCGAGTAATTCAGCAGGAAAGCCGCGCCGAAGGTGGCGAAGGCCAGCGGCGCCAGGCCGCCGATCACGCCGGACAGCACCTGCAGGCGATTGTGGCGGAACACCGTCACGACCGGCAGCACGCTCACCTTCTTGCCGGACGCCAGGCGCTTCTTGCGCGCCTCTTCGAATTCAGGGGTCTCCTCGACACCCATCCGGATCACGACGCCCAGTACCAGCAGCAGTGCGCTGAGCAGGAAAGGCACGCGCCAGCCCCAGCTCAGGAAGTCCTGGTTCGGCAGCTTGGAAAACAGCATCATCACCATCGTGCCCAGCAGGGCGCCGCTCGGGCCTCCCGAGGCCACGATCGATACCGCCAGCCCGCGTCCCCTGGGCTTGGCGTGTTCCATCGACATCAGGGTCGCACCGCCCCATTCGCCGCCGATGGCGAAGCCCTGGACCAGGCGCAGTGCCACGAGCAGGACCGGCGCCATGATGCCGATCTGCTGGAAGCTCGGCAAGAGCCCGATCAGGACGCTCGAGCCGCCCATCATCATCAGGGTGATCATGAGGATCTTCTTGCGTCCCAGCCGGTCGCCGTAGTGCCCGAACACGACCGCGCCCAGGGGGCGCGCGAAATAGCCGGCCGCCAGCGTGGCAAAGGCCGACATCGTGCCGAGCATGGGGTTGAGGCTGACGAAAAAGATGTGGGGGAATACCAGCGCCGCGGCGACGCCGTACAGGAGGAAGTCGTAATACTCGAGCGTCGTGCCGAGGTAGCTGGCGACGACGGCGCGCCGCCGGCTCTTGGCCATCTCGGCCGGGTTGGAATGGTCAGCCATATTGAATCCGCAAATGAAGTGATCGAAAGTTGGAGAGGACGCCGGCCTGCGCTCAGTGTCCGGACTTGCCCGGTTCCTGGTCCGGGTCGCGGAAGATGGATGGGAGCATCCGGAAATCCTCCAGCGTGCCCATCGGCGCCCGCATCCTGAGCATCGGCAGGTAGTAGCGGATATAGGCGAGCAGCAGGATCACGTTCATGTACAGGCACCAGACCGCCATATAGGTGCTGAAGATGCGGTCATAGCGCATGTTCAGCGCGATCGAGTTGTGGAACACCATGTACGACACCGGCAGCGCGGCGGCCAGCGCCAGCGGCACGAAGACGTTGAACACCAGGCACAGCCCGACGACCAGCTCGACCGTCTTGACGAGGTCGAACAGGCCGACTTCGAGCAGCGCCACCAGCATCACGTTCGATGGGTGCAGGTTGCCCAGCGGCTGGGGAAAGATCGGCGCAAAGCCGAACACGGTCAGCAGGTGGCTGCTGCCGCTGACGATCATCCAGGCACCGAGCATGATGCGGAAAAAGATCAGCACGAGCTTGCCGATGAACCAGATATCGAGTTTGTTGGTGGTGCCTGCGACGGCACGGGTTGTCACTGCCATGATGCTTGTCTCCATTGCGGTTGTTGTGGCCGGGCGCCCTTCCCGGCTCGGGCGAGGTTCCGGCACCTCAGCCCGATACGGGCTTCAGTCCCAGATCGACGGGCCTTGCCAGCTCGCTGGCGGCGCACGACGGGCCGTTCACGGGCTGGGCGATGGTCTTGCGCCACAGGATGCGCCCGTTCCAGGTGCGGAACATGTCGACCACTTCCCGCGCGCCGCCATCGCCTTCGACGCAATGGTGGACGGCGACGTTGAGGCCTTCGGCGACCACCTCGCGCACGGTGGATTTCAGCGGCGAGGAGTCGCTGCGGTAGGGAGCGTCCGGGGTGACGTCGATCGTCTTCCTCGTGTAGTACAGCCTGGCCGCCTCGGCGACCTGGCCTCTTCCGTAGGCGGTGTTCATGTAGCCGGCGACGATGTCGCGCGGCAGCTTGCCGACGCCGGGGCCGTTGTCGCCATACCAGCGCGGATTGAAATGCAGGTCCTGCGCCACGTAAGCAGTCAGCAGCAGGCCCAGCGCGACCGATATGTTGTTCAGTCTTTTATCGCTGATCATTCAGAGTGTCTCCTGTCTAAAAATTTTTTTATGGTGTCGTCATCGTTCGGCGGCATGCGCCTGGTAGAGCTGCCACAACGCGCTCCCTTGCCGCTCAAGATAGCGGGCGCGCACGGGTGCAGTCAGGGCGCGCAGTTTCGCCAGTTCGGCCGGCGCCAGTTCGTTGACGGCCATGCCCTGCTCCGCGAGCCGTGCGCGCGCCTGGATGGCTTCGTCGCGCACCAGGCGCCGCTGGAACCGTCCGGCCTCGATCGCGGCCGCCTGGAGGACGCGCCGCTGGTCGGGGCGCAGGCTGTTCCACGTGCCGGCATTCGCCACCATGACCAGCGGGCCATAGGAATGATTGGTGAGGGTTAGCGAGGACTGCACTTCATGCAGGCGGCCGGCCAGGATCTGGGAGATGAAATTATCCTGCGCGTCGACACGCCGCGTCTTCAGGGCCTGGTACAGCTCCCCGAACGGCAGCGGTACCGGGTCGGCACCCATGGCCCGCATGGTATCGATGAAGACCGGTTCACCGATCACCCGGAAGCGCAGGCCCCGCAGGTCGTCGGCCCGGCGGATCGGGGCGCCTGAACTCGTGATCTGGCGAAAACCGTTTTCCCACCATGCCAGCCCGACCAGGCCCGCCGGGGCCACGCGCGACAGCAGGACATCGCCGAACGGGCCGTCGAGCAAGGCGTCGGCCTGCTGCCCGTCGCGCACCAGGAAAGGCAGGTCGAGCACCTCGAACTCCTGCGCCACCGACGCCAGCCCGGTGCCTGCCACCAGCATCAGGGCCGGTGCGCCGGGGGCGCCGGCCTGGAAGGCCGCGATCTGTTTCGCGGGCGAGCCGGGCAAGGCGTCGCTGCGCGGGCGCACGCGCAGGCCGCCCCCGCTCTCCACCTCGACCAGTTGCGCGAACCTGCGCATGCCCTGGCGGACCGGATGATCCTCGGGCAGGTAGGCGCGATAGTCGGCGATATCCAGTTCGCGCGCCGCCGGCGGTTCCGCGAGCGCGGGACCGGGCGCCAGCACGCAGGCGCCGAGCAGCGCCGGAACGAGACGAGCCAGGGATGCCGGCGGCGCGTTGGAGAGATGCCGCCACGCCGGGCGGACCAGGCCAGCGACGCGCTCGAAGAGTGTGCTCAGCATTGTCCTGTCCGTGAAATTGCTTCGGGCCATTATCATATATACCCACCTTGCATACAATGCGAACTTTGCCCGCGCCTAAGCAACCGACATCGCGGCGTTCAAGGCCGCCACGTCGGGTTCCGCTTCCAGCTTCATGATGCGCGCCATCAGGCGCTCGGCCCGGGGGCGCGGCATGCCCGCCGCGTCGCTGCACTCGAAGAACTTGTTCCGGTACTCCTGCGGCGTCATCGGGTTCTTCGGGTCGCCCTTGGCAAACTTGACCAGCTTGTCATAGGTCTTGCCGTCGCGCGTCCTCAGCTCCAGCCGCACGAAGCCCGGTCCGCCGTCCGGCCGCACCAAAGTCTTGTCTTCGACGGTGACGATGCGCCTGGCCAGCGCGCGCAGGTCGGCACGCTGCAGGGCCGCGTCGCTGAAATGGCGCAGGCCGACCGCCCGGTCCTGGATCGCCGCCGCCACCATCCATGGGTTGCTGAACTGGGCTTCGACGATGGTCTTCGGATTCTGCTTCCTGTCCAGCGGCGCGCCGAGCAGCATCATCTCGGCCGGCGGGCTGTAGATCGTCACGCCTTCGACGTCGGCCGCCTTGATGTCGTTGGCCTTGACCAGGTCGAGGGCGCCGTCGATCGCCACGTGGCCGCCCCTGCAGCACGGATAGGGTTTCGGCGCGATGTCGAGACCGGCGAAGCGGGTGCCCAGGCCGCCGAGCAAGGCTTCCTCGGAATACTTGCCGGCGTGGTATTGCCTGAACAAGCCCTTGACGCCCTGCAGCACGTGGTCGGAGCCGATGACGCCGTGCTTCGCCAGGCGCGCCGACACGATGCCACCGTAGGCGGCGAAGCCGGCGCCCAGGCGCTTGGCATGGGTGCCGTCGATGCTGGCCTGGGCGTTGCCCGAGACCTGGTGGTAAGCCAGGCCGATGGCGGCCACCAACTGTTCGCGCGTCAGACCCATCAGGCGGCCGGCCACCAGGGTGGCGGACAGGAAGCCATACATCGGGGTCGGATCCCAGCCGACGATGAAGGGCGAGATCCCGGGCGAGCCGGCGCGCGACAGCCGGCAGGCCGCATCGGTGCCGGTGGCGACCGCGGCGATGAGCTCCCTGCCGCTGACGCGGCCGGCGAAATCGGCCACCGCCAGCGCCACCGGAATCGTGACGCAGGAGGCATGCATCAGCGCGGGTTCGTAGGTATCGTCGAACTCCAGGGCCGCCGCCATCGAGGCATTCAGGCGCGCCGCCTTCTCGGCCGGCATGCGCTCCCTGGTCCCGAGCACCAGGCTTTCCCCCTTGCCGCCCGTCTCACGGCTCCAGTCATGCAGCTGCCGGATCCCATCCGCGCCCAGCGCCGGCAGCGCAACCGCCACCGTGTCCAGGATCTGGGTCCTGGTGGCGGCAACGACGTCCGCCGGCAAGGCCTCGTAGCGGGTAGTCAGGCAATAGTCGACCAGCGTGTAGACGGCGTCCGGCACCTGGGCGGCACCCGGCCCTGCCTGCGGCGCGCCCGCATCGCCAAGCGCCCAGGCCGGCACAGCCCAGCTTGATGCCATCAGTGCCGACAGTTTCACGAATTTTCTACGGCTCGTTTCCATGATCGTCTCCTTGCTCAGCCCTGGCGCTTGCGGTCGCGGATCAGCATCCAGACCAGGCCGCCCCAGGAACCGGCAAAACCGACCAGGTCGTAGTTGCGGATCGGGCGGAAGTCGGCGTAGAACAGGCCGGTCGATCCGATATAAGCGGCAGCCGTCAGGCCGATGCAGACTGCAACGGCGATCCATTTATTCCTGTCCATCAGTTCACCTCGCTCTTGAATTGGAGATCGCGCGTGTCCTGGCGGTCGGCGATCCGGGTGCCGATGACCGGCTTGTACGCACGCTCGCCGTCCCACAGCCACAGCGGCTCGAGTCGCGGCTTCACCGCCGCATAGATCCAGCCGCTGTAGGCCAGCAGCAGGACGCCGTTCATGAACAGTTCCTGCGGCCCCGTGAACAACTGGCGCGGCGTGGCGACGATGAAGGTGTTGAGCCAGAAGATGTTCACCGTGGTCGGGAACTCGAGGATCAGGCCGAGCAGCGTAAAGCGGTTGAAGAAGATCATGGCACCGGTGACGATCTCGAGATACTTGATCGCCTGGTACAGGTAGATGTTGGCGTTCGCCTGCACCCATTCGCCGCCGACGCCGGGAATTTCGGGCACATAGGCGGTGGCCGCATAGCGGATGCCGGAAAACAGCAGGTGGGCGCCGAAATACAGGCGCAGCCAGTGAACGATGTAGTACCAGGCCGACTTGTTGGACATTTCACTACCCCTCAGGTTGAAAAAAAATGACATCGATCAGAAGCGCCAGGTCAGGCCGGTCGTCACGGCGTCGACCGACTTGCCCGCATCGGGGCGGGGACTCTGGAACACGGGGTAGCGCGCCGCGCTGTCCTGCGACAGGTGGGTCACGGCGGCCATCAGCATCAGCCTCGGGTTGACCTCGTAGGTGTAGGCCACGCCATAGTTCGATGCGTCGCCGCCGGCGGTGCCGCTCGCATAGCGGCCATACGTCATGCGCACGGCCCCGCGCGCCGAGACCGGGATCGTCACGCCGACCAGCTTGACGGTTTCCTCCCTGTCGTTCAGGACGCCGCCGCCGGCGGCACGGGTCGGATCGGTCTTCTCGCGCCGGATATACGTGAAGTATGGCTGGACCGGGCCGGCCTGGTATTTGGCGCCGATCGCGATCTCGGTGTTCGAATCGGTGGCCCGGACGGTCGCGCTGCCGGGGGTGGTGCCCGCCCTCACGTACAGCACGCCGACCTGCAGCGGGCCGGCCACGTAGTCGACGCCCGCTTCGACCAGGCTCGGCTGGGTGGCCGCCCCCTCGGCGAGGCTGTACGACAGTTTGCCCTGCACGCCGGCCAGGCGCGGCGAGATATAGCCGATCGTGTTCTCCGTGCGCCCGGTCGGATTGATCAGGAAGCCGGACGATGTTCCATTTCCGGATGCGACGCCGGGGGCCGGGAAGCCGAGGGTCGTCACCACGCCCCAGGCATCCATCGCCGGCAGCAGCATCGGATCGTAGGTCGGGAAGAAAGCGTAGATCGGGCCTTCCTGGCGGCCGAGGCGCAGCGCGCCGAAATCACGGTTCGCCAGCTCGACATAGGCCTGGCGGCTGAACACGCGGTTCGCCACGCCGTTGGTGGAGGACGAGGTACCGGTATCGAGATTGATGCCGGCCTCGAGGCGGGCATTCAGCGCCCAGCCTTGGCCAAGGTCTTCCCCGACCAGGAAGCCGAGGCGCGAACCCGAGCCGCCGGGGTGCATCGCGGTCTTCGACTGGCCCGAGGTCCGGTACTGGGCGAGCGCGATATCGGCCACGCCATATATTTTCACGCTGCTGGACTGCGCCTCCGGAACTCGTTCGAGAACCTGGGCAAACGACATGGCCGACGCGCATAACGCTGCCAGGCCCGCTACTGACTTCTTCATTGTGTCTCCATTCTTATTATGTATGGGCCTGAGTGCAGCCCTTCTGCCGGACTACGATCGGACCTCGCGGATACCGCCCGATCGGTTTGGTGCTGCTCGACTGTCGCGGCCCGTCTCACGCGGGCTGGTTGCGCAGTGCGGACGAAGATGGTCAGCGCGCTCCGGTAAGAGCGGCGTCGGGAAGACTGCCGGGAATCGGAAACGCGCGCGGCGCGAGCCGGATAAGGCTGGCCGGGCGTTTCCCGCGGTGGCTGATTGGCGCATGCGGCATGAGATTGTCTCCGTATTTATATTTACCAGATTTACGCTCTGGAAGTTCTGTTCTAGAATTCTCTACATATGCATCACATATTGCAACCTGAAACTGTGCATGGCTGCTATACGTTTTTTGCATCCGGGTTTCAGGCAGCGGCCGGCGCGCGCTGCTTCGACATGTCGAGCGCGACGTCGACGATCATGTCTTCCTGGCCGCCGACCATGCGGCGCCGCCCCAGCTCGACGAGGATGTCGAAGGCCGGGATGCCGTACTTGGCCGACGCCGCCTCGGCATGGCGCAGGAAGCTCGAATACACGCCGGCATAGCCAAGTGCCAGGGTCTCGCGGTCGACCCGCACCGGACGCTCCTGCAGCGGACGCACGATGTCTTCGGCGGCGTCGATCAGCATCTTGACGTCGCAGCCGTGCTTCAGGCCCATGCGGTCGGCGGCCGCGATGAACACCTCCAGCGGGGCGTTGCCGGCGCCCGCGCCCATGCCGGTCAGGCTGGCGTCGATACGGTCGCAGCCGTGTTCCAGCGCCACCAGCGAATTGGCGACGCCCAGGCTCAGGTTGTGGTGGGCGTGCATGCCGGTCTGGGTTTCCGGTTTCAGCACGTCCTTGAAGGCCTTGAAGCGCTCGGCGATGTCGTACATATTCATGGCGCCGCCCGAATCCACCACGTACACGCATTGCGCGCCGTAGCTTTCCATCAGCCTGGCCTGCTGCGCCAGGCCCGCCGGGGTGTTCATGTGGCTCATCATCAGGAAGCCCACCGTGTCCATGCCGAGTTCGCGGGCATACTCGATGTGCTGGCGCGAGATGTCCGCCTCGGTGCAGTGGGTGGCCACGCGCACGATGCGCGCGCCGGCGTCGTAGGCGTTCTTCAGGTCGTGGATGGTGCCGATGCCGGGCAACAGCAGGGTTGCGACCTTCGCGTGCGACATGCTGCCGGCGACCGCCTCGATCCATTCGAGATCGGTATGCGCGCCGAAACCGTAGTTGAAGCTCGAGCCGCGCAGGCCGTCGCCGTGCGCGACCTCGATCGAATCGACTTTTGCCGCATCCAGGGCGCGGGCGATGCGCACCGCCTGCTCCAGCGAATATTGGTGGCGCACGGCGTGCATGCCGTCGCGCAGGGTAACGTCAGAAACGTAGATTTTCTTCTCGTGATTGAACATGCTTGTCTCCGTCAAAGCCTCATGCGGCCAGCGCCGCGGCGGACATGCCGGCCGCGATGCGTTCGGCGGTCGCCATCGCGGCGCTGGTCATGATGTCGAGATTGCCCGCATAGGCCGGCAGGTAATGGGCGGCGCCTTCCACTTCGAGGAAGATCGACACCTTCAGTCCGGCCTGGCGGCCGAGCTCCGGCAGGTTTGGCGGATTTTCCGGACCGAAGCGCTCGAACTGCACCTCCTGCTTGAGGCGGTAGCCGGGCACATAGGACGCCACGTCGGCTGCCATCGCACGCACCGAAGCGCGGATCGCATCCTGGTCGGCATCGAGCGCGGCCAGGCAATACACGGTATCGCGCATGATCAGCGGCGGCTCGGCCGGGTTCATGATGATGATCGCCTTGCCCGCCCGCGCGCCGCCGACCTCGACGATCGCGCGCGAGGTGGTCTCGGTGAATTCGTCGATATTCGCGCGCGTGCCCGGACCCGCCGACTTGCTGGCGATCGAGGCGACGATCTCCGCGTAATGCACCGGGGCGACCCGCGCCACCGCGGCCACCATCGGGATCGTCGCCTGGCCGCCGCAGGTGACCATGTTGAGGTTCGGCGCGTCGGCATGCCGGTCGCCGTTGACCACCGGGATGCAGTACGGGCCGATCGCGGCCGGGGTCAGGTCGACCATGCGCAGCGACGGGCGCAGCTTGCGCAGGAAGGCGTCGTTCCTGACATGGGCACCGGCCGAGGTGGCGTCGAACACGATGTCGATCTCGTCGAACACCGGCAGCCGCGCCAGCCCCTCCACGCCTTCATGGGTCACCGCCACGCCCATGCGCGCGGCGCGCGCCAGGCCGTCGGAAGCCGGGTCGATGCCGACCATGGCCCCCATCTCGATATGCTTGCCATGGCGGAGGATCTTGATCATCAGGTCGGTGCCGATATTGCCCGGACCGATGATGGCCACCCGCCGTTTTTTCTGTTGGGTCATGCTGGACTCCTTTGTCATTGTCCGAATACGGCGCGCAGTTCGCCCAGGCCGTCGATGCGCGCGACGAAGCGGTCGCCCGGCGCCACCGCCGCCATCGGGCCGAGCGCCCCGGTCAGCAGCACGTCGCCGGCGCGCAGCGGGGTGCCGACCCGCACCATCATGTCGGCCAGCCAGACTGCCGCGTTGAGCGGATTGGCCAGGCAGGCCGCGCCGCTGCCGCTGGACACGGTGTCGCCGTGCCGCTCCATCGTCATCGCGCAATTGACCAGGTCGAGGCGCTCCAGCCTGACCGGCCGCGAACCCAGCACGAACACGCCGGAGGATGCGTTGTCGGCCACCGTGTCGAGCAGCCTGATGTTCCAGTTCTCGATGCGGCTGCCGACCACCTCGATGGCCGGCAGCGCGTAGGCGGTGGCGGAAACCAGGTCGGCGAAAGTATGGCGCTCGTGCGTGAGGTCGCGCTCCAGCACCAGCGCGATCTCGGCCTCGACCTTCGGCTGCAGGGTGCGAGACAGCGGTATTTCCTCGCCGTCGCCGAACGCCATGTCGGCGAACAGCATGCCGAAGTCGGGTGAATCGACGCCGAGCTGCTTCTGCACGGCGCTGGAAGTCAGACCGATCTTGCGTCCTACCACGCGTGCGCCGGAGGCGACGCGGCGCTGCACGTTATGTTGCTGCACCGCGTAGGCGCAGGCGACCGGATCCTGCTCGCCGGCGGCGGCGAGGATACGCTCGCGCAGCGGTGCGCAGGGAAGGCCCTGCTCTTCAGCCGTGCGCAGCAGGGCGGCGATGTCGCCGATCTCTTGATGGTTCATGGTGTGCCCTTTGAAATGGGGAGGCCGAACTCGGCGCGGATCGCGGCATCGTGTTCGCCGAGGACCGGCGCCGGCCGGCTGGTGGGGCCGCGCCGGCCGTCGATGGTCAGCGGACGGTGAATGCCGATCATGGCGCCGTGCTCCGGGTGCGCGGTTTCGTAAAAGGTGCCGGCCTGCCGCACCTGGGGGTCTTGCATCACTTCCGGGATGGTGTTCACGGGGGCGAACGGCACGTCGCTGCCGGCCAGGCGCTCGCACCACTGCGCCCGCGTACGGGTGCGGAAGGTCTGCGCCACTTCCTGGTTCAGCGCGGCGTAATGACGGGTGCGCAGTTCCGGCGTCCCGAACCGGCTATCCTCCAGCAGGTCGGGCCGTTCGATGACGGCGACGAAGGCTTGCCAGAATTTCTCCACCGACGACAGGTGCACCGCCACCAGTCCGCCGTCCGCGCAGGGGAAGGCGTGCGATTGCGAGATCGCCACCCGCGTCTGCGGCATCGGAACGGCGCCGAGCCGGGTGTACTGCGCGAAGCCCTCGGGCGAAAAGGCGATCGAGGCCTCCAGCATGTTGACCTCGACGCGCGCACCCTTGCCGGTACGATGGCGCTGCATCAGCGCGCCGAGCATGCCGTAGGCGGCATACATGCCGGTGACGTTGTCGGAGATGGTGGGGCCGTTCATCGACGGCTGCGCCGGATCGAGCATCAGGCTGGCCAGGCCGGAGAGGCCGAGCGCCACCGCGTCATAGCAGGGCCGGTCGCGGTACGGCCCCTCGGTCCCGAAGCCGGTGATCGAGCACCAGACCAGGCGCGGATTGATTTGCGCGAGTTTCTCTTCAGTCAGGCCGAGGCGGGCCATCACGCCCGGCCGGTAGTTTTCCAGCAGCACGTCGGCGCGGGCCAGCAGGGCCAGCAGGTCGGCCCGGCCGGCCTCGCCATGGAGGTCGAGCTGGATGCTTTCCTTGTTGCGGTTGTAGGAGGCGAAATGCGGGCTGTACAACTTGCCGGCGTGGCGGCGGAACGGGTCGCCGCCGTTCGGGTGCTCGACCTTGATGACGCGCGCGCCGAGGTCGGCCAGCATCATGCCGGCCAGCGGCGCGGTCAGGACCGTACCGAGTTCGATCACCAGGATGCCTTCGAGGGCGTGATTCATGCGTGGCTCCCGGTTATCAGCTGTAGTGTTTCAGGATCTGGCGCGCGAGCGTGGTGCGCAGCACCTCGGTCGGCCCCTCGGTAATGCGGTAGCTGCGCAGGTCGCGCCAGAAGCGCTCGATCGGCGTGTCCTCGGTCAGCCCCATGCCGCCGTGCAGCTGCATGCAGGTGTCGACGATGCGCCAGCCCGCCTCCACGCCGAAGGTCTTGATCATGAAGGTTTCCATGCGCGCTTCCAGGCCGGCGTCGGTCTTGCGCGCCGCGTCGTACACCAGCAGGCGGGTGCAATACACCTCGGTGAAGGCGTCGGCGAGCATCCACTGCACGCCCTGGCGTTCGGCCAGCACCTGGCCGAAGGTCTTGCGCTGGTGGGCGTACTCCGCGGTCAGCGCCAGGCAGCGCTCGGCGGCGCCGCAGGCGTGCGCGCCCTGGCGCACCCGTCCGTAATTGATATAGCCCTGCGCCAGCGCGAAGCCGCGGCCTTCCTCGCCGACCAGGTTCGCGAACGGGACATCGACATCCTCGAAGCTGATCTCGCTCGGCGCGTCGCCCATCAGGGTTTTTTCCGACCCCGCCACCTTCACGCCCGGGGCGTCGAGGTCGACGATGAAGCAGGAGACGCCGCCGCGCGCGCCCTTGTCCGGATCGGTGACCGCCATGACGATGGCGAAATCGGCCACCGCGGCGCGCGTGATGTAGCGCTTGACGCCGTTGAGCCGGTAGCCGGTCGCGGTGCGCACGGCGCGCGTGCGCATCATCGATGGGTCCGAGCCGGCGTCGGGTTCGGTCTGGGCGAAGCAGGAGCGCTTGGTCCCGTCGAGCACCGGTTGCAGGTAGCGGGTGCGCTGGTCCTCGTTCAGGCCGAGGAGGATCGGGCCGACCATCGGCCCGAACAGGCCATGATCGCGCACCCAGGAGGCGACGGTGCTGCGTCCGACCTCCTCCCAGAACACGGCCAGCGCCAGCAGGGGCAGGCCCTGGCCGCCGAATTCTTCGGGCACGTCCATCAGCCAGAAGCCGGCCTGCCGCGCGCGCTCGCGCAGGGCGGCCGCCTGTTCGGGCGGCAGCATGCCATTCGCGCCGAGGGCATGTTCGAGTGGGATCAGTTCGCGGTCGACGAAACGGCGGATCGAGTCGCGAAATTGCAGCAGCTCCTCGGGGAGCGAGTCGTAGGGGGTCAGATCGAGCATAAATGTGCGTGGACGAGATGAAGGGTCGATTCAGGCCGCAGCTTCCTGGCCAGGCTGCTTCGGCAGCGGCGCGGCGTCGTGCAGCGCGCGCCAGGCCTTGGTCGGCTGGCCCGTCTCCTGCAGCTCCAGCTCGCGGAAGAACAGCTTGCGCAGGGTGACGATGCCGAGGTCGGAACGGCCGAGGATCTCGTCCTCACGCGCGGTGATCCGGGCCTGGCCGCGGATCGACAGATAGTCCTGGGCGGCGGTCAGGCCGACGAAGCTGTCTTCCGGATTCTTCCACTCGCGCGAGGCGAACAGTTCATCGTGGTGCTCGGCCGGGTCGTACTTGCCGTACTTCGCGAAGTAGTCCCTGAAGCGCGTGCGCGCTTCCTCGCTGGCGCCGGGCTGCTGGCCGTAGATCATGAAGCGGGTCGTGTTCAGCTCGTCGTTCGGGATCATCCACACGAACACGTCGATCCAGGGATCGTCCGGGGTCAGCCCGGGCACGGTGACGTGGTTGTTGTTGGGGAAGGTCCAGTCGCTGACGCGCACGTTGTTCTCCGAGCGGCGGGCGGTCTGGCGGATGCCCGACGAGGTTTCCTCGTACGAGAGCTCGGGAATCGCGCCGGTCACGGCCTTGCCGAAGGGGCCGACCGTCAGCGCCATGTGCACGAAGCTGACGTGGACCGCGTCGAGCGAGTTCTCGACCTGCTGGAACCAGTTGTTGTCCCAGCGTTCGCGGCCGTTCGCGAACAGGGTCCCCTCGCGTTCGAGCAGGAGCTTGCGCGGCAGGTCGAATGCCGGCGCCTCGCCCTCGCCCAGGTAGGCGAAGACCAGGCCCATGTATTCCTGCACGGGATAGGCCGGGATGCGGGTGCGCGGCATGCCGGTGTTGGCTTCGGCGGGACGGTTGACGCAGGCGCCCTTGCCATCGAACTGCCAGCCGTGATAGATGCAGCGGATCTCCTCGCCCACCACCCAGCCGGTATGCAGCAGCGTGCGGCGGTGCGCGCAGCGCCCACCCACCAGGTGCAGGGCGCCGCTTTCGCCGCGGTACAGCGTCAGTTCCTCGCCCATGATCAGCAGGGGAATGGCGCCGCCCGGCGCCACGTCCCCGGCCAGCGCGACCGGCTGCCAGAACTTGCGCAGCAGGCGCCCCATCGGCTTGCAGCGGCTGCACTCGGTGAGCTGCTTGAATTGTTGGGCGCGCTCTTCGCGCCGCTGGTCCTGGATAGTCTCCATGTGGGTCTCCGTGTGGATTATTGGGAACGGTCGATCGGCTCGCCGAGCAGCTCGGTCAGGAGTTCCTGCTCTTCGCCGTAGCGGGTCACGCGGGTCGCGCGCGCGTAGTCCTTGATGTCGCGCGGGTCGTGCTTGCCCGGGGTCCAGGTCGGGTACTTGTGGCGCAGGCCGGCATCGACCGCCAGGTCTGCCCCGGTCATGCAGGACGATTCGTCCGACGCCAGGAAGACCGTGGCCCAGGCCAGGTCGGCGGCGCGCGGGAAGCGGCGCAGCGGCAGCTGGTCCAGGTATTCCTGGCGCGAATAGAAGCCGCGCCGCGACGGCGGCTGCCAGTCCGGGTCGAACATCTCGTCGCGCATCGTGGTCCAGAGCTGGTGCTCCATCGAACAGGGGGTGACGGTATTCACGCGGATGCCATGGTGGGCCAGGTCCATCGCCGCGGAACGCGCGAAGTTCAGCAGCGCCGCCTTGGCCGCGCAGTAGGCGGCGCCGTCGGCCTCGCCGAAATGGGCCGCGGTCGACATCACATGGATGATGCTGCCCGGCGCCCCGCAGTCCAGCATGGCGCCGGCGCCGTGCTGGGTCGCGAGCAGGCCGGCGGTAGCGAAGCTCGCCACCGAGTCCTCCCAGTCGTCGAGCTGCATGCCCAGCACGTCGTCCCAATGCACCCGCCCGGCCATGTTCACCACGATGTCGAGGCGGCCGTAGCGTTCGACGGTCGCCTCGACAATGCGCCTGACGTCGGCATCCTTGCGCGCGTCGCCTGCCAGGCCCATCGCTTCCCAGCCGCGCTCGCGAATGAAGCCGGCCGTCGCTGCGGCCGCATCTTCCTTCACGTCGGTGACGCAGACGCTGGCGCCTTCCCGCGCCAGGAAATGAGCGATGGTGCCACCGATGTTCGGTCCCGCGCCAAACACGATGGCGACTTTGTCTTTCAATCTGTCCATGGTTCTACTTGTCTCCAGGTTGCCTGACCCGCGTTTCTCGGCGGTCAACGTCAGGCATTGTTAGCCCTGCGTCCTGGCCATACAAGTCGAATACCTTCAAGGCTACTATGCGGAATTTGCATCGGTCGGGAGCCGGGACAGGCAGGCACCGCGCGTCTTTTAAATTTCTTGAATAATTATTCTAGAACGTTATAATCAGAAAAAATGCGGCCCGTTCCTGCTTCCTTGCGGCGCCCGAAAATCATCCACGAAGAGACAGCGAGACACATATGCAAGCCACTACCCCAGCAAGGCAAATCGACGGCGCCCGCTTCCGCGAGGTGCTCGGCAGCTATCCGACCGGCGTCGCCATCGTCACTTGCATCGACGACCACGGCATCCCGGCCGGCATGGTGATCGGCAGCTTCACCTCGGTCTCCCTGGTTCCTCCGCTGATCGGCTACCTGCCGATGAAGACGTCGCGCACCTTCGCCCGCATGCGCGGCTCCCCGACCTTCTGCGTGAACATCCTCGCGGCCGACCAGGAAGCGGTGTGCCAGCATTTCGCCTCGCCGGCCGAAGACAAGTTCGCCGGCCTGGCATGGCACCCCAGCCCCGCCGGCAATCCGGTCCTCGACGGCGTCGTCGCCTGGATCGACTGCGACTACGCGAGCGTGACCGAGGTCGGCGACCATTACATCGTGCTGGGCGGCGTGCTCGACATGCAGCTGGAACGGGATACGGCGCCGCTGCTGTTCTTCCAGCGCGGCTATGGACGCTTCTCGCCGGGACCGCTGGTGGCGGCGGCCGAGCGCGAAACCATCGAGGCGGTGCAGCTGGCCGAGATCGGCCGCGACGAGATGGAAGCCGTGGCCACGGAGCTGAACGCCGAATGCAGCATCATCGCGGCGGTCGGCGGCGACGTCGTCTACGTGGCGGTGGAAAACCAGTCGCCCCACTTCCGCCTGCGCAGCCGGCTCGGCTTCCGGGTGCCGTGCGCACCCCCGTTGGGGCCGCTGTTCGTCGGCAGTCCGGGGGCGCCGGGCGACGCCGAATGGCTGAAGCGGCTTGGCCGCCCGGACCAGGAGACGATCGACGATGCGCTGGCCCAGCTGGAACGGGTGCGCAGCCGCGGCTGGTCGATCGCGCTGCACGGTGCGGGCGACGACGAAAACCTGGACGAGATGGTGGCGCTGTACTCGAACCCGCACCGCACGCCGGGCCAGGAGCGGCGCCTGCTGGCGGCGGCCAAGGCACGCGCCGGCCTGCACGAGCCCGCCGAATTGCTGGACGGCGCGCGCTATGACGTGCGCCACCTGTCGGTGCCGGTGCGCGACGCCGCCGGGCAAGTCTTGCTGGTGCTTCGGCTGAGCGCCTTGCCGCCGGCGGCGGACCTCGGCCAGATCCGGCAATGGCTGGCGCGCCTGCAGCACTCGGCGGCGCGCCTGGAAAAGACGATCGCGGCACGCCGCGAACACGGCCGCCCGGTGCGGCTGCCTGCCTGAACGACACCTGCCTGGATTGCTGAGCCAATATGGAGATTTCCCAGATCCGCCACTTCGTGCGCATCGCTGAAACCGGCAGCTACATCAAGGCCGCCGACCTGCTCGACATCGGTCAGTCGACCCTCAGCCGCCAGGTTCGCGCGCTCGAAGTCGAGCTGCGCGCCAGCCTGTTCTACCGGCACGGGCGCGGCGTCCTGCTGACCGAAGCAGGCAAGAAGTTCCTCGAGTATGCACGCGGCGTGCTCCACCTGATGGATTCGGCCGCCATCGCGCTGCGCGACTCGGAGTCGGCCTTCTCCGGCCAGCTCGCGATCGGCATGGCGCCGAGCATCGGACGGGCCGGCATCCCGGCGCTGCTGCCGGAACTGGCGGCGCTGTTCCCGCGCGCCGCGATCAGCGTCGTCGAAGGCCTGTCCGGCGCGCTGTACGATGCGGTGCTGCTGGGCCAACTCGATTTCGCCCTGCTCTACAACCCGGCGGCATCGCCGAACATCAAGATCACGCCGATCGTCACGGAACCCCTGTACCTGATCGGCGCCGCTGCGGTTGGCGCCGACGACGGCCAGGTCACGCTGTCCGAGGTCGCCAGGCTGCCGCTGATCCTCCCGCACGGGAATCACTCGGTGCGGGTGGCGGTCGAGTCGGCCGCCGCACGCCTGGGATTGGGCGTGAACGTCACGCTGCAGGTCGACGCATCCTACTCGACCATGGAGCTGGTGGCGCAGGGCATGGGCTATTCGATCATGCCGCGCCTGGTCGGGCGAGGCGCGGGACTGCCCATGCTGTCCTGGCAGAAGATCGAACAACCGGCCCTTGAAACCACGCTGTGCATGGTGCTGCCGGCGCAGCAGCCGGGCAATCCACTGGTAACGGCGGCGGCCGAGGTGGCGCGCGGCACCTTGACCAAGCTCCTGGCCGGCTAGCTTTCGCCGGCAGCCGCCGGGCCACCTTGCGATCCTGTCTCTCCCGTCGAAGATCCCGGCAACCCGGGGCTCAGGTCCGTGTCGACAACATTATTTAATTTCCGGATTCTCTTCATCAGGCTTCATCAGTTTCTCAAATAACCATGAATCGGCACACTCGCTCGATTCCTACATAGAAAAGGAGACTCTTCATGCTTCCCACTGACTCAGCATTACCGTCGGTGATCGTCGCTGGCGCCGGCATCGGCGGCATCGCGGCGGCCTTGTCGCTCGCGCAGCTCGGCCTGCACGTCACCGTGCTGGAACAGGCTGCCGAACTGGGCGAGATCGGCGCTGGCCTGCAGCTCGGCCCGAATGCGTTTGCCGCTCTCGATGCGCTCGGCGCCGGCGAACTGGTGCGCCAGCGCGCGGTGTTCACCGAGCGCCTGGTGATGATGGATGCGGTCGACTGCGGCGTGGTCGCGAGTTTCGACGTCGGCGCAGCCTTTCGCGCCCGCTTCGGCAATCCCTACGCGGTCATCCACCGCGCCGACATCCATGCCGCCATCCTGGCGCAGGTGAGCGGCAATCCGCGCATCGAACTGGTGACATCCTGTCAGGTCACGTCGATCGACCAGGACGAGCGCGGGGTGGCCGTCACCGACAGCAACGGTCGCCGCTATCACGCCGACTTCCTGGTCGGCTGCGATGGCGTGAAGTCGGTGGCCCGCGAAACGGTGCTCGGCGACGGTGTCCGCGTCTCCGGGCATGTGGTCTACCGCGCGGTGGTGCCGGTCGCCGCCATGCCGGAGGAGCTGCGCATGAACGCTCCTGTCGTCTGGGCCGGACCGAACTGCCACCTGGTGCATTACCCGCTGCGTGGCGGCGAGCAGTACAACCTCGTCGTCACCTTCCACAGCCGCGAACAGGAGTCGTGGGGCGTGACCGACGGCAGCAAGGAAGAGGTACTGTCCTACTTCACCGGCATCGCCGAGCTGCCGCGCAAGCTGCTCCACCTGCCGTCCAGCTGGCGCCGCTGGAGCACCGCCGACCGCGATCCGGTCGACAACTGGACGCGCGGCCGCGTCACGCTGCTCGGCGACGCCGCCCACCCGATGATGCAATACCTCGCCCAGGGCGCCTGCATGGCGCTCGAGGACGCGGTCACCCTCGGTGCGGCGGTACGCCGCTGCGATTACGACATGGAGGCCGCGTTCGCGCTGTACCAGCGTTCCCGGATTGCCCGCACCGCCCGCGTGGTGCTGTCGGTACGTGAAATGGGTCGCCTGTATCACGCCGCCGGCGTCGAACGTCTGGTCCGCAACGACCTGTGGAAAGGCCGCAGCGACGCCGGCTTCTACGATGCCCTGGCCTGGCTGTACGACTGGAACGCCGCCGCCTGCCTGGCTGCCGACGCTTGAGAACGCAAGGAGAATGAACATGAACCACGATCTGATCGAAGCCCGCCGTACCCTCTACCGGGAGATGGGGGCACTGAACCTGTCGCCGTTGTGGGAGTCGTTGCATACGCTGGTACCGCGCCAGCCCACGCCCGCCTACGAGGCCGCCCTGTGGCGCTACCAGGACATCCTGCCACACCTGACCCGGGCCGGCGAGGTGATTACGGCCGAGGAAGCCGTGCGCCGCGTTCTGGTGCTCGAAAATCCCGCCCTGGCCGGCAGCGCTTCGATCACCAACTCGCTGTACGCGGGCCTGCAGCTGATCCTGCCCGGTGAGATCGCCCCCGCCCACCGCCACACCCAGTCGGCGCTGCGCTTCATCGTCGAAGGCAAGGGTGCCTACACGGCGGTGGACGGCGAGCGCACCATGATGCACCCGGGCGATTTCATCCTCACGCCATCCTGGACCTGGCACGACCACGGCAATCCGGGGATCGACGGCGTCAGCGAACCGGTCGTCTGGCTCGACGGCCTGGACATCCCGTTGACGCGTTTCTTCAACGGCGGCTTCGCCGAAAACGGCGACGCCGCCAGCCAGCCGATCGCCCGCCCGCAGGGACGCAGCTACGCGGCCTATGGCCACAACATGGCGCCGGTACGCCAGCTGCACGCCGGTACCAGCTCGCCGATCTTCAACTATCCCTACGAGCGCTCGCGCGAGGCGCTCGAGACGCTGCGCCGCCAGCAGGAGATCGATGCCTGGGTCGGCGTCAAGCTACGCTACGTGAATCCGCTCACCGGCGGCGCACCGATGCCGACCATCGGCGCGTGCATGCAGCTGCTGCCGGCCGGCTTCCGGGGACTGCCCCACCGCAGCACCGACGGCACCGTCTACAGCGTCGTCGAAGGCCACGGCGCGGCCATCATCGGCGGACGCCGTTTCGAGTTCGCGCCGCGCGACACCTTCGTCGTGCCGTCCTGGTCTCCCTTGACCCTCGAGGCCGCCGAGGACGCGGTGCTGTTCAGTTTCTCCGACCGCCCGGTGCTTGAAGCGATCGGCCAGCTGCGCGAAGAATTCCTTTCCGAATAATCATCATCTGGAACGACATACCATGAACGCTCAATTCGTCATCCCTGCCCAGCCCATCGTCGGTCTGCCGGTCAACGGCAGCACTGCCCGCTTTCCGGTACGCCGCGTCTACTGCGTCGGCCGCAACTATGCCGCTCACGCCCGCGAAATGGGCTTCGATCCCGATCGCGAGCCGCCCTTCTTCTTCTGCAAACCGAACGACGCCGAGTCGATCGTGCCGGTGCCGGCCGGAGCAAGCATCACGCTGCCCTATCCGCCGCGCACCGAAAATTATCACTACGAGATCGAACTGGTGGTCGCGATCGGCAAGCAGGGGCGCGACATCGCCCCCGAGGACGCCGCCGCCCACATCTTCGGCTATGCCGTCGGCCTGGACATGACGCGGCGCGACTTGCAGATGCGCATGCGCGAGCAAGGCCGTCCGTGGGAAATCGGCAAGGCCTTCGACTATTCCGCACCGATCGGCCCGATCACCCGTATCGCCGACTGCGGCCTGCTCGACGCCGGCGCCATCGCCCTGAGCGTCGACGGCGTGACGGTACAGAGCAGCGACCTCGCGAAGCTGATCTGGAACGTCAGCGAAACCATCGCCCAACTTTCGACCCTGTTCGAACTGCGTCCGGGCGACCTGATCATGACCGGCACGCCGGAAGGCGTGGGCGCGGTGCGGTCCGGCCAACGCCTGCTTGGCACGGTCGACGGCCTGACCCCGATTTCGGTCGAGGTCGTCTAAGATGAAACTGCATACCTATTATCGAAGTTCCGCGTCCTACCGGGTTCGCATCGCCATGAACCTGAAGGGCCTGCATGCCGATCAGGCGTATGTGCATCTTTCGAAGAACGGCGGCGAGCAGTTCCGCCCGGAGTTCGATACCCTGAATCCCGGCCACCTGCTGCCCGTGCTCGAGGACGATGGCCTGGTGCTGCCGCAATCGCTGGCCATCATCGAATACCTGGACGACACGCACCAGGGGATTCCGCTGCTGCCCGCGGATGCGCGCGGCCGCGCCCGCGTGCGCGCCTTGTCGCAGGCGATCGCCTGTGACACCCACCCGCTCAACAACCTGCGTGTGCTGAACTACCTGAGCACGGAGCTGGGCATCACGGACGGGCAGAAGCAGGCCTGGTACCGTCACTGGGTTGCGCTGGGCCTGGCCGCTCTGGAGAAGCAGCTGGTGCGAAGCCGCGACACTGGCCTGTTCTGCCATGGCGATACGCCAACCATGGCGGATTGCTGCCTGATACCGCAGCTCTACAACGCACGGCGTTTCGATTGCGACCTGACGCCGTACCCGACCGTCGTTGCAATCGGGGCCCGCTGTGAGGCCCTGGAGGCGTTTGCGCACGCCCGCCCCGAAGCGCAGCCCGATGCGCAATGACCAGCATGAGGAGAGAACAAGATGACTGGCCTGGATGCTGACATGAAGCTGGAGCAAGGATACGGTCCGCGCGAAGCGATGGAATACGACGTCGTCATCGTCGGCGGCGGCCCGGCCGGCTTGTCAAGCGCGATCCGCCTGAAGCAGCTGGCTTCGGAACAGGGCCGCGAGGTCTCGGTCTGCGTGCTCGAGAAAGGCGGTGAGCTGGGCGCGCACATCCTGTCGGGCGCGGTGATGGATCCGCGCGCGCTGAACGAACTGTTCCCGAACTGGAAAGAACTGGGCGCACCGTTGAACACCGCCGTCCTTGAAGACCGCGTGCTGTTCCTGACCGAGACCAAGTCCTACGCGACCCCGTCGTTCATGGTGCCGAAGGCGCTGACCAACCACGGCAACTACGTGATCTCGCTGGGCAATGTGGTGCGCTGGCTGGGCCAGCAGGCGGAAGCGCTGGGCGTCGAGATCTTTCCCGGCTTCCCGGCCGCCGAGATCCTGTACGACGACGACGGCGCCGTGAAGGGCGTCGCCACCGGCAATATGGGCGTCAAGCGCGACGGCGAACCGGGTCCGGATTTCCAGCTGGGCATGGAACTGCACGCCAAGTACACGCTGTTCGCGGAAGGCTCGCGCGGCCACCTCGGCAAACAGCTGATCGCCAGGTACAGCCTGGACCAGGGCAAGGACCCGCAGACCTACGGCATCGGCATCAAGGAACTGTGGGAGATCGACCCGGCCAGGCACAAGCCCGGCCTGGTGATCCACACGGCCGGCTGGCCGCTGCCCTCCGATACCTACGGCGGCTCCTTCCTGTACCACCTGGAGAACAACCAGGTCGCGGTCGGCTTCGTGGTCGGCCTGGCCTACCAGAACCCGTATTTGTCGCCCTACGAGGAATTCCAGCGTTATAAAACCCACCCGGAGATCCGCCACTTCTTCGAAGGCGGCAAGCGCATCTCCTACGGCGCCCGCGCGATCACCGCCGGCGGCCTGCAGTCGCTGCCGAAGACCGTGTTCCCGGGCGGCGCGCTGGTCGGCGACGATGCCGGCTTCCTGAACGTCAGCCGCATCAAGGGCAGCCACGCCGCGATCAAGACCGGCATGCTGGCAGCCGACGCCGCCTTCGCGGCACTGGGTGAAGGCCGCCAGAACGACGAGCTGGCGAGCTACCCGGCCGCCTTCGAGCAGTCCTGGCTGCACGAGGAACTGCACGTGGCGCGCAACTTCAAGCCGTGGATGAGCAAGGGCCTGGTCCTGGGCACCATCATGACCGGCATCGACCAGATCCTGTTCAAGGGCAAGGCGCCGTGGACCCTGCACCACCAGCACGCCGACCACGAATGCCTGCGCCCGGCATCGAGCTTCAAGCCCATCGTGTATCCGAAGCCGGACGGCAAGCTGACTTTTGATCGCCTGTCCTCGGTGTTCATCTCGAACACCAACCACGCGGAAGACCAGCCGGTGCACCTGACCCTGAAAAACCCGAACGTGCCGGTCGAGATCAACCTGGCCAAGTACGCCGGTCCGGAACAGCGCTACTGCCCGGCGGGGGTCTACGAATTCGTGAAGACGGACGAGGGCAAGGACCGCCTGCAGATCAATGCGCAGAACTGCGTGCACTGCAAGACCTGCGACATCAAGGATCCGACCCAGAACATCGTCTGGGTCACGCCGGAGGGTGGCGGCGGGCCGAATTACCCGAACATGTAATCGCCATCACGGGCGTACCTGGCCGGAGCCGTGGACGACACGATCTTGACCGTGAATCCCGATGGTCGTGATCAGCGCTCTACTCTATTGCCTAGATCGCGACTCAGTACCTCCCGGTCGGCACCATGAAGTCAACAACGGGCTTCTGACCACCGATATGCTTATCCGAGCTAATTGGTTAAATTGCAATCTGATAACGATTTGCACGGCCCCGACAGTGCTATCCGTGCATACACGCGCCACGCCTCGTCCGCCTCAATGCACTGCCGGCGAATCCGGCATCGTGCCGACACGCTGAAAAGCAGAGCTTCAGTAGATCTCCGCAGCCGCCGCCCTCACCGCGCGCAGCAGCAAGTCGGCGCCCGGCGACAGCAAGTGATCGCGCTGCCGAATGATGCCGAAGGCATCCATCTTGCAAGGCAGTTCGATAGGGAGAATGCGCATCACGTTCAGCGAGGCGTAGTACTGCGCCACTTCGAGCGGCATCACGTGCAGCGAATCGGTCTGCTGCAGCAGCGCGGTGATGACCAGCATGGCCGTGGTGTCGACCACGTTGGCCGGCGGCTCCAACCCCGCGCGGCGGAACATCATGTCGAAGCGGTAGCGCAGGATGCTGCCGTTCGGCGGCAGGATCCAGGGCAGCGGCGCGATGTCCTTCAGCGTGAGCTCGCGGTTCTCCAGCAGCAGCGGATGGCCGGGGCGCACGACCGCGCAGGCCGGCTCCTCGGTGAGCTCCTCGTAGATCAGGCCGGTCGTATCGATGGTGTCGAAGATGCGGCCGATCATGAAGTCCAGGGTGCCGTGCTGGAGCTTGTCGAGCAGGACGTTGCTGGCCTCCAGCTGCACGCCGATGCGCAGCAGCGGCGCTTCTTCCTTCACCCGCGCGATGGCGCGCGGCAGCAGGGCCATCGCCGGGGTCATGATCACGCCCACTTCCGCCTGGCCCGTCAGGCCGGCTTTCAGGGTCACGATGTCGTCGTGCGCCAGCGCCAGGCTGGTGAGGGCCATGCGGGCATGGCGGATCATCGTCTCGCCGTAGATGGTCGGCTCCATCCCGCGCGGCAGGCGCTCGAACAGCCTTACGTCCAGCATCTCCTCCAGGTCCTTGATCTGCTTGGAGGCGGCGGGCTGGGTCATGTGCAGTTCGTCGGCCGCGCGGTGGATGTTGCGATAGTCGTCGAGCGCGATCAGCAGCAGGAGCTGGCGCGTCTTGAGGCGCGCCTTGAGGAACCAGTTCGGGTTGGGCGTATCCATCAATACATCATATCATTATGGATATTGCTTTTGGCCATACTTTACCGGATTCTGCATCACTTGCACGACGCCGAAGGATTGGCCGCCGGACCCTGCGTCGTCTGCGCCACCGGCAGGATCTTCCCGTCCGGACCATAGTGCAGCTCCTCGACCGCGACCGAACGGCGGAACTCGCCGCCGCCCGGGAGCTTGCCGTTGTGGTAGAAGATATAGGACTTGCCGTTGAAATCGACGATCGCCTGGTGAATGGTCTTGACGTTGCTGTTCTGCTCCATGATCAGGCCGCCGAAGGACCACGGACCGGTGGCGCTGGGGCCGGTCATGTAGACCGTCTCTTCCGGAAACTTGCGCGAATACGAGAGGTAGTACTTGCCGGCGTGCTTGTGCAGATAGGACGCCTCGGTAAACGCTTCCAGGCCCACGGTATGGATCGGACCGTCCAGCTCGATCATGTTCGGTTTCAGCTTCGCATACTTCATCACCGTATTCCCCCAGTACAGGTAAGCCTGGCCGTCGTCGTCGATGAAGACGGCGGGGTCGATGTCGTCCCAGGATATCGGGGTCTCGTGGGTCATGTCGTTCGTGACCAGGGCCGAGCCGCGCGCGTCGACGAAGGGTCCGGTCGGGCTGTTCGAGACCGCCACGCCGATCGCCTTGCCGGGAATGGTCTTGTGGTCGACCGTGGTGTAGAGGTAGTACTTGCCGTTGCGCTTGGCGATGTCGCTGGCCCAGGCATCGCGGCCGGCCCACTGGAAGATCGTGTACGGCACCGGGTTCGGATGCGCGGTCCAGTGCTGCATGTCGCAGCTGGAGAAGACGCGCCATTCGTTCATCAGGTAGTCCTTGCCGTCCTCCTTCGCTTCGTCATGGCCGACGTAAAGGTAGACGCGGCCATTATCGACCAGGGCGGCCGGGTCGGCAGTGTAGATCTTGCTGGTGATGGGGTTGGCGGCCTGGGCGAGCGCGGTAACGGCCAGCAGGACGGCCGGCAAGGCATGTTTCAACATAAGGTCTCCGATTGATTCGATTATTCGGCGCGCCCGCCCATGACCCTCTGCACCACGCAGAAGATGAACAGCAGCGCGCCGATCACGATTTTGGTCCACCAGGAACTGAGCGTGCCGTCGAAGGCGATCAGAGTCTGGATGGCGCCCAGCACCAGCACGCCCGACAGCGCGCCGACGATGTAGCCGTAGCCGCCGGTGAGCAAGGTCCCGCCGATGACCACCGCCGCGATCGCATCCAGCTCGATCCCCTGCCCGTGCAGGCCGTAGCCGGACAACATGTAGAACGCGAACAGCAAACCACCCAGCGCCGCGCAGAAGCCGCTCAGGGCATACACGGCGATACGGGTAGCGCCCACGTTCAGCCCCATCATCGCAGCCGACTGCTCGTTGCCGCCGACCGCATACACGGCCCGGCCGAAAGCCGTGAAGTGGGCCAGCCAGATCGCCAGCAGCAGCACCACCAGCGCGATGATGGCGCCTGGCGAGAGGAAGCCGCCCAGGATCGGAATCTGGGTCTGGGAAAGCGCGACGAAGAAAGGCTGATCGATGGTGATCGACTCGATGCTGATCAGGTAACACAGCCCGCGCGCCAGGAACATGCCGGCCAGCGTCACGATGAAAGGCTGCAGCTTGAACAGATGGATCAGCAGGCCCTGCGCGGCCCCGAAACAGGCGCCCATCAGCAGCACGGCGGCGATTACCGGCACCGGGTGCCAGTGCGCCGTCTGCAGCAGCCAGGCCGCGACCATGGTCGACAGGGCCAGCACCGAGCCGATCGACAGGTCGATACCGCCGGACAGGATCACGAAGCCCATGCCGATCGCCAGCACCAGCAGGAAGGCGTTATCGATCAGCAGGTTGAAGATCACCTGCAGCGACAGGAAGCCCGGATAGACCGCGCCGCCGGCGCCCAGCATGGCAACCAGCAGGACCACCGTCACCATCGAGGTGAACCAGGGCGCGCTCGAGATGCCGCGCGCGCCATTTGCCAAGGTACTCACGCTGGCCTCCGTTTGATCAGTTGCTTGAATTCGCCCGACTGCGAGATGCATACCACGAACACGACGATGGATTTGACGACCATGTTCACCTCGGGCGGCACGCCCAGCGAGTAGATCGTGTAGGTGAGGGTCTGAATGATCAGTGCGCCGATCATGCTGCCCATCAGGCTGAACTTGCCGCCGGCGAGCGAGGTGCCGCCGAGGGTGACGGCCAGGATCGCATCGAGCTCCAGCAGCAGGCCGGCATTGTTGGCGTCCGCGCTCTTGATGTTCGAGGTGATCAGCATCCCCGCCAGCCCGGCGCAGGCGCTGCAGAACACGTACACGAAGATGATCAGCGTTGCGGTGCGCAGGCCCGCCAGGCGCGCCGCCACCGGGTTGATGCCGACCGCCTGGATGAACAGGCCGAGCGCGGTCTTCTTCATCAGGACCATCGTCACCCCGAACACGGCGGCCACCACGAACAGCGAGAACGGCAGGCCGGCCAGGTAGCCGCTGCCCAGGAAGTAGAAGGGCTTGTAGTAGACCGTGACGATCTGGCCGTCGGTCAGCAGCTGTGCCAGCCCCCGCCCTGCCACCATCAGGATCAGCGTCGCGACGATGGGCTGCAGCTTGATGCCGGCCACCAGCACGCCATTCCACAAACCGCACAGCAGGGCCACGCCAAGGCTCGCCGCCAGCGCCATGCCCATCGGCGCGTCGCCGGTCGCGCCGCCGATCAGCATCGCCGCGACGGTACCGGACAGCGCGACCACGGCGCCCACCGAGATGTCGATGCCGCGAGTGGCGATCACCAGCGTCATGCCGAGCGCCGCCAGCATCAGCGGCGCGGCACGGTTCAGGATGTCGACCAGTGCACCGTACAGGTGACCGTCCTTCATTTCGAGACGGAAGAAGCCCGGCACCAGGGCTGCATCCAGGACCAGCAGCACCAGCAGCGCGGCGAGGGGACGCAGCAGCGGATGCTGGAGCAGCATGGTCGTCATGGTTGCCATGGGCGCCGCCGTCGGCTTGGCCGGGTTAGGATCCACGCGTGCGTTCATGCGCCCTCCCCCGCAATCACGCGCAGCACCGAGCTTTCGTCGAGCTCACCGCGCCGGTACTCGCCACAGGCCTTGCGGTCGCGCATGACCACCATGCGGTCCGAGACACGCAGCACTTCCGGCAGCTCGGACGAGATGAAGAGGATGGACATGCCCTTGCGGCACAACTTGCTGACGTAATCCATGATTTCCTGCTTGGCGCGCACATCGATGCCGCGTGTCGGTTCGTCGAGAATGAGGAGCCCCGGCTCAGTGGCCAGCCAGCGTGCCAGCAGCACCTTCTGCTGGTTGCCGCCCGAGAGCGATCCGATCGGCGTCTCGATACTGGCGGTCTTGATGCCCAGCCACTTGACGTAGTCCGTGGCCAACTGCTGCTGGCGCTTCAGTGGAATAGCGCGCCAGACTCCCTGGCGCGCCTGCAGTGCCAGGATCAGGTTCTCCCTCACCGACAGCGGCAGGATCGCGCCCTCGTGCTTGCGGTCTTCGGAACAGAAGCCGATACCTTGTGCGATGGCGTCGCGCGGGTTGGAAAAGCGGACCGGCCTGCCATCGACTTCGAGGCCGCCGCTGTCCGCCCTGTCGGCGCCGAACAGGAGACGCGCGGTCTCGGTTCGGCCCGAGCCGAGCAGGCCGGCAAGGCCCAGCAGCTCGCCGCGGTGCAGCTCCAGATCGACCGGCGCCAGCACGCCCTTGCGTGCGATTGCGCGGGCGCGCAGGAATACCTGCCCGCGTTCGGCCTGCCCGTTCGCCTGCTCCTTCGCGCCCGCTTCCTGGGCTTCGGCCGGTGCGCCGATCATCTTGTTCACGAGCGCGAGCCGCGACAGTTCGGCACAGGTGTACTCGCCTTCACGCTCGCCGTTGCGCATCACCGTAATGCGGTCCGAAATCGCATAGGTCTGGTCGAGGAAATGGGTAACGAACAGGATCGCCATTCCCTCCTCGCGCAGGCGGCGCAGCACCCCGAACAGGGTCTGCACCTCGGCCTCGTCGAGGCTGGAGGTTGGTTCGTCGAGGATCAGCACATGCGACTCGACGAGCAGCGCGCGCGCGATCGCGACCATCTGCTGGATCGCAAGCGGATAGTCGGCCAGCGCCTTGCTGACGTCGACGTCGATCTGCAGGCGCTTCAGGAGCTCGGACGCCCGGCGGCGCATGCTCCGCCAGTCGACCATTCCCAGGCGGCGCGGATAGCGCCCGATGAAGATGTTCTCCGCGACCGACAGGTTCGGGCACAGGTTCACTTCCTGGTAGACCGTGCTGATGCCCAGGTCCTGCGCATGCTGGGTGGAGCGCGGACGGATCGCCTGTCCGTTCAGCACGATACTGCCGCCGTCGGGCTGGTAGACGCCGGTGAGCACCTTGATCAGCGTGGACTTGCCGGCGCCGTTCTGGCCCATCAGCGTGTGAACTTCGCCCGGATACAGGCGCAGGCCGGCGTCAAGCAGCGCCTTCACCCCGGGGAACTGCTTGTGGATGCCGGAGACTTCGAGCACCGGCCTTTGAGCGTCGACCATGGCCGGCTCAGTACTTTCGGGTCGGGAATACCTTGGCCGCGACCTCGGCCGGGAACACGCCTTCCTCGACGGTGATGCGCTTCGGGACCGGCTTGCCGGCCGCCACGCTCTGCGCGGTCTGCATCAGGGTCGGGCCCAGCAGCGGATTGCACTCGACGGTCACGTTGAGCTTGCCCTGCTTCATGGCCTCGAAAGCGCCGCGTACGCCGTCGATCGACACAATGACGATATCCTTGCCCGGCTTCAGGCCCGCTTCCTCGATGGCCTGGATGGCGCCGATCGCCATGTCGTCGTTGTGCGCGAACAGCACATTGATCTTCTTTCCCTCGGACTTGAGGAAGGCTTCCATCACTTCCTTGCCCTTGGCCCGGGTGAAGTCGCCGGTCTGCGAGCGGATGATCTTGAGCTTCGGATTAGCGGCGATGGCTTCGGCAAAACCGGTCTTGCGGTCGGTGGCCGGCGCCGAGCCGACAGTGCCCTGCAGCTCGACGATGTCGAGCGGCTTGTCGCCATTCTTCTTCGCGTAGTCCAGCAGCCAGCGCCCGGCGCGGCGGCCCTCTTCCACGAAGTCGGAGCCGATGAAGCTGACGTACAGCGACGGATCGCTGACCTTGACCGCACGGTCGGTCAGGATAACGGGAATCTTCGCGTTCTTTGCCTCGCGCAGCACGGTCTCCCAGCCGGTTTCGACCACCGGCGAAAACGCGATCACGTCCACACGCTGGGCAATGAAGGAGCGGATCGCCTTGACCTGGTTCTGCTGCTGCTGCTGGGCGTCGGCGAATTTCAGGTTTACGCCGGCCTGTCTGGCGGCATCCTTGATCGAGGCGGTGTTCGCGGTGCGCCATTCGCTCTCGGCGCCGACCTGGGAGAAGCCGATCGTGAGAGGTTTGGCGGCGCTTGCCGGGAGCGTAACGGCGCATGCGGCGGCTGCGACCGCGGCCAGGAAGGTCCTGCGGGTTGGGAGGGGCATACTTGTCTCCGGTATTATTGTGTGTTTATAGTATGACGGATGAGGGATGCTCATCCAATCACTTTTTTGGCATTATTGATACCATAATGTGTATCGGCAGCTGAATCAGCGCAGCAGCTTCAGGCCATACAGTCCGCCGGCCACCGATCCCTCTTTCGCGAGAAACTTCACCTCCAGCGTGCCGCTTCGCTTTTGCAGCGCGCCGGCTGGCAGCGCATAGTCGCGGGTGTAGAACTCCTCTGTTGCGTCGCCAGGCAGCTCGACCTCGGCAATCCGCTCTCCATTCACCACGATATCAAAACGCCTTCCGCCGTCCACGCGCGCGAAGGTCAGCCTGAGCGCCCTGGCCTCCCCCTTCGGATCGTTCAAGCGGTAGCTGAACCACTTCGTCGCATGGCGCCAGTGGCGTCCGGAATTGACATCCGCAGCCGTCCCTTCACCTTCGAAAAAGTGATCCGACTCCGGCTGCTGTTCGCCCGGCGCTACCTGGTCGATGGTCCGCGCATCCAGCGCCAGTCGCTCGGCTTCCCTGGCCGCGGTCTCGGCCCGCATGCGTGCGAAGTCGCCCGGCGTCGACTGCTGCCAGTAAATCATATAGCGTGAGTTGTGTAGCCGGAAAAAAGGAATGAACTCGGTCGAGGAACCCGCCCCTCCCTGCACCAGGCCCGGCGCGGTGAAGGTCAGCGGCTTGCCCTTCACCGGCTTGAAGCGCCGCATGAAGTCCTTGCGGTCGGAGACAAAAGTCGGCGCCGACTCCAGCGGGCAGACCTGGCCTGACGCGATGTGGCCCATGCGCGAATCGTCGGCCAGGAAGTTCAGGTGCTCGGTCGAAAAGGGATTCGTCTTCGCTGCCAGCACGATGGGGCCATGCATGACCGCGTAATAGTTCGATTTGTCCGGCATCTGCTCGAGGTGGGTGGCCATCGGCAGGCTCACGTCGACGCGGTCGCCCTTGTGCCAGGCACGATCGATGCTGACGTACTCGCCCGGCTTGCCCGACACCTTGATTGGGCGGCCGTTCAGGCGCAAGGCCAGCTTGCCCGGCGCCACCCAGGCCGGATAGCGGATCTTCATCGTGAAATGCGCGTCGCCGTCGACGCTGATGTGCGTGCCCGCCCGGTCCGGGAAGCGGTTGGCCTGCACGATCCGCACGCCTTTCTCGTGCCACTGCAGCGTCGAGGGAATGAACAGGTTCACGAACAGAACATCGGCGTCGTGCGCATAGATGAACTCGCCGTACTTGGCATGGCTTTCGATGCCCGAGCCGACGCAGCACCACATCGCCTGGTCCACCTGCGAGTACACGCGGTAGTGATTCGGGCGCATCGGCGTGAAGTAGACGAAGCCGCCCGTGCCCGGACGCTGTGAACCGAGGATGTGGTTGTACAGCGCGCGCTCGTAATAGTCCGCATACTGCGCCTTCTCGCTCGACGCGAACAGCATCTCGCTAAGCTTCAGCATGTTGTAGGTGTTGCAGGTCTCCGGCCCCTCGACCTCGTCGATCATCGGGCTGAAGTCTTTATCGTCGTGGAAGTGCTCCTTGACGCTGTTGCCGCCGATGGCGACCGTGCGGTGCTCGACCACGGTCTGCCAGAAAAACTCGGCGGCGCGCTCCAGGTTCTTGTCGCCGGACAGGTCGGCGATGCGCTTGAAGCCGATCACCTTCGGGATCTGCGTATTCGCATGCAGCCCGGTGAGCCTGTCTTCGCCCTTCTCCAGCGGCTGCAGGATGGCCTGGTGCGAGAACTTCAGCGCCAGGTCCAGGTACTTGCGCTGTCCGGTCATCTGGTAGACGTCGGCCAGCACCTCGTTCATGCCGCCATGCTCGCTCTTCAGCATGGATTGCATCTGCTCGTCGCCGAGATGGCTGGTCAGGCGCAGCGCCCAGTCGGACAGCTCGATCAGCATCGCGCGCGCATCCTCGCTGCCGCCGTAGCGCCAGGCGTCGCGCAGGCCGGCGTAGATCTTGTGCAGGTTGTACCAAGGGACCCACTTGCCGTTGACCGAGAAGTTGTCGGCGTGGAGCTTACCGGCGGCGACGTCGCGCCACGCGGCGCGGCCGCCGGGGATACCGCCCAGGTAGCCGTCGCCGTTGGCCTGCTGGGCGCGCTTCAGTTCGGCGACGAAGTAGTCGAGGCGTCGCTTCACCTCGGGGTCGCCGGTCGACGCGAACATCAAGGCGAGCGCGGACAGGTAGTGGCCGCCCATGTGGCCGTCCAGGCCCGTGGATTCCCAGTTGCCGTAGCTGGGCTGCTTCTGGGCCAGGCCGGCCTCGCGCAGAAAGGGCGCCAGCAGGCGGTCGGGCTCCATCGCCATCAGGTAGTGCAGGTCCGTCGTCTGCGCATCGAGGAAGGGACCGGGGCCCAGGCGCACGTCGCGCAACGGGAACAGCTCGGCGGCGTCCGCGGATGCAGCGCCGATTACCAGCAGCAGCGCTGCGATCCGTTTCAGTCTCATGGGAGTTGTTTGCTCACATAGCGGTTCAAGTCTGCGGGATCGACGACCGGCCAACCCTCCTTGTCCCACTTCATCTCCAGCACCTTCAGCTTCTGCCTGTATTTGTCCGCCGTCTCGTAGGCGTGCAGCACCAGCCAGTCCTTGCCATCGAAGGTGTATGCGCTGTTATGGCCCAGCGCTTTCCAGTCCTTGTCGCCTTCGATGACCAGCGAACCGCCGCCCAAGGCCATGTCCTTGCCCTGGCGGTCGAGGTAGGGGCCGCCGATGTCCTTCGCGCGCCCCACCACCACGTGATAGGTGCTCTTCGGTCCCTGGCAGCACAGGCCCCAGGACACGAACAGGTAGTACCAGCCGTCCTTCCTGAAGATGAAGGGTCCTTCGATCTGCGCCGCGCCGGCTTGCTCGTCCGGCGTGAAAGCCGGGCGCTCGCGGCGGGCGATGGTGCGCCACTCCTGCGGTTCGGCGAGTTTCGTCCAGCTCGAATCCAGCTTGACCAGCTTGATGCCGCTCCAGAAGGAGCCGAAGGCCATCCAGCCGTTGCCCTTGCCGTCTTCGGCGACGTTGGGGTCGATCGCGTTCCACAGGTCGCGGCCCGGCACCGATTGCAGGACCATGCCCTGGTCTTCCCAGCGGTAGTTGGGCGCGCGCGGGTCGAGCGTGGCGTTGCTGGTCACGCCAATGCCCGAGGTGTTCTTGCCGAAGCCGGACACCGAGTAGTACAGAAGGTAGCGCCCGTTGTGGTACTGGATGTCCGGCGCCCATATGTGGTCGTCGAAGGTGGGCGCCGCCTTTTTAGCCCAGCTGGGCTGGCCCGGGAAGATGCGGCCTTCCGGCTTCCAGTTCTGCATGTCGGCCGAGCTGTAGAAGGTGATGCCGGGGCCGGTGCTGAACAGGTAGTACTTGTTGCCTTCTTTCGCCATGACCGGGTCGTGGACGCTGACTTGGGCGGCGTTCGCAGTACCCCACAGCGCGGCCGCGGCCAGACAGAAGGCGCGTATCGACGCTTGGGTCATTGATCAGCCCTCCACCGCGAACACCATCACCGCCTTGGGCGGCACCTTGACGGTCAGCTTGCCGCCAGCGGCCTGCGCGCTGAACGGCGCCGGTTTGATGGCCTGGGGCTTGTCGAAGGTGTTGTGGGCGTCCATCGCGTCGGCCGTCAGGACCTGGCCGCGGACGGCGCCGATGGCCTGGCCCGGCAGATCCAGGCTCACGTCGGTCGCCTCATGCGGGTTGGTGTTGACCAGCGCGACATATACCTTGCCATCCCTGGCGCGGGCGGCCGAAGCGCTGATGCCGGGCACGCCCTTGCCGTTCGCGCCGTAGGTCGTGTTGTTGGCCAGGGTAACCGGCAGCGAGGTCGCGTCCTGGAAGGGCACGTACATCTTGTAGGCGTAGTAGGTCGGTGTCAGCAGCATCTTGTCCTTGTCGGTGATGATCATTGCCTGCAGCACGTTGACCATCTGCGCGATGTTCGTCATGCGGACGCGGTCCGCGTGCGCGTGGAAGATGTTGAAGTTGAGCGCAGCGACCACCGCATCGCGCAGGGTATTACGCTGGAACAGGAAGCCAGGGTTGGTGCCCGGCTCGACGTCGTACCAGGTGCCCCATTCGTCGACGTAGAAGCCGATCTTCTTCTGCGGATCGTTCTTGTCGAGGATCGCGACGTTGCGCTTGATATGCTCGTCGATGCGCAGGGTGTTCGACATGGTCGAGAACCATTCGCTTTCCGGGAAGCCGGTGGCGGCGCCCTTCTTCTCCCATTTATCGGTAGGCAGCGTGTAGTAATGGAAGCTGATGCCGTCGGTGCCATGGGCGGCTTCGCGGCTGAGGGTTTCGGTCCAGCTGCTGTCGTTGTCGTTGCCGCCGCTGGCGATGAATTTCGGGAGCACGTTCGGCGGCGCCTTCAGGAAGGTCTTGTAGTGCTTGTACAGGCTGGCGTAGTACTCCGGCTTCATGTTGCCGCCGCAGCCCCAGGCTTCGTTACCGATGGCGAAATAGGCGACCTTGAAGGGCTGCGGATGGCCGTTCTTCGCGCGCAGCTCGGCCAGGCTGGACTTGCCCTCCGAGGTCATGTATTCGACCCACTCAGCCATTTCCTGCGGCGTGCCCGTGCCCAGGTTGCCGTTGACGTAGGCGTCCGCGCCCAGCAGCTCGACCAGGTCGAAGAACTCGTGCGTGCCGACCGCATTGTTCTCGGGGACGCCGCCCCAGTTGGTGTTCACCTTCACCGGGCGCTTGCCGCGCGGGCCGATGCCGTCCTTCCAGTGGTACTCGTCGGCGAAGCAGCCGCCCGGCCAGCGCACCAGCGGCACGTGCAGGTCCTTCAGCGCGCCGACCACGTCCTTGCGCCAGCCCTTGGTATTCGGGATCTTCGATTCCGGCCCGACCCACAAGCCCTCGTAAATGCCGGTGCCCAGGTGCTCGGCAAACTGACCGTAGACATTCTTGTTGATGACGGCGCCGGGCCGTGACGTGTCGACGGTCAGGCTCACCTGCGCAAAGGCGGGGATGGCGGCGAGGATGCCGAGCGCGAGGATCGTGAGTTTGAAGCGGTTCATGCGGGTCTCCATTTTATTGATTGATTATTTGAATACGGCGACGAAACCGCCGTGCGCCTTGATCGTGAGCTGCTGCCGGCCGCCGCTGAGCGTGGCTTGCGTGAATTCGCGTTCGCCGGCGCCATCCGTGATGAGCTGCCCTTCTCTGCCGGCCAGGAAGCCGAGGTCGAGATCGAGCGGGAGATCGACGTCGTCGGCGTTGATGCCGGCCACGTACCAGGCGTCGCCGCTCTTCCTGGCGATGACGGCGTGGCGGCCCGGGTAGCCGGCCACGAACCTGACCTCGTCCCAGCCGCGCGGCAGCGTCTGCAGGAAGCTTTTCACATAGGCAGGCGCGCCGGCCATGCCTTCCGGCGTCTCGGCAAAGTGCTGGATCCCGGACAGGAACAGCACCGACTCCGCCAGCTCGAAGCCATTGCGGGTGGCGCGGCGGATCTTCGGGATGTCGCCGAACACCATCGGCGTGAAGTCCATCGGATCGAACAGATTGCGCGCGAAAGGGAGCATGGCCGCGTGGCGCACTACGGCGTCCTGGTCTTCCTGGGTGAAGGTCGTGTATTCGAGGCCGCGCACCGCTTCGGCGGTCATCAGGTTCGGATACGTGCGCGCCCAGCCGCGCGGCAGCGTCGCGCCGTGGAAGTTGACCAGCAAGCCGGCGGCCGCGGCATCCTGCAGGATCGCCGTGTAATAGGCGATCATCGACTTGCCGTCACCGGCGAAGAAGTCGATCTTCACGCCTTTTACGCCCATCTTCGCGAGGCGATCGAATTCCGCGACGCGCTGCGCATGGGACAGCAGCTTGCCCTTCGGCGAGTACTCGGTCTTGTTCCAGCCGCCGGAAGAGTTGTACCAGGCCAGCAGGCCGATGCCTTTCGACGCCGCATAGGCCGCCAGCTCGCGCATCTTTTCGTAGCCGATCTTGCGGTCCCAGTCGGCGTCGACCAGGGTGTAGTTCCAGCGCATGTCGGCGGCGTAGTCGATGAACTTCTTCTGCACCTCGAAGACGGTGGCATCGTCCTTCAGCAACGCCCAGCTCCACGACGCGTGCCCGGGCACGACCTTCGCCTTGTCGAAGGCGATGGCCGGCGCGGCGAGGTCGGTGCCGAGCGTCGATTCGCTCACGGCCGCCAGGCTGCCCAGCGCGATCACGCGCCAGGGCGATGTCAGCTGGCCGCTGCTTTCGGCCAGCAAGGCGCCGCCGGTGAAGACTTCGGGCGCCATCGGCGTGCCGAGCCGGTACTCGCCGCCTGCGGAATCGGATTGGAGGCGCGAAGCGTGCCAGCTGCCGTCCATGTTCGCTTCGGTCAGCGCGACCCAGGTGTCGCCGGTTTTGAACAGCGCCGGGAAGACCCAGCCGGCGGCGGTCGGCGCCTTCGTTCCGACCGCGATCTCGCGCATGTAGTGTTCTTCGTAGGACGGATTGGTGTTCATCCAACCGGTCTGGGCGATCGACATCGGCTGCAGCCAGGCTTTCGCTGCCTTGTCGAAGCGATAGCTGGTGGCTTCGCTCAGGAACTGCAGGCGGCCCGGCGCACGCACCAGGTAGCGGAAGGCGACGCCGTCGTTCGAGGCCCGGAGGACAAGGTCCATCGCCTGCCCCTTCGCGTTGCGGACCGTGAGCACCTGTTCGTTGGCGCGGTAGCGGATGCGGCGCTTCTTGCCGGTGACGAGTTCGTAGTCTTCGGCGATGGGCTTGACCGGTGATGTGGCGGTCAGCGTCAAGCTGTTCGCCAGGTCGGCGCCGGCGAGCTGCAGGCCCAGGCGCGACGGCAGGATGACAGGCTGGCCGTCGCGCCGGATCCTGTATTCCAGGGTTTGCGATGGGGTGATGCGGACCTCGACGCTGATGTGGCGGTCGGGGCTCTGGAGAGGAGCTGCGAATGCGGCATGGACCGCAAGGGCAAGAACGGCTGGGAGCAGTTTGGTCATGGCACTCTCTTTTCCGTCGTTCCCACGCAGGCGGGAACCCATGCTGAGCCTCGATGCACGCGGCGTATGGGTTCCCGCTTTCGCGGGAACGACAGTTAGGGCTGCGGAAACGACAGGTCGGACTGCGGGAAGCTCAGGTCCACCCGGCATCCACCACAAAATCCTGTGCCGTGCACATCCTGCTGTCGTCCGCCGCCAGGAACAGCACCATGGCAGCAATATCTTCGGACATCAGCTTTCCCGGCAGGCACTGCGCGCGGCGGATCTCGGCTTCGCCGTTCTCGTCCAGCCACAGCTCGATCTGGCGCTGGGTCATCACCCAGCCCGGCGTCACGGTATTCACGCGGATGTTGAAAGGCCCGAGGTCCCGTGCCAGGCAGCGGGTCAGGCCGGTCACGGCGGCCTTGGTGGCGGCGTAGATCGGATAGCCCGGGTTCTTGGCATGGAAGGACATCGAGCTGAAGTTGATCACCGAGCCGCCGCCGCGGCGCTTCATGCCCTCCAGCGCCGCCTGCACAGTGAAGAACATCGGGCGCTGGTTGATGGCGATGCGTTCGTCGTAGTAGCCGACGCTCACGTCGCCGATCTGGTGGCGCTGGTCGTTGGCGGCGTTGTTGACGATCACGTCGAAGTCGCCCAGCACGGACGCCAGCTCGGCCATGGCCTGTTGCAGCGCCGCGATGTCGGTGATGTCGCAGTAGCGGAACACCGGCGCCGTCTGGCCCGGCTGCAGCGCGGCGGACAGGCGCGCCACCAGGGCTTCGCTCGGGTCGCGCACGATGTCGACGAAGGCCACCGCCGCGCCCTGCTCCACGAAGGCGGCCACGATCGCTTCGCCGATACCGCTGCCGCCGCCCGTCACGAATACACGCTTCCCTTCCAGGCTTCCGTACTTCGCCAACTTGCTCATACCTTCTCCATGCCTTTACCGATCGCGCCGTCGATACGGCGCCAGATCTCACGCGGATTATCGTCCCGCAGCACCTCCGGCAGCAAGGATTGCGGCAGGTTCTGGTAGCACACCGGGCGCAGGAAGCGGTAGATCGCGGCGGTGCCGACCGACGTACTGCGGCCGTCGGCGGTCGCCGGGAAGGGACCGCCGTGCACCATTGCGTGCGCCACTTCGACGCCGGTGCCGAAGCCGTTGGCCAGGATGCGGCCGGCCTTGCGCTCCAGCGTCGGCAGCAGCGTACGCGCTGCCTCGACGTCGTCCGTGCCGTCGACCATGTGCAGGGCCGCGGTCAGCTGGCCTTCCAGACGCTCGGCCACGCCGCGCATGTCCTCGATGTCGCGGCACACGACCAACAGCGAAGCCGGGCCGAATACTTCTTCATGCAGTTCCTGGCGCGCAAGGAAGTCGCTGCTAGACACGCGGAACAGCGCCGCGTGGCCCTGGTGCTCTTCGTGTTCCAGGCGCAGCAGAGTCATCACCGAGGCGTGGGCGCCGAGCGCCTCGACGCCGCGGCGGTAGCTCGACGCGATGCCGGCCGAGAGCATGGTGGCCGGCTGCGTCTTGTTGAGCGCGGCGGTGGCGGCGGCGCAGAACTGCTCGAGGCCCTCGCCTTCGATCGCCAGCACCAGGCCGGGGTTGGTGCAGAACTGGCCGACGCCCAGCACCAGCGAGGCGGCGAAGTCCTGGCCGATTTGTTCGGCGCGCGATGCCAGCGCCTGCGGCAGCAGAAAGACCGGATTGATGCTGCTCATTTCCGCATACACCGGGATCGGCTGCGGACGCTGTGCCGCCACCGACATCAGCGCGGTGCCGCCGGAACGCGAACCGGTGAAGCCGACCGCCTGGATGGCCGGGTGCGCGACCAGGGCCTGACCGATGCCGTTGCCGGTACCGGTCAGCAGCGCGAACACGCCGGCCGGCAGGCCGCACTGCTCGACCGCCCTGACGACGGCGCGCGCCACCAGCTCCGAGGTGCCGGGGTGGGCCGAGTGGGCCTTCAGCACCACCGGACAGCCGGCAGCGAAGGCGGACGCGGTGTCGCCGCCGGCCACCGAAAAGGCCAGCGGGAAGTTGGAGGCCGCGAACACGGCCACCGGGCCGACGCCGATCAGGCGGCTGCGCAGGTCGGCGCGCGGTGGCGTGCGCAGCGGCAGCGCCGGGTCGATGCGCGGGTCCTGCCACGAGCCTTCACGCAGCAGGGAGGCGAACAGCCGCAGCTGGCCGACGGTGCGTCCGCGCTCGCCTTCGATGCGGCCGCGCGGCAGGCCGGTTTCCTGGATCGCGCGTTCAACCAACTCGTCGCCCAGCGCCAGGATCTGCTCGGCCACCGCGTCGAGGAAGCCGGCGCGCTGGTCGTCGGAGGTCGCGCGGAAGGTGTCGAAGGCGGCGCTGGCGAGGCTGCAGGCGCGGTCGATCTGCTCGCGGTCGACCATGTGGAAGGCCGGCTCCAGGTGATCGCGCAGGGACGGGTTCCAGGCCTTGAAGGAGCCGCCTGCGCCGAGTTCGGGCTGGCCGCCGATCAGGGCGTGCCCGGTAATCGTGTTGGTCATAGGGTCTTCACTTTCGCAAACTCGGTTTCGTGGACGGCGAGCGTGTTGCGCAGCGCCGGGCCGAACTGGGGCGAGGCGATCTCGAAGGTCTCGCCGGCGCGCACCTGCACGCTGTCGGCGAAGCTCAGCGTCGCAGTGCCGAAGAAATGGATGTGGACGTCTCCGGGGCGCTTGAACAGCCCGTACTTGAAGTGGTGGTGTTCGAGGTTGGCGATGGTGTGCGACATGTTGCGTTCGCCGGAGACGAACGCCTTTTCCCAGCGCACCTGGCCGTCCGTATCGACGATGCGCGAGACGCCGGCGACGTGCTCCGGCAGCTCGCCGATCAGCAGGGCCGGGCCGAGGCCGCAGTTGCGCAGCTTCGAGTGCGCCAGGTAGAGGTAGTTCTGGCGCTCGGTCACGTGGTCGGAGAATTCATTACCCAGCGCGAAGCCGACGCGCCAGGGCTGGCCATCCTCGCCGATCACATACAGGCCGGCGATCTCCGGCTCTTCGCCACCGTCCAGCGAGAAGTCCGGCATTTCCAGTGCCTGGCCGCCGGCGCGCACGATCGTCCCGTCGCCCTTGTAGAACCATTCCGGCTGCACGCCCGCGCTACCGGCTTCCGGCTTGCCGCCTTCGACGCCCATGCGGAACATCTTCATGCTGTCCGACAGCGATTCGACGTCGCCGCCGATCTTCTTGTGCATGGCGTCGCGGGTGTCCGCGCTGCCCAAGTGGGTCAGGCCGGTGCCGGTCACATAGCAGTGGGCGGCGTCCGGGTGATCGATCGGCGCCAGAAGGCGCCCTTCGGCGAGGATGGTTTCGAAGGAGTCGGCGTCGTTGCCGGTGGAGGTGGCCGCCAGCGCCGCCAGGCCGTGGCCGCGGGCGATGGCCGCCTTGGCCAGTTCCAGGGTCGAGGCGAAGCCCTGGATCGGGGTGACGATGTCGTCGTTCAGGATGCCGACGCGGCGTGCGCCGGCGGCGGTGGTGTATTGGATCAGCAGCATGTTGTCTCCGTGTCGCCGGAATTAATGGGAATGCTTGGGCACCGCCGACCCGCGGCAGCCGACCAGGAAGTCGAAGTCGCAACCCTCATCCGCCTGCAGCACGTGGTCGAGATAAAGACCTTGATACCCGGTGCGCGGCGGCGCCTTCTGGTTCTCGGCGCGGTCTGCCAGGCGGGCAGCGATTTCCTCGTCCGGCACGTCAAGGTGCAGGCGGCCGTTGGCGCAATCGAGCTCGATGATGTCGCCATCCTTGACGATGCCCAGCGGACCGCCGGCCATTGCCTCCGGCGCCACGTGCAGCACCACGGTGCCGTAGGCGGTGCCGCTCATGCGGGCGTCCGAGATGCGCACCATGTCGGTGATGCCGCGCGCCAGCAGTTTCGGCGGCAGGCCCATATTGCCGACTTCCGCCATGCCCGGATAACCTTTCGGGCCGCAGTTCTTCATCAGCAGGATCGAGTTCTCGTCCACATCCAGGTCGGGGTCGACGATGCGCTGCTTGTAATGGTCGAAATCCTCGAACACGACGGCGCGGCCGCGGTGCTGCATCAGGTGCGGCGATGCGGCCGAGGGTTTGAGCACGGCGCCGCGCGGCGCCAGGTTGCCGCGCAGGATGCAGATGCCGCCGTCGTCGATCAGCGGCGTGTCGAGCTTGCGGATTACCTCGTCGTTGTAGATCGGCGCGTCGACGCAGTTCTCCCACAGCGACTTGCCGTTGACGGTGAGCGCGTCCGGGTGCGGCAGCAGCTTGCCCTCGCCCAGGCGGCGGATCGCGCCCGGCAGGCCGCCGGCGTAATAGAACTCTTCCATCAGGTAGCGGCCCGAAGGCAGCAGGTCGACGATGGTGGGGGTACCCTTGCCGATCGCGGTCCAGTCCTCCAGCTCGAGCGGCACGCCGACGCGGCCGGCGATGGCCTTCAGGTGGATCACCGCATTGGTCGAACCGCCGATCGCGGCGTTCACGCGGATCGCGTTCTCGAAATTCTCGCGCTTCAGGATCTTCGACAGCTTCAGGTCTTCGTTGACCATCTCGACGATCCGGATGCCGGACATGTGGGCCAGCACGTAGCGGCGCGCGTCCACCGCCGGAATCGCGGCGTTGTGCGGCAGCGAGGTGCCGAGGGCTTCGGCCATGCAGGCCATCGTCGACGCAGTGCCCATGGTATTGCAGGTGCCGGCCGAGCGCGAGTGGCCGGCTTCGGCGGCGAGGAAGTCGTGCATCGTGATCTGCCCGCCTTTGGCCTGCTCGTGCAGCTGCCAGACGGCGGTGCCGGAGCCGATGTCCTTGCCGTTCAGCTTACCGTTCAACATCGGGCCGCCGGTGACGACGATGGTCGGGATGTCGACGCTGGCCGCGCCCATCAGCAGCGCCGGCGTGGTCTTGTCGCAGCCGACCAGCAGGACCACGCCGTCCATCGGGTTGCCGCGGATGGATTCTTCGACGTCCATGCTGGCCAGGTTACGGGTCAGCATGGCGGTCGGGCGCAGGTTAGATTCGCCGTTCGAGAACACCGGGAATTCGACCGGAAAGCCGCCGGCTTCCAGGATGCCGCGCTTGACGTGTTCCGCCAGCTTGCGGAAGTGGGCATTGCAGGGGGTGAGCTCGGACCAGGTGTTGCAGATGCCGATGATCGGCTTGCCCTGGAATTCGTGGTCGGGGATACCCTGGTTCTTCATCCAGCTCCGGTACATGAAGCCGTTCTTGTCCTGGGTACCGAACCACGCGGCGGAACGCAGCGTGGGCTTCTTTTTCGTATCGGACATGTGGTCTCTCCTCCGTCGTTTTGTTCTTGCTCAGCGATGGAAGAAAGTCTAAGGTGCTGCCAGATAACTTTCCAATCAATTTTAAGCGCTTATCGATATCGTTTTAGATATCTATATCGCTCAGCCGAAGCGCTGCTCCGGCAGGCCGCGCACGTCCAGCGGATGCGCGAACACGCCGCCCGACGCGGGCGCCGCCGCCAGCGCGTCCGCCGGCATGTTCTGGGTGGCCGAGCTCACATACAGCACATCGAGGCCGGGGCCGCCGAAGGCCAGGCAGGTCGGCTGCGGCGCCGGCAGCGGCAGCACGCGGTCGACGCGGCCGTCGGGCGCGAAGCGCACCACCTGGCCGCCGCCCCAGCGCGCATTCCACAGATAGCCCTCGGCATCGATGGTGGAACCGTCCGGATCGCCCGGCGCGGCATCGCTGGGGGCGAACACGCGCAGGTTGGCGGCGCCGCCGGCATCGCCGGGGTCGTAGTCGCAACAGCGGATCTCGCCCGTGCCCGAATCGCAGTAATACATGGTGCGGCCGTCGAGGCTGAAACAGATGCTGTTGGCGATGGCAACGCCGCCCAGGGGCAGGCGCTCCAGCGAGAGGTCGCGGTTCAGGCGGTAGAAACCGCCGATCGGCCGCTTAGGATCGTTGGCCTGGTTGAAGGCGCCGAACACGAAGCGGCCCTGGCGGTCCACGCGGCCGTCGTTCAGGCGGGTGGTGGGAAGGTGCGCCTCGACATCGCAGATGCGTGTCAGCTCGCCCATGCGCAGGTCGAAGAAGGCCAGGCCGGAGGCCAGCGCCAGCAGCAGGCGCCCGTCATCCTGCGTCAGCGCCATCGAACACAGGCGCTCGGGCAGCGGCCAGCGTTCCAGCGTGCCGCCGGCCGGATCGTACGACCACAGCTCGCTGCTTTCGATGTCGGTCCACAGGAGCCGCCCCGTGCGCTCGTTCCAGATGATTCCCTCGCCCAGCACGTGCCGGCCGTCCACCACCAATTCCATCATCGTTCCTGTTTTTCCACTAAAAATTTGAAGCGGGACTCGGTCGCATAGATCTCGCCCGGCCGCAGGATCGTCGTCGGATAGGCGGGCTGGTTGGGCGAGTCCGGAAAGTGCTGCGGTTCGATGCAGAAGCCGCTGCGGAAGGCGTAGGGGCGGCCGCCCTTCCCCGTCAGCGAGCCGTCGAGGAAGTTCCCGCTGTAGAACTGCACGCCCGGCTCCTGCGTGATCAGCTCCAGCACGCGTCCGCTCTCGGGCTCGCGCACCCGCACCGCGCGGCGCTGTTCGCCTTCCTCAACGGCGCCCGCGTTCAGCACCCAGCAGTGATCATAACCGCTGCCGTGGCGCAGCTGCTTGTCCGGCTGGCCGATGCGCTCGCCGATCGGACGCGGCTGGCGGAAGTCGAAAGGCGTGCCGGTGACGGGCACCAGAGGCCCCAGCGGAATCGAGCCGGCATCGATGGACACGAAGCGGTCGGCGTCGATGAGCATCTCGTGCTGCAGGATGTCGCCCTCTTCCTGGCCGGTGCCGCGCAGGTTGAAATAGCTGTGCTGGGTCAGGTTGACGGGCGTCGGCTTGTCCGTGACGGCGTGGAAGCGCATCACGATCTCGTTGTCGTCGCTCAGGCTGTAGCTGACGGTGGCATCCAGGTTACCGGGGTAGCCCTGCTCGCCGTCCGGGCTCCGGTAGCGCAGGACCAGCGCATCGCCTTCGATGGCGGCGGCCCACAGCAGCTTGTCGAAACCGGGGGCGCCGCCGTGCAGGTGATTGTCGCCGTCGTTCACGGCCAGCTGGTAAGCCTTGCCGTCGATGGCGAAGCGGCCCTTGCCGATGCGGTTGCCGTAGCGGCCGATCAGGGCGCCGAAGTACGGGCTGTCCCGCAGATAAGGCTCGAGCGTGTCGAAGCCGAGCACGACGTCCGCGAACTGGCCGTTGCGGTCGGGCGCCTGGATTTCGCGGATGATTCCGCCAAAGTCCAGGATCTTCACAAGCATGCCGCGGCTGTTCGCGATCGTGAATTCGCTGACCTGGGCGCCGTCCGGCAGCGTGCCGAAGGGCGCCTGTGTGATATGGGTGTGCACGTCCGGTCCGGCGTCAGGCGATGGATGGGCGGCCGAACACCGGCATGCCGCTTTCGTCCCAGCGCAGGCGCTTGACGAAAGTGTGGCGGTCCGGATTCCACAGCGGATCGCCTACGATCTCGGTGTAGGTGCGCGCGTGGTAGACCAGCATGACGGCGTCGCCGTCTTCGGCACAGGTAAAACTGTTGTGCCCCGGGCCGTAGATGCCGTGCTCGTAGCAGGTCTGGAATACCGGCTCTTTCGTCTTGGTCCAGGACGCCGGGTCGAGCAGGTCGGCGTTTTCGTCCGCGTACAGCAGGCCCATGGCGTAATTCTCGTCGGTCGCGCTGGCCGAGTAGGAGATGAAGATCCTGCCGTTCCGGCGCAGCACCGAGGGGCCTTCATTGACCCAGAAGCCGCGGATCTCCCAGTCGAACTCCGGCTTCGACAGCAGCACCGGCCGGCCCTCGATCTGCCACGGCGTCTTCATCTTCGCGATGTAGAGGTTCGAATTCCCCTCGATCGCCCTGTCCTTCTGCGCCCACAGGTAGTACAGCTCGCCCTTGTGCGTGAAGGTGGTCGCGTCCAGGCAGAAGCTGTCGATGCCGGTATCTACCTGGCCCATGAAGTCCCACGCGCCTTCCAGCGGGTTCGCATTGGTATTGCGGATTGCGTACATCCGGTGCTGGAACAGCTTGTCCTTGATCTCGCGGCTCGGCGCGGCCGCGAAGTAGACGTACCAGGCGCCCATATTGAAGTGCAGCTCGGGCGCCCAGATCAATTCGCTGTACGGGCCGGTGTCCGGCTTGATCCAGGCGTCGACCGTCGGTGCCGCGGCCAGGCCTTCGATGGTGCTGGCGCGGCGCAGTTCGATGCGGTCGTATTGCGGGACCGAGGCGGTGAAATAGTAAAAGCCGTCCGTGTGCTTGTAGATGTAGGGGTCGGCGCGTTGTTCGATCAGCGGTTTCAGTACGGTTTCCATGTTCACTTTCAAAAATCATCCGGCCGCGACGCCGCCGGCGTGCAGGTTTTCCTTGACGCTGTCGTAGTAGGCGTCGCTGATGCGGTACTTGAACATCAGCGCCCCCATCAGGAAGTGGAAGAAGCCCGGGATTACCGACAGCATCAGCGCGATGCCATGCAGCGCAAGCTGGCTCTGCTCCTGGTTCGGCTGGTAATCGAAATAGCTGAGCAGCACACCGACCATGCCGCCGGCGACGGCCATGCCGGCCTTCTGGCAAACCGAGATGCCGCCGAAGGCGAAACCGGAGACGCGTTTTCCAGTCTTGAGCTGGCCGTAGTCGATGGTCTCGGCGATCGCCGACCAGAATACCGGCGCGTGCAGGTCGACGATCAGGGACAGCGCGAAGTACAGCGCAAAGGCGAGCAGCGTATCGCCGGGCTTGACGAGAAAGTAGATCATCACCGAGATCACGGCCACCACCAGCTGCGTGTAGCGGAACAGCTTGACCTTGCAATAGACCTTGGTGACCCAGGTCGAGATGACCATCGCGATGATCGCCGCAGCCACGCCGGTCGACATGAAGGCCGAGACGATGCCCGTGTCGCCATGCAGGTAGTACTTGGCGTAGTAGACGGCCACCGAGCCGCGGATGACGTAGCCGATCGTGCCCGTCACGCAGGCCCCGGCCAGGTACAGCCACTGGTCGTTCTTCAGCAGCACGGCGACCTGCTCACCCAAGGGCTGGCGCGCGACCTTGTACACCACGCGCTCCCGGGTCGTGAAAAAGCAGAACAGGAACAGGACCGCGCCCAGCACCGCCATCAGCGCCATCGCCGCCTGGTAGCCGGCGGCCGGGTTGCCGTTGCCCCAGCGTTGCGACAGGATCGGGACCACGATGGTCACCATGAAGGCCCCGACCTTGGCCAGGAACAGGCGGTAGCCGTTGGCCGACAGGCGCTCCTGCGGATCGGCGGTCAGGGCGCTGGGCAGCGAGATATAGGCCACGCCCACGCCCGAGGTCATCAGGGTCATCAGGATGTAGGTCGAATACGCCCAGACCAGCTTGGCGTCATAGCTCCAGCCAGGCGTGGAAAACACCATGAACACGGACACGCCATAGGGCACGGCGAGCAGCAGCAGCCATGGACGGTAGCGTCCCCAGCGCGTCAGGAAGCTGTCGGTCATCTGGCCGACGACCATGTCGGAGAACCCGCCGATCACCTTGACGATGACGAACAGCAGCGCCAGGTCGGTCGTCTTGAGACCGTAGATGTCGGTGTAGAAGAAGGTGATGATCAGCATCATCGACGAGATCACCACGTTGAGCGCCATGTCACCGGCGCCGAAGCCCACTTTTTCGAGGGTGGAGAGTTTCTGGGTTTGGGTTTGCATGCGGACTTCCTTCAGACAGCGGTGGTAGCGGCGCAGCTCACGCGGCAACTGGGGGATGACTGCCGACGAGGACACCAAAAGGATTGACCGTACGCCGGCCCGATGCTGTGCGCTCCATATGTCTCCAAGTCTTTGTTATGGTTTTTTACTTTGATCCGGCATGGCTATATTCGCATGCACAACGGCATCTTAAGAGCAAGAGCGAGACTATTCCAATCAAAATTCAGGCGACTTCGATATCGTTTTTTGTATGTCGCGCGTGACAACGGTCCTGAATAGTGGTGAGCCGTCCCGTTCGTCGATCAAGGGACTGCGGATCATCGGATAGCTTGCGGAATCGTGTCGGCGACCGGAACGCCCAGATCTGGGGTGCCATCCTGTCGCCACGAGATCGCCTGGGCGCGGGTATGGCGGTTAGGATCGAACAAAGGGTCGCCCACGATATCCCGGTAGTTGCGGGCGTGGTAGACCAGGATATCTGTCTTGCCATCGACGGAGGTCGTGAACGAATTATGCCCCGGGCCATACTGGCTATTTGTGGCGCTGCTGGCAAACACCGGTACCGGCGACTTGGTCCACGAGGCGGCATCCAGCAAGTTGGCACCGGCTTGCGCCGCGAGCATGCCCATGGCGTAGTTTGCATCGGTCGCGCTGGCGGAATAGGTCATGAACACACGGCCATTCTTTACCAGGACAGCCGGGGCTTCGTTGACGTCGAACTTCACCTTCTCCCACGCATACTCTGGCGTCGTGAGCAGGACTGCCGGGCCGGTAATCGACACCGGCGTGTCCATCCTGGCGATGTAAATCGCCGTCATATGTTTTTCCGCGGATGGCGGGCGTTGCGCCCATGCCAGGTAGCGTTGGCCTTTCAACGCGAAAGTCGTCGCGTCCAGCGCGAACGATTCCCACCCTGTCTTCAATTGCCCGCGCTCGATCCATTCACCTTCGAGCGGATCGGCAGCAGCATTCTCGAGCACGTAGAGACGGACGTCGAACGGTGCGTCGGCACGGCCCGCAGTAAAGTAAAGAAACCATTTCCCGTCGATCCGGTGCAGCTCGGGCGCCCAGATATTTGCGCTCATCGGCCCCGAGGCATGCCGGCGCCACACGACTTTCGCCTGCGCCGCCCCAAGCTCGTCCAGGGCATGCGCACGGCGCAGTTCGATGCGATCGTACTCGGGCACGGTGGCCGTAAAGTAGTAATAGCCGTCGGCGTCGAGCGTCACCTGAGGATCGGCGCGTTGCCTTACGAGAGGATTGAGAAAATCCGGCGACGCCATGACTGGCGCAATCACGGCGAACAGTAGAGAAGCCGTCACGTGTAGGAATCGAATCATGGTCATCGCCGTCAGCGTTGTCGAGGAAATCGCCATGGTAAGAAACCATGCTTGATTCAACCAATAATTTTTTTTGACCAAGCGATACCGTTTCCATAACTCTCACCGCATAGTCAGTCCAAAGCGTGTACGAGCTTGAGTAACGAAGGTGAGACTGCCGATCGCCCCCGTCTTCCCATCATCCGGATGCTGTTTCCCTCTGCCAAAGTGGCTTTCGCTCCAGTGTATGGCACGCAAGTCCGCCCGAAGTTTTGTTGCCAAAAAGATCATCTTGATATCGAAACCGATATGGCAAATCCATAAAAAATCATTAGTCTGATTATCACAGGATCTCTACCATGGTTTAAGAGCAATGCAAGTTTGAGAAGAAAATTTCCTATAACTAGAAACACAGGAGACGTATGAAATCGCAAGAATCTGCACGTCCTTTGGCCTTGAAGCTGAGCGTGACTGCGCTGATGAGCGCCGGCCTGCTCAGCAGCGCCTCGGTGTGGGCGCAAGCGGCCGCCGAAACGACGGAGCCGACTGAAACCTCGACCGTGGTCGTCACAGGCGTCAAGGCATCGCTGATCAAGAGCCTGGCGATCAAGCGCACCAGCGACCAGGTCGTGGAATCGGTTGTTGCTGAAGACATCGGCAAGCTGCCCGATAACAATGTTGTCGAAGCGCTCCAGCGCGTGACGGGCATCCAGGTCACCAACCGCGCCGGCGGCGAAGTCGGCACCCTGTCCATCCGCGGTCTGCCCGACGTCCAAACTACCTGGAATGGCCGCAATATCTTTACCGCGTCCGGCACGCAGGTCGCGCTTCAGGACATCCCCTCGACCCTGGTTCGCCAGATCGACGTCTACAAGACGCGCGACGCCAGCCAGCTGGACACGGGAATTGCAGGCCAGATCGACGTCAAGTCCCTGCGGCCCTTCGATTTCAAGGGTTCGAAAGTGTCGCTTTCGGCACGTGAAACCTATCTCGATCCCGCGAAAAAGGCGAACCCGCAGCTCAGCGGCCTGTTCAGCAACCGCTGGGACACCGGCGCCGGCGAATTCGGTGCCCTGGTCAATCTGTCGGCTACCAGGACGAACTACCGCAATGAAAGCGTGACGCCAGGCGCCATGGTGCCGTTTGCCAGCCCCAATGCCGCCGAAGATCCCGCTGGTTACACGCCCTTGCAGCGCATCTTCGACAACAGTATCTGGACGGCTGGTACCCATACCGGCTTGCCGATGGCGGCGGGTTCAACGCTGAATTTCGGCGGCAAAGCTTATCCTTATTACCTGGCGCGTGACGCCGTCTTCCAGAGCGACGTTGAGGGGGAGCGGAAGCGTCCTGCCGCGAATATCGCCTTGCAGTGGAAACCGAACAGCGATTCGGTCTACACCTTCGAATCGATGTACAACGGTTATCGTGACAAGTCCTTCAACCGGCTGCTGTTCAGCTTCGTTGACTGGTGGGGTGATCTCGGCAGCAACCCTGCGGGGACGATTACGACCTTCCCAGGAACGAACGTCATCAAGAGCCGTACCGTCAATAACGTCTATGGCTTCAACAGCGGCGACTACACCACGTCGGCAACCGATTCCTACGTTTATGCCCTGAACGGCAAGTGGAACCTTGGCGACCGCCTGAAGCTGGACGGTGACCTGTCGTACCAGACCAGCACCTATCACTCGGAATTCACAGCCACCCGGATCGATCGCGTTGCGCCGTCCATCAACGTCAAATTCAATGACGGCAGCAACAACACAGCGTTCCATTTCAACGACGATGCCGACCTGGCCAACCCGGCCAAGTGGAATGTCGCGCAGTTTTACGATAACGCCAACCGCAACAAGGGCAGCGCCGCGACGGCCAACCTGTCGGGCATCTTCGATGCCAACTGGGGGGTGCTGGACACGATTCACTTCGGCGTACGCTTCGACGACCGCAAGGCGTCGGAGGCCAACCGGACGCAATCGGGCACCTTGAACCGCAACCTCGCCTCCTTGGGCCCGGCGTATTCCTCCACCAACGCGAACTTCGGCACGGCCATTTCGGACGTTCCGCGCTCATGGGTGGAGCCCAATGCCTACTACATTCGCGACCATATCGACGACTGGCGCACGCTCTTTAACTCGGTCGATCCGAACTTCCTGACGACGGACAAATTAAGCCTGCAGAAGACGTTCGAGATCGATGAAAAGACGACCAACCTCTTCCTGATGGGGAATACCCAAAACGAACTGTTTGGCCATCGCCTGCGCGGCAATTTCGGTGTGCGCTACGTCAAGGTCAATACCGACATGACCTTCTATAAGGTTGATGCCACCACCAAGGCCGTCACGCCGTCCAGTGCCAGCAAGTCGGCGAGCAAGCTCCTGCCCAGCATGACCCTGATTTACGACCCATCCAAGGACGTCGTGCTGCGCTTCAATTATGGTGAAACCCTGCGCCGCCCGAACTTTGGCGATCTGAATCCTGTCTTGCAGCTCGGTGACGACGTTTCGAGGGTGGGGTATGGCTCAGGCAGTGGTGGCAATCCGGACCTGAAACCGACGCATTCCAAGAATTTCGACCTGACAGCTGAGTGGTATTTCCAGAAGGACAGCGCACTCTACGGCACTGTGTTCAAGCGCAAGATCGACGGCCTGGTCGTGGGCTTGCGCCACAGGGTGCACGTCGATCCGGCGAACGACCCCTTCCGCAACTCGACATCGGGCGGCGACCATACGAACGGCTACGACTACGTCATCAACTCGCCGGTCAACGCCTCCAACGGCATGATCAAGGGCGCCGAGCTCGGCTTCATCTACTTCCCGAAGGGGCTGCCGGCCCTGCTGGAAGGTCTGGGATTCCAGGGCAGCTATACGCGACTCACCTCGTCGCAGAACGTGCCCGACGCCAATGATGCCGGCGTCATCGTCTCGCAGCTCGAGACACCGTTCTTCGGCGTGTCCAACAGCTCCTACAACGCCACCCTGGCTTACGAAAGGGGCCCGATCAGCATGCGCTTGTCCCAGGTCTGGCGTTCCGGCTTCCTGGCCGCCAACGAAGCCGCCCTGTTTGCCAATCCGATTGGTATCTGGCGTCATCCGGAAAAAAGCGTGGACATGCAAGTCTCCTACAAAATCAACGACAACATGTCGGTCGATATCAGTGGCGTCAATTTGACCAACGAAATGCAGCAGCAGTACTACCACTTCGGCAATGCGGGTAACGCGCAAGTGAGTAATTTCGGTACGGTCCAGATCGGACGTTCGGTCTCGGCTGCCTTGCACTGGAAGATGTAAGCCCCCGACGGTCGAGAAGACCCCGCTGGCCAGACAGGGCGTTGCTCGGTTCGCACCGGCAACGCCCTTTTCATTTCACTAGTGCCTATCGGTACCGACAGCATGACTGTAAGACGATAAATACCGAGCATCCGCTGGCCATAATCTTCCAATCAGTTCACTTCGCCACTTATTCCAAAAGAATTTTGTAACAGGCACTGGAGCGCCGCGATATTCTTTTTGCTTTGAAAATCTATTTTAAACAAAAAAATCTTATTGCCGACCAATCCATCGATATCGAAATTTTTTATTTGATCGTCCATTTCGAAATTTTTGGAATCGCACATATTTCCAAAATGAAATAGCCGGAATTTACCTCCAAATCAAATACTTAGCCGCACTTCCACCCGGTTGCAAATCACCGGAAAATGCCGCATGCTGCGAAATAGATATGGATGGGATAGACGATCGCAAGCATCGCCAAAGACTTTTATTTTTTAATCCCATTCCCTGTCTCACATAAAACCAAGGAGGAGATATCCCGTGAAACCACTTCTATCTTTTGCGAGAATGGGAACGCTATGCGCATCCTGTTTCATCGCCGCCGGCGCCGGCGCCCAGGCCGGCTTTACACTGCCCACTTTCCAGAACGCTTCAGTGCACGATCCGGCGGAAATCAAGGTCGGCAATACCTATTACGTATTCGGCTCGCACCTGGCGTCCGCAAAATCGCCGGACTTGCTGAAATGGACGCAGATGACGGATGGCGTTACCGCCACCAATTCCTTGTTCCTGAATGGTTCCAGAAACGTGTTCACGGAGCTGGCGGAAGCTTTTTCCTGGGCGAACACGAAGGACTTGTGGGCGCCAGACGTGCGCCAGCTGGCCGACGGCAAGTACTACATGTACTACGACGCCTGCCAGGGCGACGCGCCCCGTTCCGCGCTTGGCTTGGCCGTCGCGAACAACGTCGAGGGGCCTTACGTCAACAAGGGCATTATCCTGAAGTCCGGCATGTGGGGGCTGCCGAGCCCGGACGGCACCGTGTACGACGCTTATAAACACCCGAATACGGTCGACCCCAGCGTCTTCTACGACAATGCCGGCAAGCTCTGGATGGTCTACGGCTCCTACTCGGGCGGCATCTTCATCATGCAGATGGACCCCCGCACGGGCATGCCTTACCCGAACCAGGGCTATGGCAAGCGCCTAATGGGCGGCAACCATGCACGTATCGAAGGCGCGTACATCATGTACAGCCCGGCCACGGCTTACTATTTCCTGTTCACGTCCTTCGGCGGCCTGGATTCCACGGGCGGCTACAACATGCGCGTGGCGCGTTCCACGAACCCGGACGGTCCGTATGTCGATGCGCAGGGATACGACATGGCGAACGTGAAGGCGGACGCCAGCAAACCCTTGTTCGACGACGCCTCGGTGGCCCCATACGGCGTCAAACTGATGGGGAACTTCCTGTTCCAGCGCCTTCTGGGTGAAGCCGGCACCGGTATCGGCACCGGCTATGTCTCCGCAGGCCACAATTCCGCCTGGTACGATCCGGCGACAGGCAAGCACTTCCTCGTGTTCCACACGCGTTTCCCGGAACGGGGCGAGCAGCACGAGGTACGCGTGCACCAGATGTTCATGAATGCGGACGGCTGGCCCGTCGTCGCGCCTTATCGCTACGCCAACGAAACGCTGAGCGCGGTGCGTAGCGAATTTGTCGTGGGCGACTACATGTACGTCAACCACGGCAAGGACATTACGGCCGCGGTCAAGAAGTCGCAAATCATCACGCTGAACAGCAATGGCACGATCACGGGCGCCGTGTCCGGCACTTGGCGCATCGTCGGAAGCAATCAGGTCGAGATCAGCCTGCCCGGCGCGTCGACTTACAAGGGCTATTTGCTGAGCCAATGGGACGAGACGTCGAAGAGCTATGTGATGACGTTCAGCGCGTCCTCGCGCGAAGGCATCGCGATCTTCGGCAGCCGCCTGCTCCCGCGCACCGACGCGGCAATCGTGGCGGCGATCTACAATGAGTTGAGCCTGGGCGCCACGACGGCCGTCACCGGCAACCTGACGCTGCCCACGATAGCCGCACGGGGCGCGACGATCAGCTGGACGTCGTCGAATCCGGCCATCGTCAGCAACACGGGGGTCGTGACCACGCCAGGCACCGGTGCCGTCAACGTCTCCCTGACGGCGCGCATCGCCAAGGGCACGGCGGTGCTGACGAAAGCCTTCACGGTCACGGTGACAAAGTTGGGCGGCCTGGTCGCCTACTACGCGTTCGATGGCAACCTGACAGATTCGAACGGCGGGTTCGCTGCCGGCGCCGTCATCGGCAACAAGATCGACGTCGCCGGTGGCAGCCTGTCCTACGAGACTGGCGTACGCGGCAGCGCGGCCGTGTTCAACGGCGCGACGGGCGTGCGCCTGCCGAACGGTCTGATTTCCTCGAACAACTACACGGTCTCCGTGTGGCTCAAGCCCGCCCAGTTGACGGCGTACACACCCACCTTCTTCGGCGCGCGCACGACGGATTCCTGGATCAGCCTGCTGCCGATGGGGCATCCCTATGTGAATGGCGCCACGATGCTATGGTCCGGTTCCGCCTGGTATGACGCGGGCCTCGGCATGAACATCCCCGTCAACCAGTGGTCGCACCTGGCCTTCACTGTCAACAACGGTGCCGTGAATGTCTACGTCAATGGCGTGAAACGTTTCTCCGGCACGGGCTTCCCGAACGTGTTCACGAGCACGACGGCCGCGTTCGCGCTGGGCGTGAACTACTGGGACACCCCATACAAGGGCTCGATGGACGAGCTACGCATCTATAACACGGCCTTGACGGACGCCCAAGTGGCCGGTCTGGCGCATTGAAGCACCGAAAGGATCCAATATGAACAAATATATCATCGCCCTGCTCGCGGCATTCGCGTGCTCCACCGCGTCGGCTGGCGTCATCAACTTCGACGATTTGCCGGGCGACCCGACGCAGGCCCTGGACAGCGGCTACGCCGGCTTCAACTGGACCAACATGGGGACCATCCGCAGCGACGCCGCGCCGGGTACGGGCTTCGAGACAGGCGTGGTGTCGCCCACGAACGCCGCGTATAACTGGTATGGCTTGACGGCCACGATTTCGACGGCCGATGGCAAGGCGTTCACGTTCGCCGGCGCCGATTTCACGTCCGCCTATGTGGACCAGGAAATCTCCTTTGAGGGTTACCGGAATGGCGAGCTGGTACTCGGCAGCGGCGCGTACACGCTGGACACGCTGACACCTCAGTGGATCGGCTTGAACTGGACGGGCATCGACACGCTCGTCATCTACAACAGCAGCGGCACGCAGTGGGTAATGGACGATTTCACGGTGCCGGAACCGGCAACGCTGGGCTTGTTCGGCAGCTCGCTGGTGGGATTGTTCGCCAGCCGCCGCGTACGCCGCCGGCGCTAGTCCACTCGCGGCTGGCCCGGTGGACGCCGCGACCGGGCCCGCCGCGATCACCGGCGCTCCATTCGGCACCCTGCCCGGCAGCTGACTAGCCATCCGGTGCACTTTCAAGAACAAGAGCGGCCTGACGACTGGACCACATGGTGCAGGCCATGTCCATCGAACCGCGTCAGGACGTCTGGCAGGGCGTGGCGCGCTTGACTGGGCACCACGGAGTGGTTTCGCTAACCGGGGCGCCACGACTTCAGTAGACAGGCGCTCACGCTCTGTGCACTCCCCACTCCGGTAGGCATTTCTGACCTATGCAAACGGACTACGATAGCCTTTCACGTCCTCTGTAGCGGCCTGCTAGGCCGCTAACAATAAGTTCGGAATGCAATCACGTTAATGCTGAATTTAATTTACCGAAGATTAGACACGTAAAAACATAGAGGGCCTCAAATGAGGCCCTCACGTTTATTATTTGGAGGCGAGGACGGGAGTCGAACCCGTCTAGACGGCTTTGCAGGCCGCTGCATAACCGCTTTGCTACCTCGCCCGAGGAGACTTGACGATGCTGGCATGGCGGGTTATCTAACCACATCAGCACGGGAAGCAGGACTTCCCTGAATCTGGAGCGGGAGAAGAGTCTCGAACTCTCGACCTCAACCTTGGCAAGGTTGCGCTCTACCAACTGAGCTACTCCCGCTTAGGAGTTGTTTACTGCACCGGACGACATCACTGGAGCGGGAGAAGAGTCTCGAACTCTCGACCTCAACCTTGGCAAGGTTGCGCTCTACCAACTGAGCTACTCCCGCTTAGGAGTTCATCACGATTATTACGGTAAGCCTTTTGGAGCGGGAGAAGAGTCTCGAACTCTCGACCTCAACCTTGGCAAGGTTGCGCTCTACCAACTGAGCTACTCCCGCATTGGAGTCTTACTTACTGCCTGGTACTGCCTGTCGCTGCCCCAGCTTGAACTGGAGCGGGAGAAGAGTCTCGAACTCTCGACCTCAACCTTGGCAAGGTTGCGCTCTACCAACTGAGCTACTCCCGCGTCGCTGGAAACTACGATTATAACTTATTGCATTCTACGCTAGCAAACTTTGGAGCGGGAGAAGAGTCTCGAACTCTCGACCTCAACCTTGGCAAGGTTGCGCTCTACCAACTGAGCTACTCCCGCTTCGTTTCGTTTGCTGCAATGTCTCGCAACAGGCAGGCATTATAGAGATGCTGAGCTATGTGTCAAGGATGGCTCAGTAGAAATCTTATACGGCGCCCGATTTTTCCTTGATCAGCGGCCAGGCGCGGCGCAGATAGTAGAACATCGACCAGACCGTCAGTACGCCCGCGATCCACAGCAGGATCTGGCCGGCCAGATGGGTGTCGTAGCTGACGAGCAGCGGATCGTGGAACAGCAGCAGCGGGATCGCGACCATCTGGGCCGCGGTCTTGATCTTGCCGAGCGAGCTGACGGCTACCGACTTGCGGGCGCCGATCTCGGCCATCCATTCGCGCAGCGCCGAGATGGTAATCTCGCGGCCGATGATGATGAAGGCGATGATGGCGTTGACCCGGCCCAGCTCCACCAGCACCAGCAGCGCGCCGGCCACCATCAGCTTGTCCGCGACCGGGTCGAGGAAGGCGCCGAAGGCCGAGGTCTGGTTCCAGCGCCGGGCCAGGTAACCGTCGAACCAGTCGGTGATGGCGGCGACGATGAAGACCAGGGTCGCGGCCAGGTTGCGCTCGGCGACGGGCAGCCAGTGCGTGGGCAGGAAGTAGACGCCGACGACCAGCGGGATGAGTGCGACGCGTAACCAGGTCAGGAGAATCGGGATGTTGAAAGGCATAAAACGCATTCTGTGGGATGGCGCCGCTAGTCTACATGGCTCTTGCCTTTTGAACCAGTTCAACTCATCCGTACGGGAACGACGGCGGAAGGCTTAATGCAACTGCCGGTAAATCTCTTCCGCCAAAGTACTCGAGATCCCCTCCACCGACATCAGATCCTCGACGCTGGCGTCGATCACGCCGCGCAGGCCGCCGAAGCGGGCCAGCAGCTTCTGGCGGCGCTTGGCGCCGATGCCTTCGATCTCTTCCAGGCGCGACGCCTGGCGGGCCTTGGCGCGCTTGGCGCGCATGCCGGTGATGGCGAAGCGGTGGGCCTCGTCGCGGATCATCGCGACCAGCATCAGCGCCGCCGACTCTTTACCCAACTCCTGCGGGGCGCGGCCGTCGGCGAAGATCAGGGTCTCGAGGCCGACCCGGCGGCCCTCCCCTTTCGCCACGCCGACGATGCTGCTGACGTCCAGGCCCAGTTCGGAGAATACCTGGCGCGCCATCTCGACCTGGCCCTTGCCGCCGTCGATCAGGGCGATGTCCGGCATCACGCCGTCGCCGCCCGCGACCTTCTCGTAGCGCCGCATCAGCACCTGGCGCATGGCGGCGTAATCGTCGCCGGGCGTGATGTCGTTGATGTTGTAGCGCCGGTATTCGCCGTTCTGCATCTGGTGATGGTGGAAGACCACGCAGGATGCCTGGGTCGCCTCGCCGGCCGTGTGGCTGATGTCGAAGCACTCGATGCGCAGGGTATCCAGTTCCTCGGCCTCGAGTCCCAGCACCTCGGCCAGCGCGCGCGTGCGGGCCTGCTGCGAGCCTTGTTCGGACAGCAGGCGCGCCAGCGAGATCTCGGCGTTCTTCTGCGCGAGCTCCAGCCACTGGCGGCGCTGCCCCTGGGGCTGGAACACCAGGTTGATGCGGTGGCCGCACTGCTCGGTCAGCGCATTGATCAGCTCCGGCATGTCGAAGAAGGTGTTGAGGATGAAGGTGCCGGGGATGAACTTGTCGCCGTAGTGCTGGGCCAGGAAGGCGGCCAGCACCTCGATCTCGATCGAACTCTCTTCCAGCGCTTCGCCGACCTGGGTCGGGAAGTAGGCGCGGTCGCCGAGGTGGCGGCCGCCGCGCACCATCGCCAGGTTGACGCAGGCGCGGCCGCCCTGCACCACCACCGCGATGATGTCGACGTCGGCGTCGCCGGTGGTCTCCATGCTCTGGGCGTGCAGCACCTTCGACAGCGCCTGGATCTGGTTGCGCACCGCTGCCGCCTGCTCGAACTTCAGGTCCTCGGCAAAGGCCAGCATCTTCGCGTTCAGGTCTTCCAGCACCTCGGTCTGGCGGCCGCGCAGGAACTTGGCGGCATTGTCGACGTCGCGGCGGTAATCCTCGGGCGCGATCAAATCGACGCAGGGGCCGCTGCAGCGGCCGATCTGGTGTAGCAGGCAGGGCCGCGTGCGGTTGTGGAAGACGCTGTCCTCGCAGGTGCGCAGCTTGAACACCTTCTGCAGCAGCTGCATCGATTCCTTGACCGCCCAGGCGCTCGGGAAGGGCCCGAAGTACTGGTTCTTCTTGTCCAGCGCGCCGCGGTAATACGCCATGCGCGGGGCGTCGCCGCCGCTGATCTTCAGGTAGGGGTAGGACTTGTCGTCCCTGAACAGGATGTTGTAGCGCGGCTTGAGGGTCTTGATCAGGTTGTTTTCCAGGATCAGGGCCTCGGCCTCGCTGTGCGTGACGGTGGTCTCCAGGCGTGCGATCTGCGAGACCATCATCGCGATGCGCGGGCTCGACAAATTCTTCTGGAAGTAGCTCGACACGCGGTTCTTCAGGTTGCGCGCCTTGCCGACGTAGAGGACCTTGTCCTCGGCGTCGAAGTAGCGGTACACGCCCGGCAGGCCGGGTAGCCTGGCGACCGTCGCCAGCACCTGTTCGCGGGTCTCGGCCGTGGGGCGGGCGCCGCCCTGCGCATCCTTGCTGATGGTGGCGTTGAGTTCTTCCTTCATCGCCTGCCAGGCGTCCGGACGGGCGCGCGGCGATCCTTCCGGCTGGCCTTCGGCCCTGGCGCGATTCTTCGCGGCGCGGGCGCGCTTTGTCGCTTCTGCCGGCTCTGCGGGCTCGGCCGGCAGGACCGGCATGGCGGCGCCGCCGGCAGCCACGTAAGCGGCCGGAGATTCATGAACTTCGGGAGCGGCCGGCAGATCCGGCTGCTCATTTGAGCGAACTTCCTTGGTCACTTGAGTCCTACTTGTTTGAGTCTGGCTCCGGCGCCTGGGTCACGATCACGAAGGCGACACCGTAGTCGGCTTCGTCGCTGATCGTCACCTGCGCCGTGAGGCGGTGTTCCCGCATGAATTCCTCGAGCGCCCCGCTGCAGACGATGACCGGCTTGCCGCTGGGCGCATTGAGCATCTGGGCCGAGCGCCAGGTCATGGGCATGCGCATGCCCAGCCCGATCGCCTTCGAGAACGCCTCCTTGGCCGAAAAGCGCGTGGCCAGGAAGCGCAGCCCGCGCGTTTCGTTCTTCGCGCGGCGGGCTTGGTATTTCAGCATTTCCTGCGGTCCGAGGATCTTCGCGGCGAAGCGGTCGCCGTTGCGCGCGAGGGCAGCCTCGATGCGCGAGATCTGGACGATGTCGGTACCGATCCCGTAGATCATGGGCCTTCCTCCGCTCAGGTCTCCGTCGACGGATTGCCGAGGGCGACGCCGAGGCGCGCATCGACCATGATCGCCTTCATCTCGCGCACCGCGTGCTCCCAGCCGACGAAGACGGCGTGGGCGACGATCGCGTGGCCGATGTTCAGCTCGTGGATCTCGGGGATGGCGGCGATCGGCTGCACGTTCGTGTAGTGCAGGCCGTGACCGGCGTTCACGCGCAGGCCGTGCATCACGCCGGCGCGCACGCCCAGCTTGATGCGGGCCAGTTCGCGCGCCACTTCTTCCTCGTCCTCGGCTTCGGCATAGCGGCCGGTGTGCAGCTCGATCACCGGCGCGCCGACTGCCGCCGCGGCCGCGATCTGCTGTTCGTCGGCGTCGATGAACAGCGAGACGCGGATGCCCTCGCCGGCCAGCTGCTTCACGGCGCTTTCCACTTCCTTGTAGTAGCGGATCACGTCCAGGCCGCCCTCGGTGGTGACTTCCTCGCGCCGTTCCGGCACCAGGCAGACGTCCTGGGGACGGACCTGGCAGGCGAAGTCGATCATCTCCTGGGTGACGGCCGCCTCGAGGTTCATGCGGGTCAGCAGCTGCGGGCGGATCGCCAGCACGTCGGCATCCTTGATGTGGCGGCGGTCCTCGCGCAGGTGCAGCGTGATCAGGTCGGCGCCGGCCTGTTCGGCCAGCAGGGCCGCGCGCAGCGGATCCGGATAGACGGTGCCACGCGCGTTGCGGACGGTGGCGACGTGGTCGATGTTCACGCCGAGGTCGATGACCTGGCCTTTCGGTTGCAGGAAGCTCATGTTTTTCTTAAAGCTGCATCAAGTCGATTAATATCTGGCGCGTGTTGAGAGGTGCGCCACCCAGGTGGTAGGCCAGCAGGAAGCGCATCAGCTGCTTGCTTTGCGCCTGCGTCTGCGGATCGCCGTAGTGTTCGTTTTCCATGTCGATCAGGGTCTTGCCGGTCACGACGGGCCAGGTATCGCCCATCCGCGCCACCCGCGGGCCGCGCTCGGGATCGACCACGTAGAGCTCACCCGCTTCGACCCGTGCGCGGGTGCCGGTGTCGCGGGTCAGGTCGGCGGCGACCCCGGTCTCCTTAAGTAAGGCCCTTTCGAACTTTCGCAAGACGATCTGCGCAGGTTCATTGTGCGCCAATTCGTTGAGCGTCGCCACGTAATGGTCGAACAGCTTCGGATGCGGATCGTCGCGCGCCAGCAACTTCACCAGCAGCTCGTTCAGGTAAAAGCCGCACAGCAGCGCGGTCTTTTCGATCGGCAGCATGCCGCCGACCCAGTCGGCGTCGATCAGGGTGCGCAGCTCGGACTTGCCGGAAAAGGAGATCGACAGCGGCTGGAAGGTCTGCAGCACGCCGCGCAACTTGGACAGCGGCCGCTTGGCGCCCTTCGCGACCACGCCGATGCGCCCATGGTCGCGCGTGAACATGTCGACGATGAGGCTGGTTTCCTTGTAGGGATAGCTGTGCAGCACGAAGCCGGGCTGGCCCAGCACGCGGGTATCGCGGGCCGGGGCGCGCCGGCGCTCGGGCTTCGGCGCCGGGACCGGCGCGGGCGCAGATACGGGCGCAGGTGCGGGCGCCGGCACGGGATTCGGCAAGGGCGCGACGGGCGTCACGGCGTAGGGCGCCGCGGCTTCCTGCGCCTGCTCGGGGCTGTCCTTGCTCGGGTCGTCCTGGCCGGCCATGCGGTGGGAGGAGGCTTTACTCGTAGCCGTAGGCGCGCAGGCCGGCTTCGTTGTCGGCCCAGCCGGATTTCACCTTGACCCAGATTTCCAGGTAGACCGGGCCGCCGAACAGTTTTTCCATGTCCAGGCGCGACTGGGTCGAGATTTCCTTCAGGCGCGCACCCTTGTTACCGATGATCATGGACTTGTGCGTGTCGCGCTCGACCAGGATGGCGGCGAAGATGCGGCGCAGATTGCCTTCCTGCTCGAATTGCTCGATCAGCACGGTGCTGGTATAGGGCAGTTCGTCGCCCAGCAGGCGGAACACCTTTTCGCGGACGATCTCGGCTGCCAGGAATTTCTCGCTGCGGTCGGTGATGTCGTCCGGGCCGAATACCGGCGGGTTCTGCGGCAGGTGGCGCTTGATCTCTTTTTCCAGCGCGTCGACCTGGAAGCGGAGTTTGGCCGAGACCGGCACCACGGCCGTGAAGTCGTGCAGGCCGGCCACTTTGGCGGCGAACGGCATCAGCTCGGCCTTGTCCTTCATGCGGTCGGACTTGTTGATCACCAGGATCACCGGCACGTTCTTCGGCAGCAGGTCGACCACCTGCTGGTCGGCCGGACCGAAGGTGCCGGCTTCGACCAGGAACAGGATCACGTCGGACGCGGTAAGCGTGTTCGAGACGGTCTTGTTGAGGGTCTTGTTCAGCGCGTTCGCGTGGCGGGTCTGGAAGCCCGGGGTGTCGACGTAGATGAACTGGGCGTCGTCGCGGGTCTGCACGCCGGTGATGCGGTGGCGGGTGGTCTGGGCCTTGCGCGAAGTGATCGAGACTTTCGCGCCGATCAGCACGTTCATCAGGGTCGACTTGCCGACGTTGGGGCGGCCGACGATGGCGATGTAGCCGCAACGGAAGTCTGCTGGAATGTCTCCCTGCGCGCTGCCGTCCTGATGGTTGTCGCCTGGGGTGGTCTCGATGTTCATGCTGCTGTTTTCCTGGTTGATGCGTTCAATGCTGGGGCTGGTCCTGGGCGGCTGCCTGCTCGGCGCTCTGGTCCGTGGCAATGCCGGCCAGCTTCAGCTGGGCCGAACGCGGGCGGCTCTTGCGGGCGCCGCCGGGATTCTTCTGTGCCGCCTGTTCGGCGACCTCGAGCGCAAGGCGCGCCGCCGCCTGCTCGCCGGCACGGCGGCTGCCGCCGCGGCCGAACACCTGTATGCCGAGCTTGGGCACCAGGCATTCGATCTCGAATTCCTGGCTGTGGGCGGCGCCATGGGTCGCCACCACGTTATAGGTCGGCAGCGAAATCTTTTTACTCTGCAGGAATTCCTGCAGCAGGGTCTTGGCATCCTTGCCGAGGGTACGCGGGTCGACCGAGTCCAGCAGCGGGATGTAGAAGGCGCGGATCACGTCGCGCGCACTGTCGAAGCCGCTGTCCAGGAAGATCGCGCCCAGCAGGGCTTCCAGGGTGTCGGCCAGGATCGAGGGGCGGCGGAAACCGCCGGACTTCAGTTCGCCCTCGCCCAGGCGCAGGAATTGCGACAGTTCGATCTTCTGGGCGATCTCGTACAGCGATTGCTGCTTGACCAGGTTGGCGCGCAGGCGCGACAGGTCGCCTTCGGGCAGATCCTTGAAACGCTCGTACAGGACCGAGGCGACCACGCAGTTGAGGATGGAATCTCCGAGAAACTCGAGGCGTTCGTTATGCAGGCTGCTGTGGCTACGGTGGGTCAGCGCCTGCTGGAGCAGGCTGGGGTCCCGGAAGCTGTAACCGAGGCGAGTTTGCAATAACTGAAGATTCATTGTCGTTTCATTATGCTAGGTCCGGGCAATCCATCCGGTGGCGGACCGGACCGATGCCCGCGCCCTGCCCGGCTTTTACTTGGCGGTGGTTTCCGCCTTGGCTGCCACCTCGCCGCTCGGGTCGGTGGTGCCGGCAAAGTCGATCAGCAGACTGACGTTGCCGGCCAGAGGAATCCGTTTCTCGTAGGCGAAGCTGACTTCCGCCTGGCCGTTGTCGCGGGTGATCACCAGGTCACGGCTGGAGATCGCCGTGATGCTGTTGATTTCCGCATTCCGTTCGAATGCCTGCTGCATCTCGCGGCTGCCGTTGCCGGCCGCCTTGGCCTGCACGATGGCGTTCTTGATCGAACGGTATTCGGCCCAGGCCGGGAATACCTTCATCGCCACCAGCGCGATGGCGCCCAGCACCACCAGCACCACGATCAGGCCGGACAGCGATACGCCGGCCTCCCTACCCATTCCAGCTTGTCGCATCTGCGCTCCCGCTTGTCAGTGGATACCGCCGATGCGCTTCGGGTTACTGAAGTTCATCCAAACAAACACAGCCTTGCCGACGATGTTCTTGTCCGGCACGAAGCCCCAGTAGCGGCTGTCTGCGCTGTTGTCGCGGTTATCGCCCATCATGAAATAATTTCCCTCTGGCACGATACACGTAAATTTATCGTAGGAATAGGTGCAATTTTCGTGATGCGGGAAGTCCGGATCGACCGCAGCCAGGTTGATCGTGCGCTGCCCTTCCATGTTCAGGATGCGGTGCGGCGCGTTCGACAGCTTCTCCAGGAGTTGCTTGTGGTACACGGGGCGCTCGTCGTCGAGGTAGTCGTCCATGGGTTCGTACTGGACGGGAACACCGTTCACGGTCAGGCGCTTGTTCTCGTAGGTGATTTTATCACCCGGCACGCCGATGACGCGCTTGATGTAGTCCTGGCTCATGTCTTTCGGGTACTTGAACACCATGACGTCGCCGCGCTGCGGGTTGCCGACGTCGATGATCTTCTTGTTGACCACCGGCAGGCGGATGCCGTAGTCGAACTTGTTCACCAGGATCAGGTCGCCCACCAGCAGGGTCGGCACCATCGACGAGGACGGGATCTTGAAGGGCTCGAACAGGAAGGAGCGCAGGAAGAAGACCAGGGCGATGACCGGGAAGAAACTGCCCGAGTACTCGACCCAGGTCGGCTGGCGCAGGATGGATGCTTCCAGCGCCGCGCGGTTGCCGCTGTCGACCTTGATGCCGTCGGCGGTCAGCTTGGCGCGGTGGGCGTCGTACTCGGCCAGGGCGGCGTCGGCTTTCGCCCGGCGCTGCTTGGACAGCACGAAGATGTCGAGGAACCAGATGACGCCCGTGACCACCATGGCCACGAACAGGATCAGTGCAAAATTTCCGAGGATCGGTTGCAGATTCATCGTTTGTTATTCTTTCGTGCTTATTTGTCTTCGACCTGGAGGATGGCCAGGAAGGCTTCCTGCGGAATTTCCACCGAGCCGACCTGCTTCATGCGCTTCTTGCCCGCCTTCTGCTTCTCGAGCAGCTTCTTCTTGCGGCTGATGTCGCCGCCGTAGCACTTGGCCAGCACGTTCTTGCGCAAGGCCTTGACGTTCTCGCGCGAGATGATGGTCGCGCCGATCGCCGCCTGGATCGCCACGTCGAACATCTGGCGCGGGATCAGTTCGCGCATCTTGGCAGCCACCTGGCGGCCGCGGTAAGGCGCGTTGGCACGGTGCACGATGATGGCCAGCGCGTCGACCTTCTCGCTGTTGATCAGCATGTCGACCTTGACCACGTCGGCGGCGCGGTATTCCTTGAACTCGTAGTCCATCGAGGCGTAGCCGCGCGAGGTCGACTTCAGGCGATCGAAGAAGTCCAGCACGATCTCGGCCATCGGGATTTCATAGTGCAACTTGACCTGGCGGCCGTGGTAGGCCATGTCCATCTGGACGCCGCGCTTGCCGTTACACAGGGTCATCACCGCACCGACGTATTCCTGCGGCATGTAGAGGTTGACGTCAACGATCGGCTCGCGCACTTCGTTGATCTTCGACGGCTCCGGCATCTTCGACGGATTGTCGACGCGGATGACCGAACCGTCGCGCATCTCGACCTCGTACACCACGGTCGGCGCCGTCGTGATCAGGTCCATGTCGAATTCGCGCTCCAGGCGCTCCTGCACGATTTCCATGTGCAGCAGGCCCAGGAAGCCGCAGCGGAAGCCGAAGCCCAGCGCCTGCGACACTTCCGGTTCGTACATCAGGGCGGCGTCGTTCAGCTTCAGCTTTTCCAGCGAGTCGCGCAGCGCGTCGTACTGGTTGGCTTCGACCGGGAACAGGCCGGCGAACACCTGCGGCTGGACTTCCTTGAAGCCCGGCAGCGGGCTCGGGGCCGGCTTGGCCGCGTGTGTCACGGTGTCGCCCACCTTGGCGGCGGTCAGTTCCTTGATGCCGGCAATGACGAAGCCCACCTGGCCGGCCGACAGTTCCGGCAGCGAGACCGAGCGCGGCGTGAACACGCCGATGTTCTCGACCAGGTTCACCGATTCGGTTGCCATCAGCAGGATCTTTTCCTTCGGACGCAGGGTGCCGTTGACCACCCGCACCAGCATCACGACGCCGACGTACGGGTCGTACCAGGAGTCGACGATCAGGGCTTGCAGCGGCGCGTCCGGATCGCCTTCCGGCGGCGGCACTTTCGCAATCAGGGTTTCCAGCACGTCTTCCACGCCCAGGCCGGTCTTGGCCGAGCAGGTGGTGGCGTCGGACGCGTCGATACCGATCACGTCCTCGATTTCCTTCTTGGCATTGTCCGGATCTGCGTGCGGCAGGTCGATCTTGTTCAGGATCGGCACGACTTCCACGCCCAGGTCGAGCGCGGTGTAGCAGTTGGCCACGGTCTGGGCTTCCACGCCCTGGCTCGCGTCGACCACCAGCAGCGCGCCTTCGCAGGCCGACAGCGAGCGCGAGACTTCATACGAGAAGTCGACGTGGCCCGGGGTGTCGATCAGGTTCAGGTTATAGGTCTGGCCATCGCGCGCCTTGTACTGCAGCGCCGCGGTCTGGGCCTTGATGGTGATGCCGCGCTCGCGCTCCAGGTCCATCGAGTCGAGAACCTGCGCGTCCATCTCACGTTCCGACAGGCCGCCGCACAGCTGGATGATGCGGTCCGCCAGCGTCGATTTGCCGTGATCGATGTGGGCGATGATGGAAAAGTTACGTATGTTTTTCATTAACAAACTCAAGACCAAAAAGAGCGGCACGCAATCGTGCGCGGCAATACGAAAAAAGCGCTTCGTCGGGGTTTCTTTGCCGTCCCCGGGCGAGCGCTTTCATCAAGCGGAGAATCCAAGCCGTGCATTTTACCGGATTTCAGGTCAGAAAGCCCGGTTTCTGGGGGGATGGCTCCCATTTCCGGGGCGACGCCACCCCATATGGGGACGTCAGGCGGCCTGCACCAGCCCCAGGTGGCGCCGCAGGGCGGCTTCGTCGAGGAAGTAATGGCAGATCTCGGGGCCGGCGGGATCGCCGCCGAACAGCACCGGCACCAGCTCGTCGAAGCGCTCGACCAGGGCCGGATCGGCATCGACGTCGATCACGTCCACGCTGCAGGCCAGGCCCTCGCGCGCCATGAAGGCGCGCAGGGCGTTCAGCAGGTCTTCGCACAGGTGACAGTAACTGCGCGAGTAGAGGGTGAAGCGGAAGGTCTCTGCCATGTTTCCTTACTGCCGCGGCTTGATCACGACGTAGCTGGTGGCGTTGTCGCGCCGTACCAGCAGGGCGACGGGCTTCTTCGGGTCCAGCTTGGCCACCAGGCCGTTGAACTGGGCCGCGGTGCCGACCTCGGCATTATTGATCTGCAGGATCAGGTCGCCCGGCTGGATGCCGGCGGTGGCGGCGCGGCCGTCGGCAAAGTCGACCAGCACGCCCGACTCGAGCTTGAGCTCGCGCTTCTGGGCCGCGCTCAGGTCGGACACCTGCAGCCCCAGCGCATTGGTCGACTGGTCCGGCGCTTTCTTTTTCGGCTGGACCTTGGCGCTGGCCGCCTGCTCGTCCTGGAGCTCGACGATGGTGACCGGCAGCTCGATCTGGCTGCCGCGGCGCCAGACGGTGACGGTGGCGCGGCTGCCGACCGCGCTGCCGCCGACCTGGCGCGGCAGGTCCGAACTCTTCTCGATGTCCTTGCCGTTGAATTTCAGGATGATGTCGCCAACCTTGATGCCGCCCTTCTCGGCCGGACCGCCCGGCTCGACCATGGCGACCTCGGCGCCGCGCGCGCGGCCCAGGCCCAGCGATTCGGCGACGTCGCGCGTGACCTCGCTGATCTGCACGCCCAGGCGTCCGCGCGTGACCTTGCCGGTTTTCTTGATCTGGTCCGCGACCCGCATCACCTCGTCGATCGGCACCGCGAAGGAGATGCCGTTATAGGCGCCGGACAGGGTCGCGATCTGCGAGTTGATGCCGATGACCTCGCCGCGCATATTGATCAGCGGCCCGCCCGAGTTGCCGGGATTGACGGCGACGTCGCTCTGGATCAGCGGCAGGTACTCGCCGGTATCGCGGGCCTTGGCCGAGATGATGCCGGCGGTGACGGTATTCTCCAGGTTGAAGGGCGAACCGATCGCGATCACCCATTCGCCGACCCGGATCCGGTTCGAGTCGCCGATCCGCAGCGACGGCAGGTTGCGCGCATCGACCTTCAGCAGGGCGACGTCGCTGCGCTTGTCGGCGCCCAGCACCTTGGCCTTGAACTCGCGGCGGTCGGTCAGGGTGACCGTGACCTCGTCCGCGCCCTCGACCACGTGGGCATTCGTCATCACATAGCCGTCGTCCGAGACGATGAAGCCGGAGCCGACGCCGCGCTGAACCTCCTCTTCCTGGGGCTGCTGCGGGCTGCTGCGTCCGCCACGTCCGCGCGGCGGGATCTGGCCGCCGAAGAAGCGGCGCAGGAATTCCTGCATCTCCTCGTCCGGTCCGCCCTGGCCGAGGCGCACGCGCTCGGTGGTGCGGATATTGACCACCGCCGGGCCGACCTTGTCGACCAGGTCGCTGAAATCGGGCAGGCCGGTGACGGGAGGGGTGACGACGGGCGCTGCGGCGGCAGCGGCGGCCTGGACGGCCGGAGAGAACATCAGACTCGCGCCCACAAACATGAGGGCCGACAGGATCGTGCTTCCAGTTTTGCTTGTCATGGGATGGATGGGTGTTCAGGCTTGAATTGATGTAATGGTAAGCCAAAATACCAATGCTGTCGCCACGGTACGGGCTCATGGGCCCGAGCGCCGCCCGGGCCGTAGCCGGCGCCGCGGGACCGGGCGCGGCGGCGGGATTCAGCGCGGGGCGGCGACCGCAGTGCCGCCGGCGGGCTCGGCGGCGCCGGCCGCGCGCCTGGTCGGCAGCGGCTCGGCCGCCAGCCGCGCCGCCAGCTTCTCCTCGAAGCCGGACGACAGCTCGGGCGTGGCTTCGGCGCGCAGCAGGTCGCCGATACGGTGGAAGGTATCCCAGGCTTGCTGGCCCTCCGGTCCGCCCAGCGCGGCCATGGCCAGCTCCTGGTCGGCATCCGGGGTTTCGCCGTCCATCAGGGCGGAGATGTATTCGCGGTTTTTTTTGTTCGTGTCCATCTTGGTTCCATCTCGTCGGAGTCAGATCCTCATTCAAGAGCGCATGACGCTCCACGCTGCATCGCTATCTACCGACGTTTGTCAGCCGGATTATCGAGCAAGGGCCTCAATTTCTCGGCAATCACTTCGCGCGCCCGGAATATCCGGCTACGCACCGTACCGATTGGACACGCCATCACTTCGGAGATTTCCTCGTAGCTCAAGCCTTCGATTTCGCGCAGGACGATCGCGGTCCGCAGTTCCAGCGGCAGCGCCTCCATGGCGGCATTCACCGTGAACGCGATCTGCTTGCTGGCCAGGACGGACTCTGGTGTATTAATGTCTCGCAAGCTGTCTGCGTCGTCAAATCCTTCCGCACGTTCGGCGTCGGCTTCCGTCGAGGTCGGTGCCCTCCTGCCTTGCGTGACGAGAAAATTTTTTGCCGTATTAATTCCTATCCGGTACAGCCAGGTATAAAACGCGGAATCTCCGCGGAAATGGCGCAGTGCGCGAAAGGCCTTGATAAAGGTTTCCTGCACCACGTCTTCCGCTTCGGCCGGATCGTGCACGAGGCGCGACACCAGGCGCATCAGCCGGCGCTGGTATTTGGACACCAGCAGGTCGAACGCCCGGCGATCGCCAGCCTGGACGCGCTCTACCAGCAGTTGATCACACTCGCGCTCGGTTGTCACTGAACGTCCTTGTTGCTTAAGAGTTGGCCCGCTGCAATAAGTTCATTGGCGCCGCCCGATCGCCAGCACCGCCACCGACAGCGCCCGCCAAGTGCCCGGCCCGACACTGTCGCGCCACACCGGCAGGACGTGCACGCGGGAACCTTCATCCCTGAAGCGCAGCAGCATCAACAGCGGCCAGACGACGGAGCCCGGCAACAAGGCCACGCCCAACTGGGCTGCGGCCGGCTTGCGCAGCCCTTGTTGTACCGTCAGGACCACCTCGCCAGTTCCAGAAATATCAATCCGGTGCGTCTTTGCCCGGCCCGACCCGGCATGCAACAGCACGGCGCCGGAAGCTGCCAGCACGAGGGCCTGCAGCATGCCGGCGTGGAAGCGTGCGGGCGTGGTCAGGCCCACCGCGAAGGCCGCGGCGAACAGGGACAGGCCGGCGCCGAACAGCAGGCATCGATGGATGCGCGACGGCCTGACGATGGCGGATACCGCTATCGACATGGGCGATCAGCTAAGGATGGATGGGAACGCCGAGATGACAAAAAGCCCATCTCCTTGGACAGGAGATGGGCTTTTTTGGTTCAACCTGGATGGAGTCGGTCAGACCTTGGCGAAGACCAGGGTACCGTTGGTACCGCCGAAACCGAAGGAGTTCTTCACCGCGTAATCGATCTTCATTTCGCGCGCCGTGTTGGCGCAGAAGTCCAGGTCGCATTCCGGATCCTGGTTGAAGATATTGATCGTCGGTGGCGAAACCTGGTTGTGGATCGCCAGCACGGTGAACACGGACTCGAGGCCGCCGGCGCCGCCCAGCAGGTGGCCGGTCATCGACTTGGTCGAGTTGACCACCAGCTTGCCGGCGTGGTCGCCGAAGGTGCGCTTGATGCCCTTCACTTCAGCGACGTCGCCGACCGGGGTCGAGGTGCCGTGCGCATTCACGTAATGCACCTGGTCCGGGTTGATGCCGGCGTAGTTCATTGCCGACACCATGCAGCGCGAGGCGCCACTGCCGTCCTCGAGCGGAGCGGTGATGTGGTTGGCATCCGCGCTCATGCCGAAGCCGACGACTTCCGCGTAGATCTTCGCGCCGCGGGCCTTGGCGTGTTCGTACTCTTCGAGCACCATCACGCCGGCACCCTCGCCGAGCACGAAGCCGTCGCGGTCGCGGTCCCAGGGACGCGAAGCGGTAGCCGGATCGTCATTGCGCGACGACAGCGCACGAGCCGAGGCGAAGCCGCCCAGACCCAGCGGCGAGACGGTCGACTCGGCACCGCCGGCGATCATCACGTCGGCATCGCCGTACTCGATCAGGCGCGCTGCCGCGCCGATGCAGTGCAGGCCGGTGGTGCAGGCGGTGACGATCGCCAGGTTCGGGCCGCGCAGGCCGAACTTGATCGACAGGTCGCCCGAGATCATGTTGATGATCGAGGCCGGCACGAAGAACGGCGAGATGCGGCGCGGGCCGCGGCTGTCGTACTCTTCCTTGGTCGCTTCGATCAGCGGCAGACCGCCGATGCCCGAACCCACCATCACGCCGATGCGGTCGGCGTTCTGCTCGGTGACTTCGATACCCGAATCCTGCAACGCCTGGATACCCGCGGCCATGCCGAAATGGATAAAGGTATCCATATGGCGGCCTTCCTTGCCGGGCAGGTAGTCCTCGACGTTGAAGTTCTTCACTTCGCCCGCGAAACGGGTCGAAAAAGGCGTTGCGTCGAACCGGGTAATGTTGCCGATACCCGATTTTCCGGCCAGGGCGCTTTCCCACGCTTCGGCAATGGTGTTACCGATCGGGGAAATGCAACCCAGGCCAGTTACGACGACACGACGGTTGCGTGAACTCAAGCGTATCTCCTGAATTACTGAAAGCTTAGGCCTTGACGTGCGCTTGTGCGTACTCGATGGCTTGACGAACGGTGGTGATCTTCTCGGCCTGCTCGTCCGGGATTTCCATTTCGAATTCGTCTTCCAGTGCCATCACCAGTTCAACGGTGTCCAGCGAATCAGCGCCGAGGTCGTCAACGAACGAGGAATCGATTTTGATGTCTGCTTCGGCAACGCCCAGTTGCTCAGCGACGATTTTTTTAACGCGTTGTTCGATATCCGACATGTTATGGCTCCATTAGGTATGTGTTTCGGAAAGTGCGCGCATTTTATCAGGGTTTGCGCGTTGAAAAACTATTTTCAGCGTTTGACGCTAATTCGGCTGAAACTACTGCTAAAAGATGAGATCTGGCTTAATTCATGTACATGCCGCCGTTCACGTGCAGGGTCGTGCCCGTGATGTAAGCAGCTTGCGGACCTGCCAGGAATGCCACCGCGTGGGCGATGTCTTCCGGGCTGCCCAGGCGGCCCAGCGGAATCTGGCCCAGCAGGGCTTCGTGCTGGGATTCGCCCAGGGCCTTGGTCATGTCGGTATCGATGAAGCCCGGCGCCACGCTGTTGACGGTGATGTTACGGCTGCCGATCTCGCGCGCCAGCGCGCGGCCCATGCCTTCCACGCCGGCCTTGGCGGCCGCGTAGTTCACCTGGCCCGGATTGCCGCTCGAAGCGACCACCGAAGTGATGTTGATGATGCGGCCCTGCTTCGCCTTCATCATGCCGCGCAGCACGGCGCGCGACAGGCGGCCGACGGCGGTGAGGTTGGTGGCGATCACGCTGTCCCACTCCTCGTCCTTCATGCGCATCGCCAGGTTGTCCTGGGTGATGCCGGCATTGTTGACCAGGATGCCGATGCTGCCGACGTTCTTGCTGACCTCGTCGATCAGGGCCGCGCACTGGGCGGCGTCGGTGACGTTCAGCACCATGCCTTTGCCGCCGAATTCGGACAGGTAGGCGGTGATGGCTTCGGCGCCGGCTTCGGTGGTGGCGGTGCCGACCACTTTCGCACCCTGGCGCGCCAGTTCGAGGGCGATGGCCTTGCCGATGCCGCGCGATGCGCCGGTAACGAGGGCGACTTGGTTTTGCAGATTCATGCTAATCCTTGGCTTTGATTGCTCTTATTCGGGCTCTGACCCCGTGGTTTCACTGTGCCTTAATTGCTGCCAGCACGCGCTCCAGCGACTCCTGGTCGACCAGGGCTTCGCCGGCCAGCGCCGGGTCGATGCGCTTGGCCATGCCGATCAGGGTCTTGCTCGGCGCGCACTCGATCACCTGGGTCACGCCGTCCGCCGCCATCTTCTGCATGGTCTCGACCCAGCGCACCGCGCCGGCGGCCTGGCGCACCAGGGCGTCCTTGATCGCGGCAGGATCGTGCAGGATAGCGACGTCGACGTTATTGATCAAGTCGATCCGGGGCGCATGGAAAGTCAGGTTCGCCATGTAGTCGCGCAGGCGGTCCGAGGCCGGCTTCAGCAGCGAGGAGTGGAAAGGCGCCGACACCGACAGCTTCATGGCGCGCTTGGCGCCCTTGGCCTTGGCGATGTCGCAGGCGCGCTCGACCGCGGCGGTGTGGCCGGCGATCACGATCTGGGTCGGCTCGTTGAAGTTCACGGCTTCGACGACTTCACCCGCATTTAAAGCCCCACCTTCGGCTTCGGCGCAGACTTCGCGCACCACATCGGCCTGCAGGCCGAGGATGACGGCCATGCCGCCCTGCCCCACCGGCACCGCGTCCTGCATCGACTGCGCGCGGAAGCGCACCAGCGGCACCGCGTCCTTGAAATCGATCACGCCCGCGGCCACCAGGGCCGAGTACTCGCCCAGGCTGTGGCCGGCGACGACGCTCGGGACCGGGCCGCCGGCCGCGATCCAGGCGCGGTACACGGCCACGGCCGCGGTCAGCATCACCGGCTGGGTGTTGGTAGTCAGGTCCAGTTCTTCCTTCGGGCCTTCGGCGATCAGCTTGCCGAGGTCCTGGCCCAGGGCTTCCGACGCTTCGGCGACGGTCTGTTCGACGACCGGATTGCCGGCGAAGCCGTTCAGCATGCCGACGGCCTGGGCGCCCTGGCCCGTGAACAGGAATGCGAATTTGCTCATTAAGGAGTCCTCCTCTTTGTTTTTATCGTGCTTACATGCGGGCCAGGACAGCGCCCCAGGTAAAGCCGCCGCCCACGCCTTCCATCAGGATGTTGTGGCCGGGCTTGATGCGGCCGTCGCGCACCGCCTGGTCGAGCGCCAGCGGGATCGATGCGGCCGAGGTATTGCCGTGTTCGTTGACGGTCACGACCATCTTTTCAAGCGGCAGGCCGAGCTTCTTGGCGGTGCCGTTCATGATGCGGATGTTGGCCTGGTGCGGGATCAGCCAGTCGATTTCCGAGGCCGGCATCTTCGCGTGCTCAAGGGCCTCGTTGGCGACCTTTTCCAGCACCGTCACGGCCAGCTTGAACACCGCCTGGCCATCCATGTACAGGTATTTCTGGCCGGAGATCGCGGCACTGGCCGGATTCGTCGGGCCGCACAGGATGTCGCCGTGGCTGCCGTCGGCATGCAGCTTGACCGCCAGCACGCCCGGCTCTTCGGAAGCCGTCATTACCACCGCGCCGGCGCCGTCGCCGAACAGCACGCAGGTGCCGCGGTCGTTGAAGTCGAGGATGCGCGAGAACACTTCGGTGCCGATCACCAGCACGTTCTTCGCATTGCCGGCCTTGATGAAGGCGTCGGCGGTCGACAGCGCGTAGACGAAGCCGCTGCAGACGGCGGCCACGTCGAATGCGGCGCCGTTGTTGCGGATGCCCAGCTTGTCCTGCACGATGCAGGCCGTGCTCGGGAAGTTGCCGTAGAAATCGGGGGTCGAGGTGGCAACGATGATCAGGTCGATCTGCTCGGGCGTCAGACCGGCCGCCTCGAGGGCCTTGTGGGCCGCCTTCACGCCCAGGTCGGACGCGCTTTCGTCGGCGGCCGCATAGTGGCGCGCCGAGATGCCGCTGCGCGACACGATCCACTCGTCCGAGGTCTCGATGCCCTTGGCGCCCAGTTGGGCGGCCAGGTCGTGGTTGGTGACGCGCTGGGCCGGCAGATAGCTGCCGGTACCGATGATTTTGCTATACACAGTCATTATTAGCCCTGCTGAATGGTGGAGCCTGGCGCTTGCGGGTCAGGAGTGCGTGGCATCAGCTCGGTGATCATCGCCGACAACTGTTCCTGCACATTGTTTTGAGCCGCATTATAGGCCCGTTTAATTGCCCACTCGAAAGCAAATGCATTTGCACCGCCGTGGCTCTTGAACACCAGGCCCTTCAGGCCCAGCAGGCCGGCGCCGTTATAGCTCTCCGGGTTCAGCTTCTTCAGCGACTTGCGGGCCAGCAGCGCGCCCAGCTTGGACATCGTGGTTTCCATCAAGGTAGCCTTGAAGAAGCGCGACAGGCCCTCGACCGCCTTCAGGGTCACGTTGCCGACGAAGCCGTCGCAGACGATCACGTCGACCGTGCCCTTGAAGATGTCGTTGCCTTCGACGTTGCCGTGGAAATTCAGGATGCCGCGCTCATGGTCGGCGCGCAGCAGTGCGGCGGTCGCCTTGACCGCTTCGGTGCCCTTGATTTCCTCGGTGCCCACGTTGAGCAGGCCGATACTGGGACGACGCCCTTCCATGGCCTCGAACAGCACGGCGCCCATGATGGCGAACTGGTGCAGGTGATGGGGTTCGCAGTCGACGTTGGCGCCCAGGTCCAGCATATAGGTCGGACTACCCTTCTGGTTCGGCATGATCGAGCAGATCGCCGGGCGATCGACGTCGGCCATGGTCTTGAGGACGTAGCGCGAGATCGCCATCAGGGCACCGGTATTGCCGGCCGAGACGCAGACGTCGGCCTTGCCGTCCTTGACCAGCTCGATCGCCACGCGCATCGAGGAATCCTTCTTGCGGCGCAGTGCGACTTCGATCGGATCGTCCATCGCCACCACTTCGGTGGCGTGCCTGATGCTCAGGCGCGGGCTGGAGTCGGCGTGATGTTTCTTGAGTTCGGCGCGCACCTGGTCTTCCAGGCCGACCAGGATCAGTTCGGCTTCGGGTTGGTGCTTGAGGAAGGCGAGCGCTGCCGGAATGGTAACTGAGGGGCCGTGATCGCCGCCCATGCAGTCAATGGAGATTGTAATTGTCATTTTTCGGGAAGAACCGCGCTGCCTCAGGGTCGGGCGGCGGCGTGTCCTGGCGCGGCGGCATGCCGGACGGACTCAGCGGGATCGAAAACGACGGCATACACGGCGGACGTGCAACCGGTATCAATATCGCAAAAGAGAAAGCGGCGCCACGCACTCTTCATACGTTGCACCGCTTTCATGGAACAAAACAGCAAGACGCCGATTACTCGTCGTTCTTGGTCTTGATCACTTTGCGACCACGGTAGAAACCGTTCGGGCTGATGTGGTGACGCAGGTGGGTTTCACCGGTGGTCGGCTCGACGGCCAGATTCGGTGCAACCAGGAAATCGTGCGAACGGTGCATGCCGCGCTTCGACGGGGACTTCTTATTCTGCTGAACTGCCATGATGACTCCTAAACATAAGTTCTAAAATTCTAACACAATCGACTTGCAATTACATGCGCATCGAGTATCCCAGCGGCAATAATCTACATTGCCGACATGTTTTAACGCTGCCTACATCTTGCTACCGCTGCCATACTCGACTGCTGCACGCGTTTGACACGTTTTTTGCGCGCCCAAATACCTTCTCGGCATCCACGGCACAAATACTTCCACTATTTTATTCTGATTTGAGGCTCTTCAGTGCCGCGAACGGCGATACCTTTTCGGACTTGATGGAGTCCATCAGCTTGGTATCGGGGCACACCTCATGCTTCGGTGCCTGCGGCAGGGCCAGCAGGGCTTCATCTTCCAGCAACTGCATGATATCGCAGGCATGGCTGCCGACGATCACATCGATGCTTTCATCGTCGAGGATTTCCTCGATCTCGTCCGCATCTTCGTCGTTCTTGCCCAGCACCAGCATGGTCGACGAATCGATGCCGTAGCCGAACGGCGCCAGGCAGCGCTGGCAGACCAGTTGCACGGTGCCGGAGACGGACAGCGTCATCGACGGATAACCCTGCCTGGTCTGGCCGCCCTGGATCGCCCAGGCGATCTGGCCGGACGGGTCGGTGCACTCGGCTGCCAGGCGGGGCATCTCTGCCACCGGCGTGACACCTTCCTTATAGCCGTTGTTCCGACAAAATTCAAAAGCGTCGATGACAAAAGCGCTCATTTGGAAAAGCTTCCCCGGAAAACCTGCGATAATAACAGGCTTCTTCCCGCTCAGTCAAAGAATCCGTGCATTTTGTGAGGTCCCTGTCGGCATGACCGCACAAGTCATCGGATTTGCTTGCCGGGGAGGCCTATCTATTTGTTTTGCTTATGAATATTCGACCGGCCGACATGTTACCAAGTTCCGCTCATTGCCGTGATCCTGTGCGCCTGATCCTCGCTTCCAGCTCCGCTTACCGGCGCGAATTGCTGTCCCGGCTGGGCCTGCCCTTCGAGGCGATCGCACCGGACATCGACGAGACGGCGCTGCCGGGCGAAGCGCCCGAGGAAACCGCCCTGCGCCTGGCGCGCTCGAAGGCCGCCGCCATCGCCGGAAAGCATCCGGGGGCGCTGGTGATCGGCTCGGACCAGGTCGCCACGCTGGACGGCGAACAGATCGGCAAACCGGGCGACCATGCGCGCGCCCTGGCCCAGCTGCAGAAGATGCGCGGACGCCGCGTGACCTTCCACACCGCCCTGTGCCTGTGGGATGGCCGGCTGGCGCCAGAACAGGCGGCCCGGGTCGAGAACGTGCAGGTCTTCGTCACTTTCCGCGACCTGCCCGACCACGAACTCGACGCTTACCTGCGCATCGAGCAGCCCTATGACTGCGCCGGCAGCGCCAAGAACGAAGGACTCGGCATCGCCTTGCTGGAACGCATCGACAGCAGCGACCCGACCGCCCTCACCGGCCTCCCGCTGATCGCCCTGACAGGCATGCTGCGCCGCGCGGGCGTCCGCTTCTTCGAATAATAAATAACAAGAAACCCCATGCCAGGCATTCTCTACCTGATTCCCAATACGCTCGGTCCCACCGAAGCCAATCCCCGCGCCCTGTCCCACGTCCTGCCCGAACAGGTGCAGGACATCACGTCGAAGCTCGAATATTTCGTGGCGGAGAACGCGAAGACGGCGCGTGCCTTTCTGAAACTGGTGGCGATCGACCACCCGCTGGCGCGCCCCCTGCAGGAAATCAAGATCTCGGAACTCAACGTGAACACGCCGCCGACGGCCCTTGCCGCCCTGCTGGCGCCGCTGCTGGAAGGCCATGACGCCGGCCTGGTGTCCGAAGCCGGGGTGCCGGCGGTGGCCGATCCGGGCGCGGACCTGGTCCGCCTGGCCCACCAGCACGGCATCACGGTGCGGCCGCTGGTCGGCCCGTCTTCGCTGCTGCTGGCCGTGATGGCGAGCGGCCTGAACGGCCAGAGCTTCGCCTTCAACGGCTACCTGCCGCTTGAACCCGCCCAGCGCACCAAGCGCATCCAGCAGCTGGAACAGCGCTCGCGCGCCGAGAAACAGACCCAGCTGCTGATCGAAACGCCCTACCGCAACGCCGCCATGCTGGAAGCCCTGGCCGGCGCCTGCCAGCCGGGCACGCTGATCTGCGTGGCGACCGACCTGTCGCTGCCCAGCGAATCGGTGCGCACCCTGACGGCGGCCAAATGGAAGGCCGCGCTGGCGGCGAACAAGGGGCCGGACTTCCACAAGAAGCCGACCGTGTTCCTGCTGCTGGGACAATGAATAGCTAGAGCGTCGACAAGCCCTCAGGGCAAGGCGGTGCAACGCCGCCATGAGGGTTTGCCGACGCTCTAGTGCTGGCGTGAATCGGCGCCGAGGCCGCGCACCCAATCGAAAGCGGCCAGCTCGATCTCGCGGATCTGCTTGACGGACAGGCCCAGCCTGTCGATGGCGCGCTTCAAGGCGCGGCCGCATTGCTTCCCTTCCAGTTCCTCGGCCACGCTCAGCATGGCGCCATAGTCGCCGCTGCGGTCCAGCAGCGCCGCCCTCACTTCCTGCGAGACGTCGACACGGTTCAGGATGCGGTCCATCGGCAGCGACAGCAGCGCATCCATCAGGGACATGATGCCGACCGTGAAGGCGGTCTCGGCGCCGGCGACGTCGTCCGGGCGCAGGGTCTGGCTCATCAGTTCGAGCAGGCGGCCGCGCGTGGTCGCCATCTGAAGCAGCGGTGAATTCAGTTCGACCCGGCCGTCCGGCGCGCTGTACAGCAGGATCTGCAGCCAGCGCTGCAGCTGGCTGCGGCCGAGCTGGTGCAGGGCCTGGGACACCGATTCAATGTGGCGGTCGGGACCGGCCGCACGGCTGTTCACCAGGCGCAGCAGATTCAGGCTCAGCAGCGCATCGCGCTTGACGGCGGCCTCGATGGCGGCGCTGTCGGCATTCGAGCCGATCAGCTCGAGCAGGCGCAGCACCACCAGTTCGGACGGCGAAATCTTCTTGCCCGACAGGATGGCCGGACGCGCGAAATAATAGCCCTGGAAGTATTCGAAACCGAGCTCGAGGCAGAGGCGGAATTCCTCCACGGTCTCGACCTTCTCGGCTAACAATTTCTGCGGCGCATCGCGCAAGCTGTTGGCCAGGCAAGTCAGCTCTTCCCGGCTGATGCCTTTCAGGTCGACCTTGATCACGTCCACGAGATCGATCAACTTGCTAACCTGCTCGGAATGGCCTATAACATCGTCGAGGGCGAACTTGAAGCCGAGCTCCTTCAACTCCCGCACCCGCGCCAGCACCTCGGCGTTGGGCTCGACGGTTTCGAGAATCTCGAGGATCACGCGGTCAGGCGGCAGGAAGCGGACGAAGTCGCTCTTCAGCACTACTTCGTCGACATTGACGAAGGCGAGCTGGTCTCCCACCACCTGTTCCATGCCCAGCTGCGAAGCGTGGGCGATGACGGTGGCGGTCGCGGCGGCATAATCGGTCAGTTGCGCGTCCTCGTGCTCCGGGGCGGCGCGAAACAGCAGCTCGAACGCAACCAGTCTCTGGTCGCGCCCGAGTATGGGCTGGCGCGCCAGAAAGAATTCATCGGACGGCATGGACGTGACTGCCGTTGCATCCGCGTGCATCGTAAAAACTCCTGAAATCAATTTCGGCACGCAAATGCGAGCCGGAGCCGAGGCAGGGCCCCGGCACCACTTCGACTATACTACAGAGTCGGAGTCTTTACATTTCGACATCGTATCAAATCGTTACGGCGCGGGACTCGGCCGCGAACGCTTAGCTGCCGCTGCCTGGCTTACGTTTATTGCTTCGAGCGGCCGATTTGTTCTGGTCAGCGTAGCGAAATGCGGGCACGCGTTTCTTTGCCGGCGCCTCGGCAGGCTGGGCCGGGCGACCGCCGGCAAGCTCCTTGCCGGGCGCGCCGCCTTCGCGCTTGCGCGGCCCGTCGCCGAAGGGCTGGCCCGGCAGGCGCAGGCTGCCGGCGCCCGACAGCGGGCTGGCGCGGCGGGCATTGCCGACCGGCTTGCGCGGACCGGCCTCGACGCCGCGCGCCAGGGCTGTCCCCGTGACCTGGTTGCCCTTCTCGATGCGGAAGGTGGCGCCGCCGTCCTGGCCCAGCACCTGCACCAGGTAGGGCATGGTCTCGCGCAGGGTCGCTTCCAGCGTGTAGGGAGGATTGAGGATGAACATGCCGCTGCTGTGCATGCCGGTGCCGTCCGGACCCGGCGTCGCCACGGTCAGGGTCACGTGCAGCCACTCCTTGGCCGGCAGGCGCTTCAGGCGATCGGCGAACTGGCGCGATTCCATGCGCTGCAGCACCGGATACCAGACCGCGTAGATGCCGGACGGGAAACGGCCGAGGGCTTCGTCCAGCGCATCGCGCACATGCTTGTAGTCGAGCTTGACTTCATAGGGCGGGTCGATCAGGACCAATGCGCGGCGCGAAGGTGGCGGCAGCAGGGCTTTCATGCCCTGGAAGCCGTCGGCATGGTCGATCAGGATGCGGCGGCCGCGCGCACGCTCGCCCTGCTCCGCCTTGTGCGCTTCCAGCTTGCGGAAATTTTCCACCAGCAGGCGGGTGTCGGCCGGGTGCAGTTCGAACAGGCGCAGGCGATCCTCGGGGCGCGCGACCTGCTCCGCCACATAGGGCGAACCCGGGTAGTAGCGCAACTTGCCGCTCGGGTTCATCCCGCGCACCAGGTTGACGTAATCCGCCAGCGCCGGCGGCAGGTCGTCGCGCTCCCACAGGCGCGCGATGCCGTCCAGGTATTCCCCGCTCTTCACCGCCTGGGCACTGTCGAGCGCGTACACGCCGGCACCGGAATGGGTGTCGATATAGGTATAGGCCACGTCTTTCTGGTTCATGTACTGGTGCAGCTGCACCTGTATGAAGTGTTTCAGGACGTCGGCGTGGTTACCCGCGTGGAAGGCGTGGCGGTAGCTGAACATGGCAATTCCAAGGATGAGGCAAGAAAGCCGCCATTATCGCCTAGATGCGTGCACCGCCCCAAAATTAAAAAAACCGCAGCGCCTTGTGAGCGCTGCGGCTGCCACCGCGAACAACGGAGGAAACTAATTCAAAGCGTTCAACGAAGCCATGAGGGCTTTTGTTGGACGCTATGCGACTTTCTTTTCGTCGAAGAACTGCTCATCCTCGGTCGAGCCATGCAGGGCCGTCGTCGAGCTCTGGTGCTGCTGGATGGTCTGGGTCACGGCATCGAAGTAGCCGGTGCCGACTTCGCGCTGGTGCTTGACCGCGGTGAAGCCCTTCTCGGCGGCGGCGAATTCCGCTTCCTGCAACTCGACGAAGGCCGACATGCCGCGGCGCGCATAGCCGTGCGCCAGGTTGAACATGCCGTAGTTCAGCGAGTGGAAGCCGGCCAGGGTGATGAACTGGAACTTGTAGCCCATCGCGCCCAGCTCATTCTGGAACCTGGCGATGGTGGCATCGTCCAGGTTCTTCTTCCAGTTGAAGGACGGCGAGCAGTTATAGGCCAGCATCTTGCCCGGGAATTTTTCGTGGATGGCCTCGGCGAAGCGCTTGGCGAAGGCCAGGTCCGGCTTGCCGGTTTCGCACCAGACCAGGTCGGCGTAAGGCGCATAGGCCAGGCCGCGCGAGATCGCCTGCTCGACGCCCGGCTTGACCCGGAAAAAGCCCTCGACGGTGCGCTCGCCGGTGCAGAAAGGCTGGTCGTTGGCGTCGACGTCGGAGGTCAGCAGGTCGGCCGCCTCGGCATCGGTACGGGCCACCAGGATGGTCGGGGTGCCCATGACGTCGGCCGCCAGGCGGGCCGCGTTCAGCTTCTCGACGGCTTCGCGGGACGGCACCAGCACCTTGCCGCCCATGTGGCCGCACTTCTTGACAGAAGCAAGCTGGTCTTCGAAGTGGACGCCGGCGGCGCCCGCCTCGATCATCGACTTCATCAATTCGAAGGCGTTCAGCACGCCGCCGAAACCGGCTTCGGCATCGGCCACGATCGGTGCGAAGTAATCGATGTCGTCCTTGCCTTCCGACCACTGGATCTGGTCGGCGCGCTGGAAGGTATTATTGATGCGCTTGACGACCATCGGCACCGAGTTGGCCGGATACAGCGACTGGTCCGGATACATCTCGCCGGCCAGGTTGGCATCGCCCGCCACCTGCCAGCCGGACAGGTAGATCGCCTTCAGGCCGGCTTTCACCTGCTGCATGGCCTGGTTGCCGGTCAGCGCGCCCAGGGCGTTGACGTAAGGCTCGTTATTGATCAGGTCCCACAGCTTCTCGGCGCCGCGGCGCGCCAGCGTGTGATCGATCTGCACCGAGCCGCGCAGGCGGACGACGTCCTCGGCCGTGTAATTGCGGACCACATGCTTCCAGCGCGGATTGGTCTCCCATTCCTGCTTGAGGGCGGCGATTTGCTGTTCACGAGTTGCCATGCTGTTCTCCCGATGATGAATGATGAAAGCTGAGTTGGTAGGAAGCTTCGTTACCGATATCTTAGGCCTGCTTGTGCGCAGCACCAATACTCTTATATAAGACACAGGATTATTTTTATTTCCTTATTTATCAACCGCTTATATATTAAATTTCATGATACGAAAACAAATTTCTCAGAATGGAAGCTGGTGAGCCTGTATTTTTTGTGCAATTTTCATATCCGCGAACAGGATTTCGTATCATGAAAAATCGCTGTCGAACATGGGCAGCGGCAGCCAGACCGGCAGCGGTTCGTCGACCACGCCGGCCAAGGTACCGGAACCGCACAGCATCGCCCCGCTGCAGGCTTTAATTTCCCGTCAATATATTTGTTACATAGGCTGAGTTAGCTGATTAACAGAGACCATCGCCCACTCCCCCTACGCTGGGTTGGCGGACTCATCCGTACCGCCGGCCCGTTCGCAGGACGCGAAGTGCCGGCACCCGCGATACAAGGCAAAGGAGAAAGTAAGTGAATACGCTCCGAAAGACGCTGCTTTCATCACTGCTGGCGCTGGGCGCCGTCGCCTCGGCGCAGGCCGGGACGCTGGAATACCAGGGCGTCACCTTCACGTCGTCCTGGACGGACAAGGTGCTGACCCTCGAAATCGACGCCGCCCACCGCACCGGAGACTGGGCCAGCGCCACCACCATCGGCGCCCTGCAACTGAAGGACATCGGCCGCTTCGACAACGTGACCCTGACCTCGGCCCCCGGCGGCGCGGCCAGCTGGACGCTGTCGAGCAACGAGCTGAACGCGAACGGCTGCGCCGGCGGCGCCCATATCGGCGCCAGCCTGTGCTTCTCGGGCGACCGCGTCGCGCTGTCGGACGACATGGTCTTCAAGTTCACTTTCAACGGCGGCGCCACCGACTTTTCCTCGCCTCACGTGAAGGTCAACTTCTACGGCGGCGATGGCGGCCGCAAGGTCGGCAGCCTGCTGTCGGAGAATATTCCGCTGGCGCCGGTGCCGGAGCCGCAGACCTACGCGATGATGCTGGGTGGCTTGGCGGTGATGGGGGCGATGGCGCGGCGGCGCAGGACCAGGCGTTAAGGTCAACTTGGGTTCCCGCCTTCGCGGGAACGACGGTGCAAGCGCCAACAAAAAAACGCCCTGCCCGGTTACCCGGACAGGGCGTTTTCACATCCTGCGCAGCAGATTACTTGGCCAGCTCCACCGTCGGCTCCTCGCCGAAGGTCAGCTCGCTGCCGTTGACGCCCACGTGGATCGTGTCCTTCGGCCCGAAGCGGCCGGACAGGATCGCCTTCGACAGCGGATTCTCGATCTGCTGCTGGATCGCGCGCTTGAGCGGACGGGCGCCGTACACCGGGTCGAAGCCGGCTTCCGCGATCTTCTGCAGGGCGGCCTCGCTGATGTCCAGGCGCATCTCCATCTTCTCGAGGCGCTGTTCCAGGCCGGCCAGCTGGATCCTGGCGATCGCACCGATGTTCTTCTCGTCGAGGGCGTGGAAGACCACGATCTCGTCGATCCGGTTGATGAACTCGGGGCGGAAATGTCCGCGCACCTCGGCCATCACGGCCAGCTTGACCACCGCCGGCTCGTCGGTGTCCATCGACTGGATCTTGTTCGAACCCAGGTTCGATGTCATCACGATGACGGTGTTCTTGAAGTCCACCGTGCGGCCCTGGCCATCGGTCATGCGGCCGTCGTCGAGCGCCTGCAGCAGGACGTTGAACACGTCCGGGTGGGCCTTCTCGATCTCGTCGAGCAGGATCACGCTGTAGGGCTTGCGGCGCACGGCTTCGGTCAGGTAGCCGCCCTCTTCATAGCCGACATAGCCCGGCGGCGCGCCGATCAGGCGGGCCACCGAATGCTTCTCCATGAACTCGCTCATGTCGATGCGGATCAGGGAGTCCTCGGTATCGAAGAGGAAGGCGGCCAGTGCCTTGCACAGCTCGGTCTTGCCGACGCCGGTCGGGCCCAGGAACATGAAGGAGCCGTAGGGACGGTTGGGGTCGGCCAGGCCGGCGCGCGAACGGCGGATCGCGTCGGACACGGCTTCGATCGCCTCGTCCTGGCCGACCACGCGCTCGTGCAGCTTCTCTTCGATGTGCAGCAGCTTGTCGCGTTCGCCCTGCATCATGCGCGCCACCGGGATGCCGGTCGCGCGCGAGACCACTTCCGCGATCTCCTCGGCGCCAACTTGCGTGCGCAGCAGGCGCGGCTTGTCGGCATCGGCCTCGGCTTTTTCGCCGGCGGCTTCCGCTTCCTTCAGCTGGCGCTCCAGCTCGGGCAGGCGGCCGTACTGCAGCTCGGACACCTTCTGCCAGTTGCTCTGGCGCTTGGCTTCCTCCATCTGCAGGCGGATCTGCTCGATCTCTTCCTTGATGTGGGTCGTGCCCTGCACCGCGGCTTTCTCGGCCTTGAGGATTTCCTCGTAATCGTTGTACTCGCGCTCCAGGCGGGCGATCTCGTCGTTGATCAGCTCGAGACGGCGCTGCGAAGCCTCGTCGGTTTCCTTCTTGACGGCTTCGCGCTCGATCTTCAGCTGAATCAGGCGGCGGTCCAGCTTGTCCATCACTTCAGGCTTGGAGTCGATCTCGATCTTGATCTTGGATGCGGCTTCGTCGATCAGGTCGATCGCCTTGTCGGGCAGGAAGCGGTCGGTGATGTAGCGGTGCGACAACTCGGCCGCGGCGATGATCGCCGGGTCGGTGATCTCGACCTTGTGGTGCAGCTCGTACTTTTCCTGCAGGCCGCGCAGGATGGCGATGGTCGCCTCCACGCTCGGCTCCTCGACCATGATCTTCTGGAAGCGGCGCTCCAGCGCGGCGTCCTTCTCGACGTACTTGCGGTACTCGTCCAGGGTGGTCGCGCCGATGCAGTGCAGCTCGCCGCGCGCCAGCGCCGGCTTCAGCATATTGCCCGCATCCATCGCGCCCTCGGCCTTGCCGGCGCCGACCATGGTGTGGATCTCGTCGATGAAGACGATGGTCATGCCCTCGTCATGCGCGAGTTCCTTCAGCACGGACTTCAGGCGTTCCTCGAATTCACCGCGGAACTTGGCGCCCGCCAGCAGGGCCGCCATGTCGAGCGACAGCACGCGCTTGCCCTTCAGCGAATCCGGCACTTCGCCGTTCACGATGCGCTGGGCCAGGCCCTCGACGATGGCGGTCTTGCCAACGCCAGGTTCGCCGATCAGCACCGGATTGTTCTTGGTACGGCGCTGCAGCACCTGGATCGCGCGGCGGATCTCGTCGTCGCGGCCGATCACCGGGTCGAGCTTGCCCAGGCGGGCGCGCTCGGTCAGGTCGAGCGTGTATTTCTTCAGTGCTTCACGCTGGCCTTCGGCATCCTGCGAGTTCACCGAGGCGTCGCCTCCGCGCACGGCGGCGATCGCCGATTCGAGGGCTTTCCTCGCCAGGCCGTGCTCGCGCGCCAGGCGGCCGGCGTCGGACTTGTCCTCGGTCAGCGCCAGCAGCACCATTTCGCTCGACAGGAACTGGTCGCCGCGCTTCTGCGATTCGCGGTCGGCGAGGTTCAGCAGCTGCACCAGTTCGCGCCCGACCTGGACGTCGCCGCCCGTGCCGGACACTTTCGGCAGGCGCTCCAGCAGCCCGCGCAGGGCGTTCGCCAGCGCGCCGACGTTCACGCCGGCGCGCTGCAGCAGCGAGCGCGCACTGCCGTCGTCCTGGTTCAACAGGGCGCTCAGCAGGTGCGCCGGTTCGATGTACTGATTGTCGTTGCCGACCGCCAGGCTCTGGGCATCCGCCAGCGCTTCCTGAAGCTTGGTCGTCAATTTGTCTTGCCGCATATTCTTATCCCCTAGTGGTTGGGTTGGTATTCATAATGGAACCAAGTTAGGGATGAGGCAATGGTTTTTCAAGATGCGAAAAAGCCGGCATCGACGCCGGCTTTTCCGATCCCTGCCGGCGGGCGTTCAATCGGCGATGCGGACTTCCGGTCGTGCCGGGACGGCAGCCAGGTCGCGCACGTTCTTCTGCACGATCAGCGCGCCCCATGAGGCGCCGACGAAAGTATTGCTCGGACGTGCAGGTAATGGCTGGTGCATGATGTCCTCCGGTCAAAGAAAGTATTAACTTTGCCAGATTGCAATACAGGCACATTGAGCGCAAGCACTGCGCGCGCGGTATCAGGCGATGGCACGCCAGGTAGCAAATCCCGCGATACAGCAGCCAATCGAACCCAGCAAGTGCACAGCCGAGTGCGCCAGCGCCCAGCCGTAGTAGCCGCGCTGGAGTAGCACCATCGCCTCGCCGGAAAAGCTGGAAAAGGTGGTCAGGCCGCCAAGGAAGCCGGTAATCGCGAACAGCCGCCACTCCGGCGACAGCCCCGGATAGCTGCCGAAGAAGCCCAGCAGCAGGCCGATCAGGTAGCCGCCGAACAGGTTGGCGGCCAGGGTGCCAAGCTGTATGTGTGAGTGCAATTGCCCCAGGAAAATAGTCAGCCCCCACCGCAACCAGGCGCCCAGTGCGGCGCCAAGACCAACCGCCACCCAGCTCATCGGTCAGCCCACTTCGCTTTGGCGGCGTCGTCGCTGACGCGCGCATCGACCCAGCGCGCACCCTCCGGCGTCTGTTCCTTCTTCCAGAACGGCGCTTCGGTCTTCAGGTAATCCATGATGAATTCGCAGGCGGCAAACGCTTCGCCGCGGTGGGCGCTGCTGACCGCCACCAGCACGATTTGCTCCAGCGGCAGCATCGGGCCGACGCGGTGCACGACCAGCGCGCCGTACAGGGGCCAGCGCGCCCGCGCCTGCGCGACGATCTCCTGCAGCGCGCGTTCGGTCATCTCCGGATAGTGTTCGAGCTCCAGCTCGGCCACCCGGGCGCCGTCGTTCAGGTCACGCACGGTGCCCACAAAAGTCACCACGGCGCCGATGCGCGGATCGGCCGCGCGCAGGCGGGCCACCTCCGCGCCGAGGTCGAAATCTTCACGCTGTACCCTGACTTCGTTGAACAACGCCGCCGTCATTTGCCCTCCCGGGCCAGGCGCAGGAGCAGTTGTTCGATGCGCGACGCGGTGCGGGCGTCGAGCAGGGCCGGCAGCGCGGCCAGTTCGCGCAGCTGGCTGCCTGCGCCGCTGTCTTTCTGCCCGCCCTTGTGGCCGGACTTCAGCGAGGACTGCAGCACCTCGACCTGCAGTTTGAGGCGTTCGCGGGCGAACTCGGCACCGCTGTCGATGCCGGCGCGGATCTCGGCGCGCAGCAGGTCGTGCAGCAGCTTGTCGCGGTTGCGTTCCAGCAACTGGCCGTAGGTTTCGCGCCCCTCATGCATCGCGCGCAAGGCGGCGTCGAAGCGGCTGCGCAGCGTGCGCTCCATATCGGCGTCGAGCGGCGGCAAGGCGTTCCAGCGCGCTTCCCAGTCGCTCTCCGCCGCACCCGCACCTGCCACGGCATGTTCCAGCTCCTGCACCAGGCGCAGCCTGTCGCGCAGCTGGCCTGCCTGGGCTACACCGGCGGCGCGGCGGGCGGCTTCGAGCTTCTGCTGCACCTGCGCCACTGCCGCGTGGTAGCGCTTCTCGACCCGCGCCTCATGGGCGCGCGGCACCGGGCCGATCGCCTGCCATTCGGCCGCGGCATCGCGCAGCAGCTTGCCGGCGGTGGCCGGCGTGACGTCGGCGGCGGCCGCTTCCAGGCGCACGCTGATCGCTTCCTTGGCCGCCTCGTGGGCACGGCGTTCGATGTCCGCCTCGTGCATGCTGTCCTTGCGGCGCCGGAACACTTCGTCGCAGACGGAGCGGAAGCGCTGCCACAGCGCCTGCTCGCTCTTGCGTTCGAGCGGCAAGGTGCGCGCATGCTCCTGCCAGCGCTGCTGCAGGGCGCGCATGATGTCGATCGCGTGGCGGTCGTGCGGGTCGATCGCGGCGGCTTCCTCGATGATCGCCTCGCGGGTCGCCATCTCGCCCTTGCGCTGCTCTTCAAGCGGTCCCTGCAGGGTATTCAGGGCATCGGTGAACAGGGCGTCGAGGCGTTTCTTGTCCTTGCGGTCGATGGCGCCCAGGTGGCTCCAGGCCATGCGCAGGCGCTGCACGGTGCCGGCCACGTGTTTCCACTCGGCCTCGCCGGACTGCAGGCGTCCGATCTCGGCATTCGCCTCGTCGATCAGGGCCTGGCCGCGCGCGGCGTTGGCGTGACGCTCGTCGGCGAGGTGGCGGAAGTGGGCCGCCGCCGGCGCATAAGCCGCGGTGCAGGCGGCGTCGAAGCGCTCCCACAGGCTTTTCGGGGCGGCGCCGGACAGGCTGTCGAGGGCTTTCCAGCGCTCGCGCATGCTGCCGACCTTCTTCGCCAGTTCGCTCATCGCCAGGTTTTGCGTCGGCAAGGCTTCCACGGTCTTGATCAGTTCTTCGCGCGACACATTGCCGCCCCAGCGCGCCCAGTCGGACAAGCGCTTGAGTTCGGCCCGCACATGGGCCAGGCGGTCGGACTGGGCCGGCGTCAAGCGCATGCCCTTCTCACGCGCTTCCTTCAGCGACTTGTCGAGCTCGGCCGCCGTGCCCAGCGAACCCTGCTGCAGGGCTGCCTCCATCGCATCCATGATGTCGAGGAAATGCTGATCGGCGCCACGACTGCGGCCCGGCTCTTTCGCTTCTTTCGGTTTGGGAGATTCCTTGGGCTCGCGCGGCTTGCGCGCTTCCGGCTGCGGCAGGCTCGCCAGCAGGGCGTCGAAGCGCTGCTGCAGCGCGGCCGCGGCCTCGCGGTGGGCCGGCTGCGCCAGTTGAGGCAGGCGATGCCATTCCTTGCGCAGCGCGTCGGCGTTCAGTTCGGTCACCGGCCTGGCCTGCTGCTCGGTAATGAAGGTTTCACGCGCCGCCAGCGCGGCCCGGCCGGCTTCGATTTCATGCAGGCTGGCCTGCAGCTTCTGGGCCTCGAGGCCGAATTCGGCCACCAGGCTGCGCGGCAGCGAGGGATGTTCGGCTGCCTGCAGGGCTTCGGCCTGCTCCCGGGTCAGGGCTTCCAGGCGGGCGGCCAGTTCGTCCGACGACAGCGGCTCGCCCGGCAGCCGGCGCAGCGCGGCCAGGCGGTCGATCATGGCGCGCTGCAACTGCACCTGGGCTTCCAGGCGCTGGGCCAGCGCGGCGCGCACGCCGGCAAATTCTTCCTGCAGCTCCGGGGCGGCGATGACCGTCCATTTGCGGTCGAGGTCGGCAACATGGTTGGGTGTCAGCAACTCGTCCTTGAGCAGTCCGCGCGCCTGCTCCAGCGTCGCTTCGCCGCGCCGCCGTTCCGACTCGCGATGCCGGTGGGCATCCAGGCGCGATTGCATCAGCTTGGCAACCCGGCGGTCGGTATTGCGCATCGCCGTATGGACGCGCTCCAGCAACTCGGGGCCATGGACGAATTCGGCCGCGGCCAGGCGCAGCTCGGAAAATTCGCATTGGAGGATGAATTCCACCGCGGCGGCCTCGTCGCCCTGGATCCGGCTCAGCTTTTCGGCCTGCAGCGCGCGCTGCGGGGCCGCATTGGAGCCCGACCCCGAGGAGGCCGCCTGTTCCGGTTGCGCCCCCTGTCCAGCCGGCTTGTCGCCGGGCTTGTTGTCGCCCGGCCGCTTGAATAGGAACTCGAACATGATGAAATCGCACTTCCAAAATCGCCATCATAACAAAACCCTGATGGCCTCGCGCCACCGGACTGGCGCGTGCGGTCCGCCGCCCGGCCAGGCTTCAGTGCAGCAGCGACAGCATGGCGTGGCGCCGCCCGAATTCCGGCCCCGGCCCGTCGTGTCCATGCCCGTGCGGCTCGTACAGGGGATGGCGGGCTTCCACCGCCTCCGGCCGTCCGCGTCCGCGTCCGTGCCTGACCTCCCCGCGACGCTCGCGGGCGACGGCGTCGTGGGCCAGCATCTGGTTGGCGATCGCGAACCAGGCCTCGCCGCGCACCAGGCTGCGCGCCAGCGGGAACAGTTCGTGTTCCTCGCGCTCGAGGCGGCAGCGCAGGGCCGCGATGCAGCGCTCGACGGCTTCGCAAAAGCCGCCGCGGTCGACACCGCGCGCGCCGGCGTCGACGCAGCCTTCGGCCGCCGCCAGCGAGTCGATGGCGGCCTGGCTGAGCTGTTCGAGGTCGAGCAGCAGGCCGTCGGCGGCCTCGGTGGCGCGGCGCAGGGCCGGCACCAGGAACTTGTCCAGCTTGCGCCAGTGGCAATCGTCCACCACCTGGCGCAGCCCGGCGCACAACCGGGCCGTCTGGGAGGGTATGAGGATGCCGTCATCGTCCGGCAGGGAATGCAGCTCGCGCGCAAGCGACTGCAGCGCCGAGCGAACGGTGGTCTGCTCCACGGACAAGGCAACGAGGGTGTAAGTTGACGTCAGCATTCGGTCTCCGCTCAGTTTTTCGCCGACACAAAGCTCAGCCTGACCGGCAAGGTCGAGCAGGAAGCTTCGATGGGAGGCGTATGTTTTGAACAGGCCTGCAGGAAGGGGTGTCCCGTATCGTTGTTCATCGGCCTGAAAGAGCACCTAGTGTACGGACGGGTTTTGGAGGCGGGTTTGATCTGGCTCAAACGGCACCCGCCTCTGAACAGCACGGCAGGAAGACTTCAGGCAGCGATACTCTCGGGCAAGAAAAATATCGCGCGCAGCTGCGCCGCCACCTCGTCGGGATCGCTGCGCCCCACCTCGACCGCCGGACAGCCATGCCAGCGTGCGCAGCGCGCCACCGCGGCAGCCAGGTCGCGCAGCAGGCGCTCGCTCGGCCGCACGCCGGGCTCCAGCGCCACCGATTTCAGTTCGAACACGCCGGCCGCGCGGTGCGCCTTGGCGTCGATGCGCCCGATGAGCTGGCCGCGGCGCAGCACCGGCAGCGTGAAATAGCCGTACTGCCGCTTCTCCGCCGGGGTGTAGCACTCGAGACGGTAGTCGAAGCCGAACAGTTCCAGCGCGCGGCGGCGGTCCCAGACGATGGGGTCGAAGGGCGACAGCAAGGTGGTCACGGTCGGATTCAGGCGCCCCGCCGCAGCCTCCTCCAGCAGCGCCGCATGGTCGGGATGCACGAACACCGGATCCTTCCAGCCATCGACGCGGGCGCGCAGCAGCAGGCCCTCGTCCGCCAGCGCCTGCGGCGCCACGTGCGGCGCGCGGGTGCGGTGGTAATCCGGGACCCAGGCCGCCCTGGCCAGCCCCAGCGCCTTCACCGCGCGCAGCACGAATTCGCGCCTGACTTCTTCGATGGCGGGCGCGCGGCTGTCGTCCCAGCCGGGCAGCACGCGCTCGGCCAGGTCGTAGACGCGATGGAAATTCTGGCGCCGCGCCACCATCACCTTGCCGGCTGTGAACAGGGCTTCCAGCGATCGCTTCTCGGGCTTCCACTCCCACCAGCCGCCGCTCTTGCCGTCCGTGCGCTCGAAGTCGGCCGCCCGCGTCGCGCCATTGAGGCGGATGTGCTCGAGTACCCTGTCGACCTGCTCGGCATGCCCCTTCATCCAGGACGCGCCGGACTTCCAGCCCATCGAATGCGGGTCGAGCATCCGGTGGCGGTACAGGCCATAATCCTCGATCGGAACGAAGCAGGCTTCGTGGGCCCAGTATTCGAACAGTTTGCCTTCGGCCAGCAAGGTTTCGAGCCAGACCGGATCGTAGTCGCCCAGGCGGCTCCACAGCACCAGATAGGGGCTGCGCGCGACCACGCTGATGGTGTCGATCTGCAGCACGCCCATGCGGCGGATGGCGGCCAGCACGTCGTCCCTGGTGGCGCGGGCGCGGCGGGGCTGCAGCATGGCCTGGGCCGCGAGGTGTAGGGCGCGCGCGGCGCCGATGCCAAGAGTAAGTTCGCTCATTCGCCCATTTTATTTGAGCTATTGCCATGTTGCTCATCCGTCGTAGAACTTTTGTCAGCGCCACACTGTCTGCGCTATAGTGAGCGCCCTGGCTCACCCACCTTCCTGTAAGACATCCATGCGGCTGCTGCACACTTCCGACTGGCACCTCGGCCAGACCCTGCACAACTTCGACCGGACCTACGAACACCAGCGCTTCCTCGACTGGCTGCTCGACACCATCGTCGCCGAGCAGGTGGATGCCTTGCTGATCGCGGGCGACATCTTCGACAACTCGAACCCGTCGGCCGCCTCGCAGCGCCAGCTCTACCGCTTCCTGCAGCAGGCGCGCGCCAAGTCGCCGCAGCTCGACATCGTCATCATCGCCGGCAACCACGATTCGCCGGGCCGCCTGGAAGCGCCCGGTCCCCTGCTCGAGGCCCATGGCACCAGGGTGGTCGGCCACGTGCTGCGCGATGCCGAAGGCAGCATCGACGTCGAGCGCATAGTGGTGCCGCTGACCGGCCGCGATGGCGCGGTCAAGGCCTGGTGCGTGGCGATCCCCTTCCTGCGTCCGGGCGACGTGCCGCGCATCGAGGCCGCCGAGCGCGAAGGCGACAATCCTGCCGTCGACGCCTACCTGTCCGGCATCGCCCTGCTCTACCAGCGGGCCTATGAGCTGGCGCGCAGCCGCTGTTCGAACGGCGAGGCCATCCTGGCGATGGGCCACTGCCACATGACCGGCGGCGATTCCTCGCCGGATTCCGAGCGCCGCATCCTGATCGGCGGCACCGAAGCCCTGCCCGCGTCCATGTTCGACCCCAGCATCGCCTACGCCGCCCTGGGCCACCTGCACCTGGCGCAGAAGGTCGGCAAGCAGGACCACCTGCGCTACTGCGGCAGCCCGCTGCCGCTCTCCTTCGCCGAAATCGGCTACCAGCACCAGGTGCTGCGCATCGACCTCGACGGCGGCAAGGCCAAGGACATCGTGCCGCTGCCGGTGCCGCGCGCGGTCGAACTGCTGCGCGTGCCGGCCCAGCCGGCGCCCCTGAAACAGGTGATCGCGGAACTGGTCGGCCTCGACCTGCCCGAGCTTCCGCTGCACGAACAGCCCTACCTGGAAGTCCGCGTGCTGCTGGACGGTCCCGAACCCAGCCTGCGCGCCCAGGTCGAGGCGGCACTGGAAGGCAAGCCGGTGCGCCTGGCGAAGATCGAGCCGACCCGCAAGGTCGTCACCGCCGCCGGCATCGACGCCGCCCTCAGCCTCGACCAGCTGGCCCAGCTGCAGCCGGACGACATCTTCAGGCGGCTATGGCAGCAGCGCTTCGGCGACGATGCGCCGGCCGACCAGCTGGCCGCCTTCGCCGAACTGCTCGGTGCCGACGGCCTGGAGGGCGCATGAAGATCCTGCGCATCGGCGGCAAGAACCTGGCCTCGCTGGCCGGCGAATTCGAGGTCGACTTCGACAGGGAACCGCTGGCATCGAGCGGCCTGTTCGCGATCAGCGGCCCGACCGGCGCCGGCAAGAGCACCCTGCTGGACGCCCTCTGCCTGGCCCTGTACGACGCCACGCCGCGCCTGATCAAGGGCCCGCGCGCCGGCAACTTCCTGCCCGACGTCGGCGATGACGTGCTGTCGGTGCAGGACCGCCGGACACTCCTTCGCCGCGGCACCGCCGAAGCCTATGCCGAAGTCGACTTCGTCGGCAACGACGAGGGCCGCTACCGCGCGCGCTGGAGCGTGCGCCGTTCGCGCAACCGCGCCGCCGGCGCCCTGCAGCCCGTCGCCATGAGCCTGCAGCGCCTGCCGGACCTGCAGCCGGTCGGCGGCACCAAGACCGAGGTGCTGGGCGAGATCGAGCGCCGCATCGGCCTCTCCTTCGAACAGTTCACGCGCTCGGTGCTGCTGGCCCAGAACGAGTTCTCGGCATTCCTGCGCACCGACGAGAACGAGCGCGGCGAACTGCTCGAGACCCTGACCGGCAGCACGGTCTACGGCGAGATCTCGCGCCGCGCCTTCGAACGCTGGCGCCAGGAACAGGAAGCGATGCGCCGGCTGAGCTCGCGCCTGCAGGACCAGGCCCCGCTGGCGCCCGCGGAGCGCGAAGCCCTCGAAGAGCAGCATGCCCAGGCCAGCCAGCAACTGGCCGACGTCGACATGCGCCGCGCCGCACTGGAAGAACACCTGCGCTGGCACCAGGAGCTGGCGCGCCTGAAAGCCGCGGAGACCGCCGCCGACGGCCTGCTCGCCGCCGCAAACGCCGAGCTGGATGCGGCGGGCGAGCGGCGCCGGCGCCTGGCCACGCTGGACGCGGTGCAGCCGGCGCGCCCGCTGATGGCCGACCTGGCGCGCCTGGCCGACGAGCAGCGCCAGGCCCAGTCCCAGCTGGCGGCCGGCGAACAGGAACTGGCGCGTGCGCTGACGGCCCAGCAGGAAGCCTTGCGCGGCCAGATGGAAGCCGAACGCAAGCTGGAAGCGGCCGAGGATGCCCAGCGCGCCGCCGCGCCGCAACTGGACCGCGCCAAGGCCCTGGACGCGACCCTGGACACCCTGGTGCCGGCCCACGCCAAGGCGCGCTCGGCGCATGAGGAAGCGGTCGCCGAAGCGCAGAAGGCCGAAGCGGCGCGCCAGGCCAAGACCCAGGAACTGGCCGCCGCCCGCCAGACCCTGCAGGACACCTCCGCCTGGCTCGAAGCCCAGCACCGGCTGGAAGGCCTGGCCGGCCAGTGGACGCGCTGGGAACAGCGCCTTGCCCAGGCCGAGGATGCCGCGCGCCTCGATGCGCAATCCGCGACCGCGCTGCAGGAAGCCAGGGCCGGTGCCGAACAGGCCGCCGGCGCCGCCCAGCGCACCGCCGTCGCGCTCGAGGCCGCGACCGCGCTGCTGGCCACCCGCGACGCCGCGCGCCGCACGGCCGCCGAGGAACTGGCCGCGATCAACGCCGATGCCCTGCGCGACGAACGCCGCCGCCTGGACGCGCGCCGCGAGCGCCTGGCATCGCTGGAACAGACCTGGAATGCGCTGGGCAGCGCCCGCCAGCGCCTGACCGAACTCGATGCCGGCTCGCAGCAGGCCAATCAGGCCCGCGCCGCCGCCCGGGAAGCGCTGGACGCCGCGCGCGCATCCGGCATCGCCCTCGACGCCCAGGTGGGCCAGGCCGAGCGCCTGCTGAAGGGCGCCCAGCTGGCCTGCGCCGACGGCGTCGAGAGCCTGCGCGCGACCCTGGTCGACGGCGATCCCTGCCCGGTCTGCGGCGCCGAGGACCACCCCTACCGCCACCAGGACGAGCGCCTGCACGCGGTGCTGGCGAACCTGTCCGAGGAACTCGCCGTGCGCCGCCGCGAGCAGCGCGACAACCTGAACCTGCAGGCCGAACAGCGCGCCGCCTTCGAGGCCGCCGGCGACAGGATCGCGCAGCTCGGCCGCGAACGCGAAGGCCTCGCCGCCAGCGTCGCCCAGCTGGAAGAAGAATGGCGCGACAGCGCATTGGCCGCGGAGGCGCCGGAAACGGTCCGCAGCGCCTGGTTTGCCGAGCAGTCGACCCGGCTGCGCGCCGATTTCCAGGTGCTGGAAGCACGCGACCAGGCGCTCGGCCGGGCGCGGCTGGCGCGCGACGCCGCCCAGCAGGCCTGGGACCAGACCAATGCCGAGCATGCCCGGCAACTCGCGGCGGCGCAGCAGGCCCAGGGCCAGCTGGCGAAGCTGGATGCCGACATCGCCGGCCTGGCCGCGCGGCGCGAAGCCGCGGCCGGCAGCTTGTCCGCCCTGCTGGCGGAACTCGATCCGGTATTCAGCGAGGCCTGCGGCGACGGCTGGCAGGACCAGTGGCGCCGCGATCCGGCTGGCTGGCGCAAGGCGCGTGCGGCCCAGGCCGGGGAATGGCTGGAGCGCTCGAACCATCGCTCGCGGCTCACCGCCGGCATCGAGACCCTCGCCGCCGGACAGGCGGGACTGGAGGAACGCGCGGCGCAAGCCCTGCGCCAGCGCGACGCCACGCGCCAGGAATTCGAACGCATCGACGCCGCACTGCGCGAACGCCGCCAGGAACGCGCCCTGCTCTTCGACGGCCGCAAGGCGCTCGATGTCGAGCAGTCCCTGGCCGCCGCGGTGACGGCGGCGCGCCAGTCGCTGGCGGCCTGCCAGGCGGCCAGCCTGCAGGCGGCCCAGCTCGAGGCGCGGGTGCGCGCCACCCAGACCCAGGCCTTGGGCCGCATCGCCGACCTGCAGGGCGCTTCAAGCGATGCCGCCACCCGCCTGGCGCAGTGGATCGAGGACTTCGCCGGCAGCAGCCCCGAACTGGAGCCGGTGGAGAACGAACAGCAGCTGGCCGCCCTGCTGGCGGTGGGCAGCGCCCGCATCGCCCAGGAGCGCGCCGCCCTGCTCGAACTGGACAGCCGCGCGCGCCAGGCAGCCGCGGTGCTGGCCGAGCGGCGCAGCCAGCGCGAGCAGCACCAGGGCCAGCGGGCCGCCCTGCCCGCGGCGGCCATGCCCGATGCGGCCGAAGCCCCGCCGGATGCCGAGGCGCTGGCGCGCCTGCTCGACGGCGTGCAGGCCGAGCGCCGCGCCGTCCACGAAACGGCCGCCGGCCTGGCGGTGCGCATCCGCGAGGACGAGCAGCGCCGCGCACGCGCGCAGTCGATGATGGCCGAGATCGAACGCCAGCGCGCCATCGAGGAACGCTGGGCCAGGATGGCGGAGCTGATCGGCTCGGCCGACGGCAAGAAATTCCGCAACTACGCCCAGCAGTTCACGCTCGACGTCCTGCTCGGCTACGCCAACATCCACCTGTCCCAGCTGGCGCGCCGCTACCGCCTGGAGCGCGTCGCCAGCCAGGCCGGCCCCTCGCTGGCGCTGATGGTGCGCGACCAGGACATGGGCGGCGAGATCCGCTCGGTGAACTCGCTGTCCGGCGGCGAATCCTTCCTGGTCTCGCTGGCCCTGGCGCTGGGCCTGGCCTCGCTGTCGTCGAACCGGGTGAAGGTGGAATCGCTGTTCATCGACGAAGGCTTCGGCAGCCTGGACAGCGATACGCTCGGCGTGGCCATGGATGCGCTGGACACCCTGCAATCGCAGGGCCGCAAGGTGGGCGTGATCTCGCACGTGCAGGAGATGACGGAGCGGATTTCGACCAAGGTGCTGGTGCGGCCGGCTGGCGGGGGTAGCAGCGCAGTCACCGTGCAATGAGGTGTGCAATGAGCGGTGCTAAAATGCGCCACTTTCCTGAGCACGTCGTTCCCGCGAAGGCGGGAACGACGTGCTCAAAGCTAACAATCGAGTCCTTAATCCATCATGTCCAAACCCGCCCGCTTCCTGACCTTCAAGTGCGCCAAATGCGCCAAGCCGGTCAAGGTCACCCTGCAGAAAGTCTCGGCCTGCTCGCATATCCAGCCCTACCAGGGCATCTGCGAATGCGGCGAGATCAAGCGCCACGCCACCGGCAATCCGGATGCCGTGAAGTCCTACGTCGAGTCGAACGAACTCCACTGGCACCATCACCACTGATCGGCCGCCCTTGAACAACGAACGCATCCACTGGATCGAAAACGGCGAAGAGCGGCAGGCAGCGTGGCGCTCGGAGAGCGGCTGGCCGGCGCCGAAGAAGGTCGTGCTGGCCGACGACACCATGAACGCCGACACCGCCTACCGCCTGGCGCTCGAAGGCACCGGCCTGCTGTGGCGCGGCGACTTCCAGAATGCGCGCCAGCTGCTGCAGGCGCTGGTGCGCCGCATCGAGCACAAGGGCAGCCGCAACAAGAGCTCCAAAGCGCGCGCCAAGGCCGCCGCCAAGCCGGCGACGCTCACCGAACAGTTCCACCGCCACCGCCTGGCCCAGCTGCAGCGCGCCCGCACCCTGGCGATGCTGCTGATTCCCTTCGAGGCCGATTATTCGATCCCGCTGCGCCGCGCGCCCGATGTGGTCGAGGCCTGCCTTGAAGCTTATGGCGCCGGCAGTGAAGCCTTCGTCGCCTCGCTGCGCGAACTGCTGGGCGTGATCGGCGCCCACGAATGGCGCAGGAAGGGCGTGTTCATCCCGGCCCTCGACGAGCGCATCCATCCCTGGTACGGCGTGTTCTCGCCGGTGCGCGGCGAATACGTCGAGCTGGTCGCGCAGGCGCCCCTGCCGGCGGGTGCGACGCTGGCCTTCGACATCGGCGCCGGTACCGGCGTGCTGTCGGCGGTGCTGGCGCATCGCGGCCTGCAGGGCGTGATCGCGACCGACATGGACGAGCGCGCGCTCGGCTGCGCGCGCGCCAACGTCGAGCGCCTGGGCCTGCAGGGCCAGGTCGAGGTGGTGAAGGCCGACCTGTTTCCGCAGGGCCGCGCCAAGCTGGTGGTGTGCAATCCGCCCTGGCTGCCGGGCAAGCCGAGTTCCTCGATCGAGTACGCGGTCTACGATCCGGACAGCCGCATGCTGCGCGGCTTCCTGGCGGGCCTGAAGGAGCACCTGCTCGAAGGCGGCGAAGGCTGGCTGATCCTGTCCGACCTGGCCGAGCACCTGGGCCTGCGTTCGCGCGAGCAGCTGCTGGGCTGGATCGCGGACGCCGGCCTGGCGGTCGCGGGCCGCCACGACATCCGCCCCGTGCATCCGAAGGCCAGCGATCCGGACGACCCGCTGGCGGCCGCCCGCATGCGCGAAGTGACCTCACTGTGGCGGATTTGCACTTCTGGCCCGGAAGCGATACAATAGCATTCTCAGACGCGGGGTGGAGCAGTCTGGCAGCTCGTCGGGCTCATAACCCGAAGGTCACAGGTTCAAATCCTGTCCCCGCAACCAAATACTGTACGACAGAAGCCCGACTCTTGAGCCGGGCTTTTGTTTTCTGGGCCAGCGCAGCGCATGAGAGACAAGAAAGACAACGCCACCTTCGACTTGCCGGGCTTCGAGCCGGCCGGCCCGGGCGAGGCCCTTGCTCCCGAACCCAAGCGCCCCGTCCCACGCAGCCGCCGCACCGCGCTCAAGCAGGAACAGATTCCGCTGATGGACCTGGGCGAGGTGGACGCCACCGGCCTGCCGGTCTGGAAGTCCGATCCGGATCTGGATCTGACCGGTTTGCCGGTTTGGAAGCCGGCGGCGTAAGCTGCACACGCTGGCACGTCGCTCCCGCGAAAGCGGGAAGCCATTTCGGGCAGTGCCCGGAATGACGGTGCATACTTTGCCGTTCTAATTTTCGTCCTCATCACGCCACGGTCTTATGTCCGACACCTCCTTCGCCTCCCTCCAGCTAGCCGCCCCCTTCCTCGCCAACCTGACCCAGCTCGGCTACCACGACATGACCCCGGTCCAGGCCGCGACCCTGCCGCTGGCGCTGGCCGGGCGCGACCTGATCGCGCAGGCGAAGACCGGCAGCGGCAAGACCGCCGCCTTCGGCATCGGCATGCTGCTCAGGCTGAATCCGGCGCTGTTCGCGGTGCAGGGCCTGGTGATGTGCCCGACGCGCGAGCTGGCCGACCAGGTGGCGAACGAGCTGCGCCGGCTGGCGCGCGGGATCGGCAACGTGAAGGTCGTGGTGCTCACCGGCGGCGTGCCGATGCGGCCGCAGATCGCGACCCTGGAATTCGGCGCCCACATCGTGGTCGGCACCCCGGGCCGCATCCTCGATCACCTGGGCAAGGGCACCCTCGACCTGGCGCGCCTGCGCACCCTGGTGCTGGACGAAGCCGACCGGATGACCGACATGGGTTTCTACGACGACATCGCGGCCATCGTGCGCGCCTGTCCCTCGCATCGCCAGACCCTGCTGTTCTCGGCCACCTATCCGGACGATATCCGCGAAGCCACCGCGCGCTTCCTGAACCAGCCGGAAGAAGTGCTGGTCGAGAGCCGCCACGAACCCGTCCGCATCGCCCAGCGTTTCTATGAGATCGGCTTCGACGGCCGCCTGGAAGCGGCGGCGCGCCTGCTGGCCCACTTCCGCCCGGCGTCGGCCATCCTGTTCTGCAATACCAAGGCGCGCTGCCGCGAGCTGGCCGACTACCTGCGCGAGCAGGGCTGGTCGGCGCGCGCGCTGTACGGCGAGATGGAGCAGCGCGACCGCGACGAGACCCTGGCCCTGTTCGCCAACCGCAGCTGCGCGGTGCTGTGCGCCACCGATGTCGCCGCGCGCGGCATCGACGTCGCCGGCCTGGAAGCCGTGATCAACGTCGACGTCTCGAAGGATCCGGAAGTGCACGTGCACCGGATCGGCCGCACCGGACGCGCGGGCGAATCGGGCGAAGCCCTGACCCTCGCCGCGCCGAACGAAAGGAAATGGGTCAAGCTGATCGAGGAATACCAGCAGCTCGATGCCGAATGGCATCCGCTGGCCGAACTCGGCGACGACACCTACCCCGACGGTCCGGCGCCGATGATGACGCTCGCCATTGCCGGCGGCAAGAAGGACAAGCTGCGTCCCGGCGACCTGCTGGGCGCCCTCACCGGCGACGCCGGCCTCCACAAGGACCAGGTCGGCAAGATCCAGATCGGCGAATTCTTCAGCTACGTGGCGCTGGACCGCAGGATCGCCGAGGACGCTTTCGCGCGCCTGAATGGCGGCAATCCGCTCGGCCCGGAGTTCGGCACTGTCAAGGGCCGCAGCTTCAAGATGCGCTTTATCGAAGTGTAATGCGCGAAGTGTGATGCGTGAAGTCCGATACTGCTGAGTTGTAACCGGGCGTAACAGGCGCGCACGGTTGAGGGCAGCGCGGGGCATCGTCCGCGTAAATCTGGCATGATTTGCTACAAATATGGGTTAGCAAAATGACCAGAACACTCATCATCGGACCCGAGCAGCAGCGCCTCGAAGGCCGCACCGTCAGGGACATCGTCGAGCACGATCCCGCGCAGGTCAACGAGGTCTGGTGCCGCAAGATCTTCCGCCAGCTGCTGCAGTCGCTCGAACTGCAGTACGCGATGCGCATGCCGCACCGGGCGATCACTCCCGACACCGTTGTCTTCCACGACAACGGCGAGCCCTTGCTGATTCCCACCGAACTCGACGACGTCCAGGACGAAGCGGCCGACCTGACCGCGCTGGCGCGGGTGGTGCACTTCGCGATCACGCGCGAGCTGGCGCCCACCGGTCCGCTGCAAGGCCGCGCGCCGGAAGGCTACAGCGATTCCCTGATCACCGCGGTCGACCGCTGCATGTCGAGCGATCCTGCCGAACGCCCGCGCAGCATCGACGAGCTGCGCCACATCCTTGGCATCGTGTCGCTCGGCCCGGCGATGCCGGCCGCGCCGGCCGTCGCGCCGGCGCCCGCGACGATGCCCTTCCGGCCCATCACGCCCTTGCAGCCCGACGCCGATGTGCCGGCGGCCGCCCGCAAGCCCCTGCCGGCCATCCCCGTGCCGGACGACAGCCCGCCCTCCTTCATGCGCGAGGGCGGCGCTACGCGCCTCGGCGGGCTGTCGCGCTGGCAGCGCTGGGCCCTCGCCGGCGGCGGCGGCGCCTTCCTGGTCGCCGTCGCGCTGGCCCTCTTCGCGGAACTGCGCGACTCCGGCTCCTACGACCATATCGTGCTGACCCTGCCGCAGACCGGCGAACAGGCGCATCGGGACGCGGCCTCGGCGCCGCCACCGCTGGCGCAGGCCGAGCCGCATGCGCCGGCTTCCGATGCGACGGCATCGGCACCGGCGCCGGCCGAAGCCGCGGAGCCGGCGCCCGCAGCCATGCCGCCAGCCGCATTCACGCCGGCGCCCGCCGCCCCCGGCGTCCTTGCCGCACCGGCACAGCCGCAGGCGGGACCTGCCGCTTCCGCCACTTACAAGCTGGCGATCAAGCCCTGGGGCGTGGTCTACGTGGACGGCGTCGACCGCGGCGTCAGCCCGCCGGTCAAGCGCCTGACGCTCACGCCTGGCAAGCACACGATCCGCGTCGCTAACCCGAATTTCCACGACCGCGTGCTCGAAGTCGATACCGGCGCCGGCAGCGGCCAGATCGCCGTCGATTTCAGCGACGCTCCCCGGTGAGCAGACATCCATCCATGACCAAGCAGCGACTCCACCTCCTCGTCCTCGCCACCGCCGGCGCCATGCTGCTCGGCGGCTGCGCCGAGTTCCCGATCTTCGACCAGAAACAGGCCCGCACGCCTTCGCATCCGAAAGCCGCCGCGCCCAAGGCCCCGGCCACAGTGGAGCGCGAGCGCAGCGATACACTGCCGCCGGCGCGCGACAGCGCCGGCCGCATGCGCGACCGCGACGGTGACGGCATCCCCGACGCACCGAAGGAAGCGAACGGCCTGCGCGAAGGCATCCGTTTGTACAACGAGGGAGATTTCAATGGGGCGATCCGGCGCCTGTCGGCGCGCGACGTCAACAACGGCCCGTTGCCGGCGCGGCTGACGGCGCTGAAATACCTGGCCTTCAGCTATTGCGTGACCTCGCGGCCCTCGCTGTGCCGCCAGGCCTTCGACCGGGCGCTGCGCCTGGATCCTTCCTTCGACCTGGCGCCCGGCGAACACGGCCACCCGCTGTGGGGCCCGGTCTTCACCAGGGCCAAGCAGGCTGCCGTAGCGTCGCGCTGAATCAGAAGGGCAGCACCCTGCGCTGCGGCCGGATTTCCTTCTTCAGGAAACCGGCGATCAGCGGATCGGCGACGAAGTCGAGCTTCTCGTAAAAGGCGCGGTTGTGGTCCATCGGCTGCAGCAGCACGCGCGGAATGCCCAGACCCAGGCAGTGCTGTTCGATCTGCTTCATGAGCCATTCGCCGATGCCGCGGCCGCGGTGGGCGTTCAGGACGATCAGGTCGGACACGAAACAGAATTGCGGTGGCGCCAGCTCGAGGCGGGCAATGGCAACCCTCTTCTTTCCCGACTCGACCGTGACCCACTGGACCAGGCCGCCCATTCCGCCGGCATTGGCGGAAGCGGAAGTGTCGCGGTTGCTCCAGCCTGCGTCTTTGCGGAATGCCAGCAAGACCTTGTCGGGCAGCGGAGCGCTCAGGGGGCGGAAGGTGAGAGAAGGTTGCATAGGAGAATGTTTGTTAACTCCTCCCAGCTTAGAACGGCTATACCCGCCACGCGAGCGCGGGAATGTAAAACAATCAGCTTAATTGTAAGTAGATGTTACCAAATATAATTACAGTATTTACAACAGGCGAGCTTTCCCCGTGCACGTCCGTATAAAGAGGTGCTAGCATGCCGGTCTGCCGTTCCGGCCCAGCCCCCAGCCCTCATCCAGCCGACACATGCCTCCCCTTCCCCGCTCTTCATTCGATGCGATCGTCGTCGGCACCGGTCCGGGTGGCGCCAGCGTGGCGCGCGAACTCGCCGCCAACGGGGCTTCGGTACTGATGCTGGAACAGGGCGGCGCCGAGCCGCTCGAGGGTACGCTCGGGCAGATGGCGGCCATGGCCGCGGTGCCGGGCAAGGGCGCCTTCATCCACCGCGATGCCTCGCTGCTGGTGCGTGCGATCACCCTGGGCGGTACCTCGGCCATCAATTTCGCCACCGCGGCCCCACCGCCTGCGGCCATGTTCGCGGCCCACGGCATCGACCTGGCGCCGGCGCTCGCGGAGCTGCGCGCCGAGCTGCCGATGGCGCCCCTGCCCGACAGCCTGGTCGGCCCGATGGCGGCGCGCATCATGACGGCGGCGCGGGAGCGTGGCCTGCCCTGGCACAAGCTCGACAAGCTGATCCGCCCGCAAGCCTGCCGCACCGGCTGCTGGCGCTGCGTGACCGGCTGCCCCTACGGCGCCAAGTGGACGGCCCGCGATTTCGTCGACGAGGCCCGGCGTCACGGCGCCATGCTGCGCGAGCGCGCGCGGGTGGAAAGGGTGCTGGTCGAGGATGGACGCGCGGTGGGCGTGGAAGCCACGATCGCCGGCGAAAGACAGCAGCTGCGCGCCGGCCTCGTGGTGCTGGCCGCCGGCGGCATCGGCAGCCCGCGCCTGCTGCGCGCCTCAGGCTTGCTGGAGAAACCGGCCGCCTTCTTCAGCGACCCGGTGATCGCCGTGATGAGCAGCGTCGACGATATCGACGGTGGCGCCGAAGTGCCGATGGCCGCCGGCGCCAGCTGGCCCGAAGACGGCATCGCGCTGGCCGACCTGACCCTGCCGCAAGCCATGTACCAGGCTTTTGCCCTGCAGGCCGGACGCCTCGACCGCCTGCTGGCGCATCGCCGCACCCTCGGCATCATGGTCAAGATCCGCGACCAGGTCGGCGGCAGGATCGGCCGGCGCTGGGTCGACAAGACCCTGCAGCCGGCCGATCGCGAGAAATTCGACAAGGGCGTGGCCATCGCGCGCGGCATCCTGGAACAGGCCGGCGCCCATCACGTGTTCGCCAGCCACCACTTCGCCGCCCACCCGGGCGGCAGCCTGCGCATCGGCGAGCGGGTCGATGCCGGGCTGCGGACCGCCACGCCCGGCCTCTACGTCTGCGACGCTTCGGTGATCCCCGAGCCCTGGGGCCTGCCGCCGACGCTCACCCTGCTGGCGCTGGGCAAGCGCCTGGGCAAGGAACTGGCGAATTAGAAGGCGCTGTTCGCGCTAAGTGTTGAATCTGCCGAGCGCCGCTCTCAAAAAGGCGTCTGGACTGGCAATGCGCTGGCCATCCAGCGCCCAGCGCCAGCCGAAGTAGTGGTCCAGGTAACGGCTGGCGACGCCGCGGAAAGGCAGCAGCCAGGTGCGCATCCGGCTGTGATAGGCGTTCACGTTCTGGATGTGCAGCGCACCGCGCTTTCGTTCGCCGGCGCTCGCGTTGATGGCTTCATGCGAAATCCCGACCTCCCGCGCGAATGCCGGGTA